>CAYSMK010000025.1:0-79671 GCA_964432205.1 uncultured Geobacter sp. | reverse complement strand
CAAGCTCAAGTTCGACGGCCTACACTCTCAACCCACTTGATTCGACGCAGAGCCCAACATTTCGATTTCAATTAGCAAATCTTTAAGCCGAGTTTGATCGGCTTGGAGACCGTTTAACGCCGCGTACCACAGCTCATTTCGATTATTCCCGAAAAACTCTTTGAACAGTTTGTAGTCACATAATTCTTTCGGCAATTCAGAGTCATGAGTTCCGATAGAGGCCCATAGTAGAATCTGAATCGTATTTTCTTTGAAATTTGTATATGAATTCTGAAGATTATTCTTAATGATATCTTTCCGTTGCCTTTCAGGCAGATGGACAACTATGAGCCAGAAAAATAGGCTAACGAGATACCCGACAGAGAGATCAAAGAAAATCGGATTACCGTTGTGCAAAGAATGCAGTACTGGCTCTATGGCCGTTCCACGGAGGAACCATACAACTGGCTCTTGGCTTCCCGAGATCATTCCGTACAGTGCTACCGGGGTTAAGCCGGCGAGCAGCGATTTAATCATTTTTTCGTTCATTTTCCTCTCTATGCACAACTCTTATTGACCAGTTCACGCGCGCGCGCGAACTGGTGATCTACCCAAACAGAACACTTTGCCCGTGAACATGAAAAAACATTAGCAAGGCAACCCGCTATCCACTTTTTCCCAGTTCTCTCACACCACAACGCAAAACGCCGCTCCGTCAGCCTGAAGCTGACAGAAGCGGCATTTACTCTCACACAGACGGCCCCTCGTACGGCAACCATTTACCCCTCCTGAAAACGCACAGGGCATGTCCCACCTGCCAGGCCTAACAATCGTCGAGAAACCGGCAACCTTCGGATAATTAGTACACTCTTATTGCACGCGTACCGCATTTTTGTCAACGATACTCACGACTTTTGTGACAGAACACGTCCTCCCCCGCAACCACCTGCCGACCCAACGCCACCCGAAATAGGGGTGCCCTCTTTATGCCTTTTCCATCTGCCGGAAAATAGTTACCCCGGCCTTTCCCGCAGCCTCCGCAAGCTGCCGGTCCAGGGTCGCCAACGGCACCCCAAGGCGCATGGCCAGTTCCAGATAGGCAGCATCGTAGGCGGTCAAGGCGTACTCCCGGGCGAGTTGGTAAGTGCCATGCAGAGCGCGACGGGCCGTGTCGTCATCCACGGCAATGGGGAGACTTTCCAGCAATTCGATAAACCGGACCGCCTCTGCCTGAAAGGCAATCCTGACCCTGGAGGTTGCCCTGCCAGGTCACGCCGCGTTCAGCATAAAATCCACATGGACGGCATCGTATGGAAAGACGATCTGTCCTTTTTCGGTTTTCTGCAACAACCCGGCGTTCAGTAGCGCGTGAACGTCGCCATGCACCGCCTTTACATCTCTATGCATTCGACGGGATGCCTCACGAATGGTCATCGGCCCGGCACCAGTCATGATCTTCAGCAATTCCCACCGCTTGCCGGAAATCACCTTGAACAAAAGTTCTGGCGACTCGAAGCTGATGAATTGCCCTTGTGGTTCGCCCTCGAACGCACGTAGAAATCGGTTATCAATTTTTTCACGGGAACTGACTTCCAACGTTACACTATTCATATCAGGACCTCCAATTGTCCACATCGTGCCAGAAATCTTCGAGAAGGAGTTGGGGAGTAACAAATTGGTAAGGGATTTCTTCTTCGCCTTTGTGCTTGTGATCGCCTTTGCCTGCCTCGTTACCATAGCGAACGACACACATGCCGTTCACCACAAGAGCAAGTCGATACTTGAAAGCATGGCAGCTCCCGGGAAGGGGAGATGGCAAGTGCCATACCACCATTTCGACGAAAGATGTCTCCGAAATCGTGTGGCGCTCGCTGAGCATTAGCCTGGCATCCATGTTGGAGATAATAACAACAGCGATATGTGTTGTCAACTGCGACAACAGTATCTTCTCGTAGCCGATGATCAGGGCCGCCCCGGGGGGGGCAAGGCGACTATTTCGCTCCGAAGGAGTTGGCCCTCGACTGGTAAGAGACGGGATGAAATGACGCATTGTACGGGGCGTGAGGCATTCCCGTTGACTTGGATCGGCCCATGAGAGATATTTCGGAAGGTGAGCGCTGCTCATTCCACGACACTGAGCGCACCATTGACACGGAAAGTTCCCCGATGAGATCCTTTGCCAACCTGTTCCTGCTCCTGTTCCTCGTCGATGGCGGGGTATCCTTCCTTGACGAGGCTGTCTCACTCCTTGTTCCGCTGGCCCCCCTTTCGGGGGTGCGGAACCTCCTGGCCAATGCGGTCATCCTCACGGCACTGCCGCTCTATATCAGCCTCGGCATCGACCGGCGACTCCCCAAGCGGCTCTTTCTCCCCCTGATCGCCTTCGTCTTCTTCTGTCCCCTGTCCGGCTGGCTCTTTCCTCCCCTCGCCGGTTTCCGGGCCTTCGGACTCCTTGCGGCGGCCGCGCAGCTCGCGCTCGCCCTGCTCCTCCTCCGGCAATACCGGCAACCGGACGGCCGTCCCCCGGCGCTGCCGCCGGCGATGTTCGACGCCCCGTTCTTCAGCCTCAGGAACAGTCTCATCTTCGGCGCAGCCAACCTGTTCGCCGTCCCGCTCGCCCTGGCGATGTTCGCCCTCTCTGCGGCAAACGCGTACATGGCCGCGTATACCGCGGGTTTCATGCACGTCAGGCCCGGCGGTCTCTACATGACGGAGCGGATCTACCAGCGCGACAATCGGACGATCCGGCTGGCAGGTATGATCCACGTGGGGGAGAAGCACTACTACGAAGACCTGGCACGTTCGGTCGCCCCGGGCCGGACCATCGTGCTGGCCGAAGGGTTGTCCGACGACGGTAACCTGCTGCGGAACCGGTTCGACTACGGGAGGGTGGCCGATTTCCTGGGGCTTACCTCCCAGGAAAAGCTGCTGTTCCGGGGGAGACTCATCGAGGAGGACGAGCTCGACGCTGCCCGGCCCGACTCAAAGGGCAGGTCTGAGACCGAAATCCTCAGGGCCGATCTGGATGTGAGCGCCTTTCGTCCCCCCACCATCCTCGTCCTCGACGCCATCGGGAAGCAGCTGCGGGAGAGCCCCTCCTTCGTGAAGGGGTTTACGGCCCTGAACGCCTGGGGGGAGAAACATATCACCCCGGAGATGAACGAGATCATCATCGACGACATCCTCCACCGGCGGAACAGGGAACTGATCCGCCACCTGGGGAAGGCCCTGGAGCGCTACGATACCGTCGTCATCCCCTGGGGGGCCCTGCACATGAAGGAGATCGAGGAGGAGGTCCTGCGGCGGGGCTTCAGACTCCGGGAAGAGCGGGAGCGGGTCAGCATCGATTTCCGGAAACTGCTCATGGGCCTGTTGTGACGAGATGATGAAGCGTGCCCACCACCCCACCACTATTTCCGTTCCGCTCGCGGAGGCCGACATCGAGCAGTTCCGTGCAACCGTGTACAGGGTCGCTCGTGCCAATCCCCGTACTCTCCCGTGGCGCGAGTCCGTCGATCCCTACCGGGTACTGGTTTCCGAGATCATGCTGCAGCAGACCCAGGCGGACCGGGTGGCGGGGAAGTTCACCGCCTTTGTCGGCCGGTTCCCGACCGTGGCTGCCCTGGCGTCGGCCGAGCTCAGCGAACTGCTGACGGCCTGGCAGGGGCTCGGCTACAACCGGCGCGCCCTGGCCCTGAAACGGGCCAGCGAGTCGATGATGGAGCGCTTTGGCGGCACGGTCCCCACTAAACGGAACGAGCTGGAATCACTTCCCGGTATCGGCCCGTACACCGCCGGCGCCATCATGGCGTTTGCCTTTGATCTGCCCGAACTGTTCATCGAAACCAACATCCGCAGCGTCTTCATCCATCACTTTTTCCAGAATAGCACCGGCATCCACGACCGGGAGCTGCTCCCCCTGGTGGAGGCGACCCTGGACCGGGCCCGGCCGAGGGAATGGTACAATGCGCTCATGGATTACGGGGTGGTCCTGAAACGGGACCATCCCAACCCCTCCCGCAAGAGCGTCCACCATACCCGCCAGTCTCGTTTCGAGGGATCGAACCGGCAGCTCCGCAGCGCCCTCTTGAAGGCGGTCCTGGCCCATCCCGGCCTGTCCGCCGAGGGGCTGGCGGCCCGGGTGACGGGCGACCCTGAACAGATCGCCCTCAATCTCAGCCGGATGGAGAAGGAGGGGCTCATGGTCTGCTCACGGGGGAGATATTCTGTAACGGATCACCCCTGATCCCTTGCCACAACTGCTTTGACGGTAGCCTGTCGAGGAAAGCGACTGACTATTCGAACCGGTCGAAACACGGGGGAACCGATGACGGCTCCCTACCCGTTGGGTTTACCATTGACATTTGGACCGTTCGGTCCTAAAGTTCAGTCATGACACTCGGCAGACCACTGGCATATGATCCTGACACGGCCCTCAATGCCGCCATGCAGGTGTTCTGGTCCCAAGGTTACGAGGCCACGACCCTGCAGGACCTGCTCAAGGCCATGGGTCTTTCCAAGAGCAGCTTTTATCAGTCATTCGGCGGCAAGAAGGAGCTTTTTCTGCGCTGCATCTCCCGCTACCGGGAAAAGGTCTCACAGGCCCTGGCCGACCTGCTGGAGAGCTCGGATTCAGGCCGGAGCTTCATCGAGCGGATGCTGCTCAATTCGGCGGCCGAGGCCAGTCGCGCAAACGATACGCGTCGCGGCTGCCTGCTGATGAATACCGCCGCCGAATGCGCCCAGAAAGATAGCGACATTGCCGACCGGGTTGCCTTAGGTTTTGAAGGGTTGCGGGTGATCCTCTGCCGGGCGGTCAGGCAGGGGCAGGCCGAGGGAGAGATCACTCAGGAGCTGGGGGCCGAGGCGCTGGCCAGCTATCTGATCAGCAGCCTGGGGGGGATCAAGACCGTTGTCAAGGGTGGGGCAGACGAGCAGCGCGTGCGTGATATCGTCGCCGTTACCCTGCGGGCGTTAGACTAAATTTTTTTACTCATTTTTGGACCGCACGGTCCACATATCACGCAATGGAGGAATACGACCATGACCATGCAGGGAACCAACTTTACCGCAGAGCACGCCGGGCCGTTTGAAACCCTCTTGCAGAGGGACTTCCTGGGGTTTCACGGGAAATACTTCATTGGCGGGGAACTGGGCCTCACCGGCTGCGAGGTCTCTCTCAACCGCCTTCCGGCCGGCAAGGGAATGCCGTTTGTCCACAACCACAGGAAAAACGAAGAACTCTACATCGTACTGGGGGGCAAAGGGATCTTCTACGTGGATGGCGAGGAGTTTCCGGTGGGCGAAGGGAGCCTGGTCCGGGTGGCGCCGCAAGGGGAGCGGGCCTATAAGGCAGGCGACGAGGATCTCTATTTCATCTGCATCCAGACCGAGGCGGGGAGTCTGACGCAGGCCACCTTGGAAGACGGGGCCAGGCTGGCGACCAAGGCATCGTGGATGAAACAGTAGCACCTGAGCCGTACTGCCGGCGCTGACGAGTGAGTTTGCCGGCAGTACGGCCAGATTACCGGCTCAATTTCACTACCCGTGCATATTTACCTTGTAATTTTGCACTGAGATGCCTAAAGCATGTTCTGCATCCGTATGGGTGCGGCATAAGGAAGATGGCCGCATCAGGTCTTTGAGTAACCTGCAGCGGATCGAGCGAGGGAGGGTCAGCGATGAGCGACACCTTTAACGGCTTTTCGCCCCGGGCACTGGCCTTCTTCGAAGGGCTGGCCGCCAACAACGACAAGCAGTGGTTCGAGGCACATCGGGCCGACTACGAGCAGTATCTGCTGGCGCCGCTCAAGGCGCTGGTCAGCGACCTGGCCGGACCGATGCTGGCCATCGACCCCGACCTGGTCACCATCCCGGCCGTGGACAAGACCATCTCACGCATCTACCGCGACTCCCGCTTTACCCGCAACAAATCCCCCTACAAGACCTGCCTCTGGATCACCTTCAAGCGCCCGAGCCGTGACTGGAAGGAGGCCCCCTGCTTCTTCTTCGAACTCGGTGCGGACGCCTACCGCTACGGCATGGGATTTTACAGCGCCTCGAAGGAGACGATGGACCGGCTGCGGCGGCTCATCGAGACCAAACCGGCCGCGTTCAGGAAATCCGTGGCCTGCCTTGAGGAACAGACGACCTTTGAGCTGGAAGGGGAGCGCTACAAACGGTCGCTGAGCGCGCCCCTGCCTGACGATCTCCAGCAGTGGCACCAGCGCCGGAATGTCTACCTGGTCTGCAACCGGACGGCTGACGGTCGGCTTTTCACGCGGGGCATCTGCGACGATCTGCGGGAGGGGTTCTCGCTTCTGGCGCCGGTGTACGAGATGCTGTGGCGGGTGAAGGGGTAACATGCCTTGCCCTTGACCGTCCACCCCGAAGAATTGAGGCGCCAATGCTTTATAGCGAGAACAACGATCTGGAGTCCCCGTGAAACACCTATTCCCCCTCCTGGCCGTCTTCGCCCTTTCCCGGACTGGCTGCACCTCCCTGCAGACGTCCCTGCCACTCACCGACCAGCCGCCGCAGCCGTCACTGTCGTCGAGGGTTTTCGCCGGCCACGCCCGGGCGGCGCGTTTCGTCGCCGGCAGTTGGCTGCCGGTTCCCGAGCACGACTACGACTTTCTCATCCTGGAAAGGCGCTTCGCCGACCGGTGGGAAGCGGTCAAGGAGATCCATCGCCGCCACCCGCGCTACGACGGCAGCGCCGGGCCACGGGACCAGACGCTCTTTTTCACGGTCCGCACCTCGTCATCGGCCGACGGTGGCCTCGACCTGGCGGTGGAGGGAAACCTCGGCGCCGGCAAGGGACACGAGGGGCCAGGGGGTGGGGTGGTCATCGAGCTGGCCGCGGCCGCCCGGGGTTGGTTCGTCCCCTTTGACACGGTCCGCATCAACCAGAGCCCGGAGGGGACGTCCGGTCGGCTCACGGAGACCGTGGAGCTCTTCTCCAGCCGGGACGGGAAGGAGATCCCGTTCATGAGGATGGCGGAAGAAGGGATCGTCTACCGGCCAGCTGTCCCGTGAGAGCAATCCGGGCCGCTAAGCGGCTCATTTCAACATAGCACGTGACATTTTTGCGGGTGGCACGAGCGAGAAGGAGCGATATCCAGCCGATGCACGACCGCAAGAAACAGTTGAAAATGGGTTGCGAACCCGCTCGGGACGCGAGGGGAGAGCTTATCCGCCGGGTCACCGGTCCGGTAACCCCGGAGCAACTCCGCTACGTGGACTCGTTCCCCGGAGTGAGAAGCGCCCTCTTCATGCCGGTCGCCGGGGCCTGCTTCTACGCCCTATCCACGGACCACACCCATCCGGGGTACATGTTCGTCGCCCCCTTTGACGACCGGGGGAGGGTTGCGATCGGCAACGAGGAGATAGTGCCACTTCCCGACCGGGTGCTGGCACTTTCCCCCGGCATCCTCCACCACGAGCTCCCCTCCGATGGACCGCCACGCTACGTGGCGCTTCTCATCGAGCCGCAGTTATTCGAGGAGGAGTGGCGCTGCTACTCTCCGGTGCCCCCGCTGTTCCGCGGGGAGCAGTTCCCCCGCCCGAAGGAGCTTCTGCCGCTCGTCCGGAGCTACATGCACGAGTCGGCGACCGAAAGCCGGGGCCGAAATGCTGTGCTGGCCGCGCTGGAGGTGGAGCTCTGCCATGCTTTGATCCGCGCTGTGCGGGGAGAGCCTGCTCCGGCTGAACGGGCCTCGGAGCGGCTGCGGATCGAAGGGGCGATCGAGGCGATCCATACCCGCCTGGCGGAGAAACTTTCGGTGGATGAACTGGCAGGGGTCGCAGGGCTTTCCACCACCCACTTTCGCCGCACCTTTTCCCGCGAAACCGGGTTCTCCCCTACTGAGTACCTCAGAAGCATCCGCCTGGAGCGGGCGAAGAAGTTGATCGCCGCCGCGGACCTTTCCCTGACCGAGATCGCCCTGGAGTGCGGGCTCGGGAGTTCCTCCCACTTCTGTGCCACCTTCTCCCGCGCCTTCGGGGTATCCCCCGCCGAGTACCGCAGGCTTCTCACGGATGGGCGGAGTTCGCAAAAGAAAGGTCGGAAAACGAAAGTCTGACGCGGCCACGACATGGTAGTCTCCCGGAAAAGCCCATCCAAGGAGGAAAGACCATGGAGTACCGCGACGTTCTCGATTTCGTGACCGCCAACCCTGTCTTCAGCATTGCCACCAGCGACCGGGGGCGTCCCCGCGTAAGGGCGTTCCTGACGGTGCTGTTCGACGACGGCCTGATCCATTTCACCACCTCGACAAAAAAAGAGGTCGGCCGGCAGCTCGCCGCCGACCCCAGGGTGGAGCTCTGCTACTGCGCCCCCGACTTTTCCAGGATGCTCCGGATCGAGGCGGAGGCGGAGGAACTGCATGACCGGGCGAAGAAGGCCCACCTTGTGGCCGAGCGCGACTACCTGAAGGGGATCGATCCGGACGATCCCACCTTCAAGCTCATGCGGATCACCCATGGGACCGCCCGCTTCTGGACCATGGCCGACAACATGCGGGAGGGGGATATACCGGCGATCCGTTTTTGAGCCGGAGTCCCTCACGA
Organism: uncultured Geobacter sp.; assembly: GCA_964432205.1. GTDB lineage: Bacteria > Desulfobacterota > Desulfuromonadia > Geobacterales > DSM-12255 > Geomobilibacter. The sequence goes on along the minus strand of CAYSMK010000025.1, from coordinate 71,121 downwards.
CTGGGGACGGTGCGGGCAGTTCCAGGACGTCTTCCTGAAGGAGCCATCAGTAGTGATAGCGACAAACGATTACTACAATCTCTTTTTCTTCCACTTGGTACACAAGACGATGTTCACGGTCGATCCTGCGGGACCAGCAGCCGGCAAGCTGGAAACGGAGCGGTTCCGGCTTGCCGGTTCCTTCAAACGGGGTTCGCCGGACTTCTTCAAGAAGAGCCAAGATCCGTTCGGCCTGCCGTTTGTCAGTCTTGATCCAATAGCGCAGGTCGTCCAGAGCAGTCGGTGTGAACGTAACATTCATATCCCGAGGGCATCCATGGGAGTTCGCTTGCCTGACCGCGCTTCTTCAAGCGATTGCATGAGCCGTGCAGCATTGGCAGGACTGGAAAGCAGATATTCGCTCTCCATGAGTGACTCATAGTCTTCAAGGCTCAAGAGAACGACGCTTTCCCCCTTACGGCGCGTGATCAGGACCGGTTCGTGGTTGCGACACGCCTCGTCCATGACGTTCTTAAGATCATGACGTGCTTCGCTGTAGGTGAGTGCCTGCATAGCGACCTCCATAATGACAAGATCCTGTACAATACCATGCGGGTGACAAATCGGCAAGGTGCTGCTACCCCCACTTTCCAACTCCCCTTCCCCCACCCCAGCACCGCATCCCCGAAAAATGATACCCCTTTGAAAAAATCCCGCACTTTAATCTTCCCTTCATATTCGATTTGCTAGGCTGAACTCAAAAGACGGGAACCCGTCAGCGAAAACAACCAGGCAGGAAAAAGGGGGAGCGTATGAAAACCTTGATCACCACCGTGGCAATGGGGCTGTCCATGGTTCTGGCGACCGGAGCGGCATTCGCCAGCGGGGACGAACATCGTGACGGAAGGACGCATGAACATTCCGACCAGTACGAAAGCAAGCTTTACGGAACGGTCCGGAGCCTCCCCGATGACCGGATCGGCACCTGGAACGTGAACGGCAGGGAGGTCAACGTAACGAAAGACACCTTCATAAGGGAACGGCATGGCACGGCCGCGGTGGGCGCCTATGTGGAAGTTGAAGGGATCTCTTCGGGCAACGCCCTTGCCGCCAGGAAGATCGAGGTAAAAAGGGCACGGTAATGGAGACACTCGCCGGGGTGGAGTCGACGTGTCCACCCCGGAGCGCTTCATCTCCCCGCGAAGGGGTGAAAAGCTGCCATTGGCTGCACAAGGAGGTACGGTCATGCGGAACAGAGAGGAACATCCCGAGGAACGCGCCATTGGCGTCACGACTGTTCTGGTTCATCTCGGGCTTGCTGTCTGCGGCATCGCGGCCCTGCTTACCGGGCTGTTGGCCGACGACTACAAAAGAATGGAGCACCTGGGCTTTACGGTGCATAGCTGGATCGGCATGGCCGGTGCTTTTATCGTGTGTTGTGGCGGCGAAGTAGCAGCAAAAGAGCCGGGAGACTGGCCCCGTGGGATCGTTCTGCTAGAATGAACAGACAATAGACACGTCGAGTGGTGGAGCCGGATGAAGATCCTCATTATCGAAGACGAAAAGAGAATGGCCGGGATTCTGAAAAAGGGGCTGAAGGAGAACGCCTTCATCGTCGACCTGGCCCATGACGGCGAAGAAGGGCTCTACATGGCCGAGAACTATCCCTACGACGCGATGCTGCTGGACATCATGCTGCCGATCATGGACGGCCTCACGATTCTGAGCGAATTGAGGGCAAAGGGGTGCGATGTGCCGGTTCTCCTGATCACCGCCCGGGGAGAGATCGAGAGCCGGATCAAGGGGCTGAATGTCGGCGCCGACGACTACATCACAAAACCCTTCGACTTCTATGAGCTCTTGGCCAGGCTCCGCACGGTGATCAGGAGGAGCAAGGGGAAGTCGTCCCCACTGGTGACCGTAGACGACCTGACGATAGATACGAACTCCCGGATGGTCAGACGGGCGGAGAAGGAGATCGCCCTGTCCGCAACCGAATACAGCCTCCTTGAGTATCTGGCGTTGAACAGCGGCAGGGTCATCAGCAGAACCGAGCTCACGGAGCATATCTACGATACGGATTTCGACCGGGACAGCAACGTCATCGATGTCTATGTCAACCATCTGCGCAACAAGCTGGACAAGGGGTTTGACCGGCAGATCATCCACACGGTGCGGGGTGCGGGCTATATCCTGAAAGGCGGGGTATGAACCGGTTCGGGAACTCCATAAAAGGGAGACTCTTCGTCTGGATCCTTGCCGTTACCGCCCTCTTCCAGATCGCGGTCGGCCTGTTCATCTACCGGGAAGTCAGGGAGATCACCTTCGGCGCCGTCGACCGGACCCTCCACTCGAAGATGCAGGTGCTCACCGGGCTGCTGCACGAAGAGCGAAACGGCATCGAGCTCGAATTGGAGGAGGTCGTTTCGGGGGAGTATTCCATCCCGCGATCGGGGCACTACTTCAAGGTCATGATGGACGGGAAGCTGTTCGTCGCAGCCCCCTCTCTCGTCGACAAGAGCTTCGATCTCACCGCGGGGGTAGCCGAGGCCCATGACCCGCGCCGCAAGGAAACGGTCTTCACCTCCATAGGTCCCGACGGAGAACCGATCCGGGTGCTGCAGCACGATCTCAACGCCTTTGGCAGGAGGTTCAGCTTCTACGTGGCGGAGAGCCTCGCCGACAGCCTGGATATGGTCAGGGAATTCGGCCGGGTGCTGCTTATGGTCATCCCGACGGGGATATTGGTCGTGTCGCTCATGGCATTCTGGATAGCACGAAAGGCCCTGAAGCCTATCGATCAGTTTTCAGAGCGGATCAAGACGATCACCCACGACACCCTTGGCGAACGGATAGACGCCGGGGCAGAGACCAGGGAGCTGGCGGGACTGGCCGGCTCGTTCAACACCATGCTCGACCGATTGCAAAAGGTGTTCGAGAGCGAGAAACGACTGATCGCCGATGCGTCCCACGAACTCAAGACCCCGGTGTCGGTTATCAGGCTCCACTGTGACGTGCTGCTGCAACGGGAACGGACTGCTGAAGAGTACATTGATGCGGTTAAGGAGATCAGAGCGGTCTCGGAGACCATCGATACGCTCGTGAAGGATCTTCTCTCACTTTCGCGGCTCGATTCGGGCATTCTCTCGTCGAAGGGATTCATGCCTGTCTCTCTCAACGACTGCATCCGGAGCGCACTGGCAATGGTGCGCCCTTTTGCCGAGAAAAGGTCCATCCGGGTCGAAACGATGCCTGGCGACGACATGGCCATAGCCGGTAATTCAGAGAGCCTCACAGAGGCGTTGTTCAACCTCCTCGAAAACGGCGTGAAATACAACCGGGACAATGGTGTGCTTGAGGTCTCCACCGCCGGTGACGGGGGGCAAGCGGTTGTTTCCATCAGAGATACGGGTGTGGGGATTGGCAAAGCAGATGCGCAGCGGATATTCGACCGGTTCTACCGGGCCGACGCGGCGCGCGGCGCCGACGGTACCGGGCTCGGCCTCAGCATCGCCAAGGCCGTCATCGAGGCCCATGGCGGCACGATTACCCTCGAAAGCGAGCCCGGGCACGGGAGCACCTTTACGGTAACCCTGCCGCAGAAATAAACCATGAATAAGGAGGATTTCCCATGAACGTCCTGGTTGACCTATGCATCGTGCCGATCGGCGTCGGCGTTTCCCTTTCCGGCTACGTGGCCGCATGCGAACGGGTGCTGACCGAGGCCGGCCTGAAGACCTCCCTGCACTCCTACGGCACCAATGTGGAGGGGGAGTGGGATGCCGTGTTTGCGGCGGTGAAGCGCTGTCACGAGGTCGTGCACGGGATGGGTGCACCGCGCATCACCACGACCATCAAGCTGGGGACCCGTACGGACCGCGTCCAGAGCATGGAAGACAAGGTGCGGAGCGTGCGGGAAAAGCTCTGACAGCCGGCGAGACCGACGGCCTCCCCGAGACGCCCACGGAATTATGATTCGATAACCACAAAAACAGATTGACAGCCGGCACCTTGCAGGCTATTTTAATTCGACACATATCGAATCATGGGGTGCCGTATGAAGACCGACCAGAGCATTGCCATCATGAAGGCCCTTGCCGACCAGTCGAGGCTGGCCATAGTCAACTCGCTTCTGGAGCGCTCCCAGTACGTGGAGGAGATTGCCAGGCGTCATGCCCTTGCCCCATCGACCGTTTCCTTCCACCTGAAAAAACTGGAACAGGCTGGCCTGGTCAGCAGTCGCAAGGAGCAGTACTACGTCGTCATCCAGGCAAACGACGCCATGTTCGACACCACACTGCGGGAGATCGTTTCGGCCCCCCCTGCCGGCAAGGAGCTGCAGGACGTGCGGATGGAGGAGCACCGTGTCAAGGTGCTGGAGGCGTTCTTTCGCCACGGCAGACTGGAGAAGCTGCCGGCGCAGCACAAGAAGCGGCTCATCGTTCTGGAACAGTTTGCCGCGCGGTTCGAGCCGGGGTACCGCTACAGCGAGCAGGAGGTGACCGGGCTCATCGTGCCGCTGTTCGACGACTACTGCACCATCCGCCGCCTGCTGGTGGACGAGGGGCTGATCCGCAGGGAAGGGACAACCTACTGGCGGGAAACGGTTGCCGGTGCACCGGTCGCGTCACAGTCATTGCCGGTGCAGAGCGGGAAAGGGACGGGGGGCGTGAAGCATGAGAGCAAGCGGGCGGAGATCAAGCGGCTCTACAAGCAGAACTGCCCCGGGATGGGGGTGTACCAGATCCGGAACAAGTTAAACGGGAAGATCTATGTCGGCAGCAGTGAAAATCTGGACGGGACCCGCAACAGCAGGCTGTTTCAGCTCAGGATGGGGAAAATCGTCTTCAGCAGGGAGTTGCAGAGGGATCTGAACGAATTCGGTGCCAAGAGCTTCGAGTTTTCCGTGCTCGCTGTCCTGGACAAACCGGAACCGGGTGACAACATCGAGCAATCCCTTGCCGCGCTGGAGCTGCACTGGCTGGAAAAGCTGCAGCCGTTCGGGGATCGCGGCTACAACAGCGTAAAGGGGTTTCATCGAAACCGGGAGCGGCTGCTGCAGCACTGTGGGGTCGATCTTAGCTGATGGCGGGCCTTGATTATCGGCGGAAACGGAAGGAATCAAAGGGCGAGCAACTGCGCTCATTACAATGCCAGGAGGTCACACGATGAAGAGAATATTCATGCTGCCGGTTGTGTTTTTTTTGCTGCTGTTCGCACAGGGCGCCTTTGCTCAGGGGCTGACGAAGATCGCCGACAACGTCTACTCCTACGTGGGGGAGAAGGACGCCTCGCCCGGCCACAGCTTTGCCGCAAACGCCGGGATCGTCATCGGCCGGGACGGCGTGCTGGTGGTGGACACCCTGACCTCGGCCAAGGAGGGGGCGCGTTTCCTGGCCGACATCCGCAAGGTGACCGACAAGCCGATCAAGTACGTGGTCAACACCCACACCCATTTGGATCACTCCTTCGGCAACTGCGTCTTTGCCAAGGTCGGCGCTACGGTGATCTCCCACATGGCCGACCGGATGATGCTGGAGCGAAACGGCGCGGACACCCTCAGGAACATCGGGAATTACGGCCTGAAACCGGAGGATATGTCCGGCACCGAGATCGTCCTGCCGACGCTCTCCTTCAGCGACCGGATGCAGATCGATCTGGGTGACGAAAGCGTAAAACTTTACCGCGTCTCACCGTCCCACACTGCGGGGAGCATCGTCGTCCTGGTGCCGTCGAAAAAGCTCATCTTTGCCGGCGACATACTCTTCACCGACTTCCACCCCTTCTTGGCCGACGCCGACATCGCCGGCTGGACCGGTACCATCGACTCACTGCTGGGCACGGACCTGGAGAAGATCATCCCCGGCCACGGTCCGCTCTCGACGAAAAAGGATCTCAAGGAGATGAAGGAGTATCTGGTGCAGTTCGACAGCACGGCGCGGGCACTGGCCGCCGAGTCGCAGGACGTCGATGCCATTGTCGCGGAGTTGAAGAAGCGTCTGCCGAAGCGCTCCCTGGCCGAGTGGATGATTGCCTACAACGTGAAGGCACGGTATCTGCCGAGTAAATGAGTAACCCCTCCCGACCTTAGAGGCGAATCAGGTTCCCCCTCTTAAGTTAAGAGGGGGAGAGGGGGAGTTAGGCCCAGTTACAAAGACCGCACATCCGACCCACAAAAAAGGGGTGGCCCTTTCGGACCACCCCTCGCTCGTTGCTGCGGGCGGAGCGCCTGATGCCCTACTGCTTCGCCCCTTTGTCGCAGTTTGCGCAGCCCGGCTTCTGCATCCCCTTGTCGCAGTTGGCGCAGCCCGGCTTCTGCATCCCCTTGTCGCAGTTGGCGCACCCGGACTTTTGCATCTTCTTGTCGCAGTTCTTGCAGTTTTCACAACCACACCCCTTGCCGCCGAGGGTAAGGGTCTGCTCCTTGCCATCCACGGAGACAACCGCCGACTCTCCTTCCATCCTGATGACCGTTGCCTTGGCCAGTTCCTTGCCGCACGCGCATTTATCCGCGGCGCCGGAAATCGTCTTGCATGCGCACGCTTCTCCGCAGGGGCAGACGTAGACGGTGTCCCCGGCCTTCACGGAACCGGCGGAGACTCCCGCAATGGTAAACGATGCCAGGCAGAGGGCAGCCACCAGGAAGAGGCCGGCAATAATCGATCTACGCATGAATTTCTCCTTTGTTCTTCGGATACATACCATTATCCATATACATATTCATGCACAGAAAAATCAAGAATTATTTTGCCCTGCCGGCGCCGGGCTTGCCTGGCCGGCCTCGCCCGGGCTCTTCCGCCGCCTGGGCCTTTTCCGCTTCTCCCCTTCGCCAGTCGCAGCCGCGGCTTTTGCCGGTCCCGGTCTGTGCCCCGGCTTGTGTCCCGGTTTATGGCCGTGCTGACTCTCCAGCTTCTTCAGGTTCGGCTTGGTCCGCTTGTAGTCGTGCACGAACAGGTCGTCCTCGGCCCACTCGGTCGGAACCTTCTCCTTGATGTACTCCTCGATCGCCTCCACGTAAAAGGCGCCGTCCTCGTCCGCCAGGGAGATGGCCTTCCCTTCGGCGCCGGCCCGGGCCGTCCTGCCGATCCGGTGGACATAGTCCTCGCAGTCCTGGGGGAGATCGTAGTTGATGACGTGGGAGACCCCTTCGATGTGGAGCCCCCGGGACGCTACGTCGGTGGCGATGAGCAGCGGCATGGTCCCCTCCTTGAACTGCTCAAGGATACGGAGCCGTTTTTTCTGTTCCACGTCGCCTGAGATGACCCGGCAGGGAAACTCGTTGGCGTTCAGCCGGTCGTGGAGGAACTCGGCCTCCCGCTTGGTGTTGACGAAGATCATGGTCCGCGCCATCCCCTCCTTGCGCAGGAGCCCCAACAGGAGCGGAAACTTCTCCTTCCGGGACACGTGATACAGGACCTGCTGCACCCGCTCGGCAGTCATCTGCTCCGGGGTGACCGACACCTTCTCGGGGAGGTTCATGAATTCGTAAGCCAGCTCCATCACCCGCTGGTTCAGGGTCGCGGAGAACATCATGTTCTGGCGCTTGTCGTAGGGGGGCAGGCGGCGCAGGATGAAGCGGAGGTCTGCTATGAACCCCATGTCGAACATCCGGTCCGCCTCGTCGATGACGAGTACCTCGATGCTGCTCAGGGAGTAGACCTTCTGCTTGAGGTAATCGATGAGCCGCCCCGGGGTGCCGATCACCACGTCGGCCCCTTCCTTCAGGGCGTTGCGCTGCAGCATGTAGTCCACGCCCCCGTAGATGGCCTGGATGGAAAGCCCGCAGTGTTTGCCCAGGAGCTGGGCATCCTTTTCGATCTGCACCACCAGTTCCCGGGTGGGCGCCAGGACCAGTGCCCTCGGATGGCGCTTCTCCCCCCGCTTCTCCTGGGTGAGGAGGCGGGTGAACAGGGTGAGGAGGAAGGCGGCGGTCTTGCCGGTACCGGTCTGGGCCTGGCCTGCCACATCGCGGCCGCCCAGGGAGAGTGGCAGGGTCTTCTCCTGGATCGGGGTACAATTGCTGAAGCCGGCATCTACAATCCCCTGCCGTACCGGCTCAGGGAGGTGCAATTCGTCGAAACGCATGTTTTTTTCTTTTTCCTTCCTATGGTTAGCTGTCTTACTTGTGTAACACACCCTCCCCCAAATGGCAACGAAGTCGCAAAATATCCCCTTTGCCGAAACTACCCGTATGTGCTAATAGTTCCTGGCCATGCACCGGATATCTACCCAGACCATGATCGCCATCGACTCGCCGTTCTTCCTGAAGCCGGAAGAGTTGCCAAAGCAGCCCGACTGGAGCGCCATCTTCGGCAACGACCACCCTTTAGCCCTGGAGATCGGCTGCGGCATCGGCGACTTCGTGGTCAGGACCGCCGTTGACTTCCCCGACCTAAACTTCATCGCCCTCGATTTCTACAACAAGGGGTGCTACAAGAGCTGTCGCCGGATCGAGAAGGCCGGTCTCGGCAATGTCCGGGTGGGACGGTTCGAGGCCAGGCAGTTCATCGCCGATTATCTCCAGCCCGGCTCACTGCAAAAGGTCTTCATCAACTGCCCGGACCCGTGGCCCAAACAGCGCCACCGGAAACGCCGCCTGGTGCAGCCGGCATTCGTCAAACTCATGGCCGACTACCTGGTGCCGGGCGGCGACTTCCATTTCGCCACCGATTTCGACGACTACGGGATCGACGTGGCCGGTTTCATGCCGCAGCTTGACGAGTTCGAAAACTGCCTGGCTCCCGATCTCTACCGCCACGAACTCGCCAATTACCACCGCACCAAGTACATGCTCAAGTTCATGGCCCACGGGGCGCGGATCTATTTTGTGCACTACCGGAAGATGTAGTCCCTTATGTCCCAAAAACAGTAATTAACAGGGATGGACAGGATATACAGGATGAAAACAAAGAAGGTCTTGGCGTTCACGTTATAGCCTTTATCCTGTTCATCCTGTTTATCCACTGTTAAATTTAAAATTCTGTATTTGCCAGTTAGTTCCGGCTATGCCGGCTCAGGAGTGACGTGTGAATGATGAAACGCAGTCCCTGCCCTATCTGACCGCCGGCATCCCCGGCATCGGCGGGATCATCAAGGCGCTGGCCGCCGACTTCCAGGTGACCGAGCTCCCGCTCTACCAGCCGTGCGGCAGCGGCGAGCATACGTACGTGACGGTCGAAAAGAGCGGCATCACCACCCTGGAGGCGATCCGCCGCCTGGCCAAGGCCCTGCACCTGCCGGAGCGGGAGATCGGCTATGCCGGCATGAAGGACAGCCGGGGGATCACCCGCCAGACCGTCTCCCTGCCGCGGGTGGCGCCGGAACGGCTCCAGGAGCTCGCCATCCCGGGACTCACCATCCTCGACGTACAACGGCATACCAACAAGCTCCGCCTGGGCCACCTGGCGGGCAACCGGTTCCTGATCAGGATACGGGAAGTGCCGGCAGACGGACTGGAGCGATGCCGGACCGTCCTGGCGATCCTCATGGACCGGGGCTGCCCGAACTTTTTCGGCGAACAGCGCTACGGCAGCCAGGGGAATTCCCACCTGATCGGCCGGCATCTGCTGCGAGGGGAGTTCCGGGAAGCGGTAACGGCGCTCATCGGCGACCCGTCCCAGGTGCGCGACGAACGGTGGCAGCAGGCCATCACCCTGTTCCGGGAGGGTGACCTGGAAGGAAGCATGGCTGCCTTTCCCGGCCACTGCCGGGTGGAACGGGACGTGGTGGCCAGCCTGCTGAAACGCCCCGACGACTGGCAGCGGGCCGTGGGCCGTATCCCGCCACGCCTGGTCAGACTCTATCTCTCGGCCTGGCAGTCGCTCCTCTTCGACCGGCTCCTCGCCCGGCGGCTCGACAGCTTCGACCGACTCCTGGCCGGGGATCTTGCCTGGAAACATGTCAACGGCGCCTGCTTCCTGGTCGATGACCCGGCTCTCGAAGCGCCGCGGGCGCAAGCGCTGGAAATCTCCCCGTCAGGGCCGCTGTTCGGCAGCAAGGTCACCCTACCCCAGGGTATGCCGCTGGAGATGGAGCTGGCTGTCCTGGCCGAGGAGGGGCTGACCCCGGCGGAGCTTGCCGGGCCGGCCTCGTTCCGGCTCGAAGGGGAACGCCGTCCCCTGCGGATCCCCCTGAGCGGCGCCACCGCCCACCAGGACGAGGAAGGGATCGTCATCGAGTTCACCCTCCCCCGCGGCGCCTATGCCACCACAGTCCTGCGCGAGATCATGAAACCCGATACCGTGGACTTGAAAGGGTTTACTGCTACAATGGACGGGTGTATACAATAATCCCATAAACAGGCATTCGAAACACAGAGCCACAGAGAACACGGAGAAATCACTACGTATTTTCAAAAAATGAGTTTCACCGGACCGGTGAATCCATCTATTGGGATACGTAATCATAACGTATCAATTTTTCTTTTTATTTTCTCTGTGCACTCCGTGACTCCGTGTTGAATTGCTTTTTTCAGGATTGTTTGCTCACGCAATGCAAAGGGGTAGACCATGGACCAGCAGAGCGACCAGGACCGGATCACCATCCTCAAGCCGGAAAACGGCCGGCTGACCGGGGAAGTGCCCCTGATCGTCGCCGTCCTGGCGGGGTGGGGAACCCTTCCCTTCGGTTTTCAGCTGCTGGTCTGGCTCCTGGCAGACCAGCAGGGCCAAAGCTTCCTGACCCGCTTCACCTTTTTCAATCTTCCGTTCCATTTCTGGTTCACCGCTCAGTTCCTTCCCCTCTGGTTCATCATCCTCTGCGTCATCTTCAATGTCTGCATCGACCGCCTGTCGGAGAGGAGCAGCCGCAGGAGAAACGGCTTCTATGACTAGCATGCCCCTTGCCGAACAATCCGTCTGGCCGATCATTATCGTCTGCCTGGTCCTCCTCTCCTTCGTTGTGGTCGGCCTGATCTCCAAGGCGCGGGAGACTTCCGAATACGGCTTCAGCGGCCGCTACACCGGCAGGATCGGCGGCGGTGCGGCAATTGCCAGCAACTGGATGAGCGCTGCCAGCTTTCTCGGCCTGGCCGGCGCCATCTACCTCTACGGCTACGCAGCCCTCGCCTACGTGATCGGCTGGACCGGCGGCTACATCCTCCTGCTGGTGCTCCTTGCCGGCCCACTGCGCCGTTTCGGCAAGTACACGGCGCCCGACTTTGTCGGCGAACGGTACGCCTCGACCACTGCCCGGCGGCTGTCGGCCTATATCTCCATCGCCATTGCGCTCATTTACAGTGTCGCCCAGTTCAAGGGGATCGGGATGCTCTTCTCCTGGCTGCTGGGCATCTCGTACGGCAAGGGGGTCATGCTGGGCACCGGCGCCCTCATGTCCTACATCGTGCTGTCCGGCATGCTGGGCGTCTCCAGGACCCAGCAACTGCAGTATACCGTGCTGATCGTCTCTTTCATCCTCCCCCTCATGGTGCTGGCCTACAAGCTCGGCTACTTCTGGCCGTTGCCCCAGTTCGGTTATGGCGTTGCCCTGACCGAGCTGCAGCGGAACTACGCCATAGACCTGGCGGCCCCGTTCGAGCACGGCTCCCTGTTCCAGTGGATCGCCCTCTGCTTCACCCTGATGGTGGGGACCGCCGGCCTTCCCCATGTTCTGTCACGCTTCTACACCGTCCCCAACATCCGGGATGCCCGCTGGAGCGTGGCCTGGGGGCTCTTTTTCATCGCCCTGATCTACTGGTCCGCGCCTGCCTATGCCGTCTTCGGCAAGCTCCTGGAGGCGCGCCAGGGGATACTCCTGCCGCCGGCAGCCAACCGCGCCATGGCCGACATCGTGGTTCTGAAAACGGCGGTGCTGGGAGGGCTCCCCATCTGGCTCATCGGCATCCTGGCCGCCGGCGCGGTAAGCGCCGCCTTCTTCACCGTTGCGGGGCTGCTGATGACGGGAGCAGTGTCCATCTCCTACGACATCTATTACCGGCTGATCAATCCCCAGGCCAGCGAAGGGAAGCGGATGGCCGTGGCCAAGGCCGGCACCCTGGCCCTCGCCTTGATGGTGATGGCTGCCGCGCTGCGACATCCCGGCCTGATCGCCGAGACAACTGCCGTGGCATTCGCCCTGGCCGGCAACACCATCTTCCCGGCGTTCCTCCTGGGGATCTGGTGGGGACGGGCCAACCGCCAGGGGGTCATCGCCGGCATGGCAGCCGGAAGCGTCATCACCTTCAGCGCGCCGCTCTTCGGCCCATACCTGCCGCTGGTCGCCACGCTCTTTCCGCTCACTTCGTCGGCCTTCTGTGGCGCACCGCTGGTCATCCTCATCATGGCCACCGTCTCCCTTGCCACCCCACCGCCACCAGCCGAGATCCGCGAGTTCCTTGCCCGGGAGGTTCATGGCAACCATAACTGACACTATCCTGAGGGGCCGGTAACATGGCGATCTTCCTCGGCTCCAGCGGCAACGGCATCCTCGCTTCGCGCGGTGCTGCCGACCTCCTCGCCTTTCTGCGTAACCAGGCCAACCAACGACTCTCGCCGGCCGGGACCGGTGACGAGAACAACCTGCTCTCCCGGCTTTCCCATGAGCTGGATCGCGAGATTGCCTACGAGAAAGCGACCAGCGTCACCTTTACCGCCTTTCTCGACAGCCTGGACCAGGCGGCGTACGCCGACGAACTGGCAGCCGCCTACCGGCGCTGCGTCGCCCTGTGCAAAGAGCATTTCGTCCACCGGCAATCAGTGCTTGCCATGCACGAAATGGCAGGCCTGGCCAAAGACCGCCTGATCGCGGCGTCCACACTACTGGCCTTCAAGCTGCTCCACCTTGAGGATGAGTTCGTGCCGACCGCACGGTTCGCCATCCTGACGGCCGGCAGCAGCGGCCGGCAAGAGCAGACCCTGCGCAGCAACGGCAGTTTTTTCCTGATTTACGAAGACAGCGACAATGCCGACCGCGATTACTTCAAGCGGCTGAAATTCCAGATCCTGGCGCTGCTCCGCGAATGCGGCTGCACAGTTGCCCCCGACCTGCACACCCCGGGTGATTATGTCTGGACCGGGACCCTTGCCGCCTGGCAGGAGTTTATCTCCCAGGCCGACCGTGGCCCGCTTCCCGACCGACGTCCCTCCATCCACCTCCCCGGCTTCTTCCACACCACCGACGACGAAACAGCCACGCACCTCCTGGAACAGTTGGTCGATCTGCGTATCGTTGCCGGGGACCCGGCTCTCCTGACCAGCGGCATGGCGTTGACAACGGCCCAAATCGCGGGGTGCTGGCAGATGTCCACCGGCAGGGCTCTTGCCCAACGGGCGACGGCCCTGCCCCTGGCCGTCGGCATGTTCGGCGGATACCGCGTGGAGCGCGGTGGGGAGCACCGGGGCACCTTCAATCTGGACCAGTTGGCCATCACCCCTCTCATAACGGCTGTCCGCTGGCTGTCCTTCGCTAGGGGGGTGACGGCAACCGGCACCATGGGCAGGATCAAGGGGCTTCAGGAACGGGGCCATCTCGGCATCGAACTGACCGAGCGGCTGCTGCAGGCCTATAACGATTTCACCTCCCTCAAGCTTTTTTGCCAGAGTACGGGAAACTGCGACGATGGGTACGCCTGCTTCATCGACCCGAAGGACTTGACCGAAGAGCTGGAGCAAAAGCTTAGAAACGGACTGCAGGCGGTCTCGGCCCTGGAAAAGATCGCCTATCTCTATTTTACCGAACGGGCCTAGTTCTAACTCCCCCTACCCCCTCTTAACTTAAGAGGGGGAGAGCAGTCAGCGGCACAGGAGGGGTTAGAACGATGCCGGTGCCAACTATGACAAGGTAGAAGCAGGTTCAGATCAGGAGACGAACTATGGGGAAGAAAAAGATTCTGGCCGTGGATGACGAACCGAACATCCTGATGTCCATCGAATTCATCCTGGAGATGGAGGGATATGAGGTACATACGGCGAGGGATGGGGACGAGGCCCTGGAAGTGGCCGAACGCGTGCAGCCGGACCTGATCCTTTTGGACGTCAACATGCCACGCAAAGATGGTTACGAGATGTGCCGGATTCTCCGGGAGAGGGAGGATCTGGCCGCAACGAAGGTGATCATGCTCACGGCCAAGGGGCAGACCCTCGAACGGAAGAAGGGACTGGAGGTAGGGGCCGACGACTACGTGACCAAGCCGTTCAGCGCCGGGGATCTGCTGGAAAAGATCCGGGCCATGATCGAACCATGACCACTGTCCCGGAGGCCCGGCCCTCCCGCAAGAGAAGAAGTCTGCGCCACCGCATGATCGTGTCCCTCACCGGACTGGCGGTACTTCCCCTCCTGGCTGCACTGGTAGCCCTGTTCTTCGTGGTCCGCGACGATGTGGGGAGTATCCACGGCAGCCAGCTCGCCCAGGAAGCGAGGCAGTTGACCGAGCAACTGCATGGAGAGTTGCAGCGCATCCAGCAGACCGCGGCCGGCTTGGCTGCGTCGCCCGAGGCAACCTCCTTTGCCGTGGAAGGGTTGCGGCGCTCCCTGGAGCGGTCACGGAAGGGGATATCGGGAGAGCCGGTGCTGTTCACCGCCAAAGGGGAACGCCTGGCAGGAAATCCCACGACCCCGCTGCCACCTGCGGAAGCGGGGGGACCCGGTTGGATGACCTTCTCGACCGGCAATGAGCAGTATTTCGCCGGTGTGACCGCGGTGCGGACACCGGGAGGGGCCGCGCCGCCCGACTGGTTCCTCGCCGTGGTCCAGCCGGCGGCACAGGTATTCGGTCATTTACATTCGGTAAGCCGCCAGGTGGCCCTGTTCACGATCGTGTTCGTCATCCTGGTCGCCGCCATGGCCTGGTGGATGGCCGACCAGTACATGCGTCCCATCCTGGAGATCAAGCGCGGCGCCGAGATCGTCTCCCGCATCAACCTGGACCACCGGATCAAGGTCGATGCCGGGGACGAGATCGAGGAACTGGCCATCGAATTCAACCTGATGGCCGAAAACCTGGGTAAGGCTTACAACGAACTGGAAGGGCGGGTGCGGGACGCGACCCTGTCCCTGCAGGAGGAGCGTAACCGGCTGGCAACCGTGCTGCGCACCATGGTAGACGGTGTGATCGTGGCCAACGAGGCCGCAGAGACGATACTGATGAACCCGCGTGCCCGAATCATCCTGGGCCGGGGATACAGTTCGGGCATAGGCTCGCCCCTGTCGCGCATCTTCCCCGGCGACCGGCTCAGCTTCCACCTGAAAAGGCTGCGCCAGGGATGGGAACCGGGCCACGAGGCCGTGGAAGAGGTAATCTTTCCCCTGCGGGACGGGAAGCTCCTCAAAGGTTCGCTGTCGGTCGTTCCCGGTCCCGAAGGGGAACGGTCCGGTTTTCTCCTGGTGTTCCGGGACCTGAACGCTCCCACCGGGGAGGACAAACGGTTCGAGGAGACCTTGCTGGAGATGCCGCAACTCCTGAGAGGACCGGTGGCGACCGCCCACGCCCTAGTCGAAACACTGCAACTTCACCGGCAGATGTCGGCGGAAAAACAGCAGACATTCCTGGCTGCAGTGGCAGAAGAGATGGATCGGTTGAGCGTGCGGGTAACGGCGATCGAGGAAGCTGCCAGCGCTGCCCGGACAGCGCGCTGGCCGGCCATTACGTCCGATCCCCGGGAACTCCTGGAGGAATCGGTGACGTCGGTCCCCGGGGTCTCCGTCGAGATCGGTAACGGCAACCCGATCCCGGCGGTACTGGTGGAACCGTTCTCCTGGGTTGCCTCCCTGCGGTGCGTCCTCCACTGGATCGAACAGAAAGGTTCCGAGCAGTTGCAGGTCGGCGCGAACCTCCAGGTGGAGGACGGCACCGTGGTGACGACCTTCAGGATCAAGGGGACCTTTGCCGGCGACCCGGCTGAACTGGAATCCCTTGTACTGTGCCCTGCCGGAGAAGAGCCCCTGCCGCTGGGAGAGGCGGTGCGCCGGAACCGGGGCGAGATTTGGACCCGCTCGTCCGGAGACTCCCTGGAGGTGCGGCTGGCACTGCTGCAGGCTACCGCCTCCTCCGAAACCGGCCGGGACGTCGGGCTGATCGAGGGGGAGCCGGCGTTTTACAATTTCGACCTGTTCCTGCCACGACCGGTTTTCGAGCGGGACGATCTGCTCCGGGCAGACCTGGCGGATCTCGAGTACGTGGTGGTCGACACCGAGACGACAGGACTGCAGCTGTCCCAGGGGGACAAGGTCATCAGCATCAGCGGGATTCGGATTCGCCGGGGACGGATCCAGAACGTCGACATCTTCAACACCCTGGTAAACCCGGGCCGGCCCATTCCCCTCGAATCGGTGAAAATTCACCGGATCGATGACCGGATGGTGACGGATGCGCCCTCAATGAACGAGGTGTATCCGCAATTCGTCGAGTACCTGGGAAACTCGGTCCTGGTGGCCCATAACGCGGCATTCGACAAGAAGTGCCTGGACCTGGCCGCGGCCGAAGTGGGACTTCCCCAGATCGACAACCCGATCCTCGACACCATTTTCCTTTCCTATGCGCTGCACAAGGAGATCGAAGGGCACAGCCTGGAGGCCATTGCCGAGCGGATGGGAATCACTATCGAGGGGCGGCACAGTTCCCTGGGAGACGCCCGTGCAGCGGCCCAGATTTTCCTCGGCCTCCTGACGCTGCTGCCGGGGCGGGGGGTGAGAACCCTGGCCGAGGCCAAGGCGTTCTGCGATCAGCACCTGCTCCTGCGCTGGCAGACATCGAGATTCTAGGTAAAGCTAGAGGTAGAGGTAAAGAAATCCTCCCTTTACCTCTGCCTGTGAGCGGAGCGAACGGATACCTTTACCTGCTTTAACCACGGAGGTTCGCACCATGAATGTCACCTCGCGCCGGCTCGCCGCACTGTTCGCCGTGGGACTTGTGGCCCTGTACTCACCTCTGCTGGGGGCGTTCAACCAGCCGGGCAGCCTGCTGGGCATCCCGACATTCCCCCTGTACCTGTTCGCGGTCTGGGGGGGACTGGTGCTGGCAAGCTGGCTGCTGACCCGGGGGAACGAACCGTGAGCCATACCTTCTGGGTCGCCTTTCTCGGGGTTGTGTATCTCCTCGGCCTGTTCGCCATCGCCTACGCCAGTGACAAGGCCAGGGAGATGGGGCGCAGCCCGGTGGACAACCCGTGGGTGTACAGCTTTTCCCTGGCAGTCTATTGCACCTCCTGGACCTATTACGGCAGCGTGGGTCAGGCCGCATCCACGGGACTCGGTTTTCTGCCGATCTATCTGGGTCCCACCCTGATCTTCCTCCTGGCCCCGTCCCTCTTGAAACGGCTCGTTTCCTACTGTCGGGCGGAAGGGGTCACCAGCCTGCCGGACCTGCTGGAGGTCATGTACGGCAAGGGGTGGGCTCTGGGCGCCCTGGCCACCACCTTGATGGTGATCGGCATCACCCCGTATATCGGGCTCCAGCTCAAGGCGGTCGGTTACACCTTCAACCTGCTCACCGGCAGGGCCGCGGCCACGGGGATCTTTAACGATGCCGCCTTCTGGGCGGCCCTGGGGTTGTCGATCTTTGCCGGACTCTTCGGTGCCAGGAGCCTGGTGGCCACCGAGCGGCACGAGGGGATGGTCGCAGCCATCGCCTTTGAGAGCGCGGTAAAACTCGGGGCATTCCTGGTGATCGGTCTCTACATCACCTTCGGCATCGGCGGCGGGCTGACCCAGGTTTTCGAGAAGGCGATGGCAGATCAGAACCTGTCGCGTCTCTTCCTGCTCGGAGAAGGTTCGGGCACGTCGTTATCGGCCTGGGCCGCCCTGAGCGTGCTCTCCGCGTCGGCCGTGGTCCTTCTGCCCCGCCAGTTTCACATGCTGGCCGTCGAAAACGTGCGTGAGGGGCACCTCTGGACGACGTCCTGGGCATTTCCGGCCTACCTGCTGCTCATCAACCTGCTCGTGCTTCCGGTGGCACTGGTCGGGCGCCTGTACGGAGGAAACCTGGCCCCGGACTTCTTCATGATCTCCCTGCCGCTGTCGCGGGGGCATACCGGGTTGGCGTTTCTCGCCTACCTGGGGGGGTTCTCCGCCGCAACCAGCATGGTGATCGTCGAGGCGGTCGCCCTGGCAACCATGATCCTCCACCATTACGGGGTTGCACTCCTGGGGAGCGTATTTCCGGCCTTTCGCGGCGGGGGGGTGGATATTTCCCGGCCCCTCCTGTACACCAAGCGGGCCGTCATCTTCGGCGTGGTACTGCTGGGGTACGCCTTCAAACGTTCGATCGGGGAATCCCACACCCTGGTTGCCACCGGGCTGTTGTCCTTTTCCGCCGTGTTCCAGTTTGCCCCCGCCGTCCTGCTCGGCCTCTACTGGAAAGGCGGCACCCGGACCGGGGCACTCGCCGGACTTGCCGCCGGGTTCGGCATCTGGACCTACACCCTGCTCATCCCCAGCTTCGTCGATTCGGGATGGATCGGCGCCTCGCTCCTGACGCAGGGACCATGGGGGATCGAACTGCTGCGCCCCCGGGCACTGTTCGGGCTGCAGGGATTCGACACCTGGACCCACGCCCTGATCTGGAGCCTGGTGTTCAACCTGGGGGCCTATATCACCTTCAGCCTGCTGAGCGCACGTCCGGTGGAGGAATCCCCGCGCTCCGAACTGCCCGCCGCATGGGCCACCAGGGCCGACCTGGAAGGGCTGCTGGCGCGGTTCGTAGGTGCCAGGATGGCGCATGACGTACTTGGCGCCCTTCCGGAACGTTCCTCCCCGCAACTCCTCCTGGAGACGACCGAGCGCTGCCTGGCCAGCGCCATCGGGGCCCCGTCGGCACGGATGATTATCGACAGCACCCTTGCCTGGCCCCGGGACCGGGCCGTGGAAATCCTCGACGTCTTCGGCGGCGTTTCCAAGACCCTGGCAGAGAGCCGGGAGACCCTGGAACGTCGGTTGCGGGAACTGGTGGTCCTCCACGAGGCCTCCCACGCCCTGTCGAGAAGCCTGGACATCGATACGCTCCTGCAGGAGGTGCTCCTGCTGATCAAGCGGGAGTTCGGCTTCGAGCACCTGGCGGTACGGCTCCTGAACGAGAACGGCATCCTGAAGATCCGCAGCCATGTGGGACTCATAGCCGACTATGTGTCGGCGTCCGCCATGGTCCCTTCGCGGGATACCTACTTCGGCCTCTGTTTCCTGGATGCCCGGCCGGTCGTGGTGGGCGACGCCCGGGAGATCGACAAGCCGTTGCTTTTTTCCAAACTGGTCAAGGATGTGCCGATCAGCGCCTTCATCCACGCCCCCATGACCTATGAAGGCCGGGTGATCGGCGTGCTCACGGCCTATGCAACCCGCGGCCCCATGCATTTCACCGACGAGTTCGTCGAGCTGTTCGCTGCCCTGGCCAACCAGCTCGCCATGGCAGCGGTCAATGCCCAGCTCTACGCCGAGGTCCAGGCATACAGCCATGCCATGGAGGAGAAGGTGGCCCGGCGCACGGCCGAACTGGAGAAGGCCAACGCCCGACTGCTGGAACTGGACCGACTCAAGAGCGATTTCCTCTCCACCGTGAGTCACGAATTGCGCACCCCCCTCACCTCGATCCGCTCCTTCTCCGAGATTCTGCTCCGCTACGAGGTAGACGACCCGGAAAAGCGGCGCAAATTCGTGGGGGTCATCAACTACGAGGCGGAACGACTCACCCGCATGATTAACGACCTGCTCGATCTCTCGAAGATCGAAGCCGGCCGCGTTGAACTGCATTCCGAACCGCTGGAACTGGAGCCAGTCTTTGCCAGGGCGCTCGGCACGACCCATCCGCTGCTGGCGGAAAAGGAGATCGTGGTGGAGAGCAGCGTCGAAGCCGGTCTGCCGCCGGTCTATGCCGATGCCGACAGAATCCAGCAGGTGCTGACGAACCTCATTTCCAATGCGGTGAAGTTCTCACCCGAAGGGGGCAGTATCCGTCTCAGCGGCAAAAGGAAGGATGGCTTTGCCCTGATCAGCGTGGCCGACGAAGGCCCCGGCATCCCACCGGACCGGCTGGAACAGGTGTTCGACCGCTTTCACCAGGTGCGTGACCCCCAGAAGTCCCATCCCCTTGGCACCGGCCTGGGACTGACGATCTCCCGGGAGATCGTGGAGCGGTTGGGCGGCAAGATCTGGGTCGATAGCGAACTGGGGGCCGGCACAGTCTTCTCCTTCACCGTTCCCTTGGCTGAGAGCGACGTCAGCGATTTTCAGGATCGTTGAGCTCTTATGCGATGCACCAGCAGATGAGGTTGTATGCCCGGCAGTGAACAAGACATCATAACTCCCCTCCAGCTTTATCACGAGATAGAGGCGGCCCCGTCCATCGAGGTCCTGGGGGAGCTCGGCATCAAGATGCTTGATACGGTCAGGTGCATCATCACGGTGCCCGTTGACGAAAAGAGCATTGTGCGGATGATCGCCCGGGGCAACAGCGCCATCACCCGGCGCCTCATCGCCCTCATGGAAACGATCGAGGGGATCAGCCTCCCCGACGGGGCCGCATACCTGGCGCTCGGCAGCGAAGGACGGGGAGAGCAGACCCTGCGCACCGACCAGGACAGCGCCATCGTCTATCCCGACGGTCTCTCTGCGGAAAAACTCCTTGAAGTAAACCGCTTCGCCACCCGCCTCGTCGAGGCACTGGAGGCGATCGGCGTCCCCCGTTGTCCGGGCAACGTCATGGCCAGTAACCCCCAATGGTGCCACAGTATCAGCCAATGGAAGCGGCTGCTCGAAGAGTGGATAACCGTTCCCACCCACGAAAACATCCTCAACTTCTGTCTCTTCCAGGATCTCAGCTCCCTGCACGGCGATGAAAGACTCTGCACTGAGCTGCGCGACCATATCCGGACCACTGTCCATCTGCCGCCGTTCTTCTTCCCGAATCTGGCCTGCCATGCGACGCGCTTCCCGTCACCGCTCACCTTTTTCGGTCGGATCAGGGTCGAGCGCAGCGGAGAACACCGGGGGCTGGTAGACATTAAAAAATCGGGTATCTTCGCCATTACCGTCGGGGCCAGCCTCCTGGCCCTCGAAGCCGGCGTCGTGGGCGGCAATACGTGGGACAAGCTTTCGCTCCTCGGGCAGCG
This sequence comes from uncultured Geobacter sp., assembly GCA_964432205.1. Taxonomy (GTDB): domain Bacteria; phylum Desulfobacterota; class Desulfuromonadia; order Geobacterales; family DSM-12255; genus Geomobilibacter. The sequence continues at coordinate 50,110 of CAYSMK010000025.1, read as the reverse complement.
AAAAATTGTCACTACCGGCGATCTCAAAAAAATTGAGGTGGCGTTCTCCTATCTGGTCCGGCTGCGCATCCAGTCGCAACTGCGGGAACTTGCCGCCGGCAAGGTCCCCACGAACTTTGTCGACCCCCAGGAGATGACCAGGGCGGAGCGGGAACAATTCAGGACCGCCCTCAAGGGGATCGACTGCTTTCTGCGGATACTACGCAACCGCTACCATCTCGATTACATCTCCGGCTGATGGCTGGAACTGATGGCAGACAGTTGTTGCAGCTGACACGGGAGAAGTAGCTTCATGCAGATCTCCATTTCAACAGGGACGCTCTTCGTCTTTCCGCTCCGGAAGAACTTCGAGATGGCGGGAAAAGCCGGATTCGACGGATTGGAGCTGATCATCAACCAGGACTTCGAACGGATCAATGTCCGGGAACTGTTGCGGGACCTGTCCGGGATCATGCCGATCCTCTCGATACATGCCCCCTTCATGCCCCTGTTCGGCTGGGGGAACCAGATCGACTCCCTCAAGAGGGCCGTGGAGGTGGCCGCCGAGGCGGGGGTATCACTGGTCAACTTCCACCCCCCTTGCTGGCTCGGCATGGAGTTCGGTTTCTGGCGCTGGCTCTATCGGATCAACGACTTTCAGAAGGAGATCGGGCAGGGGGCGGTAACTCTCACCCTGGAGAACATGCCGTGGGGGGGGAAACACAAGATCAACCCGCACATCCTCTCCAACACCCAGAAGATGATCGAGTTCATCACGGAACGAAACCTCTACATGACCTTCGATACCACCCACATGGGGTCGGGCAAGGCCAACTTCATCAACGATTTCTACCTCTGCCACAACTCAGGCAGGATCAGGAACATCCATTTTTCCGACTACGGCTACGGCCGCGAGCACCTGATCCCGGGGCGCGGCATACTCCCCCTGACCCGCTTCCTGAACCACCTGAGCAGCATCGACTACCATCACACCCTGACCCTGGAGCTGTCACCCCATGAATTCTCCCGTGACGAGGAGCTGATCATGGAAAGCCTGACAGAGATCCTCGGCTATCTCCGCAAGGAAACCGCACCGTCTGCACCGGAGTCTGGTCAGCCACGCACCACATAGACCGAACACCTGGCATTTTTAACCACCGAGTGAGAGACGCTCCCCAGCACTTTCCGCTTCAGAAACCCCTTGCCGGTACTGCCGATAACGATGACGTCGATCTCTTCCTTTTCGGCAAAGGCAAGCAGTTCGTCGGCCGGATTGCCGTAAGCGACCATGATCTCCAGTGCCACATGCGCCTCGGCAGCGTTCTTCTCGATCACGTAGAAGATCCGCTCCTTGAGCTCCTGCCACTTGTCGGTCTCGGTAATGGGGGGGGCGGGGACGAAGTCGGTAAACGTATTGCGGGGGGCATTGGGCAGCACCAGCAGGGCGTAGACAATGCTTTTCAGAGGCCCCGGATTGCAGGCAGCCATCCGGACAGCCTCTTCCGCAGCCTTGTCGGAAAGGGGTGAGCCGTCAATGGCCACCAGAATCTTCTTCCGCAGGTGTAACATGGTTTCCCTCCAGACAATTCAAATGAGTATGCCACCAAAACACTATGAATCAAGCATCAAGCAGCTATCAAATCATGCCGTGAAAAATAATGACATTACCCTCCTTGACAACTCTAAAACAATATTCTATATTTTAAAAAATAATTTTTAATGCAAATAACAGTACCAAAGACAATCTAAATATGGTTAATCTACAACCGTTACGGGGAACACTATCACCGCATCAGCACAAAAAGTATTAATTTTTCATCATCGAAATAAAATTGCCCTTGACTTGTGCATAATCCTGATACTATAGAAATATGTTTGGAAAAATATAAAACAAGGACCATTTTATGGCTAAGAAAGAAAAGTCAGAATACATCATCCAGGCCGTCGACCATGCCCTTGATCTTTTGGAGCAATTTCACGATGAAGTGGACGAGTTGGGGGTCACCGAACTCTCCAAACGGCTCAAGCTCCACAAGAACAACGTCTTCAGACTGCTCGCCACCCTCGAGTCACGCGGCTACATCGAGCAGAACCGGGTGACCGAGAACTACCGCCTGGGGCTCAAGACCCTCGAACTGGGGCAGACCTTCATCAAGCAGATGGGTCTTCTTCGCCAGTCCAGGCCGATCCTGGAAGCACTGGTACGGGAGTGCAACGAAACCACCTACGTCTCCATTCTCAAGGAATTCCACATCGTATACCTGGACGTAGTGGAGACCGACCTGACAGTTCGGGTCGTGCCGCGGGTCGGTTCACGGCTTCCTGCCTACTGCACCGCTGCAGGCAAAGTCCAGCTGGCCTACATGACCGAGGAGGAACTGGACAACTTCCTGCCGACCAAAGAGCTCAAGCGTTATACCCCGAGCACCATCGCCGGTCGGGACGAGCTGAAGGTCGACCTGAAAAAGGTGGCCGAACTCGGCTTTGCCATCGACAACGAAGAACTGGATATCGGGGTCCGTTGCGTGGCAGCCCCGATTCGCGACTACACCCGTCGCATCATTGGTGCCGTGAGCATCTCGGGTCCGTCCATGCGTTTCACCGAGGAGCGGATGGAAAATGAACTGATCCCCATGGTCAAGAAGGCAGGCGAAGACATCTCTGCCAAGCTGGGGTACCATAAGTAGGCACCGGGGATCAGGGACCTGAGACCAGTAACACCTGAAACAGAAACGCACCACAGCAATTGACAAAGGCCCCCGACACGGGGCCTTTTCAGTTTTTCCCCGGTCCCTGCTTGCGAATCTCCCGTTCCCATATCCCCAGAACCTGCCGCTCCAACTCCTCCGGGGTCCCCCTGTTGTCAATGACCAGCCTGCCACGGGCGGCCTTCTCCTCCATCGGCATCTGGCTGTCAATCCGCTGCACCGCTTCCTGACGGCTGATCCCGTCCCGTTTGCAGAGACGGGACGCCTGGGTTTCACGGTCAACGTATACCACCCAGATCTCGTCGACGCGGCCGGTCACGCCGGCCTCGATCAGGAGCGGAGCCATATAGATCACCACCGGCTCTCCGGCACGCCGATACCGGGCAAGCAGTTCGTCGGCCCGTGCACCGATCGCCGGATGGGTGATATCCTCCAGGCGGCGCCGGGCCGCCGGGTCGCTGAAGACGATTGAGCCGAGCCTCGCCCGGTCCAGGGCTCCATCCGGTCCGACCACCTCGGTACCAAACGCCGCGACGATTGCAGCAAAGGCCGGAGCACCGGGCGCTACCACCTCCCGGGCCAGGTGATCGGCATCGATCACCGGTACGCCGAAGCGCTCCAGTATCCTGGCCGCCGTACTCTTACCCGAAGCAATGCCGCCGGTCAGACCGATTACCCGCATTGTGTCACCGTCGCCTCTCCTCCCGCCACTACGCCGCTCCTCGTCAAATTTCAGCAGACAACGCTCTGCTCTTCCTCACTCCAACGAAACTTCACCCCGCCGACCAGGTCCTCTTCGACGATGTAGTTGTGGTTGCTGACCGTCATCTTCACGGCAGCGTACACATTTCTTGCAACCTCGATGCGGGCGGTAGGGATCGGCTCCAGCCGCTTCTGCAGCCGTTTTTTCTGACCGGTCAGCTCAGCCAGCTCGGCCTGCTTGCCGTGATAGGCCCGCTCCTTGAGGCGAAGCAGTTCAGGGGTAGCTTTTTCGGGGTGCTCACGCAGGTAGTTCAGGTATTTCTCGAACTCCTGTACTTCCCGCTCCTTGGCCTCCATGCCGGCAACCACAGCGGTCAGTTTTTCATTCACGAACGGATCGACACCGACCTCTATCCGCGTGCCGACACCAGCCGGCGAACCGAGTGTGACGGCCCGCACCAGGTTAGCTGCGCGACAGACACCGCCAATGATGTGCCCGTGCCTGCTTTCCGCATTGCCGACCACCACCTGCCCGCCGGCAGTCAGCTCGCTCTGCATGGCAAAATCGTTGACGGTTATGTCTTCGCCGGCAGTAATGACGGCATTTTCGGCGAAATTGACGCTGGCAGAACCGCCGGCATGGATACGGGCCGCTTCGGGGGCGATCTCGCCCGTCGGCGTCCGTACCTCCCCCTGACCGATCACTCCCCCCTTGACCTCGATATTGCCACCCGCCTCAAGGATAGCGCCTTCCACGACCCCGCCGACTATGATGTCACCAGAAGCGTGCACCGCCATCCCTTCCCTGACATCCGCTTCGATGGTGACGCTCCCCTCGAAACGGACGTTTCCGGTGGCAAGGTCGATATTCTTGTAGGAGATCGTCGGTTCAACCATGACGCCGTTGGCCAGCAGTACCGGCTGTCCGGCGATGGCAGCCACCAGCAGATCGGGATCGTCTGCCGACTGCACAGTCCCCTGCAGCGTCGAAGAGAACGACAGATCGTTGCCCGGCGTTGCCGGCATGATTTCACCGCAGACGTTTTCTCCGGGCTCACCCGGCGTCGCCGGCACCCGGCGCATCAGCGGCGTCCCGACCTTAACGCTTATGATATCACCCAGGTTACGGTAGTCGACCATACCTTCATCGTCCTCGAGATGGGGCTGGCGCTCCTTCACCTCCTGAACCAGGCTGACAAACTGGGCATCCGCCCCCCTCACCGGCTCGCGACCGCGCGCAACCACTATGCCGGTACAGTTCCCCGTTGCCACGGCCAGCGCTATTTCGTGCTCAAGGGTACCGGTTGCCACACCGCACGCGCGCAGTTCCCGGAGCACCTGCTCCTGAGTTACCGTAGTCCCGCCCTGGGGAGGAGTGATCGACAGCAATGCCGACATCTTGTCCGCAGATACCGTGATCGCGCAGGCGCCGTCGCGCCGCTCACCGACCTCCAGGGAAAACTCGTCCTGTTCGCCGTTGCATCGCCGTATAAGCTCCGCCACTGCTGCCGGCTGCAGGGCATACGCGGCGTATCCCGCACCGGCAAGCCCCTGCCGGAACGCTACGTCATCGAACGGCGCTGTCCGCTCGGAAGGTCGGCAGATTGCCAGCAGCTTGGAACCCTGCAGTTGAAACGTCAGTACGGACATATAGTTACTCCCGAATCGTCGTCGTTCCCGGTTAGCGCACCAGCAGGGCCCCGTCGGCAATGAGAAGCTCGTCCGAGCCGTTCGCAGCCATTGCCGTCACTGTTGGTTTGTAGAAGACATAATCTTCATGGAAGGGGGTGCTGATCCGGCCGCCGAAACCGGCATTGTCCCCCAGGGCAATATGGATCGTCCCGAGGATCTTCTCCGCTTCAAGGATATTGTCGGGCCGGCTCGCCCGGTCGTTGGTCCCGATCCCCAGCTCGGCGATGTTCCTGTTCAGCGGGCTCTCTGCAAACTTTCGCTCCAGAACGTCCCGGTGCGGCTCGTCGCCCCTGATTTCCACGACGGCGCCATGCTCAACGACCAGGGTCAAGGGGGTGACAAGTTTTCGCGTCGGGGCATATTCGAGCACCATGATCCCGCTCGCCGTCCCTTCAACAGGGGCCAGATATACCTCCCCGGCAGGAAGGTTGCCAAAGCTCCCCGGTGCGGTCAGGAGCCCGTCATCCCCCTTGGCGACCCGCCCCTGCTTGCCGAACCGCATCTGCGTGCCGTTGGGTGTGGAGACCAGGAGCTCGTCCGCCCGGTTGACCGCTTCCGCCAGCAGCCGCGTCCGGTCCGCCAGGGCCGGCCAGTCGACCTGCATGGACGTAAAGAACATTGCCGGATCGAAATGGGGGAGGCTGGCGTACCGCGTGCCCGCAGCATTGGCCAGAGCACGGAACCTGGTATGGCTGGTGGAGTTGTTGGCCAGGGCCACGACCACCCTGGCTACCGCTTCCCGTCCGGCAACAACGGACTCCTTTGCCGCAGCCAGGTCGTCCGGCGAGGCCTCCTTGGCTATCAGCCGCTTCAGCAGTCCCGCAGCTGCCAGGGAATCCACGATGGCATCACCGAACACGGCACGCCAGAGGGATTCAGGCGGCTCGGCACCGGAGCCGCTCGTGGCCGGAAACTGCACGAAACGCGTGTCCCCGTATGTTGCCGCAGCAAACCTGCTGGCTTCCCCGGCTGCGGCAAAGAGGCGCTCGCGCCGTTCCCGGTCATCGGGCGACGGCCGTTCGTCATCCCGGATGGTGTCGCTGAAAACCACGATCCGCTCGCCCGGGTACACCCCCATATTGACGGCAAACAGCGAACAGAACGCCTCGTTCATATCGGTCATCGGGGCACCTCTCAACGATTAAAGTTACTGAACCAAAGTTTGTTCATGGTATACCAGAGCACGCCCCCTCTTGCAATCGCATCCGACGACCAAATTCTGGCATTCGACTACCGGTTTCCGTTTTTTCCTTGATTGCCCGCACGGGTTGTGCTAATACTTGCATACTGTATACAAACTACATAAGCAGTTTTGCTCAATAAATGCAGATAGTTATCTGCCTTTTACCAGCAGAAAGTTCAGAGCGGGGGCTGACGTGGCACAGGTAGTCTTTTCCAGCTGGGGACGAACCATTATCGACAACCGCAGCGGCGGCGAAGCAAAGGATGCAACCTTCCGCCTGCCAACGACCTACGATGGCGACCAGCCTCTGGCAGGGTTCATGGGGTGGGACGGCATCATCCTGTTCGACAGGGGCGTGGACGTGCCGGCCATGGCGGCCGAGTACATGCGGCGCGTGCAGACACTGTACTGTTGCGGCAAATGCACCCCGGGCAAGAAGGGGACCAAGGTCCTGGCCGACCTCCTGACGGCAGTCGAGGAAGGAAGGGCCAAGGAGTCCGACCTGGCAACGGTGCCGGACCTGGCGGAACTCCTGAAGAACTGCAAGTGCACCCTGTGCCAGAGTTCGACCGTGCCGGTGCTGGACGCGGTAACCCATTTCCGTGACGACTTCCTCGCCCGCCTCAAGGGTGAAAAGAGCGGCGGCAAGGGGTTCCGCTACATCGAGAAGTACACGGCACCCTGCCAGGACAAGTGTCCGGCCCACATCGACATACCCGCCTACATCGAGGCGATCAAGGAGTACCGGCCCGACGAATCCCTGGCCGTGATCCGGGAGAGCATGCCGCTCCCGTCAGTCTGCGGCCGGGTCTGCCCGCACCCCTGCGAAACCGCCTGCCGGCGCAAGAACGTGGACGAACCGATCAGCATCATGGTCCTGAAGCGGACCGCTTCGGACTACGAGTGGCAGCACAAGGCCGCCCCGCCGATGCAGCCGAAGGCCAGGAAGAACAAGACCGTGGCCGTGGTCGGCGCCGGCCCTGCCGGTCTGGCAGCAGCCTACTACCTGGCACAGGAAGGGTATCCGGTCACCATTTACGAAACACTCCCCGAGGGGTTCGGCGGCGGCATGATCGCGGTCGGCATTCCACCCTACCGGATGCCGCGCCACATCCTGCAACGGGACATCGACATCATTGCCGCCCTCGGAGTGGAGATCGTCTACAACACCCGCGTCGGCAAGGACATCTCCCTGGCCGAGCTGAAGCAGAAATTCGACGCCGTCTTCCTCGCCCCGGGCGCCCACCGCTCCAAGCCAATGGGGGTCGAAGGTGAAGACAAGGGATACAAGGGATTCCTCAAAGGGGGGATCGACTTCCTCCGTGAAGCCTACATGGGTAAACCGACCGGCATGGGCAAGAAGGTGGTCGTGGTCGGCGGCGGCAACACGGCCATCGACTGTGTCCGGGTGGCGTTGCGGGAAGGGGCCGAGGCGTCGTACCTGGTCTATCGCCGCTCCCGCAAGGAGATGCCGGCCGACGTCTGGGAAGTGGATGGCGCCGACGAAGAAGGGGTGCAGTTCGAATTCCAGGTGCTCCCCACCAGGGTCATTGCCGACGAAAGCGGACAGATCACCGGCGTCGAGTGCGTCCGGATGGCCTTGGGCGAACCCGATGCCTCGGGGCGCCGCCGGCCGGAACCGATGGCAGGCAGCGAATTCGTCATCGAGTGCGACACGGTCATTCCGGCCATCGGCCAGGATCCCGACCTCTCCTTCATCCCGGCCGACTGCGGCATCGACATCACCAAGTGGAACACGGTGATAACCAAGTATATCCCGCTCAAGGGGGCTGACGGCAAACCGCTGAAGGACGGCATGGGGAACGACCTGTCCCGGACCCTCATCACCGACATGGAGGGCGTCTTTGCCGGCGGCGACGCGGAAATCGGTCCCCTGACGGTTGTGGCCTGCATCGGCAGCGGCCACCGGGCCGCCAAGGTCATCCAGCGCTGGCTCGACGAAGGCAAGGTCTATCTCTCCGATGACGAGCGGATGGAAGACATCCTCATGTATCTCGGGGTCTACGACAAGAACGAGCAGGTCCCCTGGCTCGCCACCGGACACCGCGCCCACCAGGCAGAGGTCCACGGCAAGGAGCGGGCCAGCTACAAGAACTACTGCGAAGTGGAACTCGGCTTCAGCGACAGCCAGGCGGTCAAGGAGGCGGAGCGCTGCCTCCGCTGTTACAGAGTGGCAATGGCGGCCATCTGATCCGTACTGGAATCAACCCGGTTTCCGAATTTTTTGAGGTGTGTACATATGGTCAGCTTGACGATTGACGGCAGTACGGTATCGGTCCCGGAAGGGACAACCATCCTTGAGGCGGCCCGCCGGATCGGCATCAGCATTCCGACCCTCTGCTGGCTGGAAAAGGTCTCCCCCACCGGCGCCTGCCGCATCTGCGCCGTCGAAATCGAGGGGATCGATCGCCCCATGACCGCCTGCAACACCCCTGTCAAGGAAGGGATCGCCGTCACCACCCAGTCCCCGCGCATCAGCGCCATCCGCAAGAAGGTCACGGAACTCCTCCTGGTCAACCACCCCCTTGACTGCCCGGTATGCGACGCCGGCGGCGAGTGCGACCTGCAGGACACCTGTTACGCCCAGGAAGTGGCCAGACAGCCATACTCGGCGGTCCTGGAGCGGCGCCCGATCCGGTACGACTGGCAGCTCTTGGAGAGCGATCCGAACCGCTGCATCCTCTGCGAGAAGTGCGTCAAGGTCGATCACGAAATCGTCGGCTGCGACGCCATCTTTGTGGTGAACAAGGGGGAGGCCACCGTCATCGATACCCACGACGGCCAGCCCCTGAGCTGCGAGTTCTGCGGCAACTGCATTGCCGCCTGCCCCACCGGCACCCTGATCAGCAAACCGTTCAAGTTCAAGGGGCGGCCTTGGACCTTCAGTGTCACCAAGAGCGTCTGCCCCTTCTGTTCCACCGGCTGCCAGATCGAATACCACAGCAAGGATGGCCGGGTGGAGCGGACCACCAGCGACGACGCCACCTACAACCAGGGGAACCTCTGCATCAACGGCCGCTTCGGCTACAGCTATCTCAACAGCGCCACGCGCCTCACCGCCCCCCTGATCGACCAGAAGCCGGTCAGCTGGGACCAGGCAATAAAGGCCGCTGCTGACGGGCTCAAGGCGGTCATTGCCGCCGCCGGCCCCCAGGCCGTGGCTGGCATCGCCTCGCCGCGGGTCACGAACGAGGAAAACTTCCTCTTCAGAAAACTGATCACCGAGGCCATCGGCTCCTCCAACCTCGATTCCGAAGCCCGCCTCGGCTTCGCCCCGGCGCTGGCCATCCTCAACAAACAGCTGGGGCTGACGGGCGCCAGCGCCACCATAGACCGGATCGACAATGCCGACGCGATCCTGGTGATCGGCTCCGACCTGAATGCAGAATCGACCGGCATGGAGTACCGGGTCATCAAGGCAGCCACCAAGAACGACGCCAAACTGGTCCTGGCCAACATGCGGACGGTGAAACTGAAGAAGTTCGCCAACAGCCATCTGCAGTACCGTCCTGGCGGCGAAGTGGCACTGGTGAACGGCCTGACAAAGGCGCTGCTGGATGCCGGCTGCACCGCAACAGCCGCCAACCTGGACGCCCTGCAGGCCGCTCTTGCGGCGACCTCCCTGGCAGATCTGGCTGCTGCTGCCGGCGTTACCGAGGCGGCACTCAAAGAGGCAGCCCAGCTCCTCGCCAACAGGCAACGGCCGGCCGTCATCTTCGGCGCCGACATCCTCCGCAGTTCCCAGGCGGAAGCCAGCGTCACCGCCGTCGCCAACCTGGCGCTTCTCCTCGGGGCACTGGGCAAAGAGGCCGGCGGTCTGTTCCCGGTGGACGAAAAGAACAACAGTCTCGGGCTCCTGGATGCCGGCATCGCACCGCTGAACGGCGGCAAGGACCTCAGTGGGATCATCGAGGGGATCGAAAACGGTTCCATCAAGGCACTCTACCTGCTCGGCACCAACCCCCTCGTAGCCTTTCCGGAAAACGGCCGGATCAGGAAGGCCCTGGAAAAACTGCAACTCCTCATCGTGCAGGATATCGCCGAGACCGAGACAACCAGGCTCGCCCACGTGGTCTTCGCCGCTTCGGCAGCCGCCGAGAAGACCGGCACCTTCACCACGCCCGACGGGCGGGTCCAATGCCTGCAAAAGGCAGTCAATCCCCCACGCCAGGCTCGCCAGGACCTGGCGATCATCAGTGACCTGATCAACGCCCTGACCGGTGAAGCCATGACTGTTACCCCGGACCAGCTCCTGGCCGGGATCAAGGCGGCCAACCCCCTGTACAGCGGCTCTTGCTGCGGCACTGTCCGGCAGCCCTATTCCGTCCCGGCGACTCTCGGCTTTGCCCCGGTATCGGCACCGGCACAGCCGGCCGCCTCCGGGCTGACCCTGCTGGTCGGCCCGATCCTGCAGCACAGCGGCACCGCCACCACTGCCTCGACCAACAACCTGCTGGTAGCCGGCAGCGGTTTCATCGAAATCCACGGCGACGACGCTGCCAGGCTCGGCATCGCCGACGGCGCTGCCGTCACCGTGACCGCCGGCAGCGGTTCCCTGACCGGCCCGGCGAAGGTTTCCGCCAGGCTCCAGCCAGGACTGCTCTTTGCCCCGTACCATTTCCCGGAGCTGAACGCAAACGCGCTCCTGACAGGCTCGGCCAACACGGTAACGGTGACCGTCAGCAAAGCCTGAAAAACTGACGTCTCGACGTAAAAAAAACCCGACCGGGCAACCGGTCGGGTTTTTTTTATAGAGACGCTCATCTGATCAGAACCCCTCTCCCCTAGGGAAAGGGGACGCCAGAAACCATGTCGTAAACAGGCAGTTTCACCGACCGCTAATGCCCGGATTGTCGCTGCGGATCACGGCGACGGGCTTAGCCCCCTTAAGGTACCTGTTGACCGCCCGGTTGTGCTCCACAAGGGTGGTGGAAAAATGGTGGGTGCCGTCATTCTTGGCAACGAAGTAAAGATAATGGGACGTGGCCGGCTGCAGAACCGCCTTGATTGCCGCGGCGCTGGGGTTGCCGATCGGCCCCGGTGGCAGCCCCCTGATGAGATAGGTATTGTACGGATTCTCCCGCTGAATGTCGGTCTTCCGGACCTTGCCGGCAAAGGCCCGCACCCCGTAGACCGCCGTTGGATCGCTCTGCAGCGGCATCCCTTTCCGAAGACGGTTCAGAAAGACCGAGGCGATCAGCGGCTGTTCGCTGGCGACCACCGCCTCCTTCTCCACCACGGAGGCAAGGATCACTACCTGGTGGCGGGTCAGCCCGTCCGGAACCGTCGCGCTGGACAGCATCTCACCGACACTTTTCCGGAACGCCCCCACCATTGCCCGGATGGTTGCCGCCTCGTCCATCCCCGGACGAATGCCGTAGGTGCTCGGGTACAGGTACCCTTCCACGCTCTTTCCCGGCAGCTTCAGTTCGGTCAGGAGCCTGCCGTCGGAACAGGCGGCCAGGAAGCGCTCCCGGGTGAACAGCTTGCGTCCCTCCAGAAGCTCGGCCACCTGGTAGATGGAATACCCCTCGGGCAGAGAAAAGCGCTGCTCGTACACCTCGCCACGGGTCATCTCCCTGAGTATCTCGGCCGGCGACAGGCCATTGGTGAACCGGTAGGTGCCGGCCTGGAGGCGACTGTCGTCACCCCGCAGCCGGGCATAGAGGACGAACAGGCGGCGACTGCGGATCACCCCCTTCTTCTCCAGGGTATCGGCGAACCGCGACAGAGCTCCCCCTTTGGCGAAATCGACCAGCACGGCCTCATCACCTCTGCCGGGAGGCGTCAGGAGAAAGAGAACGACCATAACGGCACCGATCGCCAGCAGAGTAGTGCCAATGGCCAGAGCAGCGCGATGCTGGCGGAGAAGACGTTTCAGTTTGGCTAGAAGGTCAGCGGCCATATCCATGAGGTGGTGCAAAGAGAGTGTCTATCCCCTTCTAGGAGATACGCGCCCTCCTGTCAAGTCCGAACTCTACTCCTGCCCCTCCTTCGCCTTCTTCCCCTTGCCGCTCTCCTTATCACTGCTAGCGCCGAATTTCTTCATCTGCTTCAGCATCTCCCTGAGGCGGCGGTCAACCAGGCCGTTCACGGTCTGCTCCGGCCAACTGCCGTCCTCTTGCCGTTCGCCGGCCGCCATCCCGGTCAGGATCTCGATCCCTTCGTCAATGGTCGCCACGCTCCAGATGTGGAATTGCCCCTCCCGCACCGCTGTCACCACCTCGTCCGACAACATCAGGTGCCGTTCGTTGCTCCTGGGGATCATCACCCCCTGGTCGCCGGTCAGCCCCTTGGCCTTGCAGACCGCATAGAACCCCTCGATCTTGTAATTCACCCCGCCGATCGGCTGCACCCTGCCCAACTGGTTGACACTGCCGGTGACGGCTATCCCCTGTCGGATCGGCACCCCGGAGAGGGACGAGAGCAGGGCGTAGAGCTCCGTCGACGAGGCGCTGTCCCCTTCCACCCCCTCGTAGTTCTGCTCGAAGCAGAGGGAGGCGGAAAACGACAGCGGCTTGTCGTAGGCGAACTTGCCACCCAGGTAGCCGGTCAGGATCAGGACCCCCTTGTCGTGGATCGGCCCGGAAAGTTTCACCTCCCGCTCGATGTTGACCATGCCGGCCCGCCCCAGGTAGACCCGGGCCGTAAGGCGCGACGGCCGGCCGAACATGTAGTCGCCAAGGGTGATGACCGACAGGCCGTTGATCTGCCCCACCACGTCCCCCTCCACGTCCACCATGATGGTGCCGTCCTCGAACAGCTCCTGCATCCGCTCCTCGATCAGGTTGCTCCGGTAGATCTTCTCCTCGATGGCCCGCTTCACGAACTGCCGCGACACCACCGTTGCCCCGTCCCTCCCGGCCCAGTAGCTCGCCTCGCGGATCAGGTCGGCAATCTCCGTGAACTGGGAGGAGAGTTTCTGCTGGTCTTCCACGAGCCTGGCCGAGTAATCGAGGAGCCCGGCCATCCCGCTCCGGTCGAAGGGGAGGAGTCCCTCCTCCTTGCAGTGGGTGGCGACGAACAGGGCGTAATCCTGCATGATCTCGGGGGTCCGGCTGATCCGGCTGTCAAAATCGGCCCGCACCTTGAAGAACTTCCGGTAATCGGGCTCCAGGTAGAAGAGGAGATAGTAGATCCAGGGGGAGCCGATCATGATGATCTTCGCCTGGAGCGTCACCGGCTCCGGCTTGAGCGAGGCCACGGTCATGAACCGGTACTGCTCCAGCACATCCTCGATCTTGATCTCGCCGCTCCGGATGCACCGTTTGAGGGCGTCCCAGGCAAACGGGTTGATCAGCACCTCCCTGGCATCCACGACCAGATACCCGCCGTTGGCCTTGTGCATCGCCCCGGGTTTCACCAGGGTGAAGTTGGTGGTGGCCATCCCCCCCATCTGCATGACGTGTTCGATCCGGCCAAAGAGGTTGTTGTACGTGGGGTTCTGCTCGAACACCACCGGCGCGCCTTCGGTCTCGTGGTTGTCGATGAACAGGTTCACCTCGTACCGCTCGAAGGAGGGCTCCTGGCGGGGAAGACGGATGCCGGCGATCTGCGGCTGGGGCCCCTGGGGCTTGAAGTCGTCCAGGTTGTTCAGGATATCCTCCTGAACCGACTCCAGATAGGCAACCACCTTGGGGCAGTCGGCGTATTTCTCCTTCAGTGGGTCGATGTGGTGGCCCACCGCCGAAAGCCCCACATTCCGGTCCAATAGCGCCAGGGCATCCCTGGTCGCCTTTTCGTTCTCCCGTACCAGGCGCAGGACGTCGTTCAGCCGCTCGGTGAGAAAACCGCCGTTCTCGTCCAGCGTCTCCCGCTCTTCCTGGGGAAGGGCATCGTACTCTTCCTGGGTATAGTTCCGCCCATCTTTCTGGGGAACCATGACCAGCCCGGAAACGGTACGCTGCAGGGCAAAACTCCGCTCCTCGGCCTCCTTTTCCAGGGCGCTGAACAGCTCGCCGTTCTTCTCCTGGTACTCCTCGACCACCGCCGACTTGCCGGTCTCGTAATCCTTGCTGTCCAGGGCCTTGGGAATGTTGATCTTGATCCCCTCCACCATCTCCTTCATGTCGGCAACGAAAACGGACCCCTGACCTGCCCCCAGGGCAAGGCAGATGGGGTTGTCCGCGGACTTGAAGTTGTAGACGTAGCAGAGATCGGGCGGGGTCGGCTCGCTTTTGGCCCGCTTCTTCAGGATGTTCTTGATCGTCGAGTTCCGTCCGGTGCCGACCTGTCCGGACAGATAGAGGTTGAAACCGCCCTCCCGCATCCCCAGGCCGAAATCGATGGAGCGGAGCGCCCGCTCCTGGCCGATGCTCCCTTCCAGCTCAGGGATCTCGGCGGTCGTCTCAAAGGAGAAGAGTTTTTCGTCACATTCCCAGCGGAGCTTCTCCGTTGGGACTTTCTTTTTGTCGCTTGTAGACATGGTTCCCTCCTGGGCATGATTAAAGAGTTAGTAACAACGTGAGGCATGGAGGCTCGGTGGAGCCAATCACCAGCGATTCCCGCGGCCGGTTGGCGACAGGTCGCATCTACCGTGCGAGGTCGGCCACAGAACGTGATGCCGGGAAAAAGCCAAATCGCTGGTGCTTGGCGGAAACGGGTCTCCATGCCTCACGTCCCCGCTGCAGGTGTCACAGCAGCAGTTTCACCGGATGCTCCAGGAAGCCTTTCAGCTCCCGCAGGAAGCCGGCGGCATAGGCGCCGTCCAGTACCCGGTGATCGGCGGAGATGGTCAGCTTCATCACCTTCCCCACCACCGGCTGCCCATGCCTGGCCAGCACCGTATCCATCACCCCGCCTACAGCCAGTATTGCCGCCTGGGGCGGCATGATCACCGCAGCGAACTCATGCACCCCGTACATCCCCAGGTTGGAAATTGTGAAAGTGCCACCGCTCAGTTCCGCCCCGCCCAGTCTGCCGGCACGGGCCTTTTCGAACAGGGGCCGGCTCCTGGCGGCGATCTCTGTCAGCGACAGCCCCTGACAGCCCCGCAGCACCGGCACCAGCAAACCGTCGGGAAGACTGACCGCCACCCCGATATTGATCTCCTGGCTGACCATGATTCTGTCGCCGACGAACGAGGCGTTTACCCGGGGAAATTTCTGCAAGGCCAGTGCGCTGGCTTTCAGCACGAGATCGTTGACGCTGGCCGGCGTACCGGCCGCCTTCAGTTCGCGCCGCACCTCCAGCGCGGCATCCATCGACACCTCCATGGTCACGAAAAAATGGGGGATGGTCCGCCACGCCAGCTCCACGGTCCTGATAATCGCCCCCCGCATCCGGGAGAGTGGAAGCTCGGAAACGGCCTGCGGCTCGCCGGTGAAAACCTGGCCGGCCGGCTCACCAGCCTCGGTAGTGATGACAGTTGGCGCTGGCACAGGCTCCCTGTTCAACGGGGCCGCTGCAAGGCTGACCCCGGAGAACCGCTCCAGGTCCTCCAGAAGCACCCGGCCACCGGGGCCGCTTCCCTGCACCAACGCCAGGTCGATCCCCATTTCCCGCGCCTTGCGGCGCACCACCGGCGCCGCCTGCTCTTCGTGGTGATCCGGGGCAGCAACAGTCACGGGCGGAGCCGGTTCCTCGATCACCCGCTCCGGACCGCTGCCGACGCGATCCACCGGCGGTTCGGAGACCGGCGGCTGTGCCGTTGACGCCCCTTCGTCCGGTGCGCCGATCAGGCCGATGACGGTGCCAACCGGCACCAGATCGCCGGCCTTCACCCGCTGCTCCAGCAGGACGCCGGTGGTAAACGCCTCCAGGTCCATCACCGCCTTGTCGGTCTCCACCTCGGCAATCACGTCCCCCCGCTGGACCGCCTCACCGACCCCCTTCTTCCAGGCGCCGAGTCGCCCCTCGGTCATGGTGTCGGACAGCTTCGGCATGACGATTTCAGTGGCCATCCAGTACCTCCTTCACCGCCGCGACGATTGTCTCCTGCTGCGGGATGCAGAGCCTTTCGATCTTCCGCGAATACGGCATCGGCACATCCAGTCCGGCCACCCTTTTGACCGGCGCCAGCAGGGTCTCGAAGCAGGCCTCGTGAATCCGGTGGGCAAGGTCCCCCCCCAGGCCGGCGGTCCGCCAGCACTCCTCGACGACAACGGCCCGGCCGGTCTTTCGCGCCGAGGCAATAAAGGTTTCGGTATCGAGCGGATTCAGGGTCCGCAGGTCGACCACCTCGCAGGAGACCCCCGCCTGTTCCAGTTCGACCGCGGCCTGCAGGGCCAGGATGGTCATCCGGGCATAGGCGACGATGGTCACGTCCGTCCCTTCCCTGACAACGTTCGCCCTGCCGAACGGCACCAGGAACTCGTGGTCGTCCGGCACCTCTCCCTTGCTGTTGTACAGGAGCTCGTGCTCAAGGAAGATCACCGGGTTGTTGTCCCGGATGGCGCTCTTCAGGAGCCCCTTGGCATCGGCCGGGAAAGCCGGGTAGGCGACGCGGAAGCCCGGGCAGTGCATGAAATAGGTCTCCAGACTTTGCGAATGCTGGGCACCCAGTTGGCTGCCGCCACCGCCCGGCATCCGGACCACCATGGGGAGGAAGGTCTGGCCGCCGAACATGGAGCGGACCTTGGCCATGTGGTCGACGATCTGGTCCATGGCCAGGAGGGCGAAGTTGACGGTCATCAGCTCGGCCACCGGCCTCAAGCCTCCCATGGCGGCGCCGACCGCCACGCCGACGATGGTGTTTTCCGAGATGGGGGTATCCTTCACCCGCTCCTCGCCGAACTCGGCCAACAGCCCCCGGGTCACCTTGAACGAGCCCTCGTAGAGCGCCACGTCCTCCCCCCAGATGACGACCGACGGGTCCCGACGCATCTCTTCCTTCAGGGCCAGGTTCAGGGCATCGCGATAGGTCATTTCAGACATAGATATCCTCCCACACCGCCCCATCCTCCGGCCAGGGAGACTCCTCGGCGAACGTGACCGCTTCCGCCACCTGCGCCCGGGCCTTTTCCAGGATGGCGTCCAGCTGCGGCTGGATGACGATCCCCTCCTCCATGAGCCGCCGGGCAAAGCCAGGAATCGGGTCCCGGGCCTTCCAGACCTCGTGCTCGGCGGCGCTCCGGTACTTGGCCGGGTCGGCCATGGAATGTCCCCGGAACCGGTAGGTGACCGCCTCGATCAGATAGGGCCGGCTGTGCTCCCGCACCCATTCGGCCGCCCGTTTGACCGCCGCATAGACGGCCAGCACGTCCATGCCGTCCACCTTCTCCGACGGGATGTCGTAGCCGCAGGTCCGCTTGTGGATGTCGGGTATGGCCGAGGAACGGTGCACCTCGGTACCGATGCCGTAGAAGTTGTTCTCGCAGACGAACAGGACCGGCAGCTCCCAGAGCCGCGCCCAGTTGAGCCCTTCGTGGAAGGTCCCCTGGTTGACCGCGCCGTCGCCGAAGAAGCAGGCGGCAAGCCGGTCCTCGCCCCGATACTTGGCGCTGAAGGCCAGTCCGCAGGCGATGGGGAACTGGCCACCGACAATGGCGTACCCCCCCATGAAGTTTAAGGAAGGATCGAACAGGTGCATGGAGCCCCCCTTCCCCTTGCAGATCCCGCTACTCCTGCCGAACAGCTCGGCCATCACCCGTTTCGGGTCAGCCCCCCGGACGATGGCCTGGGCATGCTCGCGGTAGGCGGAGAGGATGTAGTCATCCTTGTGGAGCCCGGCCGTGGCGCCGACCGCCACCGCCTCCTGACCGCTGTAGAGGTGGAGGAAGCCGGTGATCTGCCCCTTCGTGTACTGCTCGGCACACGACTCCTCGAACTCGCGGGAAAGGACCATCTGTTCGTAAAGCCTGATCAATTGCTGGTCGGGCAGGACCGCCCTCAGTTTCGTCTCCATGGGTCACCTCAATGACATGCCGGGCGGTTTCATGTTAGTCGCCAACCGGCCAGGGTGAACGAAAAGGTCGCCCCGCGGCCTGGCGCTGCCTCTACCCAGATCCGCCCCCTGTGGCGGTGAATGATCCGCTGCACCGTGGCCAGGCCGACACCGGTACCACTGAATTCCTCTTCGCGGTGCAGCCGCTGGAACGGGACAAACAGCCGGTCTGCATGGGCCATGTCGAAACCGGCACCGTTGTCCCGGACAAAATAGACCGTCTCCCCGTTTTCCGCCGAAATGCCGAATTCGATCCGTGCGGCCTCGCACTTGCTACTGTATTTCCAGGCATTGCCGAGCAGGTTTTCGAGGCATAGTCTCAAGAGGGAAGGGTCACCCTGGGCGGTCACCCCTTCGGCGATCAGAAACTCCACCCGCCGTCCCGGTTCCCCTTCCCGGAGCTCCTGGGCGATCCCTCGGGTCATTTCGCTCAGGTCGACCTCCCGGAAGACCAATTCGCACTGGTCGATCTTGGAAAGGGCAAGAAGAGAGTCGATCATCTCCTGCATCCGGCCGCATCCCCTGACGATCCGATCGAGATAGCCACGCCCGTCATCGCCAAGCCGCTCCCTGCAATCTTCAACGAGAATGCCGGCAAAGCTTCCCACATGCCTGAGCGGGGCACGCAGGTCGTGGGAGACGGCATAGGTGAACGACTCCAACTCACGATTGGCAGTCTCCAACTGGCCGATGGTGGTCTCCAATTCGCTGTTGATCGCTTCCAGTTCCAGGTTGTTCTCCTCAAGCAGTTCTTCCTTTTCCAGCAACTCCGCCGTTCGCTCCTGAACCAGTTCCTCCAGCTGCTCCTGATGCCGCCGGAGCGCCTCTTCGCTCTCCCGGAGCTCTCTGGTGCGCAGTTCCACCTCCTGCTGCAGCAGGATCGGCTGTTTCAGCAGGAGATGCACCAGCCGGGCGACCAGCAGCGACAGGAAGAGCGCCACCCCGACCTCCAGCCAGAGCACACCGTAACGTCGTGCCAGCCACCCTTCCTTGGGCTGGGCACTCAGGTGCCAGGTCCCGTTATACACGACAAAATCGTAGGTAATGGCATCAAGCAGCCGCTCCGGGCCGCTCCGGGCAATGATCTGCGGCATGCCGGTGTCCGGGTGGAGACGCCAGAGTATGTAATCGTACCCCTGTTTTTCCAGCCGCCCGATTTCCGCCGCCTTGAGCAGGTCGGTCAGTCGAATGAGCACATTGGCAAAACCCCAGAAGTCATCGCCTGTGATGCGGTCCACCCGGAAAACGGGAAGTCGGCCGACCAGCCCTACTCCTCCCTGGACCAGATCGAACGGCCCGTCCAGTGTCAGTTGTCGTGTTTCGACCGCTTCCCTGGCCTTTCTGTTGCGCTTGGTATCGGCCAGCAGGTCATGGCCGATGGCCCGCTCGTTTCCAGCCAAAGGGACGATGTGCTGCACCACCCCCCCCGGTGCATACTGCAGATTGGCAGCCCCGGGATGGAACCGGAGCAGGTCGGTGGCGAGCCGCTCGAACGCGGGAGGGGTGACATGGTAGCCGTTTTCGCGGAGCACCACTGCCAGGGCGTAGGTTGCAGAAAGCGCCCCATCCAGGTGCTGGCTCAGCATGCTTGCCTGATATCCCGCCAGGGCCAGGGCCTCTTCCTGGTTGTCCTGACGGATGATGTTCATGTGCAGCCAGATGGCACCCAGCGAGGCCAGCAAGGTTACGACAAAGGTGATCGCAACTGCCGTGCGGTACCGGGGCACCAACCCGTTCCCGGCCTTTGCGGATTTTTCGGTCATGGTCTGCCGGGCTCCGTCATGCTCCACCATGTTTCACGAAATTGAGCGTTCCGCCGGCCAGCAGTTCTTGCCGCTGCCGCTCCGAAACCTCCAGCAGGGTGACGATAGTCCTGCCATCCACCTCTACCGGGATCTCCGTTGCACCGGTGGCGACGAGCTGCCGCACCCCCCTGAACAGCAGCCGGTCCCCCTGCCGGAGGGTGTCGTAATCGGCCGGCTCCCTGAAGGTGAGTGGCAGGATGCCGAAGTTGATCAGGTTTGCCTTGTGGATCCGGGCGAAGCTCTTGGCGATCTTGGCGCGAATTCCCAGGTAGCGCGGCGCCAGGGCCGCATGCTCCCGGCTTGACCCCTGGCCGTAGTTGTCGCCGCCGATCACCACCCCGCTCCCCTTTGCCATGGCCCGCTCCGGGAACTCCGGATCGATCTGCTCGAACACGAACCGGCTGATGGCCGGGATGTTGCTCCGGAACGGGAGGACCTTGTTGCCGGCCGGCATGATGGTGTCGGTGGAGATGTTGTCCCCCACCGTGATGACAACCTCTGCGGCCAGATCGCCCGGTAACGGGTCGAAGTCGGGGAACGGCACGATGTTCGGCCCGGTGATGATCTCCGCCCGGGCCGCCTCCTCCGGCGGCAGGGGATAGATGATGCTGGAGTCGTCAAGCAGGTAGCTGTCCGGGTTCTGCACGTCCGGCCATGCCATCAGCTTTCCCAGCTCCCGTGGATCGGTGATGACGCCGAACAGGCCGGCGGCAGCGGCGGTCTCCGGCGAGCAGAGGTAGACCCGGTCGTTCTTGGTGCCGCTCCTGCCGGGAAAGTTGCGCGGGAAGGTGCGAAGGCTTACCTGGTTGGTCCCCGGCGCCTGCCCCATGCCGATGCACCCCAGGCAGCCGGGCTGGTGGATCTGGGCGCCGGCCAGAAGGAGCATCATGAACCCCCCTTTCGCCGCCACGTTCTCCAGCACCTGACGGCTGCCGGGGTTGATGTTGAAGGAGACATGGGGCGCCACCCGCCGGCCGTCCAGGATGCGGCAGACGGTCATCAGGTCGCGGAACGAGGAGTTGACCGAGCTCCCCACGATCACCTGGTCCACCCTGGTCCCGGCCACATCACGAACCCTCACCACGTTGTCCGGCGACGACGGGCAGGCGATGAGCGGCTCCAGGGTGGAAAGATCAATCTCGTCGTACTCGTCGTAACCGGCATCGGGATCGGCGGTCAGTTCCGACCATGAAGCCCCGCGTCCCTGGGCATCCAGGAACTCCCTGGTCCGGTGGTCCGACGGGAAAACGGAGGTGGTGGCCCCCAGCTCCGCCCCCATGTTGCCGATGGTGGCCCGGTCGGTGGCCGACAGGGTCGCCACACCCGGGCCGTAGTACTCGATGATCTTCCCCACGCCCCCCTTCACGCTGTGCCGGCGGAGCATCTCCAGGATCACGTCCTTGCCCGAGACCCACGGAGGCAGCTGACCGGTCAGCTTTACCCCCCAGACCTTGGGACAGGGGAGATGGAACGGATGGCCGGCCATGGCCAGGGCCACGTCCAGGCCGCCGGCGCCGATGGCCAGCATGGCCAGCCCGGCAGCCGACGGGGTGTGGGAATCGGCACCGAGCATCACCTTCCCCGGCACCCCGAACCGCTCCAGGTGCACCTGGTGGGAGACACCGTTGCCCGGCTTGGACAGGTGGATGCCGAACCGCTGGGCCGCGGTTGCCAGGAAGACGTGGTCGTCGGCATTCTTGTTGTCGGTCTGCAGCAGATTGTGGTCGATGTACTGGGCCGCCAGTTCCACCTTCACCCGGTCGACCCCCATGGCCAGGAACTCCAGCATGGCCATGGTGCCGGTCGCATCCTGCAGCAGGGTGTGATCGATTCTGATGGCGATTTCCGTGCCCGGAACCAGTTCGCCTGTGACCAGGTGTGCTTCCAGGATCTTTGTTGTGAGGTTCTTACCCATACACTGCCTCCCCTTCTGATGGATACGCATACCGTATCGTATCCCGCCCCTCGTTTTTGGATCGGTAGAGGGCACCATCGGCACGCCTGATGATCTCTTCATGGCTCTCTTCGGTCCCGGAGGAAACCGCCACCCCCAGGCTTACCGTCACCGGGATGCTCTCGCCACCGTACCGGAACGACGTCGACCGGACGCTGCTCCAGAGCCTTTCGGCAATGACCCCGAGCTGTTCCTCGGTGGCATTCGGCAGGACAACCAGGAACTCCTCGCCACCATACCGGCCGACGATATCCTGCTGCCTGACGCTGTTCCGGAGGCGAAGCGCCAGCTCACGGATGATCTCGTCGCCGGCCGCATGGCCGAAGGAGTCATTGATCCGCTTGAAGTGGTCGATGTCCAGCATGATGAACCCGACCCGTGCCCCCGCCATATCCCCGTCCCTCGCCTCGACCAGGCCGGACATCACTTCCTCGCAGTGGACCAGCAGCTGCCGCCGGTTACAGGTCCCGGTCAGAAAGTCGGTTGCGGCCTGACTCTCCAGGGCCTTCTGGACCGCCTTAAGCTGAATCGACTCCTTGCGCAGGAGCATGAAGGAGATAACGAAGACCCAAAGCAGAATCAGAAACAGCATCCCGCCGGAGAGAGTGACGAATCTCAGGATTTCGTTGTGGTAACGGGTAACATCCAGATAGAGCTCAAAGCTGCCGATGACCCTCCCTGTTGCATCACGCACCGGGATGTACGCCTCCACCACATCGACGGCAAACTTCTCCTGACCGTCGAAATCGAGGATCTTTTCCTTCTTGACCACCTTGGAATCGTTTGCCCCTGCCAGGGCATTGGCCAGGCGCGGATTGCCGTAATCGCTCTTGCCGATGATCGTCGGATCGGTGCTATAGATGATCCTCGCCTTCCGGTCGAAAATCTTTATCTTCAGGATATTGAAATGCCGGAAAAACAGCCCCAGATCCCTGTTCAGCCTTGGTATGGTGCTGTCCGTCACCTGGAGCTCATGGGTGCCGTTGGCGGCAGGCGTCACCAGATGCTTCCGCTCGACATCCATCAGGGCACTGGCGAGGGAAACGGCACTGCTCTCCGCGTTGGCTACGATCCGGGAAAGATAGGCCCGGTAGATGCCGTAGCTGGTAAGGGAAAGGATGGCCACCATGGAAACGATACCGATCTTCAGATATCGCCTGATCAGTGTATCCGGGTTCACCTTAACAAGCTCGGCAATGAGTCTTTTTTGTGGCATTGGCGTATTTCCCGGAGGATGGCTTACCCGAGTGGCGCAGACCGGCGGCTGAACCACGGTTACCCGAACACCACCCGGTTTCGTCCCTGCTGCTTGCCGTCATACATGAGCCGGTCAGCCCTCTGGATGAGTCCCTCTACCGTATCGCCCCGCCTCACATCGGTCACCCCCATGGTGACGGTGGTACCGACCCGCTCATCCTGGTACGTCACATAGGTATTTCCCACCAGGTGACAGAGCTTCTGCGCGATCGACAGGGACTGTTCCGGGTTCACGTAGCGGATGAGCACCATGAACTCCTCCCCTCCCCACCGACCGACCATGTCATAGGAGCGCATGTTGGCCTGCAGCGTGGCGGCAATCCGCTGCAGGACCTTGTCGCCCATGTCGTGGCCGTAACCGTCGTTGATCCGCTTGAAATGGTCCACATCGATGTAGACGATGCTGAACCCCAACCCGTGCCGGGCGAACTCCTGCAGGTTCCCCTCCAGGTGCATGGACAGGTAGCGGCGGTTGGGAAGCCCGGTCAGGAGATCGACCAGGGCGGCCTTTTTCAGTTCGCTCAGCTGTTCGGCGTCGAACGAAGGGCGTACCGTCTCGCGAAATATCTCGACCGCCCCCACCGGGTGACCCTGTTCATTCCTGATCGCTGAGATGCTTACCGTCACCGGAATCCGTTCGCCGTTTTTGTGGTGCAGGTAGACATGATCCACGGAGTGGGCGCTATGCTCCTGCATGACCGCCACCAGCGGGCAGCGCTGGGTGCAGAGCTGGTTCCCCTCTGCATCGATGTGAACCAGGATATTATCCCGGCAGGAGCGGTTCATGACCTCTGAGGCGGCAAAACCGGTTATCCGTTCCGCCCCCTTGTTCCAGAGGGTGATGGTCCGGTCCATGTCGACGAAATAGACCCCCTCGTGCATCCCCTCAATGATCGTTTTGTACAGGTTCAGATCGTTCATGATCGTTCCCCCCGTTCAGGCATGGATGGCACGCTTCTCCAAGTCAAGGGCCGCTTCTTTCATCGCCTCGGAGAGGGTCGGATGGGCATGGAAGGTCATGGCCACGTCCTGGGCGGTCCCACCGTAGGTCATGGCGGTGACCGCCTCGGCAATCAGGTCCGAGGCCCGCGGCCCGACGATATGGACCCCCAGGAGCCGTCCGGTCTGCTGATGGGCCAGCAGTTTCACGAACCCCTCGGTCTCGTCCAGACACCTGGCCCGGCCGTTGGCCATGAAGTTGAACCGGCCGCTCCCATAGGGAACCCCTTCCGCCTTCAACTGCTCCTCGGTCTTGCCCACCGACGCCACCTCCGGCCAGGTGTAGCAGATGCCGGGCAGATAGTCGTAATCGACCTGTGATGCCTCGCCGTGCAGCCGTTCGGCGAACACCACCGCTTCCTCCATCGCCCTGTGCGCCAGCATCGGACCGGGAATCAGATCGCCGATGGCATAGATGCCGGGCGCCGAGGTCCGATAATTCTCGTCTACAGGTATTCTACCATGGCCATCAAACTTTACCTCTGCCGCTTCGAGCCCCAGGCCGTCCGTCCGCGGCTTCCGGCCGACCGCCACCAGCAGTGCACTGCAGGGAAGCTCTTCGCTCCCCCCCGGTCCTTCGATGCTGGCAAAGGTCCGGCCGTCCCGCCTGGTGAGGCCGGTCACCCGCGTCTCGAAGCGAAAGGCGATCCCCTGTTTTTTGAGTCCCCGCACCAGGGCGTCCGCAACCTGGCCGTCGGTGGCCGGCAGGGGCTTGGCCAGCAGTTCGACCACGGTCACCCGGGCGCCGAGCCGGCGCCAGACCGACCCGAGCTCCAGGCCGATATAGCCGGCACCCACCACCAGCAGATGTTCCGGGACCGCGGCAAAGGAGAGTGCCTCCCGCGCACTCACCACTGTCTCGCCGTCAAACGGCATGGAGGGCAGCTCGACAGCGGCGCTTCCCGTGGCAAGGAGGACGCGCCGGCCGGTCAGGGTCATGGGATTTTCCCGGTCCCCGGTCCCCGGTCCCTGGTCCCCGCCTTTCACCGCCACCCGGTGCATCCCGTCCGCATCCTTACCGGCCAGACTCCCGGTCCCCTGGAAAAGCCGGATGCCATGCTTCTTGAAGAGAAAGGCAACGCCATCGGTGAGCTTTTTCACCACATCGTCCTTGCGCGCCATCATCCGGGCCAGATTGAGGGTTGGCGGCGGGATCTCGATGCCGTGGCCGCCGAACTTGTCACGCGCCAGGGCAAAGTATTCCGAGGAATCCAGCAGCGCCTTGCTCGGGATGCACCCCTCGTTGAGACAGACCCCGCCCAGGGCGGAACGGCTCTCCACCACCGCCACCGTCATTCCCAGCTGGGCGGCCCGGATTGCGGCCACGTACCCTCCCGGGCCGGCACCGATAATGATCAGGTCATAGCCTGTTTCTGTCATCTGAATAGATCCTCCTTTTTGTTTCTCACTGCTCCAAAACCAACAGGGTCACCGAGCCATTGGCAATCAGCCGGTCCCGCTGGTCGGTCACCCGCACCGTCAGGCATGCGGTGCGCCGCCCCAGATGGACCAGATCCGAACGGGCGGTCAACCGGTCCCCAACTGCTGCAGGCTTGATGAACTGCACATTCAGGTTCGTGGTGGTAACCTTGAGGCCCGAAGGGATGAACGGCTCCGGCAGAAAACAGACCGTATCCACCAGCGTGGCAATCAGACCGCCGTGAGCGCCGCCATAGTAGTTTCGGTGGGCATCGCTTACGACGACCTCCATGACAGCATGCCGCGGTCCGAACTCCTTCAGTTCGATACCCAGAGTCTGCAACAGCGCAATCGGAAACTCCCGCACCATCGGTTTTACCCCCTCATCCTTCCAGAAACAGCTCTTCCGGCTCTTCCACGTACTCCTTCACCTTCTTCAGGAACTGCACCCCCTCCCGGCCGTCGATGATCCTGTGGTCATAGGAAAGGGCCAGGTACATCATGGGACGGATCACGATCTGGCCATCCCGCACCACCGGCCGTTCCTGGACGGCATGCATCCCCAGCACGCCGCTCTGGGGCGGATTGAGAATCGGCGTGCTCATCAGGGAGCCGAAGACCCCGCCGTTGCTGATGCTGAAGGTGCCACCCTCGAGGTCGGCCATGGCCAGACGGTTCGTCCGGACCCTCTCCACGAAGTCGGCGATCCGCTGCTCGATCTCCGCAAAATGGAGCTTGTCGGCATCCTTCAGGACCGGCACCACCAGTCCCTTTTCCCCGCCAATGGCGATGCCGATGTCGCAGAAGTCGTGAAAGACGATGTCGTCGCCGTCGATGCTGGCATTCACGGCCGGGAACTCGCGCAGCGCCTCGCAGCAGGCCTTGACGAAAAAGGACATGAACCCCAGGGATACACCGTGCTTCTGCTGGAAATGTTCCTTGTGGCGCCGGCGCAGCTCGATGATCCGGCTCATCTCCGCCTCGTTGAAGGTGGTGAGCATGGCGGTCTGCTGCCGGGCCGAAAGAAGCCGCTCGGCTATCCGCTTCCGGATCGGGCTCATGGCCACCCGTCTGCTCTGGCCTTCAGTCCGGTCCGCTGCCGGCCGGTAGGGTTCCTGCTCCTCCGACCTGACGGACGAAGGCAGGGGGTCAACGCCTTTCCCCGGTTCCTGTTTTTCACCCCCCGAGCCCGGAGCCCCGAGCCCAAAAAGATCCTCGACCGTCACCCGTCCGCCCCGGCCGGTACCGGCGACGGCCGTTACGTCAACCCCCTGTTCGGTTGCCAGCTTTCTCACCGCCGGTGACAGGGGCGGCCGCTTTGCGGCATCTCCGGCCGGGGGCACCGTTGCCGGTACCGGTCCGGGGGCTATACTGCCGATCACCGTGCCGATCTTCACCGTCTCCCCGGCCGGGACGGCAATGGTAAGCACGCCGTCCGCCTCGGCCGGCAGCTCCAGGGTGATCTTGTCGGTCTCCAGCTCGCAGAGCGGCTCGTCCCTCTGCACGGCCGCACCGTCCTCCTTCAGCCATTTTGCCACCAACGCCTCATGTACCGACTCACCGACCTCGGGAATCTTGATATCCATTACTCCTCCAGTAACTGCTATAGAAGTCTCTCTCTGAAACGGTAACTCCCCCTACCCCCTCTTACCTTAAGAGGGGGAATCCGCTCTTCTCCTCCCCTTAAGATAAGGGGAGGCAGGGAGGGGTTATGAAAAGCCTTACCGAGCCGAGCCCATTAATTGCCGAACGCCGCCGCGATGACCCGTTCCTGCTCCTCCGCATGCAGCCGGTGGGAACCTACTGCCGGTGCCGCGGCCGGTGGTCGTCCCACGTAGCGCGGCTCATGGCCGATCGCTTCTGCCAGGTACGGCCGGATATGCTGCCAGGCCCCCATGTTGGCCGGCTCCTCCTGGACCCAGCGCCACTCCCCGGCGTCGGGAAACGTGGCCACCGCTTCCCGGAGCAGGTCGGTCCGTACCGGGTAGAGCTGCTCCACCCGGACGATCGCCACATCCCGCCTGGCTCCTGCCTCCCGCTGCTCCAGGAGTTCGTAATAGATCTTGCCGCTGCATAAAAGGACCGTCGTTGCCCCACCGCTGACCTCGTAATCGGGATCAGACAGAACCTCGCGGAACGAGCCGTCGGCAAGATCGGCCAGGTCCGAAACACAACGGGGATGACGGAGCAGGCTCTTGGGGGTGAACACAACCAGCGGCCTGCGGAAGGGGAGCTTCATCTGACGCCGCAGGAGATGGAAGAGCTGTGCCGGCGTTGAGGGATACACAACCAGGAGGTTGTCTTCGGCGCAGAGCTGGAGATACCGCTCGATCCGCGCACTGGAGTGCTCCGCCCCCTGCCCTTCGTAACCGTGTGGCAGGAAAAGGACCAGGCCGCAGGAACGGTCCCACTTGCTCTCCCCGCTGGCGATGAACTGGTCGACGATCACCTGGGCACCATTGGCAAAGTCACCGAACTGGGCCTCCCAGATCGCCAGGCTGTCCGGGAAGCTGACGGCATAGCCGTATTCGAAGCCGAGAACGGCATTCTCAGAGAGCATGCTGTCAAAGACCTGGAAGGTTGCCCCGTTCGCAGCCACGCCGGCGAGCGGGACATGCCGGGCGTCGGTATGCAGGTCGTGCAGCACGGCATGGCGATGGTTGAAGGTGCCGCGCCGCGAGTCCTGCCCCGAAAGGCGAACCACGACCCCTTCACTCAGCAGGGTCGCATAGGCGAGTGCCTCGGCGCTCCCCCAGTCGAGTCCGGTTCCCGCCCGGACCGTTTCCCGGCGGCGGGCCAGCAGGGCAGCCACCTTGGGGTGGGGAGTGAACCCAGCGGGGAGCACCGCGAGACGGTCGGCCAGAGCGGTCAGGAGTTCCCGCGGCACACCGGTCGCAACCTCGACCGGGGCGTAGTCGCGCTGGATTGCCTGCCAGGCCCCATCGTGTCCCCGATCCGCCGTCGGGTCCGGCTCCTCCTGCAGGGCACTCTCCAGGCGGGCCGTTACCTCCTCTTCCATGGCGTCAACGGTTGCCGTCTCCTCACCCGCGGCAATCAGCTGGTCGGCATACAGACGGCAGGCCGGTGGCCGCCCCTTGATCCGTTCGTACATGAGCGGCTGGGTGAAGAACGGCTCGTCCCCCTCGTTGTGGCCGTGCCGACGGTAACAGATGATCTCCACCACCACGTCCCGGCCGAAGGCCTGCCGGTAATCGAGCGCCAGCCTCGCCACATGGGCAACGGCTTCCGGATCTTCGCCATGGACGTGAAAGACCGGGATCATCAGCATTCTGGCCACATCGGTGGCGTAACGGGTGGATCGGGCGTCCGCCGGCAGGGTGGTGAAGCCGATCTGGTTGTTGATGACCAGATGGAGAGTGCCGCCGGTTCCGTACCCCTCCAGTTGGGAGAGGTTGAAGGTTTCGGCCACGATCCCCTGGCCGGCGAAGGCCGCGTCACCGTGGATCAGGACCGGCAGGAGCCGCTTTTGGCCATCGGGGCCAAGACGGTCCTGACGGGCCCGGCTCGTCCCTTCGACCACCGGATCGACCGCCTCCAGATGGGAGGGGTTGAAGGCCAGGGTCAGGTGGAGCCGGTGGCCGGGAGCCGCTTCCAGGTCGACGGAAAGCCCCTTGTGGTATTTCACGTCCCCCTCGCCGACAACGCCCAGCTCCCGGTTGTCGGCAAACTCGGCAAAGATGTTGGCCAGCGGCTTGCCGAGAATATTCGCCAGGACGTTCAGGCGCCCCCGATGGGCCATGCCGAGGACCATGGCACTGATGCCGTGGCCGGCGGCACTGCCGACCACCTGGTCCAGGAGGACGATCAGCGACTCACCCCCCTCCAGGGAAAACCGCTTCTGGCCGATGAACCTGCGATGGAGAAATTCCTCGAACAGGGTCGCTTCCTGGAGCCGCCTCAGTATCCGGAGCTGCTCGTCGCGGGAAAAGCGGGTGCGGTTTTCGACCGGCTCCATCCTGTCGATGAGCCACTGCCGCTCGGCAGGCTCCTGGATATGCATGAACTCCACGCCGATGGCGTGGCAGTAGGTGGCACGCATCACCTCCAGAATCTCGCGAAGCGTTGCGCTCTGTTTCATGAAGCGCCGGGTATGCACCACCGTGTCCAGATCGGCTTCGGTCAGGTCAAAGGCAGCCAGGTCCAAGAGCGGATGGGAAAGGACACAGGGAGAGAGGGGATCGGTGCAGGCCAGGAGGTGGCCGATATCCCGGTAGCGGTAGATCAGCGACTGGACCCCTGACTGCTTGAGGGGGGCGGCGCCTTCTCCCGGCAGAGCCGCCACCGCGCCCCCGCCGAGCTCGAACCCGGCGAAAAAGGACTGCCAGTCTGCCGGCAACCGGTCCGGCTCCTGCCGCCAGAGGCGGTACTGCTCCTCGATCCATTGCGGAGAAACATTTCCCAGAGAGACCATGCAGCGTTCCTCGTCACCTGTAATGAACCTATTGATCCGGTGCCTGTACATACCAACGTAGGGGCGGGTCTTGTGCCCGCCCAGTCAGGGCACCCACAAGGGGTGCCCTACACGTTGGATTCATCTGTTATTCACCGGTGCAAAAATAAATTCGGCAGAAGGAAGTATACCAGAGCATCCCCGGCGTTCAACGCCGAGAAACGGCGACAGTGCCTGCCCGGTAGCCCGTCTCATTGACAGGGCGCGGTAGCGCGGCTACTATGCGGCAATTCCCCCGCATTCCAGGAGTCGCCATGAAACCCAGATCCCTCTTCACCTGCCAGAAATGCGGCTACCAATCGGCCAAATGGCTGGGGAAATGCCCCGACTGCAACGCCTGGAACAGCATGGTGGAAGAGCAGCTCGTCAAGGGGGGGGGGCCGGCCGGCACGGCCGCTGACAACCCGCCCCGTCCCATCGGTCAGGTGTCGGGCGATGCGGAGAAGCGGCTTCCCTGTGGCATCTCCGAATTCGACCGGGTCCTGGGCGGGGGGCTGGTTTCCGGCTCGCTGGTGCTGATCGGCGGCGACCCGGGGATCGGCAAGTCGACGCTCCTGCTGCAGGCCGCCGACCACCTGGCCCGCAGCGGCGAACCGGTCCTCTATGTCTCGGCCGAGGAATCCCCCCAGCAGATAAAGCTCCGCGGCACCAGGATGGGGGTGAACGCACCGGCACTCTTTCTCCTGGCCGAAACCAGCCTGGAGCGGATCATCGCCCATATCGGCGCCATGAAGCCACGGGCGGTGGTGGTCGACTCCATCCAGACCGTCTTCACCGCGGCCCTGGAGTCGGCCGCCGGCAGCGTCAGCCAGGTGCGGGAGTCGGCCGGCCGGCTCATGCTGCTGGCCAAGGGGAGCAACATCCCGATTTTTCTCGTCGGCCACGTCACCAAGGACGGCTCGCTCGCCGGCCCCCGGGTCCTCGAACACCTGGTGGACACGGTCCTCTACTTCGAGGGGGATGCGGGGCATCCCTACAGGATTCTCCGGGCAGTCAAGAACCGTTTCGGTTCCACCAACGAGATCGGCGTCTTCGAGATGAAGAGCGAGGGGCTCTTGCCGGTACAGAACCCGTCCGAACTCTTTCTGGCCGAGCGCCCTCTGGGCGTGGCCGGATCGGTGGTCGTGGCCGCCATGGAAGGGAGCCGTCCCCTGCTCGTCGAGTTGCAGGCCCTGGTCAGCAGTTCGCCGTTCGGGACCCCCCGGCGCACCACCATCGGTGTGGACCACAATCGCCTGGCCCTCCTGGTGGCAGTACTGGAAAAAAAGGTCGGACTGACCATGGCGGGCCAGGACATCTTCCTCAACGTGGCCGGCGGGGTGAAGCTGAACGAGCCGGCAGCCGACCTGGGGATGATCATGGCCGTTGCCTCCAGCCACCTGGACAGGCCGGTTGACCCCGGGGTCCTGCTGCTGGGTGAAGTGGGGCTGGCGGGAGAGGTGCGGGGTATCACCCAACCGGAGCTGCGGGCGAAAGAGGCGGCCAAACTCGGCTTCACCCGCTGCCTTCTCCCGGCCGGCAATCTGAAACAGGTGCGGGCAAAAGGGATCGAACTGGTCGGCGTCAAGACCGTCGACGATGCCATGGATCGGCTTTTCTGAACCCCAGGAGTAGTCATGGGGAGGAAATTTCCCTTTACTTGGCTTACGAAATGCTTTTTAATAGTGCATTGTATTTTGCCAGCCAGCGGAGAGAGTTATGGAGAAGGACAAGCTCGAATATTTCAGGGCAGTGCTTCAGGAAGAGATGCACTCCCTTCTGCAGGAAGCAGACAAGACCGTCTCGGAGATGACCGTGGACAGCACGAACTT
Source organism: uncultured Geobacter sp. (assembly GCA_964432205.1). GTDB lineage: Bacteria > Desulfobacterota > Desulfuromonadia > Geobacterales > DSM-12255 > Geomobilibacter. The sequence continues at coordinate 18,225 of CAYSMK010000025.1, read as the reverse complement.
CCCCGACCCCACCGATCGCGCCACCCAGGAGTCGGACCGCAACTTCGAACTCCGTATCCGTGACCGGGAGCGGAAGCTGCTCAACAAGATCAAGGAGGCCCTGAGCCGCATCGACGATGGCTCCTTCGGCACCTGCGAGGTCTGCGGCGAAGATATCAGTGAAGGACGGCTCAAGGCCCGACCGGTCACGACACTCTGCATCGACTGCAAGATGGAGCAGGAGCGCCAGGAAAAGGTCCCCTGACGTCAGACCATCCCCCCGGAAGGCTAACCAGCACACGCGACCAGACCCAATACGGTGACGATGCGTCGACCTCATGCGGAAAAGCCCCTGCAGTCTTTTGCCGAACTGATCGCAGCCAGTGAAACCTGGCTCGTCGGGCACGTGCTCAAGTACGCCCAACAGCACGGCTACACCCCCTTTACCGCCCCCCTGGAAGAAGCATGGCGAAGCTCCATCGCCGGCCTCTCCACCGGGATGCTGACCAGCATCCGCCAGCATCCGTTACCCCCCCCCATAACTCCGGAGATCAACCGGGACGACCCCTCTGTTGCCTTCGGCGTTCTTGAGGCGAAGCGCCACCGGCAACGCGGCGTCACCGTAACCATGTTCTTCGGACTCATGAAGTACTTTCGTCGCAGCTATCTGGACCTGATCGACGAGATGCAGGCAACCGATACTGAACGGCAGGGTTGTCGTCTTTTTATCGATCATTATTTCGACAGGGTGGAACTCGGTTTCCTCGGCGAATGGGAACAGACAACGGCAGATGCGAACATAGCCGAATTGCAGGACGCCAACCGCGACCTGAACCATGAAAAAAACCGCTACCTGACCGCGTTTGAAAGCCTCCCTACCCCGGCCATACTCTACGACAAGGCATTTCGACCCATAAACCTCAACCTGGCCGCAGCCCAGCTTCTGGAAGAGCTGCCGACCCCCGGAAGACGCTATTACGGCCGCCCCACGGAACAGGACGCCGCATCACAGCTCTTCAAAAAAATCCGACCGAATCTTTCGGTGCTTCTCAGCGCCGAGCCGATCACGCTGACGCTCGAGACACGCCAGGGGGTCCGGCAGTTCCAGGTTTTCGGGCGTGAACTGCTCGACTTCAGCAAACAGCTCATCGGCATGGTACTGATTCTCAGCGACATATCCGAACTCAAGCATGCCGAAGAAACCCTCAAGGTCCTCTTCGAGGAAGAAGAAAAACGGGTAAAAACCAGGACGGCCGAGCTCCTTCGCCTCAACCAGAAGCTGACCCTGGAGGTGAAGGAACGGCGCCGGGCAGAGCTGGAAATCCAGCGTCTCAACAACAGCCTGGAAAAACGGGTGGTACGGCGGACTGAAGAACTCCGCAAGGTGAGCGAAGAGAACAACCAGAAGCTGCAGGAACTCTCGCTGCTGCATCGCCTCAGCAGCCCGATCCTGGCGACGGTACGGGTGGACAAGCTTGCCCATCTGATTCTGACTGCCCTCACGGCCGGACCGTCGCCGGTGTTCGAGCGCGCCATGCTGTTCATGATCAACGAACGTTCAGGCATCCTACAGGGGATGCTGGGGGTAGACAGGGAAACGTCCATAGACCTGCCATTTCCAACCAGGCCCGACCTCGGCCATTCCACTCCGTGGGAACTGGACGACGCCACGTTGACACGCCAGCGGTCATCGGAGTTCTGCTCACAGGTAAAAACGGTCCGTATCGAATTGGACAAAACGAAAAACATCTCATCCCGGGCCGTGCTGGAAAAGAGAATTTTCCACATCCCCGATGCCGTGAACGACAAGCGCGTAAACCCGGCCATCATTGACACCTTTTCCATCAGATCGTTTGCCGTTGCACCGCTCCAGACCAAGGATCGCGTTTTCGGCGTCGTCTTCGTCGACAATCCGTACAGCGGCAAGCCGATCACCCGTGAGGACCTGCGTTTCCTCCAGCTGTTTACCAGCCAAGCCGGCATCGCCATTGAGAACTCCCTCCTGTACGGTAGCCTGGAAGAGGCGAACCGGCGACTGAGGGAAGCGCAGGACCAGCTTCTGCATGGCGAACGACTCGCCACCATCGGCGAGATGGCTGCCAGCATCGCCCATGAGCTGAAAGGGCCGCTGGTCTCCATCGGCGGGTTCGCCCGGCGCCTCGGCAGGAAGGTGAACAAGGACTCCGTCGAGGCGCAGTATACCGAGACCATCGTCAATGAGGTCAAGAGGCTGGAAAAGCTCCTCTCCGACACCCTCTCCTTCTCGCGCAAGGCGACCATCTGCTACGACCACTGCGCCATCACCGACGTCGTGGAAGACGCCCTCACCATTGTCATGCCGCTTTTGGCGCGAAGCACCATCAAGATAGTGAAAGCCTATCCGCGCACGCCGATCCACCTCTTTGCCGACTGCCAGCAGTTGAAGCAGATCTTCATCAACCTGTTCAGCAACGCCAACGAGGCGATGCAGGAACAGGGGGAACTCCACATAGCCATCTCCGCCTCGACTCTGCACGGGAAGCCGGCCGTGGCCGTAAAAGTCGGTGACACGGGCAGCGGCATCCCCACCGACGCAATCAACAAGATCTTCAGTTCATTTTATACGACCAAATCGGACGGCACCGGCCTGGGGCTCCCCATCGCAAGCCGGATTGTCGCCAACCACGGCGGCAAGATACAGGTCAAGAGCCAACCGGGCGTTGGAACCGATTTCACGGTCGTCCTCCCCCTGAACCACTAATTTCTCTTTGCAACGATTCGCGTTTGGGGTATATATTTCGCTCGTCAACAGACGACTATGGGGATGTAGCTCAGCTGGGAGAGCGATGCGTTCGCAACGCATAGGTCGACGGTTCGATCCCGTTCATCTCCACCAAATAAGAACGAAGGGTTAGGCATCTACTGCCTAACCCTTCGTTTTTTTGTGGCATCTTGAGTGGAAAGCGGCACTTTCTGCCCGAGTGTCCGAATCGCTGCAAATTCGTTGCAGTGTCGCTTATTATTAACAGCCCACTCGATAATCCTTCATACCCCGGCGGTGCAGACTACTGGGGGGTTCCGAAATATGTTGAATCATGATATAAGAAGGCGTTATTTGGGGATGATTCTAACCAACAATAATCAGTTTGATATTAACCGCTCATACTCTCAATTAATGAACATGATACGCATATCCGCTTTTACCGTAACGCGGTTTGGAGGGCAAATGGCAAACACAGACGACCTGAGATTTTCGCCAGAACAGATAGAGGCTGCTGAACAGGAAATCCTCGCTCAGGCAAAGCGAATTGACTATTATATTACCGAATACTCGGTGGAGCTTCTTGCCAACAAGATGCGGAATGGCGAGTTTGAGGTTCCAGCCTATCAACGAGAATTTACTTGGGAAGAAGAAAGAAAGTGGAGATTCATCGAGTCTCTTCTTATGAACCTTCCAATCCCGTTTCTGTTTTTTTGGGAGAATCCAGAATCCGGTAGACTTGAAATTGTTGATGGCTCTCAACGCTTGAGAACTATTGAGGAATTTGTTTACGGAGATCTTTATCTCGGTGAATTGGACAGATTGCCAACGGTATCTGGATTTTCCTTCAGCGATCTCCCAGAATCACGGCAGCGTAAGATAAAGAATCGTTCAATTCGAGGAATTGTATTAAATGAGCATGCTGATAATCAGGCTCGCTTTGATCTGTTTGAACGTATCAATACTGGAAGCAAAGTTGCAAATAAAGCAGAGGTTCGACGCGGGGCTCTCAGTGGCGCATTCCTCGATCTAGTTATCGCCTTAGCTAAGCATGAACAGTTTGTGGACCTTACACCCGTATCCGATAAGCAACTCAAAGAAAGGGAACGAGAGGAGCTCGTAACACGCTTTTTTGCTTATGGTGATGGGTTGGAAGAGTACGCAGATGAAGTGTCTCCATTTTTGTTTTCATACTCAAAGAAGATGAACGCTCTTTTTTTAGAGAGCCCAGAACTAGTCGAAAGCTATAGGAAAAGATTTGAGAACACAATTGCTTTTGTAGCAAGAGTTTTCCCTCACGGTTTCAGACGATCAGCTAAGGGGCGTGCAAGTCCGCGTGCACGGTTTGAGAGTATCTCTATAGGTAGCTACTTGGCATTGCAGACGAATCCGGATCTCGCGCCGGACCCCGCGAAGGTGCTTGAGTGGATACACGGGCCGGAGTTCAGTGCTGTAACTGGCTCGGATGGGGCGAACGCAATTAGCCGGTTAAAGGGACGGATTGAGTTTGTCCGTGATCATTTACGCGAGAGCTGACATGGAAGCATTGGAACGAGCATTCAACGACCGATTGGCAGAAATCGATGTTTATCTCGATTTACTTGGTGGTTTGGAAGAACAGGTTCGTAAGGGACCACCGCGTGTAGGAACTGACGGGCCGGTAATAACCACGACACAGCAACGAATTCTCTATTCAAGTGTTTATTTGCAACTATACAACCTTATTGAGGCAACGATCACAAAATGCGTTGATGCGGTTTGTTCAGCCATATCAAAGGATAGTCGATGGCGTCCAGCGGACTTGTCGTCGGAGTTAAGGCGGGAATGGGTCCGCTATCTTGCTAAAACGCATGCCGACCTGAACTATGAGAATCGCCTTAGTTACTCACTTTCCATGTGCGAACATCTGATTCAAGCGCTTCCTGTGAAGTCCCTCCAGATTGAAAAGGGGGGAGGAGGGAATTGGAATGACGAGGAAATATACCGATTTTGTTCTCGCCTTGGCTGTGCTCTAGCAATAAGTGCTGCATCGAATGAAGCCGTAAAACGACCCTTCCGAGATAATTTTGGAGCGCTGGCCCTAATTGTGAAGTTACGTAATGATTTGGCGCATGGCAGTGTATCCTTTGGTGAGTGTGGTGATGGTGCGACGGTTGAGGAATTACGTGACCTGAAATCACGGGCAGCAACGTACCTCAGAGATGTAGTATCGTCTTTTAAGGTTTTTATAGAATCTTACTCATTCCTCCAGCCGGAGAGCCGCCCATTGGAAGACGTAGCATGACGGGAAATACCGGTTCAAAGAAAATGACAGCCTTTAGCCAACCAGAGAAGATCTCAGCAGTTGATTTGTTCTGTGGTGTTGGTGGTTTGTCTTATGGCTTGATTCAAGGGGGGATCAAAGTTACGGCAGGTATTGACTTGGATGAAACTTGTCGGTTCCCTTACGAGGCCAACAACTGCGCAACATTTCTTAACAAAGACATTCGTCATCTCCAGAAAGATGAAATTCAGAATTTTTTTGAGGAAGGGAGTCTCCGGCTGTTGGCCGGATGCGCGCCTTGTCAGCCTTTTTCTACGTATAGTCAAAAAGGGAGAGCAGAGCGAAGGGATGGGAAATGGGATCTGCTCCTTGAATTCGGCAGGGTTGTAACGGAGTTACAGCCTGAAATGGTGACAATGGAGAACGTCCCTCAACTCCTTAATCACAGCGTTTTTGCGCGATTTCTTGAATCCCTCCGCGGTTATCACACGTGGTATGACGTCGTTGATTGCGTTGAATATGGTGTACCTCAAACCCGCAAGCGTCTCGTGCTACTTGCTTCCCGACTAGGACCGATCAAGCTAGTTTCACCTACACATGCAGGTCGCATGCTGACTGTTCGTGATGCGATCTCAAAGTTACCTTGGATATCGGCAGGGGAATCTCATCCATCCGATCCGTTGCATGCTGCCTGTTCGTTGAGCGAGTTAAACCTTCGCAGAATAAGGGCATCTAGGCCGGGCGGGTCTTGGCGCGACTGGCCACCGGAATTGCGGGCGAGGTGTCATATAAAGGACAGCGGCCAAACATACCCCAGTGTATATGGTCGGATGGATTGGGATGCACCTGCACCAACGATAACGACACAGTGCTTTGGTTTCGGAAACGGTCGTTTTGGACACCCTGAGCAAGATCGAGCTATATCTCTGAGAGAGGCGGCAATCATCCAGACCTTTCCGAAGAACTACAAATTCGTACAAGGGAAAAGTCCGGTGAAATTCAACATCCTTGGCAGACTTATCGGCAATGCAGTTCCTGTCCGTATTGGTCAAGTTGTTGCTGAGAGCCTAGTAGAGCATTTAGAGAACTTCAATAATCTCCAAGCCTCCTCGGGGGGGCCCTGCAAAGACGGACTCCACGCCCCGTTTGTATCCACTCAATCCTATGGCGCCATTTAGGACGTCGTGCTTGAGAAATACTGCTTAAGCACAGCAATAGCTTGTTCAATAGTTGTAACTTCACACTGCCAAAGAACGACAACCCTCCACCCCAAACCCTGCAATTGTCTATAGTTATTGCTATCCCGCCTCTTATTGTCATCAAATTTTTTTTGCCAAAATGCGGTATTAGTTTTTGGCATTGATGCTTTTTTACACCCACTGTGACGATGCCAAAAACACCCATTTACGAAAATAACGATGTGCCATTTAGAGAAAACGAGATCTGGTCGCCCAGGAAGATGTTTGACATGTAATCGGTAGCGCAAGCCGAGGCGATGGGCTGCTTTTCTGACAGTAATTTCGGGAGATGTGTCTTTCCCTTGTACCGCACGCATAATTGCGGATCGCTGCTCTTTTGATATTCGCTCGGTCAATTGAAACCTTAATGATGTAGTAGGTGACGAGTAAATTATACAAGTTTTCCAAAATTGTGAGGTGAGCCAGATAACTTTTGTTATTGATAAGTTGGCTTTCTCTCACTGACTTCCACAAAGAAAACGGGTTGTCAAAACATCTATTGGCACGCAGACAACTTTAACAAGGATTCATCCTTGTATCTAATGCTTATGGCGGCAACAAGTCTCGGTTCCGCCTGCTCCCGTTTGGTAGGCTTCCGTTTCAACCACCGGTAATAACCACTCCTCAATACGTCAAACAGCATACTGATCACTTCAATGGGTATTCGAGCCGCAATTCCTTCATCAGCGCGCGTGTGTACCGGGCAGCGACTCCTTGGCAAAGTACGCTTTATCAAGATGTCCCGCGCTCCATCTTGACCTGTACCAGCTCTCGTTTGAGCTGAGCAAGTTCCTGTTCAACCTCGGTCAGCGGCTGATGATTCTTGCCTATTTCATCTAGACACCTCCATCTGAAATTTTACCAGATTTTTGGTGTCCACTTCTTCCAGACATCCAGCCTCCTCACGGAACGTGACCTTGACTCAAGGGACACTATGCTATAATGGTTTTATGAATACGTACATGTTCAGCTCGGCTTTAGCGCCCAACTCGCAAGCCGATACGATAAGAGAAATTGCTATTACCGGGTTTTCGTTGTATATAATAGTAGCAATAGGCATGAGGAAAGGAATCTCTAGTGAAGGCGGTCAAAAGCGAAAAACTTAAAGAAATCATCAACCTTCCCGAAAACAAGGACAAGTTTCGCCAATTTCTTGTTGTCCGGTCTTCGGCTTCCGGCCGATTCAACACTACCAGTGGGACGAGCACAACCGTCAAATTTGTCGACGAAAAGACCTCTAAGACTGCTGCCAGCAAAAAGCGGTGAATATAGCCTTTCCAGCACTATTGGTCTTCCTGATTATTCTCCCCGGATTCATCTTTTATCATTCCTTTAAACTCTCAGAAAAAACCACCATTGACCAAACTCCTTTTGCGACAACCTTTGTTATTGGGGTTGTCTTAGCGGCATTACTACATCTCCCTTGGATAGCCGTCGCCGATCGTATCGGGTATCGGGCCGACTATAATGCACTTTTGATGCTCCTTGCTTCCCCGCAACGGGATAACGCCTTGGTGCCGGTCATTAACGCAGCAGCCTACAATTTCGGCCGCATCATTTTTTATTTTGTATCCCTCTACATCGCCTCGTGGCTGCTGGGGCTGTTCCTGAGGTATCTTGTCGTCCAGTTTAAGCTCGATAAGAGGGCGTATATCGGTCCGTTGGTCAAGTTTGATACACCCTGGTATTATCTGTTCAACGGCTACCACGAGGATTTCGAGGTAGATGGGGTGGTAGTGTCGGCAATTGTGGAAATTGACAAAAATCCCTACCTCTACACCGGGTTGTTGAAGGAGTATTACTTTGCTCCCGACGGGACCCTGGACAGGCTGGTGCTTGAGATGGCAATGCGCCGGCCGCTATCGGAGGACGGGGATTCTGACGAGGAACGCGGTGAAAACCGGTATGAACGTTTCTACGAGATACCCGGGGATTACTTCGTTCTGAGATACTCGGAGATAAAAACGCTCAATATTGAGTTTGTCCATGTTGAGCCCGAGCCCTCTACCACGCCAGCTATTCCCTCGCCCTAACAAGCCTGATCGAGTTGTACAACGATACCGCTCCTCCCGAGAGCCGGCGCCTGCCCGATCGAGCGACAGAGCCTAAGAACGTAGCGACCCAGTTTGCCACATCACGTCATCGCATGACTGCATCATATTCAGCTTCATTTTCTCATCTCCACCAATTCCAAAGGGTTATGCATACAAGCATAGCCCTTTTCGTTTATGCAACCTCCCTCGTATCCCATGAGAAACCGATCCGAATATCGCATTTCCCTTCTGCTAATCCACTGCCAACGAGAGATTGTAAGCACCTCCTTGTTTGCACAACTTGTTTATCATGCAATAATAATTAGGCCATGTTAATGGCGTGAGCATTGTGGTCTAGAATGAGTTTTCGCTTTCCCATCACTGAAGATATTAGGGGGGAAGTCCATGTTGTCCATTCAGGAGACGACCACGCCACCAACCAAGAGTGACATGCCCAGCAGATTCGCTATTCCCCTCTTCCTCGCGCTGATCGCCGCCGGCCTGGCCGGCAACTATTTCAAGTTCCCGCTCTTCCTCAATATCGATTTCCTCTTCGGCAGCATCTTCGCCATGCTGGCACTGCAGTTTTTCGGGCCAGGCCGGGGCGTTCCGGCGGCTGCCCTGATCGCCAGCTATACCTACGTCCTCTGGAACCATCCCTATGCCACCATCATCATGACCGCAGAGGTGGCGGTTGTCGGCTGGTTGACGGGGCACCGCAGGATGGGGATGGTGCTGGCCGACACCATCTACTGGCTCATCGTCGGCATGCCGTTAGGCTATATTTTCTACCATCTGGTCATGCAGGTGCCGCTCAGCAATACCGAGATCACCTTGACCAAACAGGCGGTAAACGGTATCGCCAACACCCTGGTCGCCCGTCTCGTCTTTACCGGCTATGCTCTCCGGTCGAGTTCTTCGCTGATCTCATATCGCGAGATTGTCTGCAACCTGCTGGCCTTTTTCATATTGTGCCCGACACTGATTATCCTGGCAATCGGCGCCAGGACCGATTTTGCCGATACCGACCGCCATATACGTACCCAGCTGATGCAGGACAGCAAACGCGTGGCAGACAGACTGGAAACCTGGGTGGTCAACCGGAAATCCGCCATTGTCACTCTGGCCGAGATGGCTGTCTCGAAAACACCGCAGCAGATGCAACCCTATCTGGAACAGGCAAAGAAGTCAGATATCAATTTTAAGCGGATCGGTCTGCTGGATCGGGAAGCAACTACCACCGCCTTCTTCCCCCTCCTTGACGAACTGGGACAGAAGAACATCGGTAAGAACTTTGCCGATCGCCCCTATATCCCGACGCTCAAGCAATCACTCAAACCGATGCTCTCGGAAGTGGTCATGGGCAGAACCGGCACTCCCATACCGATAGTATCAATGCTTGCGCCGGTGATCATCCATGGAGAATACGCCGGCTATGCCATCGGCATCCTGGGTATGGAGCAGATACGGGCCCACCTCGACAAGAGCACGGAAGAAAATGCCGCCCTCTACACACTGATTGACAAGAACGGCAACGTCATCATGACCAACCGCACTGACCAAAAGGTCATGACACCCTTTGTGCGCGGCAAAGGGAGGCTCGATCGTCTGGATGATAAAAGGATCAGCCAATGGGTGCCGGCCGTGCCTCCCCACACCCCTATCTCGGAACGCTGGCAGAAATCGCTCTATATCGCGGAAACCGCCATAGGCGACCTGGCAGAATGGCAACTGGTTCTGGAGCAACCGGTGGCACCATTCCAGAAACAGCTCTATGACAACTACACCGGCAAGCTGTCCCTGCTGTTCCTGATCTTGCTCGGAGGGCTGGCGCTGGCCGAATTGTTGAGCCGCCGGACTGTTGCAACACTCGAACGGTTGCGTCTTATCACCCGTGATCTTCCAACCAGGCTGGAGACGGAATGTAAAGCGATCGCCTGGCCCGAAAGCGGCATCGTGGAGGTAAATCACCTGATTGGCAATTTCAGGGAAATGGCCGATTCACTGTCCGAGCAGTTCATCGAGACCAGGCGGATCAACGAATCACTGGAACAGCGGGTGGAAGAACGGACGCGGCAGGTCGAACAGCTGGCAAACGAACAACGGACCATTCTGAGCACCATGCCGATCGGGGCCTGCCTTCTCAGGAGACGAAAGGTGGAACTGGCCAACCCTGCCTTCGATGCCATCCTCGGTTACCAAAGCGGAGAAACACTGGGGAGGCATGCGTCTGCGTTCTGCCCTGACAACGAATCATACGAGCGTCTTGGAGCAGTTGGCTATGCAACGCTTGCCAACGGTGACATTTTCACGGCAGATGCCGAATTGCAGCGGAAAGAGGGCTCCCGCATCTGGTGCAGCATTGCGGGCCAGGCGATGAATACGGAACAGCCGGAGGATGGCGCTATCTGGATGATCCAGGACATCACCGAACGCAAGGCAATGGAACATGAACTGCTCATGCAGAAGGAGAACTACCGGACCGTAGCAGACTTTACCTACGATTGGGAATACTGGATCAAACCTGACGGAACAGTCTTTTACTGTTCGCCGGCCTGCGAACGTATAACGGGCTATGTTGCCGAGGAGTTCACGAGCAGTCCGGACCTGTTGATCACCATTGTCCATCCCGATGATCTGGAAATCATCAAACCCCACCTGAGCGAGCACCTATCAAACGTAAGCGAACCATATGAACAGGAGTTCCGGATCATCAAGCGCTCGGGGGAAACCAGATGGATCAGTCATGTCTGCCAGGCGGTATTCAGTAATGATGGTACCTATCAGGGAAGAAGATCCAGCAACAGGGACATTACCGAGAAAATTCGGCTTAGAGAGCAGATGATGCAGCTTAATGCAACACTTGAGTCGCGCGTAACCGAGCGCACTTTTGAGCTGGAACGTCTCAACAAGGAACTTGAGGGGTTCTGCTATTCAATTTCCCATGAGTTCAGGGCGCCATTAGCGCGCCTGGAGGGTTTCAGCAGGATTGCGACAGAGGCGGCCAACAACTCTGATCCGGACGGCGTTGTTCATTGTGCCGAACGCATTGCAGCAGCCAGTCAGCGGCTACGAACTGTCATCGATGCCCTGCTGACGCTGAACCGATTGTCGAGGATCGACCCAATGGTGACGGCAACAAATATATCCGAGATATCCAGCCAGATCGTTGCAGAACTGCTGGAACAGAACCATGACAGGGCCATACGGGTCAACATCGCCCCAAATCTCGTCGTGCAGGGAGATCGTTACCTGCTGGAAATCTGCATGCGGAATCTTCTGGTCAATGCAATCAAATACACGGCCAATACCGCCAACGCCTCCATCGAGTTTGGAGAATTCTGCAAGGACGGGGTTGATATCTATTTCGTCAGGGATAACGGGGTGGGCTTCGACATGGAACATGCGAAAAACCTCTTTGTCCCATTCTGCCGCCTTCATAATGAATCAGAGTTCGAAGGATCAGGTATCGGTCTGGCCACAGTACAGCGGATCATCGACAAGCATAATGGGCGAATATGGGCCGAGGCGGTACCAGGCAAGGGTGCGACCTTCTACTTCACACTAGGAGGCAGCCGGACGTAGTATCCCAAAGCCAACCGCCTGCAAGCGGACGCCATGCGCAACCGGGAGGATCGCTCCCCTTCCTTTTCCCGCAAGAGACAACCCGAAGCTCCCATTCCCTAAAGAAAGCCAATACGGCACCGAAAAGTTGGTACATGTCAATGCCTTGAATTGGCCCGCAACAAACATCTGCCTCGAACCGCATTACCAGCGCTGGGCGGAACGGAAACACCACATGGGAATGGTTCCAATCGATAAGCTGGAAACCGGCATGGTCCTGGCGGCAGACGTCCAGGACAGCACCGGCAGGTTGCTCCTGGGGAGCGGTATCGAGCTGACCCAGAAACACCTGATGATCTTCCGGACCTGGGGGGTGGAAGAGGCCGATATCGCCGGCATAGACGATATCGATTGCTCCGTCCCGCTCCCCCCGGAAATCACCCGATCTCAGCTGGAAGAGACCGAACAGTCCCTTTCCCCCCTGTTCAGCCACGCCAACACGAACCATCCCGCAATCCGCGAACTGCTGCGGCTGGCGGCAATCAGCACGATCCTCCATGGTCCTCACTGATATGTCACCCATAACGATTGAACGCCTCGTGGCAGAGACCAGAACGGTCTACTCACTGCCGTTCTTCTATGAACGCCTCAACGAGGCGATCAACCACCCGCGCAGCTCCATCGACGATATCGCCCGGATCATCACCGAAGATCAAGGGCTGACGGCCCGCATCCTCAAGCTCGCCAACAGCCCCATGTTCGGCTATTACTCCAGGGTCGACTCGATCACCAGGGCGGTGACGATCATCGGCACCCAGCAACTCAGGGACCTGGCCCTGGCCAGCTCGGTCATCAAGGTCTTCCACGGCATCCCCGAAGAATTGATCAGCATGGCTTCGTTCTGGCAGCACAGCATTGCCTGCGGCATCATCGCCCGGAACCTGGCCACATACCTTCGCGAGAGCAACGTGGAACGTTTTTTTGTCGCCGGCATCCTCCACGATGTCGGTCAGCTGATCATGTGTACCACCGTTCCCGACACGGTCCGGGCCCTGTCCGAAAGGAGCAGGGAATCGGGTCAGCTCTACTTCTGCGCCGAGCAGGAACTGCTGGGGTTCGACCATACCGATGTGGGAAGCGCACTGTTTCGCGAATGGAAGATTCCGGCAAGCATCGTCGAACCCGTCGCCTGTCATCACGCGCCGGCCCTGGCGACCCAGTTCCCGCTGCAGACAGCGGTCATTCACCTCTCCGACATCATCTGTCAGGGGATGCAGTTCGGCCAGAGCGCCGAATGGTTCGTCCCCCCGCTGGCCGAGGCCGCCTGGGACCGCCTCGGCATGCCCATCAGCATGCTCGGCACCATCCTGAAGCAGTCCGAGCCGCAGATCCACGAAACCTTTACCATCCTGACGGAGGGGCCATGAACGAGGAGAGTACAACAACTCCTTCCCCGACCTTTCTCCAGGAACGGGTTGACTACCTCGAAGAAATGAATCGCCGCTACATGGCAATTCTGGAGATGCTGACCTCAAGCGGCGATTTTCACGGCGATCTGAGCCGCGCAAAGAGCTCCCGTGACATTTTCCACGCCACGTTCAGCCAGGTGGGGCGTTTGCTCTCGTGCCAGGTGATGGGCTGTCTCGAAGCGATGGACGACGGCAGTTTCGAGCTGTCCACCTGTACTCCCGAAATTTCCCGTGGGCTGCTTCAGCAGCAGCTCGACGCCATGATCCAGGATGGTTCCTTTTCCTGGGCTCTCCACCGGAACCAGGCACTTCTGTTCCCGCTGCCGGAAGACCGCAGCGTGCTCCTGCACGTCATTGCCACCCGCACCGGCATCCGGGGAGTCTTTGCCGCCATCCTGACCAGCGGTATGGCAACGATCGACGCCGCGGCCCTCAATGCGCTGTCGATCCTGTTCTACACCTGCGCCTATGCCCTGGAAAGCAACTCCCTCTCCGCCATGCTGCGGGAACACATGACCCACCTGGAAGATCGTGTCCAGGAACGGACCAAAGAGCTGGAGTCCGCCCGACAGATGGCAGAGGCGGCCAATAACGCCAAGAGCGCATTCCTGGCCAATATGAGCCACGAAATCCGCACCCCCATGAACGGCATCCTGGGGATGACCGAGCAGCTGCTGCAGGGAGGATATGCTCCCCAACAGGAGCGCCAGTACCTCGGCATCATCAAGGATTCCGCCGACAGCCTGATGCTGCTGATCAACGACATTCTGGATTTCTCCAAGATCGAGGCCGGCAAGCTCGCGATCGAAAACAGTCCCTTCATGCTCCGGACCACCATCGGCCAGACACTGCGCTCCCTGGCGGTCCGGGCCAGCCAGAAAGGGCTGGAGCTTACGTTCACCCCGGCCCCCGCCATGCCCGAGGTCCTGGTGGGCGATGCGGAACGATTGAAGGAGGTCCTGATCAACCTGGTCGGCAATGCCATCAAATTCAGCGACCATGGCGAGATCGCCACCACCGTCAAGATCAAGAGCAGGTCGCCGGACCGATTGCTGCTGCAGTTCTCCGTTGCCGACCAGGGGATCGGCATGGCTCCCGATGTCATGACCAGAATCTTCCATGCCTTTGAACAGGCGGATGCATCGACTACCAAGCAGTTCGGCGGAACCGGCCTGGGGCTCGCCATCTCCCGCCGCCTCGTGGAGATGATGGATGGCGATATCTGGGTTGACAGCGTACCGGGCAAAGGGAGCACCTTCCACTTTACCGTACAGTGCGGCGTGGGAAAACAGAGCGCCGCTCCCGGCGCGGAGCCGGCACTGAACGGGGTCACGGCACTGGTGATGGACCACCTGGCGTCGAACCGGCAGATGTTTGCCGACTTTCTCGCCGGCTGGGGGATGCTCCCGACAACTCCGGATACCGGGCAGAGTGCCGCGACCCAGCTCCGGAAACTGGCGAAACACGGCATCGCCCCGTTCCTGGTCCTGATCGACATGCAGTTCCTCGGCACTGAAGGAGCAGAGCTTGTCCAATGCCTCCAGGAGGCAGAAGCGGGGATGCTCAAGGTGATTGCCATGAGCACTGCGGGTGAGAAGGTTGACGGGGGAGAATGCACGCCCTTGAAGATCGATGGCTGTCTCATCAAGCCGGTGGTGCACTCAGAACTCAGGGAGATGATCAAGGCGGTCATGAGCGGCCGCGACGGATGTGCCAACGGCTCCACCGGTGCCGCTGCCGGCGAAGACGGTTACCCGTTGAGCATCCTGGTGGCAGATGATGTCGAGGTAAATCGGGAACTGGCCGCGGCAATCCTCACCCGTTCCGGGCACCGCGTGACCTTCGCAAAGAACGGAGATGAAGCGGTCACCTCTTTTTCTGCCGGACGGTTCGATATGGTCCTGATGGATGTACAGATGCCCGGCATGGACGGTCTGCAGGCCACGAGAACGATCCGCGAGCAGGAGGCCCATACCGGTCACCGTACCCCCATCCTGGCGCTTACGGCCTACGCGGCCAAGGAAGACCGGGAACGGTGCCTGGCTGCCGGCATGGACGGCTACCTTTCGAAGCCGTTCAAGGCGGAAGAGCTGCGGGCCGCCATCCGGGAGCACTGTCGCATCGAAGAAGGCACCGCTGCGCCCCCATCAACGGAAGTCCAGCCGGGCGAAACCGAGCCCTCCCCGGCACCGACGCCGGTATTTGATCGACCAGAGCTCGTGGAACGCCTGGGCGGGCGGGACGACCTGGTCGCCAAATTTGTCGACATGTTCAGCAGACGGGTGGTGACCTGCTGGGGCGAGCTCACTGCCGCCGCAGGGGCAAACGATACCGACGCCATACGGGTGCATGCCCACGCCATCAAAGGGAGCGCAGCCAACATCGGTGCCGGGCGGGTGCAGGAGATTGCCCATCGGATCGAACTGGCCGCCAAGAGCGGCAACCTGGACGAGGCGTTGTCCGCCGTCCCGCTGCTGAAGGAAGAGCTCGACGCCTTTACCCGGACCACGGCAGAGATTGCTGTTCCAACCTAAAAGGAGTGATCATGGAAAATCTGAAATGCCTGATCGTTGACGACGATGAACTGGGGAGAGGGCTGATAGCCCAGCATCTGGAGGGGACTGCTGCCTGTACGATGGCGACCGACGGCAACGAAGCCGTCGCGCAGTTCAAGGCGGCCCACGAGGAAGGAATCCCCTTTGACCTGATCATCCTGGATATCGTCATGCCCAACATGGATGGCCACGCAGCGGGCAAAGAAATCCGGCGGATCGAAAAGGAGCGGGGGATACCGTTGGCACAGCAGGTAAAGATCATTGTGCTCACCGCCCTCAACACCCCCCAGGACGTCATGAACTCCTTCATGTCTTCCCAGCCGGCCGCCCACCTGGTCAAGCCGGTAGAGCCGGCGAAGCTGCGGGAAACCATGGGGAAGGTGGGACTCAAGAGATAAGGGTCACGATCCCTTCGGCAGCCGCAAACTCCAGGAAGGCAGCTGCCGCCGCCGGCTCCACGCCCGCCGCTTCGGCAGCCTCCAGCGCCGGCCGACCAGTGCCCAGCCCTGCGAGCAGGGCGTGAAACCGTTCGTCAATGGATTCGGTAAAAACCTCACCGGCCCTGGGATAGATAACCGCCCATGATCCCGTCGGTGAAAAACAATCCGAAAACTCCTCCAGATCGGGCTCTCCGGACTCCAGCAGGTCAAAGATCTCGTAGTGGAAGCGGGCGAGACGTGCTGACGGGGCAAGCGTGAGCGGCAGCGCCAGCAGGTCCTCCGTCGCCAGCTCCCGATCCGTGGGGAGTTCCGGAGGAACCGCCATGAGTGCCACGGCAAACAGATGGTGGTAATCGACCAGATCGAGGGCCACCGGCAGCAGATGCTCCATCTCTGCTGCAGAAAACAGCTCCTCCAGAAACGACCGCTGCAGCTGCCAGACCTGTTCATCCGTGAACGCCCGCTCGGTCACACCGGTACCGTGCCGCTGCGACAGCCTTTCCCAAAAATGTCCGAAGAAACCGGACTGCCGCAGCCCCAGTGCGCGCACCACCGCATTGAACCAGGCCACCGCCTTGCCCCGGCTGAAAAAGATGTCGCAGGCCGTAGCCAGCCCCCTGGCCGTGGCCAGCGCTTCTTCGTCCATGGTGGCCGAACGGAGCAGGGTATAGGGGGGGGACGGCAGATGCTCCAGCCCCCATTCCCCCCTTCGTAACGCAAGGCGGGTTCCCGGCAGGATTGCCAGCGGGAAGATATCCAGATGGTTGGGATAGCAGTCGAGGGCGAAGTCCAGGCTCGCGGCAAAGCCTTCGAGGGTGTCGCCGGGGAGCCCGTAGATCAGGTCGAAGCCGAACACCGCGCCGGTCTCATTGAGCAGCATGATGCGTGAAACGAACTCCTCCCGGTTGAACACCCTCCCGACATTCTTCAGCACCCGCGGGTCGGCGCTCTGCAAGCCGATCTGCAGGGAACAGGTACATGCCGCAAAGAGTTCGGCCATCTCTTCGTCGATGAACTCGCTCCGGACCTCGAAATGAAAATGGATATGGGGGGCCCTCTCCCGAATCAGGCGAAGCAGCGTCTTTGCCCGCGCCATGTCCCGGTTGAAGGTGGAATCGAGAACAAAGACCTGGGTAATCCGGCTGGCAACGAACAGATCAAGCTCCGCCGCCAGGCGCTCCACGGAAAACCGTCGCACCCCGCGCTGACCCAGGGTGTCGAAACAGTAGTCACAGGCATAGTCGCAGCCACGGGAATGCTGCCAGAGGACCCCCCCGCCGGCAACCAGCGGCAGGACACCGGAAAGATACGGCGACGGCACGCTATCCAGCTCAGGGACAAGGGCCACACCATGCGGGACAGGGAGCGGCTGGTCGCGGGCCACCACGCCGGGGATGCCGGCGACATCGTCACCGGCAAGGAGCCGTGCCACAGCCGCACAGATCGCCTGCTCCCCTTCTCCGCAGACAACAAAGTCGCAGGCAAACCCGGCCAGCAGTCCTGCCGGGTCGGCGGTCGTTTCCGGCCCACCGGCAAAAAGCACCAGGGAAGGGCGCAGCTCGCGGAGGGAGAGCATAATGGCCCGGCACTGGTCACGGTTCCAGAGGTAGAGGGAGAAACCGACCGCTTCGGGCCCGGCGGCAAGTATCCTGTCGACACAGGCCGGCACGTCATCGTCGGCGAAAAGATCGCAGAGAACGGCATCGACGGCATCGGCGATCGGGGAAGCGGCCAGGGCGCTTTTCAGGAAGGCGGCTGCCAGGGGAATGGCCTGGGGCGACGGTTCGGCATGGCTGGTAACCAGGATGAGACGCATGGGAAAAACCTTTATGGTTCGGGGCTCGGGGTTCGGGGCTCGGAACTGCGGAAAATCATTCAGTGCGAGAAGAACCCTGTTCTATCGCCTGAGCCCTGAGCCCTGAGCCCTGAGCCCTGAGCCCTGAG
>CAYSMK010000024.1:61323-80443 GCA_964432205.1 uncultured Geobacter sp. | reverse complement strand
GAGACCGGGGTGGTGATGGTCATCTACCTGCATGAGGCGTTGGACAAGAAGCTGAAGGGCGGTCCCTGCACGGAGCAGGATATCTACGACGCCACCTTCGAGGGGGCAGTGCTCCGCCTGCGGCCCAAACTGATGACCGTGGCCGTGGCGCTCCTGGGTCTGGTGCCGATCATGTGGTCTACCGGTACCGGCGCCGACGTGATGAAACCGATTGCCGCGCCGATGATCGGCGGGATGATCTCCTCGGCAGTGCATGTGCTGATCATGACGCCGGTGATCTTCGTGCTGATGAAGAAAAGGGAATTACGCAAAGGGACTTTGAAGTATTCCGGCATGAAACATTGATGATGTAGGGGCTTTTTCCGCGCCCGGGCGGGGCAATCCCGCCCCTACTACCACACGATAAAAGGAGAAACGACAATGAAAAAAATGGTACTGATGGTTGCTGCTATACTGGCGCTGGCTGCGCCGGCTGGCTTTGCAGCTGATCACGGCGGTCACAAGATGGGGCATGGAGACCATCAGGGGGACGTCGCCCATGAGGAGGTGGTCGACGGGGTGAAGGCAACCTTCAAGGTCATGAGCATGAAGGAGCATATGAAGGCGATGGATATGGAGATGCCGAAGGAGATGAAAGAGACCCACCACATCGCGGTGGAGTTCAAGGATACCAAGACAGGCAAGGCTTTGACCGAGGGGGAGGTGAAGGTCAAGGTCCAGAACCCGGACAAGACCAGCCAGACCAAGGACCTGATGGGGATGCAGGGGCATTTCGGTGCCGATTTCGACCTTTCCAAGAAAGGGAAATACGGCGTGATGAGCAAGTTCCAGTTGAAGGACGGCAAGGTGCGCAATGCCAAGTTCTGGTATACCGTCAAGTAATAGACGTGAATGCGTGACGGTTCCCGCCCCACTTCGCTCCGCGTGTCTCTCGCACCGCCGCTGTACGGCTCATTTCGCTACCGGCCTGTAGCTCACCCTGACGGGTTCAGACAAACAGGCCGGTGGCCGCTCCATTTCGCCTGCAGCGGCTGGAGCTCGGCCACAGTCGCTTCGCCGGTGCGGCATCCGTCACGGATTCAGGATTGAAACAACATGCTGGGCGAAATGGGGATGGTTCAGAATGATGAACTATCCCCATTTGCGTTTGGAGAGGATACTCACGATAAAATTGTTGACAAGGGATATGGTGGAAAGCCAGACTCCTCCCGGAGAACTGGCAGAATCCGATCACCCCGTTGTCCAACAGACTTCCAGCCCATAGCTGAGTTGCACCCCTTTCCCTTGACTTGTCTCGCTCGGTTCGTTTAATCTGCTATGTGAGCAAACTAATCCCGCAGCACACTGGAACCCTCTTTGAAAGCAATGGTTGTTATTCCTACCTATAATGAGCGTGGGAATATCGAAAAGATTATCCCCCAGATTCTCGCCCAGGATGAAGGTATCCAAATTTTGGTGGTGGACGACAATTCACCCGATGGGACCGGTGAAATTGCCGATCGTTTGGCCTCTGCCAACGGCCGAATCCATGTGTTGCACAGACGCGGCAAACTCGGGCTCGGGTCTGCCTACCGGGAAGGCTTTCGCTATGCCCTGGAACAGGGTGCCGGCAACATCATCGAGATGGACGCCGATTTCTCCCACGATCCGGCAATGCTGCCGGTTTTCCTCGAAAAAATGCAATCTGTCGACATGGTTGTGGGATCACGCTACCTGAACGGTGTGAGTGTGGTGAATTGGCCGTTACGCCGGTTGATGCTGAGCTATTTCGCCAGTGTGTACACCAGAATCATTACCGGACTCAGGCTTTCCGACTGCACCAGCGGCTTCAAATGTTTTCGTCGGGAAGTCCTTCAGGCAATCGACCTGACGAAGATCCGTTCCGATGGCTATTCCTTTCAGATCGAGATGAACTATCGCTGTCACGAGAGAGGTTTCAGGATCGGTGAGGTGCCGATTATCTTTATCGATCGCCATGCCGGCACATCCAAGATGTCGCGGCAGATTGTCCTTGAAGCAGTTGTCATGGTGTGGAAACTTAAGATCGGGTCGATTCTACGCAAGCTTACCGGGAGAGGCGTTCAGTGATTAACGAAGGATGGGGGTTGGTGAGTCAGCTTGGACTGTGGGGATGGATCGGGTGCACAATCGGCCTGATTCTGAACAGTTTCCCGCAACGGGAGTTATTTGTTACGGCAAAGGCCAGGCTTTGGGGGACAGGCGTTGTGCTCCTCTTTGCCACATGGGTGCTCGGGATGATCAAGGCGTAACATGGTCACTGCTATCCGTTGCATGGTTGTTCTTTCACTTGCCGTTCTTCCGTTCGCTGGTTGTGCGTCGCCGCGCGGGGATTCCCTTTTGCTGGCGGATAATTCGTTGAACATGATCTGGCCGCCTCCTCCGGAGACACCACGCATAAAACTCCTGCGAATAATTTCAGGTCCCGAAGATGTCATTCCACAAAGTACCACAATGCAGCGTTTTTTCGAGTATGTGACCGGAGAGAAGCGAGGAGGGACTCCTTTCGTTACCCCGGCGGGACTGGTTGCGGACGGTGAGGGAACTATCTATGTTGTTGATACCTTTGGTAAAGGCGTCCATAAGTATGATCTGATCAACCGGGACGTTTCATTTTTTGCAACAGTAGGAACAGAGCCCTTTGTCAGCCCCGTTGCGGTTGCGCTGGACGGGGCCGGTGTGTTGTACGTGGTTGATTCCGTGACTACCAAGGTTTACAAGCTTAACAGGAACGGAGAGTATCTTGGTGAAATCGCAAAAGAGGGGCAGCGTTTCCAAAGACCAACCGGCATAGCTATCACGCATGAAGGCGTTAAGTATGTCGTTGATGCGTTGGCACAGAAAGTGTTAGTCTTTGACAAATCAGACAATTATTTGCAGACATTTCCGGTCAATGCGGCAGATAACCTGTTGATCAGGCCGACAAATGTGACGGTTGATGCAGATGGCACTGTGTATGTTACCGATGCCTTTGATTTTTCAGTAAAAGTTTTCAGCCCCGACGGCAAGTATCTGCATCGGATCGGGGAGGTTGGTGACGCACCTGGTTATTTTGCCCGCCCCAAGGGGGTCGCGGTAGATACAGACCGTCATCTCTACGTGGTGGATGGCAACTTCGATAATTTTCAGATTTTTGACAATAAGGGGGGAACCTTACTGTACGTTGGTGAAACTGGCAGCAAGCCAGGCCAGTTCATGCTGCCGAGCGGTATTTTCATTGACACGAAAGACAGGATCTATGTATCTGATTCGTACAATCGCAGGATTCAGATTTTCCAGTACCTCAAGGGGAAATAGGGTGGTGAGCGTTCTTTCGCTGTTTCTCATGCTTCTGTTTTGTTCCGTCCCTGTGCAGCTCCATGCAGCGGGACCCAAGATTTCTGAAATTGGCAACAAGCACAATCTGGCTTCGTGGAATACGGCCGTGACCTATCGTGCCCAAGTGGACCCGAATGACCCCAGGCAACGGCATACACAGATATGCATTTTTTGCCATACGCCACACCATGCGTCGGGTAATGCCGTGCTCTGGAACCGAAGGGACCCTACTCGCACGTTCGGTCACTTTTCGTCACCTACCCTGGTGATCGACAATCCGGATGTCAGGACATCGAAAAGCATGTATGGTGAGCCCAACGGGTCTTCACGGCTTTGCCTGAGCTGTCACGACGGACAGACTGCTTTGGGGGTCGTATTCAACGGTGAACCCATTGCGTTCCCTTCCGGATTGAGCACTGTTCCGTATATGAGTTATTCTTCGCACCACCCGGTTTCGTTTGTCTACGATACGCCCGTTCTGGCTGCAATTGCTCTCAAAAAACCCCTTGAGGGATATCGGCTTCCGGCGGATTCTCCGTCGGCATCGTTCGTCAAGCTTGACCAGCAGAAGAGAATGCAGTGCATCGCGTGCCATGATCCCCACCAGGACCAATCGGTTACGCCGAGTGCCGCTACGCCGTTCTGGGTTGGCCCTGATTACGAATCGGTCTGCAGGGCGTGCCATAATGTTCAGACGTTACCAGTCCTTCCCCCCTAGAGGAGAGCAATGATCCTGAAAGCACCGTCAGTGGCAGGTCTACTCCTTTTGGTCCTCATATTGTTCTGTGGCCAGGCAGCGGCTCAGGTCCATCTTGACAAGCGGAATCTGCCGTTAAGCTGTGTAACCTGTCACTACAAATCGAATCTGAAGAGCGGAGGTGGCCCTGCAGTATGTGTTACCTGTCACGGCGACCCGCAGCGCCTTTCTTCTCCACAGAAAAACATGCCCAAAGGATTCGCTCCGGCAGGCATGCGGCTCAAAAACATCGAAGCCGAGTTTGCCAAGATCTATCGTCATCCGACATTTGATTTTCCCGGCCGGCACAGAGGCAATGAGGTTCTGCCCGAGACTGATCCGAAGATGCCGCGCCATGCCGAATGCGCTGACTGTCACCATCCCCACATGGTAGGGAAAAACAGCAAGTTTGCAGGGATTCGGCGGCGGGCTTCTGGTACTCAGGGTGCTGATATTACGTATGAATATGAACTCTGCTATCGATGCCACGCAGAAAGCGCCAATCTTCCCGGTCGTTATACGAACAAGAGAGCCGAATTCTCGACAACAAACCCTTCTTTTCACCCGGTTGAGGGTGAAGGAAGGAATCTGGCCGTGGTCAGCCTTATCCGACCTTATCGCGAAAAGAAGACCGCCCAGGAAGATCTCTCGACCTTCAGCTGTAACGCCTGTCATGGGAGCGATGACGCGAACGGTCCCAAGGGCCCCCATGGCTCACGTTATGAACACATTCTCATAGATAACTATTACACCAAAGATAAGCAGCCCGAATCCCCCTTTGCCTACGCGCTTTGTTACCGTTGTCACAACCGGTCGAGTATCCTTGCCAACGAAAGTTTTCGTTACCATTCCCTGCATATACTGGGCACGGGGCGACTGAGTGCCGGCGGCACTTCCTGCAATACGTGCCATTCTGCACATGGCAGCCAGGAATACAGGTACCTGATAAAATTCAACCCTGAAGTTGTGACCCTCAATGCAAATGGATTGCTGAAATTTGTTGAAAAGGGCTCATATAAATTCAGTGGTGAATGTTATCTTTCCTGTCACGGGGTTGATCATAACCCAAAATCTTACTGAGATAGCCGGATCATAATTGTTCAATATCCGCAAAACCGCGCCAGCACTTAAACCACAGGCCTTTGCCCGTGGTTTTTGTGTTTGATTTTCAGGGTAAGTGTGATAGAAGAAATACCATATGGCCTTGTATATATGTAAAATCGGGAGCGCGGATGGGAAGATCCTCGAGCGTGAGTTCGAGGCACTGAATCTCGAAAGCCTCCGTGAAACCCTTTCCGAACAAGGCTTCCATGTTTTTGAGATTCGCAGAAAGTCGTTTCAGTTCCTGTGGAAAAAGGGTGGTGCCCGTCGCCGGGTGGATAACAAGGAACTCCTGACCTTCAACCAGGAACTCCTGGTCCTGATTAAATCCGGCCTGCCGATCCTTCAGGTGTTGGATACCATCCTGGAACGGGTTGAGAAAAGCAATCTTGCCGAAATTCTCAAGAACGTCAGGGAGGAGATTAAAGGAGGCAGCGCCCTGTCCGAAGCCTTCGAACGTTATCCCGGCGCCTTTTCTCAACTTTACGTGGCGTCCATTCGGGCAGGAGAGAGGACTGGCGACCTTCCCCAGACCATTCGCCGCTTCATACTGTTTCTGAAAAAGACTGAGATGTTTAAAAAGAAGGTCATCTCCGCCCTCTTTTACCCGGCCATACTCCTTACAGCCGCCTTTCTCGCAGTCACCATGCTTCTGGTATATGTCGTCCCGACCTTCAGCCAGGTTTACGCCGATGCCGGGTCTCAGCTGCCGCTGCCAACGCAGATGCTTATTGCTTTTACCTCGGCACTGAAGAAAATATTTCCGTTCCTTGTCCTTGGAGTAGTGCTGGTAACGTATCTGCTGCGTGGTTGGGTTCGAACGCCACAAGGGCGTTTCGCCGCTGACCGTCTAAAACTGCGCATACCGTTTCTTGGCGATATTTTCCAGAAATACTCGGTTGTCAGTTTTACCCGGACCTTTGCAACGGTTCTGGAAAGCGGTATACCAATTGTCGAGTCGTTGAAGATGTCGGTGGGGACACTCAATAATCGCGTCCTCGAAAGGAAACTCCTAGACGCTGTTGGCAGGGTCGAGGAAGGAACCAGTCTGGCTGTTGCGATCGATGGGGTAAAGTTGTTTCCGCCACTGGCGCTTCGCATGCTTGGGGTAGGGGAGGCAACCGGCTCTCTGGAGGAGATGTTGGCCGGGATTTCCGATTATTTTGAAGAGGAGATCGATCAGCGTCTCCAGGTGCTCAGCACCGCAATCGAGCCCGCCATCATGATTATCATGGGGCTCGTTATCGGAGTAATCATCATTACCATGTATCTGCCTATTTTCAAGATTGCCGGAGCAGTTGGATAACGCCATGGACTTTTTACGACCCTATACCAGAAAGCGGCTTGGCGATATCATGGTTGATCGGGGAGATCTGAACCCTGATCAGATGGATTATGTCAAGGAAAAGCTTAAGACAACCAATCAACGGTTCGGTGAGATCTGTCTTACTGAAGGGCTGATATCCGAAGATATCCTGTATCGTTCTCTGGCTGAACAGTTTGGCGTCGAATATATCGATCTGTCCGGTTTTAAACCGGATGAAGCCCTGTTTGGGCAATTCCCGGCCGATGTTTTCTATCGCTATCATTTCGTCCCCATCGAAGAAAACGGTCCAGCCCTGGTTGTCGCCATAGCAGACCCCACCGATGTGCTTAAACTTGATGAGCTGGAACTTCTTCTGGATCGTCCCCTGATCATCAAGCTGGCACCGGCGTCCCATATCGCCCATCTTCTGAAGAAAGGTGAAGGGACGAGCCGGGTCTTGAAAGAGGTCTCTGAGGATTTTCTCCTGCAGTTGGTCACGGAGACCGACAAAGGCGAAGAGGTTCTGTCGGTTGAAAACATCTCGGCAGATACCAGTCCAATTATCAAACTTCTGAATTCCACCATCATCGATGCCCTGACGCGGCGTGCCAGCGATATCCATATCGAAACCGCCCATGAGGGCGTCATCATCAAATACCGGATCGACGGCGTCCTTTACAAGGCCACGGAGCCGATCGACGGCCATTTCCAGGGGCCGATCATTTCGCGTCTCAAGGTCATGAGCGAACTGGATATCTCGGAGCGCCGCATCCCGCAGGATGGTCGTTTCAAGGTCCGCATCAGCAACAAATCGATCGATTTCCGTGTTTCCATCATGCCGAGCGCCTTTGGTGAGGACGCGGTTATCCGGATACTTGACAAGGAGAGTATTGCGAGCAACATTAGAGGGCTGACACTCGAATCGCTGGGGATGTCGGAACGGGAGATGAGGCGGTTTCGCAAGATGGTGCGCGAGCCGTACGGCATGGTGCTGGTCACCGGTCCAACCGGTTCGGGAAAGACAACCACCCTGTATGCTGCCCTGACCGAGATTCATACCGGTGAAGAAAAAATCATCACCATCGAAGATCCGGTCGAGTATCTTCTGAAAGGGATTGTCCAGATTCCGGTAAATGAGAAAAAGGGGCTCACGTTTGCCCGAGGCCTTCGTTCCATTCTTCGTCACGATCCCGACAAGATCATGGTCGGTGAGATACGTGACCCGGAAACCGCTCAGATTGCGGTCCAGTCGGCGCTGACCGGTCACCTGGTATTTACGACGGTTCATGCCAACAACGCTTTCGACGTTCTGGGTCGCTTCATCCATATGGGCATTGATCCCTACAATTTTGTCTCCTGTCTCAACTGTGTCATGGCGCAACGGTTGGTCAGAAAGATCTGCCCGAAATGCCGCTATCCGGTGACGTATTCGGATGACGTACTGAGGGAGTCGGGCATTGACCCGGACGAGTGTCGTGAAGTGACGTTTTACGATTCCAAGGGATGTGACGACTGTAACGGTACCGGCTACCGGGGGCGTTCGGCTATTGTGGAGCTTCTTGATCTGAACGACGAACTCCGGGAGTTGATCATCGCCAAGGCCGCGACAACAGTTCTCAAGAAATCGGCTCGCGAGTCCGGGACGGTATTCCTGCGTGAATCGGCCATGGAAAAGGTTTTCGCCGGCGAAACCACCCTCCGTGAGATCAACCGGGTAACCTTTGTGGAGTAATCGGGAATGTTTTTGAAGACCAAGGCTGTTGGCCTTGAAATAGCCCAGGAGGGCGCAACCATAGTGTTGGTTGGAAAGCGCAGGGGACTCCCCGTGCTGGAGCGGTCCGAGTCGGTACCCTTCCCGGCCGGGAGTCTCAGGCTTTCCCTCAGGGAACCGAACGTCATCGACCGGCCGTTTATGGTCGGTCAGCTGCGGGAGCTGTATGCACGGCTGCTTATCAATCAGAAACAGGTTTCACTCTCGCTGCCAGATGCCGCGGGAAGAGTTATGCTCCTTGATCTGGAGACCCGTCTCAAGAGCAAGGAGGAAGGGGCTGATCTCATCAGGTGGAAGTTGAAGAAAAACCTTCCCATTGACATCAGTGAAATACACCTGGACTACCAGATACTCAGGGAGCGTGAGTCCGGAGAGCTTTCGGCCCTGGTCGCCCTTGTCAGTCGGAGTGTGATTGCGCAATATGAAGAAATTGTGAGTGAAGTCGGACTCGAGCCGATCCGTATTGATTTCACCACCTTCAACCTGGTACGGCTATTCCTCAGAATGGTGGGGCAGGAAAACACAGCCGTTGTTCTTTGGTATAAAGGTGTTATCAGCATTCTCATCTTCCATGACGGGATTCTTGAGTTCTTCAGGGCAAAGGAAATTTTCGAAGGAAGCTTTGAAACCAACCGGATTTTCCGTGAATTGAACAGTTCATTTCTGGTCTATAGAGACAAGGTGTCTGGCCAAAAGCTCCAAAGGGTCCTGTTCTACAGTCCTTCCTGGGATCGCGAGGCATTACAGACACTCCTTACCGATGTAACCGGGATGACTCCCCATCAGATCGATCTTGGCCGTTGCGTCGGGCACTCGGCGAACCCGGCATCGGAATCGATGCTCCACACATATCTGGCAGCGGTCGGCGCGGCCGCGAGGACTTTCTGATGAAACTACAGATAAACCTCGCGACCAGGCAGTATGTAAATCTGCGTCCATTCGATGCCGGGCTTCTGGTCATTGGTGTGCTGCTGTTGGTGGTACTGGCACTCAATGTGTACGATCTTGCAACCGCTGCCGGCGAGAGCAGGCGTTTGAGCCAGGAATTGGCCGGTATTACGTCGAAGGGCAAATCAGCCTACCCTCCAGTGACCGATAAGGATTGGCAACGTCTCCAGGCAGACATTGCCAGTGCCAATGCGATCATCCGTAAAAAGGCCTTTAACTGGCTTGTTTTTCTGGACACTATGGAAACGGTTCTGCCCGATGGTGTGACCATAACCAGTCTTGAGCCAAAGGCCGGGACCGGAGAACTGAAACTGTCCGGTGCGGCGCTGTCCTTCGGCGGTATCAGTGCATTACTGGCCAACATGGAGAATTCCAGGCAGTTTGCCGATGTGTATCTTCTGTCGCAGGCGGAACAGAAGTACGGACAGACCCAGAAGGGGATCGTCTTTTCCCTTACCTGCAAGGTGCAGCTGTAAATGACTCGTAAACAGGTACTTGACATAGCCAGGCAGCGTCGAATCCCATTGGTTGCCATTGTCCTTCTGCTTGCCGCGAACGTTCTCGCCTATGGCTATCTGACCGCCTATCAACAGCCCGAACTCGACAGGGTTCGGGAAGAATGGTTTGCCAAGCGGCGGGCAGCAACAGTCGGCGAGAGGGACCAGAGTCGCCCCGCACGTTACGCCCAAGGTGTCAGGGATCTGGAGGAATGGCGTGCGCGGGTCATTGTCAAGAAAGATTTCGCGCCGTTTCTTTCCCGGCTGTTTTCTTCGGCCAGCAGGCACAGTCTTCAGCTTGCTGGTATTACCTACAAGCCGGCAGTGGCGAGTGGCAAGTCCATGACGTCTTACACGATCGGATTTTCCGTTAAAGGTAAATATGGTGAGATCAAGTCTTTCCTCTCCGATCTCCTTTCGATGCGCGAAATGGTGGTGGTGGATGGCATTACCTTGAACAACACCAAGTCTACCGAAGAACAGGTTGAGCTGAAAATGCAACTAACCGCCTATTTCAGACTGGAGCGGCCATGAACCGGCAGAGGCTCCTTCTGGTTGGTCTTCTCCTGTCATTCGCCATGTCGGTGATGTACGGTTATTCGAAATATCCCCGGCAAAAGACCGTGGATAAGCTGACGTTCGTACCGGGAAAAGTGTCTAGGCCGGGTCCTGCAAAAGCGGACAACAAGGTCGATGACAGCCGGATTCTGCTGGCACTTCTTGATGAAAGGAGTGCCGCCGGGGTGAGTTACCGGAAGAATCTTTTCCGCCCCCTTTTCCGGGACGAGACGCGGATCGTACCGTTACCGCCACCACCTCCAAAACCCATGCCTTCTCTTCCGCCGCCGCCTCCAGCTCCCCCTGCAGTGGCTCCACCCGCAGCAGCGGAGCCACCGCCCGTTGTACGGGATATGGCGCGGTTCACTTTTCTCGGTTTTATGAAAAAAGACGGTAGAAAAAGCATTTTTCTCTCCAGCAACAAGGAGATATTTGTCGTTAAAAAGGGTGACAAAATAGCCGGTAAGTACGAAGTCGCCAATGTCACCGATGATCTGTTGACTATTAATGCCCTTGGCGACGGTGGCCAGATAATCATACCTTTGATTGAAAACAAACCGCTGGCAGCACCCAAGAAATGAACTGGCTGAGATGGAAGTGCCTTTGTCCGTGAAACAGAGAACTGCCCTTGGCTTGGGTAAGGAGAGATACGCGATGCCGTTGTACAGAACTGGAATACTTGCGTTCGCCTTGATGGGGCTGGTTGCCGGCTGCGCTCCCGGGCGGACTGCCATCGGGAAGGGCGAGATGCTGGAGCGGCAGGGGCGGCTTGACGAGGCGGTCCTGAAGTACGCCGAAGCAGCTGCGGCCAACCCGAATCAAGGTGAGTACCGGCTCCGTTTTCTGAAGGCGAGCGTCGATGCTGCACGGGCCCACGCCAAGAAGGGTGATGAGTTTCTTGACCAGAAGAACTTTGACGAAGCCATTCGCGAGTATCAGAGCGCTGTGGCCCTTGATCCGTCTTTTGATAAGGCAAAACAGCAGAGCGATCTGCTGATAAAGCTGCGGAACGCCCAGGTCGTTTTCCTGGAGGGAGTGAGCCTGGAGAAGGACAATAAGCCGCGGGAAGCTCTCCGAGCCTATCAGAAGGCCATCAGTATCGATTCCGGACATAAAGGCGCAAAGGAAGGGATCGAGCGTCTGCTGAAAACGCGCAAGACCAAGCTTGATGGCTATGAGCTCAATCTGAAGTCCACGAAGCCGATCACGCTCAAGTTCAAGGACGCCAAGATCAAAGAGGTTTTCAATATCATCACTCAACTTTCGGGGATCAATTTTGTCTTTGATGAAGGGGTGAAGGATAATAACGTCAGCATCTATCTTGAAAATGCGACGTTTCAGCAGGCACTGGATATCATTACCGGGATCAACAAACTCGGCAAGAAGGCGCTCAATGAGGGGACGGTGATCGTGTTCCCCAAAAGCCCCGAGAAAATCAAGCAGTATGAGGAACTTTTCGTCCAGACCTTTTACCTGAATAAACTTGACGCCAAAAAGGCGGTGAACCTGATCAGGACCATGCTCCAGGTGAAGAAGATCTATGTGAACGAGGAGATGAACGCCCTGGTGATCCGTGACACCCCTGACGTGCTCGATGTGGCGCGAAAAATTATCGAGGCCAATGATGTTCCGGACGCCGAGGTGCTTCTGGAGGTGGAGGTCGTTGAGATAGCAAAGAAAAATGTTGACAATTTCGGATTGGTCCTCAGCCGGTATGCGGTCTCGGCAGCGGCATCGGCGTCCGGTTCCGGCGCCCTGCTGTCCGGTGTCCTGACCCAGCCAACGGCTACCACAACTACCACCACAACCGGGTCTACTACCTCCACTACGGGGGTTTCCAATCTCTTGAACCTGTTCCGCTGGCGCGGGTACGACGGTTTCATTACCGTACCTAATGCCACCTTCAATTTCGGCAAGACCATTGGCAATGGAGAAACCCTCTCCAATCCGAAAATCCGGGTGAAGAACCGGGAGAAGTCGAAATTCAACGTCGGCACGCGCGTACCTATTACCACGACGTCGACCAACGGCACGGTCGGCGGGATCAACGTCAACGTCCAGTACGTCGATGTCGGTGTCAAGTTGAGCGCCGAGCCGACCATCCAGCTCAACAACGAGGTCAACATCAAGCTGAGTCTTGAGGTCAGTTCCATTCTCTCCAGGGATAAAGTGGGCGACGGGACTACGACGGTTGTCACCATCGGCACCCGGAACCTGGACACGGTGCTTTCCCTCAAGGATGGAGAAACCAGCATCATTGGCGGCCTGATGCAGGACATCAAGAACAAGAGCAATCAGAAGATCACTCTGCTCGGGGATATCCCGGTGCTCGGTTCGCTCTTTTCCAGCCATGACACGTCCAATGACAAGACCGAGCTGATACTGGCCATTACCCCGCGCATCGTCAGGGGGATAACGGTGCCGGAGGCTGATGTCGCTGCCTTCTGGTCCGGCATGGAAGACGATCCGTCGATCACCAAGCCCTACGGCTCCTTTACCCAGGAGCCAGAATTTGCCGCGACCCCGCAGCAGAGTGCGGCCCCGGTTCCGAAACCGGTACCGCCGCAAGCCCAGCCGGCCGCACCAGCACCTGTTCCGCCCGTTCCCGTTCAGGAGCCGCGGCCGAAGGTTCCTGCGCAACCGGGCACAACACCGGTAACCGCTGCTCCGGCCGCACCTGCGCCGGCTGCACAGGCACCAGTTCCCGCCCCTGCGCCACCACCGGTCCGGCAGCCGGCTGAGCGGATATCCCTGAATATCGGTGCGCCGGCCTCGGTGAAGGTGGGTGAGCAGTTCATGGCGGAGATAAAGATCAGTGATGCAAAGTCGCTTTTGAACGCACCATTCGTTCTCGTCTATGATCCGGCCTTTCTGGAGTTCCAGGCTGCAGCGGAAGGGGATTTCCTCAACAAGGACGGCAAACCGACAACCTTTAAAACGACCGTTGACAAGACCACCGGTCAGGTTACGATAACTTCTGCCCGCAAGCCTGGCGACGGCGGTATCGGCGGTGCAGGGACATTGCTGACGGCCAGTTTCAAGGCGAAGAGCAAGGGCCCGGCCAGCCTTGGGTTCATGTCGGTAAAGTTTAACGATGCCGGAGGCAAGATCATCGAGACCATACCGTACAACACCGTCATTGAAATAAAGTAGCCCGGTCATTGCTGTATGTTTAAATTCTTTATCAAAAACCGGCGTGGAATCAGCCTGATAGAGCTGATCGTCACCTTGACGATCCTCTCCATACTGGCTGCCCTCGTTCTGCCATCGGCCCAGCTGACTGCCAAACGGACCAAGGAGATCGAGCTGAGGCGAAGCCTGCGCACTATTCGGACGGCACTTGACGAATTCAAAAAGGATTATGACAAGGCGGTTGACGAGAAAAAGATCATCCCATCCATGAACAAGATGCCAAACGGTTATCCCGAGGAACTGAAACTGCTGGTAGATGGCTATGATTTCGGTGGGTTGGTTGACTACAAGAAAAAGTTCCTGAGACGCATTCCCGTTGACCCTTTCAACCCCTCAATGAAAGGGGACGAGCCCAAATGGGGACTCAGATCATCTATCGACGAGCCGGACAGCACAACCTGGGGCGGGGAAGACGTGTTCGACGTCTACTCTCTCAGCGAAGAAACGGCCATTGACGGCAGCAAGTATAAGGAGTGGTGATTGGATCGCTTTCGATGTATCTTAGGGCGCAGGGGTGCCCGCAACCGTGGCTACACGATAATCGAGCTCCTGATCGTCATGTCGATCATCGGTATTCTTGCTTCCATCGCTGTCCCGAATTATCAGTGGGGGCTCATCAAGGCCCGTGAGGCGGTCCTGAGGGAGAACCTCTACTCGTTCCGTTCTACTATCGATCAGTTTTACGCCGACCAGGGTAAATATCCCGATTCAATTGAGGAACTGAAGGACAAGAAATACCTGCGTGACATCCCGAAGGACCCCTTTACCAAAAGCAAGGATAGCTGGGTAATTGTTGCACCTCCGTCAACAGGCGATGGCGGAGAGATCAAGGGGGCGGTGTATGATGTCAAAAGCGGCTCCAATCTGATCGGCAGCGACGGCACTCCCTATAATGAATGGTGACAGTTTCCCATGATTGAGCTTCACAGTGTGCATCTGCGCTACCAGCAGGAGAGCGTGGCGTTAAAGGGCGTTTCACTCAAGATCCCCAAAGGGGATTTTGTCTTTTTGACCGGACCATCGGGGGCAGGGAAGACTACCCTTCTGAAACTCCTGTATGGTGCCGTTATGCCGACACAGGGACAGATTATCGTTGACGGCCAGAACATTGCCAGATTCAGCCGTTCGCAGCTTCCCTATTATCGACGCACCCTGGGGGTCGTATTCCAGGATTTCAAGCTGCTTCCTAACCGTACTGTCATGGAGAATGTGGCGGTAACCCTGGAGGTCCTTGGGTGGAGCAAGAGCGATATCGGCAAGAAGGTGTACCATACCCTCAAGCAACTTGGGGTGGAGGACAAACTGAATATCTGTCCCTCCCGCCTTTCCGGTGGCGAACAGCAGCGGGTAGCCCTGGCCAGGGCACTGGTGAACGATCCCAAGATCCTTCTGGCCGACGAGCCGACAGGTAATCTGGACGATGCCAATAAGGAGCAGATCCTGCAAATTTTCAAAGATGCCAATATCCGGGGGACGACGGTGGTGATTGCTTCCCACGACCAGCGTCTCATGGATCTGGTGCCGGCCCGGGTTGTCAGACTTGAAGGGGGATGTGTCAAAGACGATGGTGTCAACGCGTAACAAACATGCCAAACGCCCCAAGCGTTCCCAGGCGGGGTTTTGGGGGCGGCTTGTATATTTTGGGGGAAAGGCCTTTGTCAATATTCGGCAAAACCTTATGCTCCACTCCCTTGCTACCGGGACCATTACCCTGGCGCTTCTGATCATTGCCCTTTTTCTGCTTGTGTACGTGAATGTGGAGAAGACGGCGGATGACTGGAGCACCAAGGTCGAGGTGACGGTTTACTTTGAGCGGGAGCCGGTGCCGCTACAGCTTGCCGCCATCAAAAAGTCGATCATGGATATACCCGGGGCGGCAAAGGTGACGTACATCGGCAAGGATGAGGCTGCGAAACGGTTTCGAGCACGTCTGAAAGGTCAGGAGTCGCTTCTTGAAGGCGTTGCGGCGGACCTGTTGCCCGCATCTCTGGAGATTGGCCTGAAGCGTGAGTATCGTCTGGACGAGGCGATCCAGGGATTCGTCGGGAGACTGCGAAAAATTCCCGGTATCGGCGAGATTCAGTATGGCGACGACTGGGTGAGAAAATTCAATGCCTTCATGACGTTTCTGCGACTTGTCGGCATGCTCCTCGGCGGGTTCCTGCTGCTGGCCGTTTCCTTTATCGTTTCGAATACCATCAAGTTGACCATCTTTGCCCGACGGGACGAACTGGAGATACTGAGCCTGGTTGGAGCAACCCGTTTTTTCATCAAGGCGCCGTTTCTGCTCGAAGGCATTGTGCAGGGGGTGACTGCCGCGCTCCTGGCAATGCTTCTTCTTGGCGGGATCTATCTTGCCTTTCTCCATAATGCCGAGAATTTTCTGGCACTCAGCCCGGCTACCGGCATCACCTTCCTTCCGCCCGAGTACCTGGCAGGTTTGCTTGCGCTCGGGATCATCATCGGCTTCATGGGCAGTCTGGTGTCTCTGAAGCGCTTCATTACCCTGTAGATCATGCGATCCTTGTTATTTATCCTGCTCCTTTCGCTGACAAGCTTTCATGTCATTGCCGAAGCAGCTGATATTCAGCATGAACTCCAGGGAGTGAACCGGGAGATTCGAGAAAAGCGTCAGTTGTTGCGAAAAACCAGGAAGGAAGAGCGTCAGGTTAGCAGTGATCTGGTAAAGATCGACAGGACGTTGCAGGAGAAGGAACAGAACCTGAAAGCCCTTAATCGGGAGTTGAAACAGGCAGAGGTCCAGGTTGAGCGGACCCAGCTGGAAATTGAAACGGCCCGGCACGAGGCTGAGAAGAAACGCGACCAGATACGGCAACGGCTCGTATCCCTGTATAAGGCGGGTGAATTGGGGAGCGTCAGGATTTTCTTTTCTTCCGGAACCTTGCCACAACTGGTCGAAAACCAACGGTACATGAAGGTGGTGCTCGAACACGACAAAATGCTCTTTGCCGAGTATAATGCCAAGATCGACAAGCTCCGGTCGCTAAAGCAGAACCTGGAACACGATGCGGCCCGCAAGGAGAAGATCAAAGGCGCAGTCAATGCCAAGAAACAGGAGATAGAAAGCGAAAAACAAAAAAAGACCGCCTATCTTTCCCAGGTCCGTCAGGACAAGCAGACCTACCTGGCATCATTGAAAGAGCTCCAGGCCAATGCCCAGCGGCTGCAGACCATGGTTGAAAGGCTTGAAGCGCGCAGTAGAAAAAGCTATACTCCCAAAGGCGAAAGAAAGCCTTCCCGGCCTGATACCGGCAAGGATCTGCCGCCAGTTGCGGATAAGGGATTCGCGTCGCAGCGCGGCAGGCTGCCGGTCCCGGTCAGGGGGCAGGTTGTCGGCACCTATGGCAGGCACAAGCATCCCGAATTCAATTCATACACCATCAGTAATGGCATCTCCATCAGCGCACCGAGCGGCACTGAGATACGATCCATTTATGAAGGTCAGGTCATATTTGCCAGCGCCTTCAAGGGCTACGGAAATATGCTGATCATAGACCATGGGGGGGGGTATTTTTCCCTGTATGCCCATAGCTCGAAGATTCTGAAGGGAGTCGGCTCAAAGGTCTCCGGTAGCGAAACCGTAGCACTGGTCGGGGATACGGATTCGTCCAAAGGTCCGCTGCTCTATTTCGAAATTCGCTACCAGGGAAAACCGATTGATCCGTCTCCCTGGCTACGATAACGAAGATTTTATTCACATAATCACATAAAAGGATATTGGGAGGTACGATGCAGAACAATGTCAATCGCAGGAAGCTGGTCATTCTCGGGGTTCTCCTGACATTGGTGACCCTTGGAGTAGGAATCGGCATCCAGCGCAAGTGTGCAGCCCAGGGGGGCAACGACTACGAATCGATTGAGCTCTTTACCGATGTCCTCTCCATTGTCAAGAAAAGCTATGTCGAAGAAGTAGATACCAAAAAGCTCATCTACGGGGCGATAAACGGCATGCTTTCCTCCCTCGACCCGCACAGCTCTTTCATGCCGCCGGAGACCTACAAGGAGATGAAGATCGAGACCAAGGGTACCTTCGGCGGTCTCGGTATCGAAATCTCCATAAAGGATTCTATTCTTACCGTAATCTCCCCTATCGAGGATACCCCGGCTTTCAAAGCCGGGATCAAGGCCGGCGATCAGATCCTGAAGATCGATGACAAGTTCACCAAGGACCTGAGCATCATGGATGCCGTGAAGCGGATGCGCGGCACCAAGGGGACCAAGGTCACCCTGACCATCATGCGGGAAGGGTTTGACAAGCCTAAAGAATTTCCGCTGATCAGGGACATCATCCAGGTGAAGAGTGTCAAGTTCAAGACGCTCGATGACGGCTACGCCTATGTCAGGATTGCCCAATTCCAGGAAAAGACCGATGACGATCTGGAAAAGGCGCTGAAGGCACTTGGTGAAGAAAATGGCGGCAAGCTTCGTGGCCTTGTTCTTGACCTGCGTAACGATCCGGGCGGTCTGCTGGACCAGGCGGTACGGGTAGCCGAGCATTTTGTCGAGGAAGGGAAGATGATCGTCTACACCGAGGGTCGGGAGAAGGATGCCAAGATGAAGTTCGTTTCCCGTAACGGAAACAAGCAGGGTAACTATCCGATTGTCGTATTGATCAACGGCGGCAGCGCCAGTGCTTCCGAGATCGTTGCCGGAGCGCTGCAGGATCACAAGCGCGCGGTGATAATGGGGACGCAGAGTTTCGGCAAGGGGTCGGTACAGACCATCATCCCGCTTTCCGACAATTCCGGGCTCCGCCTGACCACGGCCCGTTATTTCACACCCAGCGGCCGCTCTATCCAGGCGAAAGGAATTGCTCCCGACATAACCGTTGAGCGCATGGAGCTTTCGTCAGCCGAAAAGAAAGATTCGATGCACCTGCGGGAGAAGGATCTGGAGAATCATTTCGAGGATGACAAGAGTAAGAAGGAACCGGCACAGGAGAAGAAGTCCGAGAAATTGCCGGTCTACAAGACAGACGAGCAGATAAAGACCGATTATCAGGTGTTGCGGGCGCTCGACCTGCTGAAGGGGTGGGACATTTTGAAGAAGGTCATGGATAACGCCGGCTGAACAGGCTCGCGCCACATGGTTGAAGATAGTCCAGCGCTGTCGACCCTTGCGGGCCGGCAGCGCTGTTTTGTTAGGCATGGATGCTGCAAGAATCGTTTAAGGCAATCGTTCAAAGGGAGACAATAATGCACAGTATAGTTAGTGGTATTAGCAGGACCATGGTGCTGTTTTCAATGGGTATGATTTTGTTCGCCGCATCTGCTTTAGCTGCGTCCGTTGAGCTTTGGGAAAAAAATGGCGTCGTTACCATATATGGTAACGATATGGTTAATGTCGGAGGCGTAGATATCCTGGTGGACTATGACAATACTGCCTTGGCAAATCCTATTATCAAACCTGGTGAATTGCTTGCTTCTGCAATGTTTCAAGCTAATCCACAGTACAATAAGCGGCCGTCCACGATTAAAATTTCTGCCCTTAAAGCCACAGGGATAGGTATAAAAGAAGGGGTACTTGCAACCATCACGTTTACGGCGAAGGTGAGTGGGCCGTTGGGTAAGTATGTTAGAGTTACTGATTCCATCATTGCGCCAGTCAATAACCCGAATAACCCAAGCAACCCAAGCAACCCAAGCAACCTAGGT
>CAYSMK010000024.1:0-61223 GCA_964432205.1 uncultured Geobacter sp. | reverse complement strand
GACAAAAGTGACAAAAGTGACAAAAGTGACAAAAGTGACAAAAGTGACAAAAGTGACAAAAGTGGCAAAGGTAATCTAGGTAACCTGGTTACCCCACCTACGGGTGCCACGATCAGTGTCGGTACCGTGGCTCTGCCAGCGGACCAGTTTGCCGCTGCTGAGAAGAAAGAGGAGTCGCAGCCCCTCTACACCGATCTCCGCAAGGACCTGGCCGGCAAGGCAAAAGAGGGGGAAGAGAAGGGCAAGGAAGAGGCGGCAGACGACAAGGCGACAGAGAAATACGTGACGTACAAGGGGGCATTGCCGCTCTTCAAAAAGCTCACCGGCGAGAAGACCCCGACAGCGCTCATGCTGCTCTTTGCCGATCTGGCAGTTACCGGTTTCAAGCAGGACCCCCCGATTCTACTTACCGATGGCAAGGCGAAAGTGAAGCTGACAGTAGGAACCAAGCTATTGGGCAAGGAAACCCCGTCCTTTGCCGTATCATCCGCCAAAATACTTTCCCTCGCTCCGGAAGAGGATGGTTCCTGGACACTGGTGGTGCAACCGAAGAAAGGGGTAGTGGATTCGGTTCTTTCCATCTCTTCCGGTGCCGGTGGAGCGGATATTCCTTTGCTGGTCGCTCCGATCATCGATCCTAACCTTTCGAAATCCGGGAAGCTTGCCGAGGCCGACTTCGTTCTCTTCCTCAAGGAGACGGGCACGCCAAAGGCACCGAAATTCGACCTGAATGGTGACGGTAAGCGTGACTACCTGGATGACTACATCTTTACGGCCAACTACCTGGTGAAGATGAAGATCAAGCCTGAATCACTGAAGCCGAAGGAGACACCGAAGCCGAAAGAGACCGATCAGAAATCCAAGGCCAAGGACTCCGGCAAAAAGCCGGAAAAAGGAGAAGAAAAGGGGAAGCAGGAGCCTCCTGCCAAGGAGACTAAGCCTGCTGAAACGAAACCTGCTCTGCCGGAGAAAAAGGCGGTTCCTAAAGAACAGAAATAGTGCCGCCGTTGCGATGACGTCATAGATAAAACGCCTTTCAGGCTTACTCCTGAAAGGCGTTTTACGTTACGCTGCGATCGTTGCGTTTGTTACCTGGGACAGCTTTGTTCAGGCGTATTGTCCTGTCCTTCTTATTCGCATTTGCATTCAAGATGTCATAAATTGCACATTGGTTTTGTAGGGGCGGGCCTTGCGTCCGCCCAATCGGGCACCCGCAAGGGGTGCCCCTACAAGTGCCATCTTGACCGCACATTGGAATTACCGCCCCTTGCTGGCCGGAAGTTCCAGCTTCGGGGTGTCCCCTTGCCTGTAGAGGAGCAGCGTTCTTCCCAGGACTTGTGCCACGTCGGCACTGCAGGCAGCAGCCAGATTGTCGGCAACGTCATGGCGGTCCATGGCACAGCTCTCCAGCACCTTCACCTTGATCAGCTCGTGTGCTGCCAGGGCCTCGGTGGTCTCCTTTATCAGGGCTTCGCCCAC
Source organism: uncultured Geobacter sp. (assembly GCA_964432205.1). Lineage (GTDB taxonomy): Bacteria > Desulfobacterota > Desulfuromonadia > Geobacterales > DSM-12255 > Geomobilibacter. The sequence goes on along the minus strand of CAYSMK010000024.1, from coordinate 59,744 downwards.
TTCACCTTTCCCCACCATGATCACCGGGTTCAGGCTGTGGCCCAGCGCCCGAAGGAATCGTTTCTGTTTTCCAGTCAGCATTGCTTCTCTCTTTCCTGTTGAAATCGTACGAATGTTGAGGGTAACGCATCAACGGGAACGAGTTCAAGACAATTCTGGTGTAACAGAAGATTCCATCCCAGCTTTCTGCTTTACAAACCAGCGCAATGTAGGCTATTCTTCACCGGTTATACCACCCTTACCATTTCACGGCAGGATCAATGCAGCAGAACCGAATCCGCAATTTCTCCATCATCGCCCACATAGATCATGGCAAGTCGACTCTGGCCGACCGACTTCTGGAGTTCACCGGCGCACTTTCCGACCGGGAGAAGCAGGACCAGTTCCTGGACAAGATGGACCTGGAACGGGAACGCGGCATCACCATCAAGGCCCAGACCGTACGACTCAACTACCAGGCTGACGACGGTAACGTCTATATCCTCAACCTGATCGATACCCCTGGTCACGTGGACTTTACCTATGAGGTTTCCCGGTCGCTGGCCGCCTGTGAAGGTGGGCTTCTGGTCGTGGATGCCTCGCAAGGGGTGGAGGCCCAGACCCTGGCCAACGTTTACCTGGCCCTGGATAACAATCTGGAGGTCTTCCCGGTTCTGAACAAGATCGACCTGCCGGCTGCCGAGCCGGAGCGGGTGATCCACGAGATCGAGGAGATCATCGGCATCGATGCCCATGATGCCGTGTTGGCCAGCGCCAAGGAGGGGATCGGTACCCACGAGATCCTCGAAGAGATCGTCAAGAAGATTCCTGCTCCTGTTGGTGACCGCGAAGCGCCGCTCAAGGCGCTCCTGTTCGATTCGTGGTATGACCAGTATCAGGGGGTGATCATCCTGGTGCGGATCTACGACGGCGTGCTCAAAAAGGGCGACAAGATCCAGCTCATGTCCACCAACCGGGCCTATGAGGCGCTGAAGGTGGGGGTGTTCGCCCCGGTCATGGTCGAGGTGCCGCAACTTGCCGCTGGCGAGGTCGGTTTCATCATTGCCGGAATCAAGGACGTGGCCGACGCCAAGGTCGGGGATACCGTGACCCTGTTCCACCGCCAATGTGCGACGCCGCTGAGCGGTTTCAAAGAGGTCAAGCCGATGGTCTTTTCCGGCCTGTACCCCATCGATACCTCCCAGTACGAGCAGCTGCGCGACGCCCTGGCCAAGCTGAAACTGAACGATTCATCCTTCTCCTACGAACCGGAGACCTCGGTGGCCCTTGGCTTTGGTTTCCGGTGCGGATTCCTCGGCCTGTTGCATATGGAGATCATCCAGGAACGGCTTGAGCGCGAGTTTGGCCTGGACCTGATTACCACTGCCCCGACGGTCGTGTACCGCGTCCATCGGGTGACCGGCGAAGTAATCACCATCGAGAGCGCCAATCAACTCCCGGAACTGCAGCACGTCGACTACCTGGAGGAGCCGTTCATCCTGGCTCACATCCATGTACCGAACGAGTTCGTGGGAGGGGTGCTCGCCCTGTGCGAAGACAAGCGGGGGGTGCAGCGCGAGATAAAATATCTCACGCCGACCCGTGTCATGATCATCTATGAACTCCCCCTGAACGAGATCGTCCTCGATTTCTACGACCGCCTGAAGTCCATCACCAAGGGATACGCCTCCCTGGATTACGAGCATCTGGACTATCGACGCAGTGACCTGGTGCGGATGAACATCATGATCAACGGTGAGGTGGTGGATGCCCTCTCACTTATCATCCACAAGGACAAGTCGTATTTCAGGGGCCGTGACCTGGTGTCCAAGATGAAGGAGTTGATCCCCCGGCAGATGTTCGAGGTGGCAATTCAGGCGGCCATCGGCAACAAGGTGATTGCCCGGGAGACGGTGAAGGCTCTGCGCAAGGACGTGCTTGCCAAGTGTTACGGCGGTGACATCACCCGCAAGCGCAAACTTCTGGAGAAGCAGAAGGAAGGCAAGAAGCGGATGAAGAACGTCGGGAACGTGGAGCTGCCCCAGGAGGCCTTTCTGGCCATCCTTAAAGTCGACGACAAGTAAAGGAACCCAGAGCATGGAAGACTACAAGCACCTGGCCGATCAGGTCGCGGATAACCAGGAGCCCGAGCCGGTGGTGAAGAAGAAACATATCGTGCGGGAGTATGCCGAGTCGATCATCATTGCCGTCCTGCTGGCGCTGGTGATTCGGACCTTTGTGGTTCAGGCGTTCAAGATCCCCTCCGGTTCCATGGAGGACACCCTGGCCATCGGTGACCACATCCTGGTGAACAAGTTCATCTACGGCACCAAGATTCCGTTCACCGACAAGCGGGTTCTGACGGTCCGCGACCCGAAACGGGGCGACGTGGTCGTCTTCGAATACCCCGAGGACCCGAGCAAGGATTTCATCAAAAGGGTCGTCGGCCTTCCCGGTGACGTGGTGGAAGGACGGGACAAGAAGGTCTATGTGAACGGCAAGCCTTACGAAAATCCCCACGAGGTTCACAAGGAGAAGGAGGTTATCCCCAAGGCCCAGAATCCGCGGGACAGCTTCGGCCCGGTGACTGTACCCGCCGGCTCCTACTTTATGATGGGTGACAACCGCGATCGCTCCTATGACAGCCGTTTCTGGGGCTTCGTAAAGAACGACAAACTGAAGGGGCTTGCCTTCATCAAGTACTGGTCGTGGGATTCGGAGAAATTCCGGGTCCGTTTCGGCAGTATCGGCCGGTTGATCGACTGAAACCGGGTTGTGCCTCATCCGTGCCTGGCTGCGGGGAGAGACGAGCCGGGCGTGCTGTTTGTTGCGACGTGGTATGGGATAACTCAAAAAGCCGCTCGTTGAAGCGGCTTTTTGGCGCATTAAGGATGATCCGATGACAAGATTATTGTCCAAGTTGGTGCTCTGCATACTCGCACTGGGAGCAGTCACGGCCTGTGCCCCGGTGACCGCCGAACTGCGCAGCGGTGCCTGCAACGGCATCCAGGAGGAGAACGTCCGTCTCCGGGAGCGGGTGCGGCAGTTGGAAACTTCTCCGGCGCTGACCATTGACTCCCTGTCACAGAAGAGATTCCGGCGTCTTCAGGATCTGGCCAGGGAAACGCGGGCGCAGCGAGCGGCCATGGCTGACTTCGCCGGTTTCGTCACCTGGATGACCGACAGTCTTGCCGGCTATAAGCGCTATGTTGAAGCAGGCTCGGTTGCGGCCGGTTTTGCCAGGCTCCTTCCCATCCCCTATGCGGGGCAGGCGGGGCTGTTCGCCAAGTTTGTCTCCCATTTTGCCCTTTCCCTGAGCGAGGCATCTGCAGCCATTAACCGTTATTCGGCGAACTCGCAGCTGTTCCTCAAGCAGGTTGATGCCCTCGGCAGTTCGCCGAATGGGAAGGGTACGGAGATCGCCCAACTGTCCCGTTTTGTCGACACTCAGTTGCTGAAGGATATGGCGGATGTTCGGACGAAGCTGGGAACCACGGCAGAGCTTTCCGCCTCGACGCTCTCGTTTCTTGAGGGGCTTCATCAATATCTCGGCACGGGCGATGAATACTTTGCCAAGACCAAGGCGTTTCTGACCCGCAAGGAAGAAAAGGTCGACAAGGGGTACCTGACTGCCAGTATCGAGGGGCTGAAGGGGCGGGCCGGCGGTTTCAACGCAACGCTGAAGGGATTCGAAGAATCCGCCCGGCGGAGTTCGCCGCTCATTCAGTCTTTGTCGGCCTATGACGAGCTGATGCGCGAGTTGGAAAAGACACCGTCGAACAGTTGATTGGTTAAGTGGCTGAACAGGAACATCTTCCTCTTTGACCAATGACAATAAACATCACGCAAGGGAGACAACGGACAATGACCGATGAGAAGATAGTGACGGACGACGAGTCCACGAACGAGGAGAGCTTTGCCGAGTTGTTCGCCGCCAGCCAGGCCAGTAGCGGCAAACTCAAGCCTGGTGCCAAGGTGCAGGCGCGGGTGCTGCAGGTTTCCAACGACTGGGTGTTCCTGGATATCGGCCAGAAGGGTGAAGGAGTGCTCGACCGCCGGGAACTGACCGACCCTGAAGGTAACCTGACCGTCGCTACCGGCGATACGATCACGGCCTGGTTCGTCGGCAGCTCCAAGGGGGAATTGCGCTTCTCCACCAAGGTCGGCGGCGCCGGTGCCGCGGCCCAGGGACAGCTGGAAGATGCCTGGCGTAGCGGCATTCCGGTGGAAGGGGTGGTGGAGAAGGAGGTGAAGGGGGGCTTCGAAGTAAAGATTGGCGGCTCTGTCCGTGCGTTCTGCCCCTTTTCCCAGATATCTCTGCGCCGTGCCGAGAATACGGCTGCCTTTGTCGGTAAGCATCTGCCGTTCCGGGTTATCGAATACGGTGAGCGGGGAAGAAACATCATCGTCTCCCACCGGGCCATGCTGGAAGAAGAGCAGCGCCAGGAAAGGGAAAAACTCAAGGAGAGCCTGACCGTCGGTACGGTTGTGGAAGGCACGGTTTCGTCCCTCAGGGATTTTGGCGCATTTATTTCCATAGGTGCCATGGACGGACTGCTGCCGGTCTCCGAGGCTGCCTGGGGGAAGGTTCGCGACATCCGCCAGGTGCTGTCGGTGGGGGACCAGGTGAAGGTAGTGGTCAAGCAGATAGACTGGGAGAAGGAGCGGATTACCTTCAGCCTTAAGGATACGCTGGCCGACCCGTGGGAGTCGGTGCCCCAGAAATTTGCGGTCGGGACCAGTGTTACCGGTACCGTGGTGCGGCTGGCACCATTCGGGGCCTTTGTCGCCCTGGGTGACGGCATCGACGGGCTGCTGCACATCTCCAGGTTGGGCGGAGGGAAAAAGATTGCCCATCCCAAGGACGTGCTGAAGGAAGGGGAGACCGTGGAGGTGCTGGTAGAGGGGATCGACCTGGATAACCGGAAGATTTCCCTTGCCCTGGCTGATTTCGCCCGGGCCGCTGCCGAGGCTGATGCGGATCTGCAGGCTTTCCGCCAGAAGTCAGCCACGTCTCCTCAGGGGATGGGGACCCTGGGTGAACTGCTCAAGGCCAAGATAAATGGAACAAAGGAATAGCGGTCATTGACTCTCCCGGGCGTTATTGCCCGGGAGAGTCGAAGATGTCGAGGCAACGGCCGACGGAGCCTTTGCGGCACACGTGACCATCGATCCAGACCGTGTCGTCGAAGATGGCGCCATCCATTCTGGCGCCATCGATGTTGGCCAACTGGACGCTGGCCAGGGTCAGATTGGCACCGGACATAATGGCCCGTTTCAGGTTGGCCTCGGTGAGGTCGGCCCGCTCCAGGTTCACCCCGGCAAGACAGGTGCCGGCCAGGTTTGCCCCCCGCAGGTTGAAGGCCAGCAGGTTAAGTCCCCCCAGGTTCTTCCCGGAAAAGTCTTTAGCCCCCTTCATTCCCTCCCTGACCTGATCGACGGTCAACCGCTCACCGCTGCAGAGCGACTGCCACTTTGTGCCGGTTGCTCCCGCTTCGGCGGCTTTCGTGCCTGTCTTTTTGGCCGTTTTCTTGTGTGCAGTTTTCCCTTTTCGTCCCTTCTTCGTGCTGGCACTCTTGGTTCGCCGCTTCTTTTTCGTGCTCCCCTTTTTCTTGGTCACCGTTTCGCTGTCAGCGCATTTTTCACGATACTCACGGCAGGGATCGACCTTGGCGTCGGTGGCCGGCTTTGTCGCGGGCGTTTTGGCCGGCTGACCTTCCGTGGGGGGGGTGATGTCCGCTGCAGGTTCCTCGGCACTGCCGGGCCAGGCGGCAAGAGAAACAACGAGGGCGGTAGCCAGAGCAACTGTGGCCGTTAGCATGCGCCTTGAGCGCTTCATGCCGTGACTGTTCATGTCGGTTCGTGTCCTTTGCCGTAGTATCCAGTACTCCGGAGAATTATAAGCAAAGGGCTGGGTGAAGCAACCAATTTCTCCTTGACGGGGGCCTTCGGTGGTGATAATTTTACGGCGCTTGTACGAACCTTTTAATTTAACCCCGTGAGGTTAACAAAGGTGAGAGGGACAATACTATTTACGCATTGACGTAAAGCCTTTTCGCCAGCCGGTGGAAAGGCTTTTGTTCGTTCTGGGAGCGGCTAATAAAGGAGGGCGCTATGGGAGAAGAGAACACGGTCATTCTCGATGGTGCCGGGATCAAGCGGGCGCTCACGCGCATCGCCCACGAGATTCTGGAACGGAACAAGGGGGTACAGAACCTGGTCCTGGTCGGCATCCGGACCGGTGGCGTTCACTTGGCCCGTGAACTGGCCAGGCACCTGGAAGAAATCGAAGGAGAGACCGTGTCGGTCGGCGAGGTGGACATCACCCTCTATCGTGACGACATCAAGGGACATACTGAACATCTTCCTGTGGGCAAGACCCTCATTCCGTTCGTCATCGAGGACAAGAAGGTGGTACTGGTTGACGATGTCCTCTTCACGGGCCGCACCATCAGGGCTGCCATGGACGCCATCATGGACCATGGCCGTCCCTCCTGCATTCAGCTTGCCGTACTGATTGACCGGGGACACCGGGAACTGCCGATACGGGCCGATTTTGTCGGCCGTAACGTCCCGACCAGCCTCAAGGAGACTATCCAGGTACTGTTCGACCCAACCAACCGGCCGCAGGAAGTGGTCTTACAGAAATAGGGGAGGAGGTGCGTATGGGCTTCAAGCATAAGGACATCATAGGGTTGCAGGATCTTACCAGGGAAGAGATCCAACTCCTGCTGGACACGGCCGAGAACATGCGGGAGGTCAACGGCCGGGAGATCAAGAAGGTGCCGACCCTGCGCGGGAAAACGATCGTGAACCTCTTCTACGAGGCCTCGACCCGGACCCGGACCTCATTCGAGATCGCTGCCAAGCGTCTTTCCGCGGATACCATCAATATTTCCTCGTCAGGCAGTTCGGTAACCAAAGGCGAAACCCTTTCGGACACCGCCCGGAATGTCCTGGCCATGAAGCCCGACATCATCGTCATGCGCCATGCCGCCTCCGGTGCCCACCATTATCTGGCCCAGCGGGTCTCCTGTTCGGTGATCAATGCCGGTGACGGTGCCCACGAACACCCGTCCCAGGGGCTGTTGGACCTCCTGACCATGCGCCAGAGCTTCGGTCGCCTCGATGGGCTCAAGGTGGCCATTGTCGGCGATATCACCCACAGCCGGGTTGCCCGCTCCGGTATCTTCGGTCTCACCACGATGGGATCCCGGATATACCTGGCCGGCCCCCCCACGATGATGCCCCCGGGCGTCGAGCGCCTGGGGAATGTCACGGTCTGTTCCACCATGAAGGAAGCGGTTCAGGACGCGGATGTGGTGATGATGCTCCGTATCCAGCTGGAGCGCCAGGGGAAGACTTTGCTTCCGACCATGCGTGAATATGCCCGTTACTACGGGCTCAATCCCGAGGTCATGAAGCTGGCCAAGCCGAACGCTATTGTCATGCATCCCGGTCCGATCAACCGCGGGGTGGAGCTGTCGTCCTATGTGGCCGATGGCCCCCAGTCCCATATCCTCAAGCAGGTGGAGAATGGGGTGGCGGTGCGGATGGCGATGCTGTACCACGTCAGCGGCGGAGAACTGACGCCGGAATAGACCGCAATTGTAGGGGCGAATCTTGTATTCGCCCGATGCGAGGGCGATCGATAATGATCGCCCCTACAACATGGATATGAGGTAATCATATGAACTTACTTATCAAAGGTGGCAGGGTCGTTGATCCGTCCCAGAATATTGACGAGCAGTTGGACATCGTGGTGGAAAACGGCCTGGTGAAAGAGATCGGCAAAGGTCTGGCTGCTCCGGCCGGAGCCGAGGTGATCGATGCTGCCGGTTGCTACGTGACACCCGGTCTGATCGACATGCACGTCCATCTGCGCGACCCCGGCCTGGAGTACAAGGAGGATATCGTCTCCGGCACCCGTGCCGCCGCTGCGGGCGGCTTCACATCGGTGGCCTGCATGCCCAACACCAAACCGGTTAATGACAACAAGGCCATCACCGCCTATATCACTGCCAAGGCCAAGGCCGAAGGTCTGGTCAATGTCTTTCCGATTGGCGCCATCACCCAGGGGAGCAAAGGGGAAAGCCTGGCCGAGATGGGTGATCTGAAGGAGGCCGGCTGTGTGGCGGTTTCCGATGATGGCCGGCCGGTGGCAAATGCCGAACTGATGCGGCGGGCGCTGGAATACGCCAAGGGGATGGGTATCCTGGTGATCGCCCATGCGGAGGACCTGCAACTGGTGGGTGAGGGGGTCATGAACGAAGGGCTCACCTCCACGGAGCTGGGGTTGAAGGGGATCCCCCGGGTTGCCGAGGATGCCGCAACGGCCAGGGATGTCTATCTGGCCGAATACACCAACGCGCCGCTGCATATTGCCCATGTTTCGACCCGCGGTTCGCTGCGTATCATCCGTAATGCCAAGGCCCGCGGTGTCAAGGTTACCTGCGAGACGGCTCCGCACTACTTTACCCTGACCGACGAAGCGGTCGCCGGTTACAATACGAATGCCAAAATGAACCCGCCGCTCAGGACTGCCGACGACGTTGCCGCCGTCAGGGAAGCGTTGCAGGATGGCACCATTGACGCAATTGCCACCGACCATGCGCCCCATCACCTGGACGAAAAGGATGTGGAGTTCAATGTCGCCCTGAACGGGATCATCGGCCTGGAGACGTCGCTGCCGCTCTCCCTCAAGCTGGTGGACGAAAAGGTGCTCACCCTTAATGTGTTGATTGAGAAAATGTCGCTCAACGCTTCAGAAATACTAGGTATTGACCGTGGGTCCCTGAAGCCTGGCGCCGTGGCCGACATTACGGTGATCGACCCGGCAGCCGAATGGAGCGTCGAGGCCGGAACCCTGGCCAGCAAGTCCAAGAACTCACCATGGCTCGGTGAGAAGATGAAGGGTGGTGCCCGGTACACGATCGTCGGTGGCAGGATCGTATACCGAAGGGCGTAACTTGTAGGGGCGCATGGCATGCGCCCTGGGCGGACGCCGTCCGCCCCTACATTCAGAACATACGGGAGCATTTTCATGAAAGCAGTACTGGCGCTCGCAGACGGGCGCATTTTTTCGGGGAAGACGTTCGGTGCGACCGGTGAGGCAACCGGCGAGGTGGTGTTCAACACTGCCATGACCGGCTATCAGGAGGTGCTGACCGATCCTTCCTACAAGGGGCAGATGGTCACCATGACCTATACCCAGATCGGCAACACCGGCATCAATCCCGAGGATATCGAGAGCAATCAGCTCTTCCTGTCCGGGTTCATCGTCAAGGAGTATCACGACAACTACTCCAACTGGCGGGCGTCCATGAGTCTTGATGCCTATCTGAAGGAAAACGGCGTGGTCGGCATCCAGGGGCTCGACACCCGTGCCCTGACCCGGCACCTGCGGGACAAGGGAGCCCAGAACGGTATCATCTCGACCATCGATTTCGACCCCGAAAGCCTGATCAAGAAGGCCAACGCCGTACCAAGCATGGCCGGCCTCGACCTGGCCAGCGGTGTCAGCTGTCAGAAGCCTTACCACTGGACCGAGGGGCTCTGGGAACTGGAGGGGGGATACCCGCAGGTAGCGCCGGCGAGCCTCAAGTACAAGGTTGTGGCCTACGACTTCGGCATCAAGTACAACATCCTCCGCTGCCTGGTCTCGGCCGGCTGCGACGTGACCGTGGTGCCCGCCACCTTCCCGGCCGAGGAGGCCCTGGCCATGAACCCGGACGGGATCTTTCTCAGCAACGGCCCCGGCGATCCCGAGCCGCTTACCGAGGTGCAGGAGATCATCAGGAAGTTCGTCGGCAGGAAACCGATCTTCGGCATCTGTCTGGGGCACCAGTTACTGGGACTGGCCCTGGGGGGCAAGACCGTAAAGCTGAAGTTCGGCAACCACGGCTCCAACCTCCCGGTCATGGATATGGAAACGAAAAAGGTTGAGATCACCGCCCAGAACCACGGCTTTGCCGTCGACCTGGAGTCGCTGGGGGAAGCCGCCTGCCTTGGCCACGAGAACCTGAACGACCAGACCGTGGAAGGGATTCGCCACTGCTCCCTGCCGATCTTTTCGGTGCAGCACCATCCCGAGGCGTCCCCCGGCCCCCACGATTCGCACTATCTGTTCGGGCGGTTCGTGGAGATGATGGAAAGGAACAAAACAGCGTAGGGGCGCTGCTTGCTGCGCCCGACTTCCTCTGTTATTTCAACAGGGCGCAGCAAGCAGCGCCCCTACATATATCCATGCGTTATCACGATCTTTATCAATCGGGTGAACTACTCCGGCGGGTGAAAACGGCCTACAACCGGCTCCGCTCCTGTGACCTCTGTCCCCATGACTGCAGCGTGAACCGGCTGAAGGGGGAACGTGGGCTCTGCGGGGCGGGGCTGCTCCCCAAGATCGCCTCGGCCAACGTGCACCGGGGCGAAGAACCGCCGATTTCAGGGACCAGGGGCTCGGGAACGATCTTCCTCTCCGGCTGCAGCCTCTCCTGCCGTTTCTGCCAGAACTTCCCCATCAGCCAGTTCGGCAATGGCGAAGAGATCACTACAAGAGAGCTGGCACGACGGATGCTGCAGCTCCAGAAAAAGCGGGTGCACAACATAAACTTCGTCACGCCGACCCATTTCCTGCCCCAGATCCTGGCGGCCCTCTGGCTGGCTATTCCGCAAGGCTTCTCCCTCCCCATCGTCTGGAACTCCAGCGGCTATGAGAAGGTTGAGCTGCTGACGCTGCTTGACGGGGTGGTGAATATCTACCTGCCGGACATGAAGTATGCTGCTGACGAACCGGCCAAGGCCGTTTCCGGGGCTACCGGATATCCTGGTATCAATCGTCGGGCGGTAACCGAGATGCTCCGCCAGGTCGGGCATCTGCAGCTTGACGACGAGGGGATCGCCGAAAAGGGGCTGATCATCCGCCACTTGGTCCTCCCCGGAGACCAGGCCGGGAGCAGCGAGACGCTCCACTGGATTGCTGCAAACCTTGGGACAGAAACTCACGTGGCGTTGATGAGCCAGTACTTCCCTGCCCATAGTGCCAGGGAGATGCCCGGGATGGATCGCCCCCTGACCGCTGACGAATACGATGCCGCCGTGGAGGCGCTGGAGGACGCGGGACTGGAAAACGGCTGGGTACAGGAGCTGGAGACCGAGAGGAAACCGGTGTGAGAACGGTTGTTCTGCTGATCATCTCCAACGTCTTCATGACCTTTGCCTGGTACGCCCATCTGCGCAACCTGCGTACCCGGCACTGGCTGATTGCGGTGCTGGTCTCCTGGGTGATCGCCTTTTTCGAGTACCTGGTACAGGTGCCGGCCAACCGGCACGGCTACGGCCGGTTCAGCCTCGCCCAGTTGAAGATCATCCAGGAGGTCATCACCCTCAGTGTCTTCATCCCGTTCGCGGTCTTCTACATGGGAACGGAGCTGAAGCTCGATTACCTCTGGGCCGGCTGCTGTCTGGCCGGGGCCGTGTTTTTCATATTCAGGTAATTCTACTTTGTCACATTTAAGCTTTCGTCCCAGCGGGACAGAATGCATGTAGCCGGGGGATTCATCCCCCGGTGTCAGGATCGGATATTACCTTCAGTCACGTACGTGACGAATGAAACATCGCTTGAATCCCGGCGATAAATCGCCGGGCTACAGGCATTCTGTCCTTTAGGCCCTTTGGGTCCTACAGGACGTAATCTGACAAAGTAGAAGTAGTCTCTATTACATTCACTTAGGAGCGGTATCATGGCCGAACGCAAAACCACGAAGAAGCTCTCAACCACGAGCACTAAACAGGAGATGCTTGACGCATACAATGACCTTCTCTCGCAACTGGAGACAAAACGGGAAACCGAGGCTACGCCCGAGCAGAAGGTTGCCGAGAAGGCGGTAAATCAGGTGGTGGCGGTTGCCGATGCCCTGACCACGGACAACATCATCCGTGAGATCAGCGGTCTCAAGGCAGAAGTGGGCAAGGTGCTGACCACGCTTTCCGACAGTCTGGAGCAGGAGGCTGGACGTTATGAGGCGGTGAAGCGCGCTATCATCGAAAAGGAAAAGGAGCTTTCCGAGATCTACGAGATCCAGAAGGCGGCATCGTCGCTCTCCGCGCTTATCGAGGCTCAGAACCTGAAGAAGGAGGAGTTCGAGACGGACATGGCGGCCCGCAAGGAGACCTTGACCCGCGAGATCGAAGAGACCCGCCAGGAGTGGCAGAAGGAAAAGGCCCCGCGGACAGCAGAGGTAAAGGAGCAGGAGGCGACCGAGGCGAAAAAACGGGTGCGGGAAAAGGAGGAGTTCGAATACAACCTCCAGCGTGAACGCCAGACGGCGCGGGATGCTTTCGAGAAGGAGAAGGCGGGGTTCGATGAGGAGACGTCGCGAATGGAGCGGGAGATTGCCCAACGACGTGAAATTGCCGATCGTGAGCTTGCCGAGCGGGAGCAGTCCATTGCCCGTCAGGAACAGGAGCTTGCAGGATTGCGTGCACAGGTGGCGGCCTTCCCCAAGGAGTTGGAGACCACCGTTGCCCGCGAGGTAAAGCAGGCGGTGGAGAGGGTGAAGAGCGAGGCGGAGACCAAGCTGACCCTGGCCGCCAAGGAGTCGGAAGGGGAGCGCAACGTCTACGAGGCCCGCATCCATGCCCTGGAGGCCAAGGTGAAGGAGCAGGCCGAGCAGGTCTCCCGCCTCACGGCCCAGACCGAGAAGGCCTATACCCAGGTGCAGGATATTGCGGTCAAGGCGGTGGAGGGTTCGGCGGCCAAGGCGCAGGCAGCGACCACTGTGCGGCAGGCGGAGTAGCTTGATGGCGGGTTCGGAGTTCCAGGATATTCTGAAGAAGTTTCGTGCCCTGGCCGGCGGCCGTTCATACGCAAGGGGTGAGGAGTATTTCGAGGAAGGCTCCTTGCTACGCTACGAAGATCAAGAGGGTCGATGCCGTGCGCGATGAGGCGCTGGCCTTGTTGCGCAAGGATTTGGATAAAGAGAAGAACAATCCCAAGGCCAGATACTGGCATATCAAGCCCGATCACTCTCGCATGGTGGAGATATTTCTCTGGGAAAAGGACGTGGAAGCCGCCTGGAACGAGGCGATGGCGGGTGGTTGCCGTGATCCTCTCTGGCTGGAGCTTGCGAAACAGCGGGAGAAGGAACATCCTGACGATGCAGTGCCGGTCTACCAGCGCCTGGTAGAGCCGATCATCGCCCAGATGAAGAATCCGGCCTATGAAGAGGCCACCCGGATGATCTGCCATATCCGCGAGTTGATGCACGGTATGGGGCAGAAGGCGGAGTTTGCCGCCTATCTTGCCCAGGTACGGTTGCGTCACAAGCCGAAGCGGAATCTGATGAAGCTGCTGGACAGGCTGTGAAGGATTCCGCGAGGAATGGTTGCCCGGTTTCATTGTTGAGATGAAATGTTCCATTTGGAATGATCACCAGTTCACGCGCGCGTGAACTGCTCAATAATGAGTTACCCGCGAAAGAAAAATTGAAGAGGTGTGTGATGCCGTATGTGCTGCATCCGTCTACAAAACTTGTTACACAGTTCGCTGAGAAACCATGGCAAGGATGCAATCCTACAGCCGCCAAATTCCTTTTCGTCGGGCTTGACGCGAATTACGGCGCTGATATTGAAACCTCTCTACCAGAGGTCTTCGATTACCTTGAATGCGGAGTAAGTTTCTGGAGGAACAACAAAATCCATCACCCGTTTCTGCTTCCCCATTACCGAGGAAGTGGAAAGAAATATCATGAAAAGTTCGCAGAGATTGGATTTACAACACATCACGCTGGCGTTGTGTCATTCATTGAGTTATTGCACTTGCCCACCGTAGGGACCAACAACTTAACCTCAGAAGACCTATCAGTTTCACATCTGAAATCGTTGGCGAACTTGCTTGAGCATGGTTCTGCCAAGTATGTATTCCTCTCTTCCAAGGTGATCGCCCTCCTGAAACAGGCGAAAATATTTGAGTGGCTACCCCGAAAGCCTTTAAGTATGGATGGTGATTTAGGAGTACTGCGAGACAAGAAGGAGCAGACAATATACCTGATGTATCATCTTTCATGCTATGGCTGGCAACTGGAAGTGCTAAATCGGCAAATAGCTCAGATACAACAGATGGTTAAATCTGAAAATGTCGCATGTAACGGCTAACCAGCGCCAAGACCGGCCCAAAAACGGCCGGTCAGGCTTATGATGTTACGTCTTATAGAGGGGGCAGCCCTTGACAGAGGACATTTCAGTGATGTGACCCCTCTGGGTTGATCCCCGAAATGCAGTTCACGGGATTCAGGGAAATCCTACAGAGAGATTATTGATTTATATAATTCACAGTGCTATAGTTCATAGTGTTAGGACGTGTAGTGCGGCTTTTCAAAACAAAGTGGTTCATGCGTTACGCGAGGCAGGAACGAATCGGCGATCATAGCTTGATTGACGCCATCGAACGTGCGGAACGCGGACTTGTGGACGCCGACTTGGGCGGTGGAATAATCAAGCAACGAGTTGCAAGATCCGGACAAGGGCGCTCGGGAGGTTTCCGGCTGCTGATTGGTTATCGTTCGGGCAACCGTGCTGTTTTTCTGTATGGCTTCGCAAAAAACGAGCGGGACAACATTGAGCCGGATGAACTGGAAACATTGCGAGAAATCGGTGCTGCATGGATTGAAGCCAATAAAGAATATCTCGAAAATGCAATTAAAAAGGGAATTCTTGCCGAGGTTAGTTATGACGACAAAAAATAAAAAAAACAGCCGATTAACAGAAGCACTACTTGAAACTGCCAAAGACATGAGGGATACAGGCATACTAGGTGAGGCGGCTTACGAAAAAATCACTATGCGCCATCTTGGAATAAAAGATAAACCTAAGATTGAACCATTGACTGGAGAAGAGATTCGTATGATGCGTGAACAAGCGCATATGAGCCAATCCGTTTTTGCCCACTATCTTAATTTGACAGTCGGATACCTGTCACAACTGGAGCGCGGCATAAAACATCCGACTGGAGCGGCTCTAGCACTGCTGAATGTAATTCATCGCAAAGGGATTGATGCTATCCTTTAAGTAAAGTAGAAGGCTAAGGGGTCGAGAAGGCTAAGGGGACGCGTCTCCAAATTTCAAAAACGCGAGACAGAAAATTTCTCAACGCAAGGCTGGACCGGCCCTAAAACCGGCCGGTCAACCTTGCGTTATCAAGAGCGTTTAGGACCACCTCGAAACTGACCATTCTCATCATCGACGGCATTGAATAAATTGCCACCTGATGTCTCCTGGTGTATGTTGATACCAATGATACCAACGGGGAGGTTTTTACTATGGGAAGCAGACAAGTGGGCCTCAGGCTTGACGAAACCGATAGCATGAACCTGAAGCGGATTGCCCAGCGTGAAGGGCGCAATGAGCAGGATGTGATTCGGGATTCGTTACGGATGTATGTGCGTAGTGCCGACGAACAAAAGGAATTTTTCGACTCGGTGGAGCGTGGATGGTACGAGCTTCATTCCGGCCTCGGTACTGTTGTTGCGGAAGGTGACACATTTTTCGACTCCATCAGAAAAGAGCTTCGGAATGGCAAAACGTCCGCTTAAACGCTCTCTGGAATATCAATCAAGAGTCAGGCACTATGCGGGGAATTTGGCGGAGCGCTACCGGGTCGAGGTTGCGGATGCCTTTCTGGCCCGCATCGAAGCCGCTGAAAAATTTCTCTACGACAACAATCTTGCCGGTAGGGATGCTCCCTATCTGCTCGCCGGTCAACAGGCGGTGCTGAAAGAGTTGCACATCGATTCCGGGCCGGTCAAATATTACATCATCTATGAGGTGACCGAGGAATATGTCGGACTCATTTCGCTGTGGCACGGAGTTGGTTCGCGACAATCGGATATGCTGGCAAGGCTGTGGGGAATGAATCGGTAGAATGCGTTGCAGACGCTGTTGCAGCAGCGTCTGCTGCGATAATGACAATGATTCTTGCCCTGGCAAAGGTGTTGCTGTAGACTAAGTTGAATTAGTCTAGTCTATGGAGGCGGTTATGCATGCGGTAAACATTCACGAGGCAAAGACCCATCTGTCCAGGCTGGTGGAAGAGGCGGCCCATGGCAAGCCGTTCATCATCGCCAAGGCAGGCAAGCCGATGGTGAAGGTTGTCCCGTACACGGACGAGCAGGAGTCGACATGCCGCCGTCTAGGTTTCATGGCCGGCGAAATTGCCGTGCCGGATGACTTCGACCGCATGGGAGCCGTAGAGATCGCCGCCCTGTTTGAGGGGAAGGGGCTATGAAGCTGCTGCTGGATACCCATCTCCTGCTCTGGGCCGCCGGAGACCCGGATAGGCTTTCCGACGCTGCCAGAGAGATGCTGATGGATGACGCCAATATCCTCTACTTTAGCCCGGCCAGCATTTGGGAGATCGTCATCAAAAAAGGGTTGGGTCGTGACGACTTTCGGGTCGATCCGGCCAGGCTGCGCAAATTGCTGGTGGCCAACGGCTACGAGGAGCTTGCCATTGAATCGGACCATGCGCTGGCTGTCGAGACGCTGCCGGCGCTGCACAAAGACCCGTTTGACCGGATGCTGCTGGCCCAGGCCCGCTGTGAACGACTACAGTTGCTGACCGCGGACTGCCAACTGGCCGCCTACGGTGACAGCGTTATCTCTGTTTGACTTCAACTATCGCAGTAAGGAGCTACGTCTAACATGCCTAAGAGAACAGATATCAAAAAGATCCTCATCATCGGTGCCGGCCCCATCGTCATCGGCCAGGCGTGCGAGTTCGACTATTCCGGCACCCAGGCCTGCAAGGCACTGAAGGAAGAAGGGTTCGAGGTGGTGCTGCTGAACAGCAACCCTGCCACCATCATGACCGACCCGGACTTTGCCGACCGGACCTATATCGAGCCGGTCACGCCGGAGATGCTGGCCAAGATCATCGAAAAGGAACGGCCCGATGCAATTCTGCCGACCCTGGGAGGGCAGACGGCGCTCAACACGGCCGTGGCTGTTGCCGAGATGGGGGTGCTGGAGAAGTTCGGGGTGGAACTGATCGGCGCCAAGCTGCCGGCCATCAAGATGGCCGAGGATCGGACCCTCTTCAAGGCGGCGATGCAGCGGATCAACCTGTCGGTTCCCCGCTCGGGCCTTGCCCACAACTACTCAGAGGCGATGGAGGTGATCAAGACGGTCGGCTTCCCGGCCATCATCCGTCCCTCCTTTACCCTGGGGGGGACCGGCGGCGGCATCGCCTACAACCTGGAAGAATACGAAAAGATGGCCATGGCCGGCATCGATGCCTCGCCGACCGACGAGATCCTGGTCGAGGAGTCGGTCATCGGCTGGAAAGAGTACGAACTGGAGGTCATGAGGGATACGGCCGACAACGTGGTGATCATCTGCTCCATCGAGAACTTCGACCCGATGGGGGTCCACACCGGCGACTCCATTACCGTGGCACCGGCCCAGACCCTCACCGACAAGGAGTATCAGATCCTCCGTGACGCGTCCCTGAAGATCATCCGCGAGATCGGGGTCGACACCGGCGGTTCCAACATCCAGTTCGGCATAAATCCGCGTGATGGCCGGCTGGTGGTCATCGAGATGAACCCCCGGGTCTCCCGTTCGTCGGCCCTGGCCTCCAAGGCGACCGGTTTTCCCATTGCCAAGATAGCCGCCAAGCTGGCGGTTGGCTACCGACTGGACGAGATCACCAACGACATCACCCGGGAAACGCCGGCCTGCTTCGAGCCGACCATCGATTATGTGGTGACCAAGATTCCCCGATTCACCTTCGAGAAGTTCCCGGCTGCCGAGGCGACCCTCACCACCCAGATGAAGTCGGTGGGGGAGGTGATGGCCATTGGCCGGACCTTCAAGGAGTCGTTCCAGAAGGCACTTCGCTCATTGGAGATCGGCAGCTCGGGTTTCGAGTCGAGGTTGTTCGACATGACCAGCGAGACCCGCAGGGCGTTGACCGCCAAGGAGCAGCAGACCCTGCACGACAAGCTGCGGGTTCCCAACTGGGAGCGGGTCTGGTATATCGGCGACGCCTTCAGAAGCGGCATGAGCGTGGAGGAAATTTTCAATCTTACCGCCATCGACCCCTGGTTCCTGCACAACCTCCGTCAGATCATCGAGATGGAGGAACAGCTGAAGCAGGTAATGGGCCTGGTTGATGACTGTAGGGGCGGGGTAACCCCGCCCGATTCGGATGACCCAAACGCAGGGCGGGGTAACCCCGCCCCTACGGAATTGTGCAATATCCTCCGCGAAGCCAAGCAGTACGGTTTCTCTGACAAGTTTCTCGGCCGGCTCTGGGGTAAGAACGAAGAGGAGGTCCGGCAGCTCCGCCTCTCCCTCGGCATCCGGCCGGTCTTCAAGCGGGTAGACACCTGCGCTGCCGAGTTTGTGGCCTATACGCCGTACCTCTACTCCACCTACGAGGAAGAGTGCGAGGCCGAGGTAACCGATCGTAAAAAGATCATAATTCTTGGCGGTGGCCCGAACCGGATCGGCCAGGGGATAGAGTTCGACTACTGCTGCGTCCACGGTGTCTTCGCCCTGGCCGAGGACGGCTTTGAGACCATCATGGTCAACTGCAACCCGGAAACGGTCTCCACCGATTACGACACCTCTGACCGGCTCTACTTCGAGCCACTCACCTACGAGGATGTCCTCTCCATTGTGGATCTGGAGAAGCCTGTAGGGGTGATTGTCCAGTTCGGCGGCCAGACACCGCTGAAACTGGCCGTGGCGCTGGAAAAGGCCGGCGTGCCCATCATTGGCACATCGCCCGATTCCATCGACCGGGCCGAGGACCGGGAACGTTTTCAGGAAATGCTCCACAAGCTCGAGCTCCGTCAGCCGGAGAACGGCACGGCCCGTTCCTTCGAAGAGGCCGAAAAGGCTGCCGAGAGGGTCGGCTATCCGGTGGTGGTCCGCCCCTCCTACGTCCTCGGCGGCCGGGCCATGGAGATCGTCTACGACGTGGACGACCTGCGCCGCTACATGCATACCGCTGTTCAGGCCTCGCCCGAGCACCCGATCCTGGTGGACCAGTTCCTGGACGAGGCGATCGAGATCGACGTGGACGCCCTTTGCGACGGCGAGGATGTGGTCATTGGCGGCATCATGGAGCATATCGAGGAGGCTGGCATCCATTCGGGGGATTCGGCCTGTTCCCTGCCGCCGTATTCCATCTCCGGTGAGGTCGTGGCGGAGATCAAGCGACAGACCCGTCTCATGGCCCTGGAACTGAACGTCAAGGGATTGATGAATGTCCAGTATGCGGTGAAGGACGGCACCATCTTCATCCTGGAGGTCAATCCGCGTGCCTCCCGGACAGCACCCTTCGTCTCAAAGGCGACCGGACGTCCCCTGGCCAAGATCGCGGCCCGGATCATGGCCGGCAGAAGCCTGAAGGATCAGGGGATCAGTGGTGATATCGAACCGTCCCACGTGGCGGTCAAGGAGTCGGTCTTCCCCTTTGTGAAATTCCCGGGGGTGGATACCATCCTCGGTCCGGAGATGAAATCAACCGGCGAGGTGATGGGGATAGACGAAAACTTTGCCAAGGCATTTGCCAAGGCCCAACTGGGTGCAGGGACCAAGCTTCCCACCAGCGGCAGCATCTTTATCAGCGTCAAGGACGCCGACAAAAAACATGTTGTCTCCATTGCCCAAAATCTCTATAATGCCGGCTTTAAGTTGGTTGCCACCCGCGGAACCGCCACCTATCTGCAGGAAAAAGGGGTGACGGTGAAGACGGTCAACAAGGTCAAGGAAGGGCGGCCGCACATCGTCGACTCCATCAAGAACGGCGAGATTGCCATGGTGATCAATACCACCCATGGGGCACAGGCGGTTGCCGATTCCTTCTCCATTCGTCGCGAAACCCTGACCCATGGCGTTACGTACTACACGACCATGTCCGGAGCACGGGCTGCGGTCGACGGCATCATGGCTATCATGCAGGAAGATTTGGGGGTAAAACCCCTGCAGGAATATTTGGCCTAGCATATAACCACTGCCATCATGCACGGGGCGGCCTCCATGGGCTGCCCCGACAGCTTTGTAAGGAGTAGTTGTTCAATGTCCCAGTCAGTACCGATGACCAAAGAGAGTTATGAGACACTTCAGGATGATCTGAAGCGTCTGATCCGCGAAGAGAGACCACGTGTCATTCAGGATATCGCCGAAGCCCGCAGCCACGGTGACCTGTCGGAAAATGCCGAGTACGATGCCGCCAAGAACCGTCAGAGTTTTATCGAGGGGCGTATTCTGGAGCTTCAGGACAAGCTGGCCCGTGCGTACGTGGTTGACCTGTCCAATCTGAAGCCGGACAAGGTAGTGTTCGGTGCAACGGTCACCCTCTATGACACATCGTCGGAGGAAGAGGTAACCTACAAGATCGTTGGTGAGGAAGAAGCCGACATCAAGCTGGGGAAAATCTCCTGCACGTCACCGGTCGGCAAGGCGCTGATCGGCCACAAGCTCGACGATTCGGTCAAGGCCAAGGTCCCGTCAGGGGTTAAAGAATACGAGATCGTTGAGATCAGGTACGAATAAAAACATAAGCATAAAGGAGTTCACAATGAGCGACAGATTCACCAAAGATATGACCTTTGCCCAGGCCCTGAGAACCAGTCCGGAAGTGGCGAGGGTGCTGGCAAAATACAACCTCGGCTGCATCGGCTGCATGGGTGCCCAGAACGAATCCCTGGAGCAGGGGTGCAATGCCCATGGTCTGGATGTAAATGAAATACTTAAGGACCTGAACGCCATCGCTGACTGAAATAGAGCGCAGATCCGGCGCCCGGCTACGACAGGAAAGCCCCTGGCCTTTTCCAGCACTTTGACAAGAGTGATGGCAAGGCCAGGGGCTTTTGCCGTTTCAGAGGGGGGAATCATCGTATCGCCAGGATTAACAGGTCGTCACGGGTACAAATCGTTTTACTTTTCTGCTGTTTGATATCATAATTCTTGCGAAATGCGGGTTGAACTTCTTAAAATAACGGCTCGTATTGTATTTGTAACGCTTTTATAATTTTGCGAAATAGGGTGCTGGCATGGAAATGAAACGCACACGACCACTTAGTAATGCAGATTTTTTCCTCCAAACATATAGAGAGCTTGAACGGTTGTTCGCGCATTTGCAGTTCGGCATCTCGGTCCTAGATCGGGATTTGCAGTTCATCCTTGTCAATGACCAGCTGGCAATGATTGACGGGATTTCGGCAGAGCAACACATCGGAAGATCACTCAAGGAGGTCGATCCGCAGATTGCGCTTACCGTGGCGCCAATCCTGGAGCGTGTCATCCTGGAAGACAGACCGTTCGTGGAGTTGGCAGTTGAGCTACCCCCGGCGAGTGCGGATCTGGCGTCACTGAACAGGATATGGCAGCTCCGTTGCTACCCACTCAAGACTGATAATGGAACGATTCTGGGGGTCAGTCTTGTGGTCCGGGATATTTCTGAACAGACGCAGAGAGAGGCGGCCCAGGTCGAGCGGTTGAAGTTCGAGGCCCTTCTCTCGACACTTTCTGCAACCTTCATAAATGTCCCGGTCAGTGAAGTGGACGGCAAGATCGTCCAGGGGCTGCAAAAAATAGTCGATTTCCTGGGGTTTGACCGGAGTTCGGTCTGGCGACTCGCTGATAGTGGCGAGATGATTTGCACCCACTCCTATGAGCTTCAGGGGATCACGCCGCCCCTCAAGGTTCTCCATCCCGGGCTGGTGCCGATGTGGAACGCCTCGGTGTTTCACGATGAGATATTCCATGTTTCAGATGTCGATGAACTGCCTGACAGTTATTGGCGGGAAAAACAATACTGCAAGGAACGGGGCGGCATAAGGTCGATCATGTTCATACCCGCGAAAGTCGGTGGTGTTGTTGTGGGGTTCATCACCTTTGTGTCGTACAGCGTCAAACGTGACTGGCCCGATGATCTGATTCAGCGCCTTCGTATCCTGTGGGAAATCTTTGCCAACGCCCTGGAGCGCAAACGGGCGGATGAGACGATTCAGCAGGCCCTGTCGGAAATAGAAGTGTTGAAAAACCGGCTGGAGGCCGAGAATATCTATCTGCGTGACCAGATTCAGGTCGAATACAAGCCGGATGAGATAATTGGCCGATCAGATGCCATCCGTAAGGTTTTGCGGCAGGTGCAGCAGGTTGCCAATACCGACTCAACGGTGTTGTTGCTCGGAGAGACCGGTACTGGCAAGGAATTGCTGGCCCGTGCCACCCATAATCTGAGTGCGCGAAAAGAACGCCCCATGATCAAGGTGAATTGTGCTGCCTTGCCTGCGGCACTCATTGAATCCGAACTGTTTGGCCGCGAAAAGGGGGCTTACACCGGTGCGGTTTCACGGCAGGTAGGTCGCTTCGAAGCCGCAGACGGCGGGACGATCTTTCTCGATGAAATTGGGGAGTTGCCCCTGGAGCTACAGACAAAATTGCTGCGGGTGCTGCAGGAGGGTCAGTTTGAGCGGCTGGGCAGCCCAAAACCGATTGACGTCGACGTGCGGGTCATTGCCGCAACCAACAAAAACCTGGCCCAGGCCGTTCGAGAAGGCAGGTTTCGTGAAGATCTGTACTACCGTTTGAATGTGTTCCCGATATCCGTACCGCCGTTGCGTGAACGCCAAGAAGATATTCCGCTTCTGGTCTGGGCCATGGTTGAGGAGTTTGGCAAGGTCTTCGGGAAGACCATAGAACGGATTCCGAAGAAGAACATGGAAGCACTGGAGCACTACTGCTGGCCCGGTAATATCAGAGAGCTGCGAAACATGGTTGAACGAGCCATGATACTGAGTAAGGGGTCAGTGCTGGTTATTGACGTACCTGACAGCGCCGCCACGGTAATCTCACCAACGATGTCGTTGGAGGATATGGAGCGAACGCACATCATCTCCGTGATGGAAAGGACGGGTTGGCGTGTCAGGGGCAGGAATGGTGCCGCTGAGATCCTGGCGATCAATCCAACTACCTTGGATTCGAGGATGAAAAAATTGAAGATTGTCCGCAAGAAACCGTTCTCCGAAATGCAGTAGCACTTACGAAATATAGTAGGTGTTGCATGGCATCGTCTCTGTAGATCCCCTCAGTATTCTCATGAATATTTCAGCTGGTTAGCGCTGAACCGCTCCAGAGCATGCTCTGCTTTGTGGATCTGGCTACGTAATATCGTATGCCATGGTGGTTAATACTCTATGGAAAACCATGTTTATTGATATAACTATAATGATATTGGGCTGTTGTGGCGATAAGTAGTAGCCGTTACTTGCGGGTACGGACATTGCAAAACGGTATTTCATAATTCATCTGATTCGTCATCTGAAAAAAAGCAGCCTTGAGTAGTTTCCAATCGGAAACGAGACAACTGCCAACCTCAATCACAAAAAGGAGGAATGCACCATGAAATTGATTAGGGCGTATTTATGTATGATGCTAACCGTAGCGGTCATCGCTTGTGGAGCCGGTGTTGCCGGCGCCGCATCGGATGTGGTGACCCTTAAGGTCGCTCACTTCCTGCCGACCAGTTCCAATGCACATCAAAGAGCGATCGTGCCTTGGTGCGACAAGATCAGCAAGGAATCGGGTGGCAAGCTCAAGTGTCAGATCTATCCTTCAATGCAGCTGGGGGGCACCCCGGCTCAGCTCCTGGATCAGGCGAGAGACGGGGTAGCCGATATTGTCTGGACTGCTCCGACCTACCAGGCGGGCCGCTTTACCAAGACCGAGGTGTTCGAACTGCCCTTCATGGCGAAAAAGGCGGAAACTGGGAGCCAGGCCCTGTGGGACTTTATCCAGAAAAACTCCCAGGACGAGTTCAAAGGGATCAAGCTTATCTTTACCCATCTGCATGACGAGGCCCCGCTTCATTTCGGCAGGAAGTCGGTCAAGACCCTGGAAGACCTTAAAGGCGCCAAGGTCCGTGCTCCAACACGCCTGTTATCCAAGGCACTGACTGCGCTCGGTGCGGTGCCTGTGCAGATGCCGGCGCCGGCTGTGCCGGAGTCGGTTTCAAAAAATGTTGTGGATGGTGCCAGTCTGCCCTGGGAGGTAATGACGGCCCTCAAGATGCAGGAAATCTGCAAAACACATACGTCGACCGGTCCGAAGCACGCGACGATCTCCAATACCTTTTTGGTGTTTGCGATGAATCAGTCCAAGTACAACAGCCTTTCGCCAGAATTGAAAAGGGTTATCGACCAGAACAGCGGTCGCGAGGCGTCAAAGTGGGCTGGCAAACTTTGGGACAGCTTTTCCGAACCGGCACGCAAGATCGCCCGTGATCGGCACAACACCTTTAATGTCTTGACCGATGCTGAATACAACCGATGGGTAAAGGCAACCGAAACAGTTGATGATGAGTGGATGAAGGAAGTCGCTGCCAAGGGTGGTAACGGCAAGGTCTTGTTGGAAAGTGCCAGGGCTTTGTTGAAAAAGTACAACGATTAACGACTGCTGGCCACCAGGCACAGAGTCGTAAGCATGTTATGTATGTATGTATGTTTGTTGGTTACGGGCGGTGGATTTGAACACCGCCCGTATATTTCCCACGTTTCCACAGCCAGCCATCTTACTCCTTCTTCTTCGTATTGATTCAACCAATCGTGATCTCCAGGATTCAGACAATAAGAGCCGGCTTGACACTTTATTCGCCAGGAGTCGATAGTCGCTTCTATTCGGACCCTTATGGCGGTCGGGAGTAGAAGTTGGTGAAGGGGGGGGGCATGGAATTGCTATCCGAAATATCGTATGTCATATGAAATATAGTAGATGCTGTTCATTACCCCTTCATAATGGTTTTCCTGTATTCTCATTAGTATCTCGCCTAGTTAGCCATAGACCATCTGTTTTATGTCCATTTGATCCCAGCGTGTCCTACTAAATATCGGATGTCGTGTCATTGGTGCTAATTTCAAAAAAATTTTATAGGCCACATTGATAATAATAACAGCATATTAGCTGTGCTCTGGTGGGGACGGTGCTTGTGGCATGTTTGGTGCAAAACGCTATTTTATATGATTTTTGATCTTGTTTTAGATGGTTATGCGGCCTCTAAACTATTTCTGTGCAGACAAGATTCATCACTTCGAAGGGAGATATACCAAGATGACTGCTAAAAATAACACCGAATTGTTAAGGAGAATCAGGCTTTCAACCCTCCATTCAAAGATCATGAATCCCGAGGAAACCATTCCTATGTTCAAGAGCGGCATGTACCTCGGCTTCTCGGGATTTGCCGAGGGGCACCCGAAAACGGTACCTGGTCTGCTGGCCGATCATGTGGAAAAAAACGGTCTTGCCGGAAAGATGAAGTTTAACGTTTATACCGGTGCCTCCATTGGCACTGATGTGGACGACCGCTGGGCAAAGCTCGGCATGCTCGCCAAGCGTTGGCCCCATCAGCAGGGGAACGTGATTCGCAAGGCAATAAATGCCGGCGAAGTCAATTACGGCGACCGATATCTTTCCCTGTACGCCCAGGATTTCGGTTACGGCTTCTACACCCTCGAAAATGATGGGAAGATTGATATTGCTATCATCGAGGCAAGCTGTATTACGGAGGACTGCGGCGTTGTTCCGACTCTGGCAGTCGGCATTATTAATGAAATCGTGGCCCGGGCGGAAAAGATAATCATTGAGATCAATACGAAAATACCTTCGCTGGAAGGTCTCCATGATTGCGTTGACGTGGCAGTGCCGCCCAATAAGAAGGTCTATAATATCCAGGATGTGAGAGACCGTATCGGATCCACCAGTATTCCCTGTGACCCGGCCAAGATCGTGGCGATTGTCGAATCGTACAAGGATCCGGTTGGCCGACCGCTGGGGGCACCTGACGGGAATTCTGTTCTGATTGCCAACCACATCATCGACTTCCTCCAGGATGAAGTGAAAAGTGGCCGCTTGCCGAAGAATCTGCTGCCGCTTCAGTCGGGAGTGGGATCCATCGCCAACGCAGTCGTCGGCGGTATCCTCAATAGCCCGTTCGAGAATCTGACCGTCTGGACCGAGGTGCTGCAGGACAACCTGCTTGACATGTTTGATTCCGGCAAGCTCGACTACGTGACAACGGCCTCTTACTCGCTTTCCGAAAACGGGATAAAGCGCCTGCTGGCAAACTGGGACAAGTACACTTCCCGGACCTTGATTCGGCCGATCCAGATTACCAACCATGCCGAACCGGTACGACGGCTTGGCCTGATATCCATGAACACCCCGGTGGAATTCGATATCTATGCCCACGTCAACTCATCCATTGTGAATGGTTCCCGGCTGCTCAACGGGGTTGGCGGCTCAGGCGACTTCATGCGTAACGCCTATCTCTCCATCATGCATACCCCTTCGACCCGTCCCTCTGCTACGGACCCTAACGGGATCAGCTGTGTCGTCCCGATGGTGACCCATGTCGATCACACCGAACATGACCTCGACGTGCTCGTGACCGAGCAGGGGCTGGCCGACCTGCGCGGGCTCTGTCCCCGGGAACGGGCACAAAGGATTATCACCAAATGCGTGCACCCTGAATACAAGCCGATCCTTCAGGAGTATTTCGACCGCGCGCTGAGAGAGTGCTTGGCGAGCAACAGTGCCCATGAGCCGCACATGCTCTACAAGGTGTTCAATATGCATAAGAATCTGGATGAAAAAGGGACCATGAAGCTGGAGAACTGGGACTGATCGCGTTTGAATTGAATTTATGCTTCTGCAATGACTTCATACTAAGGAGTTTGTTCCATGACTGAAAAACAGAAAGATTGGGCAGCGCTGGCGAAAATGCCGAAGTTTGTCGAGCTTCACAGCAAAAAGAAGGCATTCCTGCTTACCTTATGGTGCCTCGGCTCCATCATGTTTTATCTCCTGCCGATATGTGCCGGTTATGCCCCGAACCTCATGAAGGTGAAGGTTTTCGGCAGACTCAATGTCTGCTATTTCTTCTGCCTCTTCGAGTTTGCCATGACCTGGGCAATAGCCCTGTATTACACCCATAAATCAAACTCCTATTTTGATCCGCTCACCAGAGAGGTGTTGGCCGATATCACCAAGGGGGAGCTCGCGTGAAACGGATACTTATTCTTTTGATTCTTTCCTTGATCATCTGCCCGCTGGCCTACGCCGCGCCTGCCACTGATGTTGCCGGTAAGCCGGCCCCGGCTGTCCAGGCTGCCGCAACTGCCGTGCCGAGTCAAGCTCCTGCAGCCGTATCATCTGCTGTCCAGAACGCTGCCACAGCCCAGGCACAGGCCCCCTTGGCGAAAGAGGTAAAGACGAACAAGACCATCACCTTGAGTATGTTCATCGCGATAATCCTCTTTACCGGGATGATCGTTGTCCGTGCGGCAAAGAGTACCAAGACCACAGCCGACTACTATGCAGCTGGTGGGGGGATTTCCGGGTTGCAGAACGGGTGGGCAATAGCCGGTGATTACCTTTCGGCCGCCACCTTCCTGGGTATTGCGGGAATCACCTCCATGTTCGGCGCTGACGGCTTCATGTATGCGGTCGGTCCCTTTTTCTCATTTGTTACCATTCTGCTGGTCATTGCCGAACCGTGCCGCAATGCCGGTAAATATACCCTGGGAGACATCCTGTCGCTGCGTTCCACCTCAAAGGTGGTGCGCGGCACTGCTGCACTGTCTGCGGTGGTGGTTTCAACCTTTTACCTTCTTGGGCAGATGGTCGGGGCGGGCAAGCTTATGCAACTGCTCCTTGGCATCCCATACAACGTCTCGGTTTTCGGCGTCGGCGTCTTGATGATTCTCTATGTTACTTTTGGCGGGATGAAGGCGACCACCTGGGTGCAGATCATCAAGGCGTTTCTCCTCATGATGAGCGGTATCACTATCACCCTGCTGTTGTTGTGGAAGTTTGGCTTCAACCTGTTCGCCTTCTACGATGCGGTTGCATCCAGTACTGCCGTGCAGGACCATGTACGTGGTCTTCTGAAGCATGCCAACCCCGCATCCGGTTTCGACTACGGCCAGCGGTTCCTGGAGCCGGGGTTATTGCTCAAGAATCCCCTTGATCAAATATCCCTGGGCATGGCGTTCGCCCTTGGTGCGGCCGGACTGCCGCACATCATGATGCGCTTCTTTACTGTTCCGAATGCCCAGGCAGCCCGCAAAAGTGTCGTCATCTCCATGGTGCTCATTGGCGCCTTCATGATCATGGTGACCATTATCGGGTTTGGCGCAGCCCTCTTCATTTCTCCGCAGCAGATCACCGCTGTTGACAAGGGCGGGAACATGGCAGCCCCCATGATCGCCCAGTATGTCGGTGGCGGCGCTGGTACCATCGGCGGTGACCTGTTCCTGGCATTTGTCTGTGCCGTCGCCTTCTCCACCATCATCGCTGTGGTATCCGGTCTGATCCTGGCGGTATCCGCCGCCGTTGCCCACGACTTCTACGTAAACGTTCTCAAGGACGGCAAGACCGATCAGGACAAGCAGTTGAAGATCGCCAAGATTTCAGCCTTTGTGATCGGTGCGGTTGCCATCGTCCTGGGGATTGCCTGCGAAAAGCAGAATGTTGCCCATCTCGTGGTACTTGCCTTTGCAGTAGTTGCCTCCAGCAACTTCCCGGTGATCCTCTTTGCGCTCTTCTGGAAGCGGTTCAACGCCGGCGGTATCGTCACCGGCCTCACGGTGGGTGCCCTGTTCGCCATCGGCGTTGTGGTGGTGTCACCCACCATGACCTATCCGAAGAAAATTGCAGCTGATGCGAAAAAGGTTGTTGAACTGCTGGAGACGAAGCAGCTGTCAGGGGTTGCACTCGCCGAGAAAGATCTGAAGGCTCTGGAGAAGGCGAGGGCGGACTACGTCAAGAACAAGGACGGCAAGTCCCTCGTTGGCCTCGACGCGCCGCTCTTTCCGCTCAAAAACCCGGCCATTCTCTCGGTACCGGTCGGATTCCTGGCCGCCATTGCGGGCACCTTCCTGTTCGGGAGCCGGCGCGAAGAGGAGATGTTCGATGAATTGTACATTCGGCAAAATACCGGTTATGGTATTGCCGATGCGACTGACCATTGATGTAGTGGTTCATGACGGTTTCCGAAAATCATCGGAGACTGACCTAATACGAAGGAGAGTCATATGTTAACAAAGGCATTCATCCCCTACCGCGGCTACTACAGCACCCCCTTTGCCAAGTGGCAGGGCACCCTGGCCAACGAGAACTCCATCGTCCTCGGCGCCGCCACCAGTAAACGGTTCCTGGAGGGCAAGGGGTGGGACCCGAAGACCATCGACTACGTCATGGTGGGGAGCACCGTCTACCAGCAGCACTGGTTCTACAGCGGTCCCTGGGCCGCGGCCATGCTGGGGGCCGAGGGGTCGCCCGGCGTCCTCATCACCCAGGCCTGCTCCACCTCCGCCTTTTCCCTCTACCAGGCCGGTCAGGGGATCGAGACCGGGATGTTCAAGAACAGCTGGTGCCTCCTGGCCGACCGCTGCTCCAACGGCCCCCACGCCATCTGGCCGAACCCGAACGGCCCGGGGGGGAAGCCTACAGCCGAGGACTGGTTCATGGACAACGTGAACAAGGACCCGTGGGCCGGCCAGGCCATGATCCAGACCGCCGAGAACGTCAGCAAGGAGTACGGCATCACCCGCGAAGAGTGCGACGCCCTCACGCTCCGTCGCTATGAGCAGTACCAGGACGCCCTGGCCAACGATCGGGAGTTCCAGAAGCGGTACATGTTCCCGGTCGAGGTGCAGCTCTCCAGGAAGAAGACCATCACCCTGGAGGCGGACGAAGGGGTCATGGCCACCACCAAGGAGGGGTTGGCCGGCCTCAAGCCGGTCCTGCCCGACGGTGTCCTCACCTTCGGCGCCCAGACCTTCCCGGCCGACGGCAACGCCGGCGTCTGCGTCACCACCCGTGACCAGGCAAAGGAGCTGAGCGCGGACAGGAACATCGAAGTGCAGCTGGTTTCGTTTGGCTACGCCCGGACCAAAAAGGCATACATGGCGGCCGCCGTTGCCCCGTCGGCCCAGATGGCTCTGGACAGCGCCGGCATCAAGGTGGGCGACCTGAAGGCGGTCAAGACACACAACCCGTTTGCGGCGAACGACATCGCCATGGCAAAGGTCCTGGGGCTGGACGTGAACAGCATGAACAACTACGGCTCGTCCCTGATCTACGGTCACCCTCAGGCACCGACCGGGGCGCGGCTCATCGTCGAAGGGATCGAGGAACTGGCCATGAAGGGGGGAGGGTACCTGCTCTTCTCCGGCTGCGCCGCCGGCGATACCGCCGCCTCCATCGTCATCAAGGTCAGCTGAAATGGCGTAAATCACACATTGCACCCTCCCCCAGCCCCTCCCATCGAAGGGAGGGGAGCTTCCAGTCCCCTCTCCCCTTGTGGGAGAGGGTCAGGGTGAGGGGGAGAATACGCGAGAAACGGAGCGAACCATGGCGTATCAATACATCATCCTTACCAAAAACGAGCGGGTCCTCACCATCAGCCTCAACCGGCCCCCGACGAACCCGCTCAGCAGCGAGTTCGGCCAGGAGCTGTTCAACGCCTTCAGCGAAGCCAGCCAGATGGACGACGTCACGGTCGTGGTCATCACCAGCGCCCAGGAAAAGGCGTTCATCGCCGGGGCCGACATCAAGGAGATGGCGGCCATGTCCCTGGCCGAGTCGGAGGCGTTCTCCAAGCTGCTGCAAAACGCCAACAACACCCTCGAAGGGATGAAGAAGGTGGTGATCGCCGCCATCAACGGCCACGCCCTGGGGGGCGGCTGCGAACTGGCCATGGCCTGCGACTACCGCTTCATGGCGGCCGGCAAGGCGCTCATCGGCCTGCCCGAGGCCGGTCTGGGCATCGTGCCCGGCGCGGGCGGCACCCAGCGGCTCCCCAGGCTGATCGGCGTGGCCAAGGCCAAGGATATCCTCTTGTGTGGCAAGGTCATGGGGCCGGACGAGGCGCTGGCCATCGGCCTGATCGACCGGGTCATCGAGGCCGACGGGTTCATGGACGAGGTGATGAAATTTGCCCACAAGCTCGCCGCCGGTGCCGGCAAGGCGCTTGGCTACATCAAGGTGGCGGTGAACGAAGGGATCGACCTCCCCATGGAGCAGGCGTTGGCCGTGGAACGCAGGTACGGGCTGGAGAACCTGCAGACCCATGACGCCAAGGAAGGGCTCACTGCCTTTGGCGAGAAGCGGAAACCGAACTTCCTGAGCAGATAACCTGAAGCAGTTGGGCTGTGGGGCATGGGAGCCCGGTGGAGCGGAACAGAAGCGATTCCCGCGGCCGGTTGGCAACGAGATGCTTCGGCTGTGAGAGGTCGGCCACAGAGGCTAAACGATCTCGGAGGCCAAATCGCTGGAGTGTAGCGGAAGCGGGCTCCCATGCCCCACGGTTTTAGAACTTACTACAACAACCAAAGGAGAATACACAATGAAACTCGAAGATATCAAGACCGTAGGGATGGCAGGGGCAGGGAGCATGGGGGCCGGCATCGCCCAGGTGGCGGCCATGGCCGGCCTGCAGGTGAAGGTGGTGGACGTCAATGACGCCGTTTGGGACCGGGCCAGAAAGACCATCGTCAAGAGCCTGGAGCGGATCGTCAAGAAGGGGACCATCACCGAGCAGGAGATGGAAGCGGTGCTGGGACGGATCAGCTTCTCCACGGACGTCAGCACTCTGAAGGACGTCCCGTTCATCTTCGAGGCGGTGTTCGAGGACGTGGGCGTCAAAAAGGAGCTGTTCGCGAAGCTGGACGCGGTCTGCGGCGACGACACCATCTACGCCACCAACACCTCCTCCATCGCCATCACCGAGATGGCGGCCATGGTGAAACGGCCGGCACAGTTTGTCGGCATGCACTTCTTCAACCCGGTGCCGATGATGAAGCTGGTGGAGGTCATTCCGGCCCTGCAGACCGCGGTGGAGACCAAGGACCTGGCCCTGGCCATGGCGAGGAAGATCGGCAAGACCGCCATCACCTGCAAGGACACCCCCGGCTTCGTGGTCAACCGGCTGTTCGTCCCGTACATCATCGACGCCGTGCGGCTCCTGGAAGAAGGTGTGGCCTCGGCCGAGGACATCGACACCGCCATGAAACTGGGGTGCAACATGCCGATGGGTCCCCTGGAGTTCCAGGACTTCGCCGGCGTGGACATCGGTTATCACGTCATCAACATCTTCCACGACTACATGAAGCAGGAGCGGTACGCCGCACCGGGCCTCTTGCGGAACATGATCAAGGCCGGCTACGTGGGGCGCAAGGCCGGTAGAGGATTCTACGATTATTCGGAAGAGAAGTAACATCAGCTAACGAACCGCAAAGACGCAAGGAATGCCAGAGTAACTTTGCGTCTTTGCGGTGGTGATCTGACTAATTGGCTTGTTCAACTGGCGACAAGGAGATTTTCATGAATAGCAGCCTTCTGAACGGTGGTGAATTTTTATTGGCCGACAGTAGCGGTATGGAAATATTTACCCCTGAAGAGTTTACGTCTGAACAGAGGCAGATTGCGGAAACCACCGAAGAGTTCATGAAAAAAGAGGTGTTCCCGAATATCGATCGGATCGAAGACAAGGATTTCCCGTTCATCGTCGAAAAATTGCGGCAGTGCGCCGACCTCGGCCTGTTTCTCGCCGAGGTTCCCGAGGAATACGGTGGCCTTGAGCTGGAAAAGACGACCAATATGCTCATGATCGAGAAGGTTGCACCGGCGACTTCCTTCTGCATGGCATTCGGTGGTCACACCGGCATAGGTATCCTGCCGATGGTCTACTATGGCACCCCTGACCAGAAGGAGCGGTACCTGGGAAAACTGTCGTCGGGAGAGTGGATCGGTGCCTACGCCCTGACCGAACCGGATTGTGGCAGCGATCCCCTGAGTTCCCGGACCACGGCTCTCCTGAGTGACGACGGTAAATACTACATTCTCAACGGCACCAAGCAGTTCATCACGAACTCGGCATTTGCCGACCTGTTTACCGTGTTCGCCAAGATCGACGGCAAACATTTTTCCGCATTCCTCGTTGAAAAGGGGTTCGAAGGGTTTACCGTTGGCGCAGAGGAAAAGAAGATGGGGCTCAAGGGCTCCTCAACCACCCAGCTTCTCCTGGATAATGTGAAGGTGCCGGTGGAGAACCTGCTTGGCGAACCGGGCAAGGGGCACAAGATAGCCTTCAATGTCCTCAATGTGGGACGCCTTAAGGTGGCTACCCAGGCGTTGGGCATGTCCAAGGGTGCCTTTACCGAGTCCGCTGCCTATGCAACGGAGCGAAAGCAGTTCGGTAAACCGATCGGCGAGTTCGGCGCCATCAAAGAGAAGCTGGCGGACATGATGGCGGCCATTTTCACCTCCGAGTCGGTGATCTATCGGGTTGCAGGGCTGCTGGATGGTCGACTCTCAAGACTGGATCATTCCGGGGCCGACTATTACGAGCGCTACCAGAAGGCGATCGAGGAGTATGCCGCCGAGTGTGCCATCGCCAAGGTCTTCTGCACCGAGCAGCTCGATCTGGTTGTTGACGAAGCGGTGCAGATCCATGGTGGGTATGGTTACATTGCCGAATATGCAGTGGAGCGGTACTACCGGGATTCGCGCATCCAGCGGATATTTGAGGGGACCAACGAGATCAACCGCATTCTTATCCCGACCATGCTCTTTCGCAAGGCCGATAATGGCGGCAGCGCGCTCTGGGACCTGGTTGAAAAGGCCCGGGCAGGAGCGGCAACTGAAACAGCGTATGCCGGTGAATTTGCTCAGGCAGCGGCAACCATAGCCAGGCTGAAGCAGCTGTTTTTGACCGTACTTGGTGCGGCGGTGCCGGCCAAGGACCATCAGGAGGTAATGCTGGCAATGGCGACTATGGTCATCACCATATTTGCCCTGGAGAGTGCCGTGCTTCGCGCGGACAAAACATGTGCCGCGGCCAGCGAGTCAAAACAGCATCTGCTCAAGGCCATGGTCAAGGTGGTTAGCTTTGACCTGTCGAACCAGTTTCAGTCCGCCGCATCCCGTTGCTGTGCCTATGCACTGACCGGGGATGCGCTGACCGGTATGCAGAAGACGGTCTCAAATCTTTCCGCCTGTCCGGTGGAGGGATTGCTGGAGGCCAAGCAGTTGCTGTCGCAGGCATCGCAGGAGTCGGGAAAATACTGTTTTTGAAAGACTGGGCAGGCTGACGAATGAAACCGGGTTGAATGGCCGTTTCTCATGGTAGAGACGGCTTTTTTTGCGATGGGGACTACAAGCAGGTGTAACGCTGACGTAGTATGTAACAGCGGCTCAAATCGTGAAGAAAAAGGTCGCTCCCTTGCCAACCTCTGCTTCAGCCCAGACATCCCCGCCATGGCGGTTGATAATGCTCTGAACAATGGCCAGGCCGACGCCGGTGCCTTCAAACTCGTGCTTGTCGTGCAGCCTTTGGAAAACGCCGAAAAGCTTGTCCATATAGCGCATGTCAAAGCCGGCACCGTTGTCTTTGACATAATAGACGTTTTTGCCATCCTTGTATTCCGTACCGACTTCGATGCGGGCCAGGTCACATTTGCGCGTATACTTCAAGGCGTTGGAAAGGAGGTTGAGAAACACCTGCCTGAGGAGTTGCGGATCGGCCTCGCATGGGGGAAGATCGCTTATGATCACTTCGACAGGGCGCCCTTCCTGCTCATCGCGCAGTTCCTCCATGAGGAGCTCATTGATCAGCGCTGTGGATTCCACTCTCCTCTTTGCAAGGGGCTGACGACCAAGTCTGGAGAAGGTGAGGAGGTCGTCGATCAGGGTGGACATGCGCTGTACGTTGCTGCAAATCCTTTCCATGTACCCTTTGGCTTCTATCGGCAAGTCGTCAATGAATTCGTCCAGGATGATGCGGCTGAAGCCATCTATCGCTCGCAGCGGTGCACGGAGATCGTGCGAAACCGAGTAACTGAACGATTCCTGCTGGCTATTCGACAGTTCAAGTTCCGCCGTTCTCATGGCGACCCGCTGCTCCAGTTCTTCGTTCAGTTTACGGATTTCATCCTCGGCGCGTCTGCGCAGAAGGTTTTCGTCCCGCAATTCCCTGTTTGCCCGGGCAAGTTCCGCTGTCCTTTTTTCCACCCGTCGTTCCAACAGCTCATTCGCTTGGCGCAAATGACCCGTAAGTTCCCGAAGGTGCAGGTGAACCCCGACTCGGGCCAGAACCTCATCCCGCTGATACGGCTTGGTGACATAGTCTACAGCCCCGGATTCAAATCCCTTCACCTTATATTCCGTTTCCGAAAGGGCTGTCATGAAAATTACCGGAATGTCCTTCGTGCCGGCAGCGGTCTTTAATCTGCGGCACGTTTCAAAACCGTCAATTCCCGGCATCATGACGTCAAGAAGGATCAGATCCGGACGGGCATAATCCGCCCTTTCCAGGCCACTTTCACCATCCTCGGCCACAAGGATGGTGAAATCACTATCCTCCAGACACCCGGCCAGAATAGCCAGATTGTTGGGATCGTCATCGATTATGAGGACGGTGGGACGACCCACATCCGGTTCGGTCGAAATACGGGCAATGGAGTTCATGGTGCTCTCCTGTGTTGTTTTGCCAACTCCATGATTGCTTTTGCCTTGAATCCGCCGGCAAGTTCACGCAACGTGGTTGCGAAGGGAAGGTAACGGTCGTCAGATTCTTCCAGGGTTGAGGCCCATGTCTGAATCTTTCTCATATCCCCCAACATGGCCAGTTCATAAAGTTCCTGAATTTTGTCATGAGGCGGCACCACCACAGCTTCAGCATGTTCATTCAATGTGTCGGCCGCCGCCACACCCGGCAGTGCAGTTTCGAGCTCGATCCCCAGTTGCGACTGAATGCTTTTCAGGAGCGACTCCAGGCGGATCGGCTTTGCTACGAACGCATCGCAGGAATCGATAAAAGCGTCGTTGTGCGCACTGTCCATGACTGTTGCCGAGACACCGATTATCCTGGTTGTATCCAATGCCGGTTGCTGCCTGATTTCTCTTGCCACGGCCAAGCCATCCATTTCGGGCATTATCAGGTCGAGAAGCACCAGGTCCGGTTGGTGTGTTACCGTATTCTGCAATGCTTCGTAGCCGTTTTCCGCGGTCATGACCGCAAATCCCAATGGTTCGAGAAACGAGGCCAGCATCGAGCTGTTGGTCGCATTATCATCCACGATCAAAATACGTTTCCGTTCACCACGATAGCCCACCGTGATCAGTTCAGACCCTTCCTCGGCGCTATCGGCCTTAGATGCTGCCGGCAACAGCAATTCCACCCAAAATGTGCTTCCCGACCCCGGCGTGCTCTCGACTCCCACCTTGCCCTGCATGAGGCTGACCAGGCGTTTCGTGATGGACAACCCCAGGCCGGTTCCTTCCCGCACCTGCCTGCTGACCGCAAGCTGGGTGAACGGTTCAAAAATTGATTCCAGTTTTTCGTGAGATATCCCGATGCCGGTGTCCGTTATCTCGCAACGAAAGAGTCCCGCTTCGCTCTGATCATAGCTCGCCCGCATGGTGACAGTTCCCTGGCGGGTATACTTTATCGCATTACTTAGGAAATTCAGCAAAATTTGTTTGAGTTTGCGTTCATCACCCCGAACGTTCGCCGGGAGCGTGGTGACGGTCTCGTACTGAAAATCCAAACCCTTTTCGTCGGCCCTTACCCTGGTGATATCGTAAACCTGACGGAGCAGGGCAGAAAGATCGAATGGCACATCCTCTATCACCATCTTCTGTGCCTCAATCTTACCCATGTCCAGGATATCGTTGATCAGCAAGAGGAGATGCTCCCCGCTGGACCTGAGTATTTCCAACTGCTGATGCTGCGTCTCATTCAGGTTCTCTCCGCGTTTGAGAAGTTGCGCATAACCGAGAATCGCGTTGAGAGGGGTGCGCAATTCGTGACTCATGTTGGCAAGGAATTCGCTCTTGGCTTGATTTGCCGCCTCAGCCGCCTCCTTGGATTCCTGCAGTTCCTCATTTGCCTTGGCAAAGGAATCGGTCAGATCGTTGACGCCTTTAACTAATTCTCGCCAGCCCCCCTCAAAGGCATCAGCATTGCCCCGGACATGCAGTTTGCCGGTTTGAACCGCGATGATCAGTCCGTTTGTCTCCTGCAGTACCTGGCGGATGGCATTTTTCATGGCCCGAAAGGCCTCGGCCAGGGCGCCGATCTCATCCTGCTGGTAGATGTTTATTTCCTGGCTCAAATCCCCGTGGGCAATGCCGTGGGCGACGGTGACGATTCTTGCCAGCGGTCTGGTGGCCATGCTGATGAGAAGGAAGGCGAGAATGCCGCTGGCACTGGTGAACAGGCACGCAAGCAGCAGTCCCCGTGTGACGATCTGCTTTTCGTACACTCTCATGGGGGACTTTGAAAATCCGATCCTGATCCAGCCGATATGCTCCTTAACCTGAGGAACATTGTCGGCTGAATCAAATAGCTGAAAATCCTCTTTGGTTCTCAAGGTGAATATCGGGGCGAAAAAAACGAATGCATTCGCTTCTTCGATCATGGATATGGGCTGATTGGCGGATAATTTCGGAAGGCTGCCGTAAATGGCGGGGCCGTCGTGAATGAGAATCTGTAACGATCGGTCGTAGAAGGTAACGGATGATGCTTCGGAGTTGGCTCTCAGAAAGGAAACGGTTCCCTTCAACAGCTCGGCATTTCCTGAAAGAATCGGCAGTTCGCCGGTCTTGGTTGCCAGTGTCGTAATGGTTTCCGCTCTCTTGATGATCTCCTTGCGGATGATGTTCTTTTCGGTCTTGATCGATTCATAGGTATACACGAGGGAAATGACAACGAGGAGCGGTATGATGAACACCAGCGCCTTCATCCTGAACGTCATTTTCATGGATATACCCTTTTGGCCATCCTGATGAAGTCGTCGGGGAGGTGTATCCCCATTTTCCGTGCCGTGCCGGTATTCAGATAGAGATCGAATTTTCTGGGGGGCGAAGGGGGGGGCTGGCCCAGGCTGCCATGCCTGATCGCCTTGGAAGCTGATTCGGCGATCTGTCTCCCCACATTGACCGGATCGACCACCAGGGCGAGGAGTGCCCCCTCTTTGACATGCCGTTCCGAGATTCCCAGGAGTGGGATGTTTTTCCTGAACGAAAGGAGGTACGCCTCTTCCATGGCGGCAGCCGTCAACAGGGAGGCGTCAGGCAACAGCAGTATGGCGCCCGTGGCGTCGAGCTGCTTGACGATTGTTACGAATTCAAAAGGGGTTCTCGCACTGTAGGGTATTGCCAGCTGCGGTTCGTCCTTTGCCAGGAGAAGCAACTGCTCGTTGTTACCGATAACCGCCACCTTACGGATGGACTGAAGATGCCTTCTGATCAGATCGCCGTATTCCCTGACCGGCGTCGCCATATAAAAACCTGTCGTGTTCGGTCTGCTGACCTGGGGAGGAGTGACGACCAGATCGTAGATAACCGGAATGTTCGCGGGGAGCGCCATTGCCTCAATCATCGCCTCCCTGCCGAGGGCCACGACGACTTTTGCCCCTTCGGCTTCAACCAGCCCCTTGAGATGCCCTTTTGCCGCCGTTGGTGAATAGGTCTTTACGGATGCATCCAGCGACTTTCTGATCCCCGAGATTATCTCCACAACAGGTTTGAGTTGGGAATCCCCGACCACGAGAACGTCTGCTGCCTCGCAGGTAACTGCCAGACCGACACATAAAAAGGTTGTGAGGTATATGAGGATTTCTACGGCAGGTCTTGTGGTCATAATATAAGGCATATTAAAACGAAGATACTTACTGTAGGTAGCTTGATGTTGTTTTTTTGTAATTAGGTGCAATTAATAAAGTGGTGAGTCGGTATGATAAAACAATCTTCTATAATTTCAGTAATCTGTACACAGATTTGATTGGTTAGTCAATGCTTAATCTATAGTAAAATTGATCGCTATAATTAAAGAGTGACAATGTCAGTGCATAACGGTCACTGAGTGACAGGGACTGTTTATGGTGTGTTACTGTTGCAAATAATATTGGTTAGTAATTTGTAATATAAATTATCAGTATTTAGCAGAATTTCTGCTTGACATCATACTGTCCGAATAATATATAAACTTCACATTAAACATGAGAACCCTGTTCTAAGACATTATGTGTGCGTGCTCCTGAACGATAAGACAGTGGAGACTCCCGTTTTCGTCCGGGTGTTAGTGATTCCCGAAGCCGTTACGGCACAAGAATCCCTTAGGGGAATATCGATGAAAGGAGGATAGCGACATGGAACTGTTCGATGACGAGCTGGTAGTGTTGGAAGAGGGGGCAGAAGTGCTCGTGGAGGGGCTTCAGGGGTGCTGTTTTAACACCCTTGGGGTCTTGATGTAATAATCCCGATTTGAGTATAGAAAGAGAAGAGAAGGGGAGACGAGATGCTCCCCTTTTTTATTGGGGAATCGCCATGTACCTGTCGCGCTACCTGAAATGCTACCCCTGTCCCGAACGGCCGGGGCAGAACCTCCTCTACTCCACCACGCGGTCGGCTGTCGTTCAGGTGAGCGACGCCACCCTGCGGGCCGCCCGGGCAGCAGAGCTGGCCGGGACGGAGGGGGAGACCCTGGCCCGTCTCGGCTTCCTGGTCCCGGACCCGGCCGCGGAACGGGCAGCGATGCGGGATCTCTTCGTCACGGCCAACCTCGAACGCCGCAGCTTCAACGGCATCGTGGTGCTGAACCTCGACTGCAACCTGGCCTGCGGCTACTGCTACGAAGAGAGCTTCCGGGGCCGTCACTACATGGACGCGGACACGGCGGACCTGGTGGTGACGGCGATCCGGCGCGACCAGATCGACCTGGGGCGGAGCGTCAAGCTCGCCTTCTACGGCGGCGAGCCGCTCCTCTCCCTGCCGCTCATCAAGGAGATTTCCGGCCGCCTGCAGGCAGCCGCCCTGGCGCAGTCGGTAGATTTCAGCTTCACCCTGGTCACCAACGGCACCCTCCTGAACCGGCGGGTGGCGGAGGAGTTGGTCCCGCTGGGCCTAACCGGGGCCAGGGTCACCCTGGACGGCCCAAGGGAGCTCCACGACCGGAGCCGCCCCTTTGCCTCCGGCTTTGGTAGCTTCGACGCCATCGTCAGGAACGTCACCGAGGTCTGCGACCTGGTGCCGCTGCAGCTGAGCGGAAACTTCACCCGCGACAACTACCGGCAGTTCCCCCCCCTCCTGGACCATCTCCTGGAGCTCGGTATCACCCCGGACCGGGTCCACACCGTCCTCTTTGCGCCGGTCATCCCCAAGTCGGGACAGCGGGTTGTCGCGGATTTCAGCTCCGACTGCGCCTGCGACTACGCCCCCTGGCTGCAGGAGGCGTCGCTCTTCCTGCGGGAGGAGACGCTCAGGCGAGGGTTCCGGGCGCCCAAGCCGCGGATTGCCGCCTGTATCGTCGAATTCGACAACGATCTGGTCATCAACTACGACGGCTCCCTCTACAAGTGCCCGGCCTTCATGGCGTACGACGAACTCAGGATCGGCACCATCGCTGAGGGGATCGCAGACTACCGCGCCAGCCACAACCTTGATGTCTGGAAGGGCGACGAATGCCTGGACTGTGCCTATCTGCCGCTTTGCTTCGGCGGTTGCCGCCAGATGACCCTGCTGCGCAACGGCGCCATCGACGCGGTCGATTGCCGCCGGGAACTGCTGGACGCCACGCTGGAAGCGATTATCCGGCAGGACCTGCGCTATCAGCCTTCGAGGAAGAAATAGGGGTGATCGTTCGAGGGGGTAGCGGTAAGTCGGTCATCTAAACAAAGAGCTCCGTGGGCAGGCCCACGGAGCTCTTTTATCTTAACCGGCAACGGTATTGCTATTGATAGACCCGCTTGGCCATCCGGATCACTTCGTTCGGGATCGGTATCCCCATCTTCCGGGCCGTACTCGTATTTACGTACAGTTCGAACTTCCTCGGGGGGGACGGTGGTATCTGTCCCACACTGCCCCCCTTGACCGCCCTGGTTGCATACTCGCCGATCTGTTTCCCCACATTGACCGGATCGACCACCAGGGCAAGGAGTGCCCCCTCCTTGACGTGCCGCTCCGAGATCCCCAGCAGCGGAATCCCCTTCCTGAAGGAGAGGAGATAGGTCTCCTCCATGGCCGACGCGGTCAGCAGGGAGACATCGGGCAGGAGCAGGATGGCGTCGGCGGTATCGAGCCTGTTCACGGTGCTGACCAGGTCCGAAGGGCTCCGGACGCTGTAGGACGAGACCTGGGGAGACTCGTCCCTCACGAGCAGCCGCAACTGGTCGCGGCTCCCCACCACTGCCACCTGCTTGATGGCGTGCAGGTGGTTCTTGATCAGCTCGGCATACTCCCTGACCGGGGTGGCCATGTAGAAACCGGTCGTGTTCGGCCTGTTGAACGGAGGCGGGGTGACGACTAGGTCGAAGATCACCGGTGTCGTCGGCGGCAGATGCAGGGCCTCGTTCATCGCCTCCCTGCCGAGGGTGATCACGACCTTGACGTTTTCCTTCTCCACCAGCTGGGCCAGACGCCCCTTCACCTCTGCCGGCGAGTAGGCCTTCAGCGAGGCATCGAGGGTCTTTCTGATTCCGGCGATGATCTCCACCACCGGCTTCAGCTGGGTATCGCCGACAACGATGACCTCGGCCGCCTCCGACCGGCAGGGTTGTAGGGCGGAGACGAGGGTAGCAAACAGCAGC
The DNA here is from genome assembly GCA_964432205.1 of uncultured Geobacter sp. Lineage (GTDB taxonomy): Bacteria > Desulfobacterota > Desulfuromonadia > Geobacterales > DSM-12255 > Geomobilibacter. The sequence goes on along the minus strand of CAYSMK010000024.1, from coordinate 18,105 downwards.
AAAATGACAGTATAGGTACGCTTCATGGCAATCTCTGATCAGAACCTGACCCTGACCCCACCCTCGAACCACCGGCCGGGATTGGGATAGACCTCCATGGTGTAGTTGGCACTGCTAAAGAGGTTGTGGACCGTCAGGAAGAGCTCGGTGCTTGTCGTACCGGCAACAGGGAACCGCTTGCTCAGGTTTGCGTCCCAGATAAAGGTATTATACTTGGCGAGCCTGCTGGCCGGCAGGTTCCACCAGATGTAGGTGCCGGACAGTTGGGCCATGAGCGACTGCCGGTCGTCGTACTTGATGCCGGCCTGGTAGCTGTACTGGACCCGGGCCTCAGGGTCGCTATGGCGGTCGATGTTGACGTAGGCGTGGGCGGCCCGCAGGGTGAGGTTGTGAAACGGCGCGGTCTCCGCCTCCAGTTCGAACCCCTGGCGGGTCACGCTGCCGATGTTGGCTGGCGGCGAAACATCGGTAGCGATTTCATCGGTCATGTCATGCCTGAAGAGGGTTCCCTTCAGGTTGAGATAGTCGGTCACCCCTGATTCCAGCCCGGCCTGGTACGACAAGACCCGTTCCGCGCCCAGGGAGGGGTTGGGGGTGGCAAAGATGCCGCCGATGGAGGTCCAGCCGAGCGGCGGTGAGGTGAACCCCCTGGCCACCGAGGCCCTGGCCACGGTCCGTTCCCCCAGTTCGTAGGCCAGCCCCAGGCTCGGGCTGACGAAATAGCCGCTCACGTTGTTGTGGTCGAGGCGGATACCCGGGGTGACGGCCAGCCTGCCGTAGCTGAGGGTGTCGTTGGCAAAGAGGGCCCACTTGGTGATGCTCGGACTGAACGATTCGCTGGCCGGCGCCCCCCTGCCCTGAAAGAAGGGGCCGTAGATGGTTGTCTGGTCACTGGTGCCGCGGCTCGCGTCCATGCCGACCACCGCGCTCTGGCTGGCCCCGCTGTAGGCAAGCCTGAGGCTCCCCCCCACGGTCCGCTCCTCCATTACCAGCTCCTTGAACAGCTCGCTGGGGACAATGAAGTGGTTCGGGTTGTCGAACCGCTGCCGCAGGGCAAAGGCCGACCCTTTCACCGACCATTCCGGCGCCAGGCGGTAGTCGAGGCTGCCGGTGGCGTGCAGGGTGGAGAGCCGCGTCTTCCCTCTGAACGAGAGCTGAGGAGTGACCGCGAGGTCCCCGGTCTTCTCCTCCGGGTCGCTGTAGCCTACGGTGAACTGCAGGTTCAGGTCCCGGCTCGGGGCGATGCTCACCTTGCCGTAGAGGGAGTCGTTGTCGAAGGCCCGGTCCTTGCGCAGCCCGTCCGACTTCTGTCGTCCGGCCTGGAGATAGTAGCCAACCGGTCCCCCCTTGCCGGACAGTTCGGCGCCGTAGTCCTGGCTGTCCTTTTCACCGTAGGAGACGCTGAGTGTCCCCTTCGGCACGGCGGTGTCGCCGCTCCCCTTGGTGATGATGTTGACCACCCCTCCCAGGGCCGATCCCCAGGCCGACGAGGCCGGCCCCTTGACGATCTCGATCCGGTCGATGATCCTGACCGGGATGGTGGAGGTCTCAGCCGTCCCCTCGCCAAGGAGGTTCCAGGTCACGCCGTCCAGGAGCACCAGCACGTGCCGCGGCTCGGATCCCTGGATCGAGATGGACGAGATGCTCCCGAAGTCCTGTACCAGGGTATCGACAAAGAGCCCCGGCACCCGTTTCAGGACCTCGGCCACGGTGTGGGCGTTCATCTGCTCGATATCCTTGGCCGTCACCACGGAGATGTTTTCAGCTGTCTGGGAGAGCGCCTTCTCGACCCGCGTGGCGCTCTCAACATAGAGATCCTTCTCTTCCCAGAACAGGAGCAGCTCATTGTTGGCATTGTTTTCCGCCTTCTCAACCGTGGAGTTTTCGATCCGTACCGCTTCCTGTGCGGCGGCTGGGAGAAGGGGGAGGAACATTCCGAACAAGCCGAGTGACAACGGTAACCACCGGCTCTTTGCTACGGTCGATTTTCTGGTGTCGCCTGCCATCCGGTCACCCCGTGGTGCTTGAGTTGTGTCGTTATACCCAATTAACGGGGGAAACTCAACCGGTTAATGATGGGGTGACCGGTATTGTGGTAACGCTGTTTGTCAAGATGCCTGCTCTTGTGGGGGGTAAGCCACTGTTTAGGTAAACCGGACCGGTGAAATTTCTTACAAAGACCGGCAATGAATGGTACTATCGCCGGAACGCCGGCGGAGACAGAGCACATGCCCATCATCACCCTTTCCGACACAAACTCGCTGACCCTTACCGATGAACTGATTGCCACCCTCGGACTCTCGCCCGGAGACCGCCTCTCGGTACAGCCGGACGGCGAGGGGAGACTGCTGCTTACCCGGGCGCCGGCGCCGGCAACTGCTCCTACACTCCAGGAGTCGATCAATCGCAGGAACCTCTCCACCTCGATCCAGTTCATCAAAGGGGTCGGTCCCAAGCTTGCCGAGGCGTTGACCAGGAAAGGGATCGCCACGGTGGAGGACGCCCTCTACCTGCTCCCCAACCGCTACGAGGACCGGCGGGAGTTGCGGCCAGTTGCAAAACTCCGCCCCGGCTGCACCGAACTGTTCACCGGTACCATCGTCAGCGCTGAGACGCTTACCACCAAGGGGGGGAGGAAGTACTTCGAGGTCATTGTCCGGGACGAGAGCGGCAGCGTTTCCCTCAAGTGGTTCAACTTCGTTGCCGTCTGGATGAAACGGACCTGGAAGCAGGGGCGCCGGGCCATTTTTACCGGTGAGGTCGCCCAGTTCGGTTTTCAGAAAGAGGTGCACCACCCGGAGGTGGAATGGCTGGCCGAAGGCGAGGAGGTGGCCGCGGTCATGGCCCGGGAACCGGCGAGCTTCGGCCGGATAGTGCCGGTGTATCCCCTGACCGAAGGGGTGCAGCAGCGGACCATGCGCAAGATCATGCAGGGGGTGGTGGGACAGTTCGCAGCCAATGTCGTGACGGTCCTGGACCGGGAACTCATTGCCCGCCAGCGGCTCCTCCCCCTTGGCCAGGCATTGCAGGAGGTACATCTTCCTTCACCGGAGGCTGATCCGGAGCGCTTGAATCGCGGTGCCACGCCGGCCCACCGCTCACTGGTGTTCGACGAGTTCTTTTTCCTGGAACTGGGACTGGCCCTCAAGCGTCGTGGTTTTACCCTGGAGGCGGGCATTCCGTTCCAGGTCACCCACCGCTACACCAAGCCTTTGCTGAAGATGCTCCCCTTTTCCCTCACGGGCGCCCAGCGCCGGGTGCTCTCCGAGATCAAGGAGGAGATGATGACGCCCCACCCGATGCACCGGCTGGTGCAGGGGGACGTGGGGAGCGGGAAGACCCTGGTGGCGCTCATGGCAGCCCTGGTGGCGGTGGAGAACGGCTACCAGGTGGCCATCATGGCTCCGACCGAGATCCTTGCCGAACAGCACTATCTGAACATACATGGCTGGTGCGATGCCCTGGGGATCCGGGCCGTGCTCCTGACTGCGGGGCTGAAGGGGAAGGCGCGGGCCGCTGTTCTGGCGCAGGTGGAGGAGGGGAGCGCCAGTATCGTCATCGGCACCCATGCGGTTATCCAGGAAAAGGTGGCATTCCAGCGCCTCGGCCTCGGGATCATCGACGAGCAGCACCGCTTCGGCGTGGTCCAGCGGGGCGTGTTGCGCAAGAAAGGGGAGAACCCGGACATCCTGGTCATGACCGCCACCCCCATCCCCCGGACCCTGGCCATGACCGTGTTTGGCGACCTCTCCCTGTCGGTCATCGACGAACTCCCTCCGGGCCGGACTCCCATCGAGACCCGGATATTCACCGAGTCGCGCCGCCGCCAGGTCTACGGGATCATCCGGGAGGAGGTGCAGGCCGGCCGCCAGGCCTACCTGATCTGTCCGTTGGTGGAAGAGACGGAAACGTCGGAGCTGAAGGCAGCCACCCAGATGGCCGAGCACCTGCAGCAGGAAATTTTCCCCGAGCTCCGGGTGGGACTCCTCCACGGCAGGATGCGCCCCGAGGAGAAGGAGGCGGTCATGCGCTCCTTTAAAATGGGGGAACTCCAACTGCTGGTAGCGACCACGGTCATCGAGGTGGGGATCGACGTTCCCAATGCCACGGTGATTGTCATCGAGCATGCCGAACGGTTCGGCCTTTCCCAACTGCATCAGCTGCGGGGCAGGGTGGGGCGGGGGAGTCACCGCTCCCGCTGTCTCCTGCTCGCTTCCGACCGTCTGTCCGAGGACGGTGTCAGGCGTCTGCGGGTCATGGAGGAGACGACAGACGGCTTCAGGATCGCCGAGGCAGACCTGGAGATCCGCGGTCCGGGCGATTTCCTCGGTACCCGTCAGGCCGGACTTCCCGATTTCCGGATCGCCAATATCCTGCGTGACGGCCGCATTCTGGAAGAGGCCCGCAAGGAGGCCTTCGGCCTGGTCGAACAGGACCCGGAACTGCGCCTGCCGGATCATGGCAGGCTGCGCGATGAACTGGTACGCCGCTGGGGCGGCAGACTCGAACTGGCCGGGATCGCCTGATCCCTTCATCACTGCCGGGTCGTGTCCGATGAGGTCTAAAACATTTAATGGCCTTTGGGCACAGCCTGTTACCCTTCATAACCCCTCCCGACCTCCCCTTAACTTAAGGGGAGGAAGATTCATCCCCCTCTTGAGTCAAGAGGGGGTGAGGGGGAGTTATGGCCATGGATGCTGAATTAGTTCGTAGGTTGGGTTAGGCGGGTGTATGCCGTAACCCAACATGACCAAGCTGGCAGCATGCAAGGCTGTTGGGTTACGCGATGAGGCCGCTAACCAAACCTACGAAGAAATAAGAGTTGCAAGCACTAACTCGATGGGAGACCGATGGCACGCGTAACCATAACCTGTCCGCACTGCGGCTTCAGCAGAGTGATGGAGGAGGCGGCAATCCCTGCCGGTGTCGAACGGGCAACCTGCCCCAGGTGCCGGCAAGGTTTTGCCCTGGACGCTGCCGTGCGAAAGGTTGAACCTGTTGCTGCAGAGCCGTTGCCAGAGCCGCCGGTTTCCCCGAAGCCACGCTCTCCACGTCTGCAACGGTTCTCATTTGCCGGCACGGCCCGTGAATATTTCGGCATCTGGATCGTCAATACCCTGCTCAAGATCGTCACCCTGGGCATCTATTCGGCCTGGGCCAAGGTGCGCAAACGGCGCTATTTTTACGGCTGTACCCAACTGGGCGGCGCCACCTTCGACTACCTTGCCGATCCCATGGCGCTGTTCCGGGGGTGGCTGATCGGCGCCGCATTTTTCATCCTCTACACGATCGGCACCAGGGTGAGTCCGCTTCTTGCCAGCACGCTGGGCATGGTCTTTTTCGCTGCCATGCCGTGGCTGATCGTCCGCTCGAAGATGTTCAACCAGCGCAATTCAGCACACCGCAACATCCGTTTCAATTTCGTCCCAAAGTACGATGAGGCCTATCTGGTCTTTGCCGGGCTGCCGATCCTGCTACCGTTCACCCTGGGGTTTCTGTTCCCGTATATCGTCTACCGCCAGAAGCGGTTCCTGGTGGAGAACAGCGAATACGGCCGGAGCAGCTTTGCCTTCGACGCCTCGGCCAAAGACTACTACCTGGTATTCTTCAAGGCGGCCGGCTGGTTTCTCCTGATCCTGCTCGCCTTCGGCGTTGGTGCCTATTTTTTCTCCGCCACGATCCGGGAGTTTTCCCCGCTTCTCTTCGACAACGGCAAGGCCGGCAGCGAAACCGTCAAACGTGGGGTCGGTTTCCTGGTGGCGGCCGTCTTCATCGCCATCAACCTTATCTATCTCTACTTTGCCATCTACGTCCAGACCGAGCTGGCCAACCTGACCTGGAATTCCACCAGGATCAGGGACAACCGGTTCGTCAGCAGTCTGCGGGTACGGGACATGGCCTGGCTCTATCTCTCCAGTGCCGTGGCGATCTTCCTGTCACTGGGGCTGCTGATCCCCTGGGCAGCGGTACGCCTGACCCGTTACCGGGTTGAACGTCTGTCGCTGCGGGTAACCGGCGACCTTGAGACCTTCATGGCGGTCACCCCCTCCGAGGTCGGCTCGGCAGGCGAGGAGATCGGCGATATCTTCGGGGTCGATGTGGCCCTATGAGTCAGGTGCGCGGCTATTATTTCGACGGCAGGAGTTCGGTGCGGCGGACGGTTTCTCTGGTCCGCGAAGGAGAAGAGCTGCATCTGCACGGGGATGACGTTGACCGGCGCTATCCGTTGACCGGAATACGCGTTGCGCCGCCGGTGGGTGGTGTCCGTCGATTACTCCATTTCCCCGATGGTACCCTGTGCGAGGTCATCAGCGATGCCCCCGTCGATGAGCTGCTGGAACGGGAAGGGACCGGACCGTTTCAGCGCCTCCTTCACCGATGGGAACGGAACCTGTTCCTGGTTGTTCTCTCGCTGATTATCACCGTTGCCGTCCTTGCCGCCTTTATCAAATACGGCATCCCGTCCCTGGCCAAGCGGGTCGCCCTTGCCGTTCCGCCCGCCACGGAACGGACACTGGGTAAGGAGACCCTGGCCATGCTCGACAAGCTGGTCATGAAGCCGTCAGAACTCCCTGCCGACCGCCGCCAGGCCGTGGGTGCCCTGTTTCGCCGCATGCAGCCGGACCTGCCGGGCGGCAGGGAATACCGGCTGGAGTTTCGTGCCAGCGACCGTCTCGGGGCCAACGCGTTTGCGCTGCCATCGGGAATCATCGTTGTCACCGACGGCATGGTCAGGTTGGCCAAAAACGACGATGAGATCGCCGCGGTCCTGGCCCACGAAGCCGGCCATGTCCGCTATCGTCACGCCCTGCGGCACGTGCTGCAGAACTCCGGCACCGGTCTTCTGATAGCCGCCATTACCGGCGACATCCTTTCCATTACCTCGCTGTCCGCCACCCTGCCGACCGCCCTGATCGATGCCAAGTACTCCCGGGACTTTGAGCGGGAGGCCGACGATGCGGCCATAGCCTTTCTGAAACTGCGCCATATCCGGCCAAAGGTCTATGCGGATATGCTGGCACGGCTTCAGGCGGAGCATGACAGGCGAAACAACGGAAAAGAGCAGGAGGGGGGGCGGTTGAACGACTTCTTCTCTTCGCATCCGGTGACCGGGGAACGGATCAGGCGGGTGATGGGGGAGTAATGATGTAACCCCTCCCGACCTCCCCTTGAACCAAGGGAGGAGTAATTCTACACATCCAGCACCACGGTCCCCTGCCAGGCCCCATCATGGTATGCCACTGCCAGCCGGTGCAGGGTTGCCGCCTTGACGTCCACCAACAGCTGGTGGCGGAGCGGGTCGATCCTTTCCCCCGTCATCTCTGCCTCCAGGGAGTAATCCCCGTCCCGCTCTTCGATCCGCAGTGATCCGACCCGCAGCAGCAGGCAGCGGGCGTCCTTGAGGAAGATCAGCTCGTTGAGGAACACGAAGAGGAGCAGGTCGAGCTGTCCCTCGGTAAGCCGGATCGCCTGTTCGTGGCATGGCTCGACCGCGGACGGCTCATTCACCATGGTGGCAAGCAACGCCTCGGCCGCGGCACGGAACAGTTCCTCCCGCGTCTTTCCCCACGCCGTAAACGCCACATCGGCAGTGGCGATATCCTCCAGGAACCGGTATGGCATGGTTGGAACCTACAGCAGCGCGTCCAGCGACTCGAAGTCGATGTCGTGCTCTGCGTTTGCCCGGATCCAGTTCAGTTTTTCCTGGTCCTCGATGGTGATCTTGGCCACGTCCTCCATGAGGGCCATGAAGACATCCGAGGTCCTCAGCATGATGCGGATGTAGGGAATGCCGCTGTCGTCGACGATCTGCTGCGTGATGCGGGACACGGGGGTGTTGCCGGTGATGATCATGCCGGCGATTTTTTCCTTGAAGTCGGGGATGTGGTAGAGGGAGGAGAGGGTAACCAGGAGTTCGTCCCGGGAGCCGGTGACGACTATCAGCGTCGAGTCCTGGAGGTGGTCGACGACCCGCTGGGAAGATGCTGCTCCCATCTGGATATTGTGGATGATCCGGCTGCGCTCCCCATTGGTCGCCCGCAGGGGGAGATTGAGGAGCTTGGCGACATGGGCCAGGGTCGGGTTGGCCAGGATGGGGGTGTAGTTGAAACCGCCGGCCACGGTGATCCCGCTGGGGATGAAGGCGGTCCTCAGATAGCCGAGGATCTTGTCCCGCTTTTCGCTGCGCAGCTTGTTGACCAATATGGCCCTGACCTCGGCCTTTTCCTTCTCGTACAGGGCCAGGTTGAGGTTGACGGCGTCGATGACGCTGCCGATGCCGCTGTCCGAGACGATGACCACCGGGGCGTTCAGCAGGGAGGCCACCCGGGCGTTGCTCAACCCCAGTACCGATCCGACACCGCCATGGCCGGCACCCTCGATGATGAGGAAATCGTACTTGTCCTCCAGTTGGCGTACGGTGTCGACAATCTTTTTCTCCAACTCCTTGACATCGATCTCCCCGTTCAGGACCTGCCGGGTGAAATTCTTGTGCACGGCCACCGGCGACATGAGGGTGATGTCCTCCTCAAGCCCGTACGTCTTGGCCATGAGGACCGCATCCATGTCCACCATCAGGTCACCGTACTGCTCGATCTTCGGTCCGATCGGTTTGATGAATCCGACCCGCTGGTACTTCTTTCGGGCCAGGTGCATCAGCGACACGCTCATGGTGGTTTTGCCGCAGTTCTGGCCGGTAGCGGCGATAAATATCTTCTTGCACATAATGGTTGCTCCCCCCTGAAAAAATTACATGATTTTGCCAGTCCCCAGTCCCCAGTCCCTGACTACCCCTTGATATTCCCGATCGGCACCAGCTTCACCACCCGTTTGCTGAGCCCGGCGAGTTCGGTGGCCGTGGCAACCTCGTCGATGTTCTTATAGGCGAAACCGGCCTCCTCGGCAAGTCCGCCGTAGGAGGCGGTCCGCACATAGATGCCGCGGTGCTCCATGTCGCTCAGAAGCTTCTGTCCCTTGATCATCTTTTTGGCCTGGTGGCGGCTCATGGTCCGGCCGCTGCCGTGGGCGGTGGTGAAAAAGGTGGTGTTGGCGGTTGCCAGACCGGCCAGGAGATACGAGCCGGTTTCCATGCTGCCGCCGATGATGACCGGCTGGCCGGATTCCCGGTAGCATGCCGGAATGCCGGCTTGCCCGGGGCCGAAGGAGCGGGTCGCCCCCTTCCGGTGAACCAGCAGTTCCCGCGTTACCCCATCCACCAGATGGGTCTCCAGCTTGGCGGTGTTGTGGGCCACATCGTAGACCATCTCCATCCCCAGATCTTCCGGAGAACGGTGAAAAATCTGGGAGAAGACCTCCCGGAGCCGGTGCAGGATCACCTGGCGGTTGGCAAATCCCATGTTGGCCGCGCACTTCATGGCCGAGAAGTACGCCTCTCCTTCGGGCGAGCGAAACGGCGCGCAGGCCAGTTCCCGGTCGTGGACAGTGATGCCGTACTTCGGGGTCATCACCCGCAGAAAGGTCTGCAAATAGTCGGTGGCCACCTGGTGGCCGAACCCCCGGCTGCCGCAGTGGAACATGATCACCACCTGGTTGGGGATGGTGATGCCAAAGGCGGCGGCAAGTTCCCGGTCAAAGACATTTTCGGGCCGTGCCACCTGGACCTCGCAGTAGTGGTTGCCCGAACCGAGGGTGCCGATCTGGTCGTAGCCGCGTTCGATCGCCTTGTCGCTGCAGGCGTCGGCGTCGGCGCCGGCAAAGCACCCTCCCTCCTCGGTCATCTCCAGATCCTCCGGCCAGGCGTAACCCTTGCCAAGTGCCCAGCGTGAGCCTTGTTCCAGGACCTTGCGGAACTCGGTACGCGAGCAGCGGACAAAGCCGGTACAGCCAACGCCGGTGGGGATGCGGGCGAAGAGATGGTCCACCAACTCCGGCAGGCGGGGTCTGACCTCCTCTTCGGTGAGGTTGGTGAGGACCAGCCGCATGCCGCAGTTGATGTCGAAGCCGATGCCGCCGGGGGAGATCACGCCGGTGATCGGGTCCATGGCTGCCACGCCGCCGATGGGGAAACCGTATCCCCAATGGCCGTCCGGCATGCAGTAGACGTATTTTAGGACACCGGGCAGGCAGGCAACGTTGGTTACCTGTTCGAAGACACCGTCATCCATCCGGGCGAGGAGCCCCTCGGAGGCTATGATCCGGGCCGGAACCAGCATCCCCTCCTTGTAGGTTACCGGCAGTTCCCAGACGGTGTCGCTGACTTTGCGCAGTTGCGGAGGCAGGCTCATTGGTGTGATCCTTACTCAAGATAACGTGCGATGATGGAACTATACCACACCTGTCAAGGGGTGCCACCCGGCGACGGTAAGGGTTTTTGTTGACAGCACCGGTCAGCCATTCTATTTAACTTGTACACTACGACATCAAGGAGGCGACATATGTCCGAATTCACAAACGTAACCGTTATCCGCAAGGCGAACGTCTTTTTCAACGGTGGGGTGACCAGTCGTACCATCGTTTTTCCGGATAGCAGCAAGAAGACCCTGGGGATCATGCAGCCGGGAGAGTACGAGTTCACCACCTCCGGTGCCGAGATCATGGAAATCCTTGCCGGTGACCTCGACGTTCTCCTGCCCGGAACCCAGGAATGGCGCCAGATCCGGGAGGGGCAGTCGTTCGACGTGCCGGCAAATTCCAAATTCACCATGCGGGTGAAGACGCTTACCGACTACTGCTGTTCGTTTGTAGAATAGAGCAGGAACGAGGTCCGAGGATAAAGGAGCGAGGAAAAAGCTTACATTGGTACCTGAAATGGATGAGCTTCTTTCGATCCTCGATCCTCGATCCTCGATCCTCGATCCTTACCGGCATGAATACACGGAGTGAGCAGGGAAAAATAGAGGTTGTCGGCCGGTTTGCCCCGTCTCCCACCGGGCCGCTGCACCTCGGGTCTCTGGTTGCTGCTGTTGGCAGCTATCTCCTGGCAAGGCGGAGTGGCGGTCGATGGCTGATGCGCATGGAGGACCTGGATCAGCCCCGGGTCGTGCCGGGGATGGCCGATGATATCCTGCGCACCCTGGAACGCCTCGGCCTTCACTGGGATGGGGAGGTGGTCTGGCAAAGCCGTCGCGACACGCATTACCAGGCAGCCCTGGAACGGCTTGCCGCTTGGGGGCTGCTCTATCCCTGCGGCTGTTCCCGTGCCGAGATCGCCCGGCTCGCATCCGCTCCCCATGGTGACAGCGAACTGCCGTACCCGGGCTCGTGCCGGTCGGGGCTCGGTGTCGGCAAGGTGCCCCGTGCCTTCCGGGTGCGGGTGCCGGTGCCGGACGAAACGATAACCTTTCGGGACGGGATTGTTGGTGAGCAGTGCCAGAATTTGGCGACCAGCTGCGGCGATTTCGTGGTAAAACGCGCCGACGGACCGTTCGCCTATCACCTGGCCGTGGTGGTTGACGATGACGCGATGGGGGTCACCCAGGTCGTGAGAGGGGCGGACCTATTGACATCGACCCCGCGGCAGATTTACTTGCAGCGGCTTCTTGGCTTCAGTCAGCCATCTTACTCCCACCTGCCGCTGGTGGCCGGTTCTGGTGGGGGGAAACTTTCCAAGCGGGACAACGCCGTCTCCATCGCCCAAGGGCTTGATCTGGCGCAGGCAGGGGGGCGGCTGGTGGCGGCCGCGCTCAGGTTTCTCGGTCAGGAACTGCCCGCCGGCCTGTCGGCGGCTCCTGCTGCCGAGATCCTTGCCTGGGGCAGGGAGCATTTTGACCCTGTCCGAATACCGGTTTGCGGCGGCCCCCTTACTCCTGCCATGACAGACTAATCTTAAAGCCCCCTCTACCTCAGGGAGAGGGTTGGGGTGAGGGTGGAGGCAACCCTCCCATTAAATTGGTGGAGAACCTGCATGAAGATTCTGGTTACCAACGACGACGGTATTCAGGCGCCGGGCATCCGGGCGCTTGCCGAAGGGCTGGCCCGCCTCGGCGAGGTGGCCGTGGTGGCTCCGGACCGGGAGCGAAGTGCCGTCGGGCACGCCCTGACCCTGCACCATCCACTCAGGGCCGAACGGATCGCTCCCAACTGGTTCGCGGTGGACGGTACCCCCGCGGATTGCGTCAACCTGGGGGTTCACAGTCTGCTTGACTTCCACCCGGACGTGGTGGTTTCCGGAATCAATCGTGGCGGGAACCTGGGAGATGACGTCATCTACTCCGGAACCGTGGCCGGGGCACGGGAAGCGACCCTGATGGGGATTCCCGCCATTGCCGTCTCCCTGGTGACCGATAGCGGCGGGGAAAACTATCCCGCGGCGGCGCACTGGGCGGCAACACTGTTGCAGAAGGTTTCGCAGCGCGGACTCCCCCGCGATACCTTTCTCAACCTGAACGTCCCCGACCTGCCCATGGAAAAACTCCTGAAGCCGTTGATCACGGCCCAGGGAAAACGTCGCTACGAAGGCACCATCGTGGACAAGGTGGATCCCCGTGGGCGCAACTACTACTGGATCGGCACCTCTGAGCTGAATTTTCAGGATATCGAGGGGACCGATTTTGCCGCGGTCTCCAGGGGGCATGTCTCCATTACCCCGCTGCACCTGGACCTGACCAACTATCAGTCCTTTGCCACCCTTAAGGAATGGCCCTTAACCGGAATGTAGACTTTACCCAACCCATTTGCTATAGTTTGTCGAATTTTCGGGAAGCAGTGTGATTTTATGAACTTTGACATCGCCAGAAAACGGATGGTGGAAACCCAGATCGTCGGCCGCGGCATCAAGGACCGCCGGGTGATCGATGCCATACTGAAGGTTCCCCGCCACCTGTTCGTGGAAGAAGCGATGTCGGCCCAGGCCTACAGCGACTCCCCGCTCCCCATCGGTGGGAAACAGACCATTTCCCAGCCCTACATGGTAGCCCTGATGACCGAACTCCTGGAGTTGACCGGCCGGGAAAAGGTCCTGGAGGTCGGCACCGGTTCCGGGTACCAGGCAGCGATCCTGTCGCTCCTGGCCGATCGGGTCTATACCGTGGAACGGATCGTCCCCCTTGCAAGCAAGGCCCGCAAGGTGCTCGACAGCCTGGGATACGCCAATGTCAACGTGAAGGTGGACGACGGTACCCTCGGCTGGGAGAGTGAGGCACCCTTTGACGCCATCATGGTCACTGCCGGCTCCCCGTCCATCCCGTCGGGGCTCGTCGATCAACTGGCACCGGGCGGCAGGCTGGTGATCCCGGTGGGAGACCTGTACTCGCAGGTACTGATAAGGATCAGGAAACGGGAAGACGGCACCATTGTCCAGGAACAGTCGGTGGGGTGCCGGTTCGTGCGGCTGGTAGGAAAGTACGGTTGGGGTTCGGAGGATCAATGAAACCGGAGTTGCCAATGGATAATGAAGATCTTTCGATAGAAAACGGTGAAGAGACCCAGGCTGATCAGACGGATGATTTCCTCGAGCCCGACCCCGAGACCCTGGCGGCCGAAGAGGAAGAGCTGGAAGAGGAGGAAGAGGTCCGTGTTCCGGTCGAGGAGCACTTCGATGACGCCATCAAGCTCTACCTGCGCGACATCCAGAAGACCAAGCTCCTGACCGCCGACGAGGAGAAGGAGTTGGCGGGCCGGATCGCTCTTGGTGAGAAAGCGGCCCGGGACAAGATGATCGAATCCAATCTGCGTCTCGTGGTGAAGATCGCCAAGCGGTACATCAACCGCGGGCTCCCTTTTCTCGATCTGATCGAAGAGGGAAACATGGGGCTCATCAAGGCGGTTGAGCGGTTCAAGCTCTCCAAGGAGTGCCGTTTCTCCACCTACGCCACCTGGTGGATCCGGCAGTCCATCGAACGGGCACTGGTCAACCAGTCCAGGACCATCCGCCTGCCGGTGCACGTCTCCGACGACATCAACAAGATGCTCAAGGTGACCCGCGAGCAGATGCAGAAGATGAACCGCGAACCGTCGGTGAAAGAGGTGGCCGCGGCCATGGATTCCAACCCGGCCTATGTCCGCCGGCTCATGGTCCTGCTCAAGAAGACCTATTCGATCGAGCGGCCGATGGGGGAGAATAACGACTACTTCCTGATCGACACCATCGAGGACAGCAACAACGTCTCGCCGGAAGAGCTGATCGACAACAAGTACAAGTTCGAGATGGTGGAGAAGTGGCTCGGAGAGTTCGACCAGAAGGAGCGGGATATCCTGAAGCTCCGCTATGGTCTGGAAGATGCGGAGTCGCAGACCCTGGACATGATCGGAAGGAACTATAACGTCACCAGGGAACGGATCAGGCAGATCGAGGCAAAGACCAAGGACAAGCTGACCAAACTGGCCGAAACTGCCGAAGCGCAGGCAAAGGCCCGTATGGAAACGAAATAGGCAAGGAGAAGGCATGGACGATCTGAAGAGCATCATTCGCGACATACCGGATTTTCCCAAAAAAGGGATCATCTTCAAGGACATCACCACCCTGCTGGCGGACGCCAGGTCGTTCCAGCGGATGGTTGACCTGCTGGCCCACCGCTACATCGGTCAGCACGTCGACAAGGTGGTCGGTGTCGAGGCTCGGGGTTTCATCATCGGCGCTGCCCTGGCCTACAAGCTGGGCGCCGGTGTGGTCCTCGTCCGCAAACCGGGCAAGCTGCCCTCCGAGACGTTCAAGAAGACCTATGACCTGGAGTACGGTACCGATACCCTTGAGATCCATACCGATGCCATCAAGCCGGGCGAGAAGGTCCTGCTGGCCGACGACGTGCTGGCCACCGGCGGCACTATGGCTGCGGTGGTGGACATGGTGCAGCAGATGGGGGGCGACCTGGTGGAGTGCTGTTTCATGACCGAGCTCAACTTCCTGCACGGCCGGCAGAAGCTGCCGAAGGGAAAGGTTCATTCCCTCCTCACCTTCGATTGAGCGGGCGGGGAAACCCCTTGCAAAACGTGAGTCGGTGAGCTATAAATTGCAATTCATGTCCCCGTAGCTCAGCAGGATAGAGCACTTCCCTCCTAAGGAAGGGGCCGGACGTTCGAATCGTCTCGGGGACGCCACTAAGATAAAGGGTTTACAGCTTATCGCTGTAAGCCCTTTTTGCTTCATGCAACCTTCAGCATGTTGGCTAGGTGTGAAACAAGATAAAAAAACGCCAGCTCCCTTTTCCAGGATGAGCCGGTTATTTTGTTCCGTTTGCCCCCCCGGTGTTCCTTATGCCGCATTGTGAAGCGCCTTGACGGCAACGTCCGGTGCCCGGTCAAAGATCGTCAAAAGTGCAGCCGCCGCACCAGGGAACAAGGTCATCAAGCACTGTAAAGCTCCCGATAGTATTTTATGCCTATTTATGTGTCATTTATTAGTAATGCAATACTGTTTTCAAGCGGCATTAGCAAGCAGGTATAATCGATGGTTAACGGGTACCTATTCGGATACATGTCTGGAGCACCACTAATGATGGCTGATGGACCGATAAAAACGGCCGGCTCGTGACCGCAATCCCGGACTTGTTACTGCCCTTTTCCTTTCAAGCAACCCTTTTTTGCAGCCGAAATAGAGTGAAAGAATGTGAGCCGGCCTCCAATAGGGACCGGTTCTCTTCGCTTGCCGACAATTCGGAATCTGTGTAAGCTTTACAGTAGGTATGTCAAAGGAGACTGGTTTGTCTTGCCGATTATTCACTATTTCGCTTTTCCTTCTTATCGCCTTGCCCGTCTGGGCAAAAGAGCCGATCAGAATCATCGAGGGTACCGTTGCCAAGATTAGCGACGGCGACTCCATCTATGTGACCGATTCTCTTGGCGCCACGGTCAAGGTGAGATTTTACGGAATAGATGCTCCCGAAAAATTGAAGAACAACCACAAGTTTAGCCGCACCAACAAGCCTGGACAACCATATGGCGAAGAGGCTTTCGACGCGCTGAAGAGGAAAATTGAGGGGCAGCAGGTCAAGGTGGAAGTCCTGGAGATGAATCGGAATAAACGTGCCGTGTCTGTGGTGTGGCTCGGCAATAGGAACATCAACCTGGAAATGCTCAGGGATGGATTCGCGTGGGCATACCACCAGCACCTGGAAGGTTCCCATGCTCCAGAGTATATTCAGGCCGAGGAACGGGCCCAAAAGGAAAGGCGGGGACTTTGGCAACAGAACAATCCGCAGCCACCATGGGAGTTCAGGAAAAGGCTGCTAGCTGATTTATTCTTGAAGTATGTTTATTGAACTATGCCTTCCCTCTGGGTCAATTCCGTACGTACGCAGCTCATCCGGGAGACACCATGGACCTCTTATGGCAAGCCGCTGACCAGACCGAGCGCCTGCACGAACTGACAAGCTGTGACGAACGGGGCAAGGAGCTTCCCCTGCGCCGGGATGTCCGCTCCCTGGGCAGGCTGCTGGGGGAGGTGATCCTGGCCCAGGCCGGGCAGGAGGTCTTCGCTCTGGAGGAACGGCTGCGCAGCCTGGCGATCAGGTACCGGGCGGAACGCAGCGAGGCGCCCCCCTTCCCTGAGAGCCCTGCGGAGCAGGAACTGCTCAGGCAGATGACGGAAATCATCGCGGGAATGGGAGAAACCGAGTCCCACCAGATCACCAAGGCCTTTGCCACCTTCTTCGAACTGACCAACCTCGCCGAAACCAACCACCGCAAGCGCCGCAGCCGCGCCCACAATGTTGCGCGGGTGCCGAGCAAGCCCGGCTCGCTGCGGGCGACCCTGCAGCGGATGCGTGATGCCGGAATCTCCGCCGGCCAGGCCCTGGAGTGGCTGGCACGGATCGAGGTCGTGCCGGTCTTCACGGCCCACCCGACAGAGGTGTCGCGGCGGGTGGTGCTGTTCAAGCGGCGCCGCATTGCCCGACTGCTCGAGGAGTTCGACCGGCTCCCCCTGGCAGATGCCGAGGCGAAGGAATGCCAGGAGGGTATCCTGGCGGAAATCACTGCCCTGTGGCAGTCGGACGAGGTCCGCCGTCGCAGGCCGACGGTCCAGGACGAGATTGTCATGGGGATGGACCATTATCCCGGCGCACTGCTGCAGGCCGTTACCAGATTCTATACGGAAACCGCCACGGAGTTCCACGCGGTCTACGGCGTCGATATGTCGCCGACCGACCTGCCGACGGTCGTCCGTTTCGGCTCCTGGATCGGTGGCGACCGCGACGGCAACCCGTTCGTTACCGCCGCATGCACCCGCGATGCCCTGCAGAAGGCACGTGAGCTGATCCTTGCCGAGTACCTGCGCGACATGGAGGAACTGTACCGGTTGCTCACCCCCTCAAGTTCCCAGGTGGGGGAGGACGCAGATCTGTGTCAGACCCTTGCGGAGTATAGCGCGAGGTTCCCGAAAGCGGCGGCTGTGGTCGACACCCTCCCTGACGGTGAATTGCACAGGCGACTGGCGTCCTTCATGGTTCAACGCCTGCGCAGCACACTTCTCGCCCCGGACGACGGGCAGGCGTATACCGATCAGGGTGCGCTGGCAGTTGATCTGGCTCTCCTGCAGGAGAGCCTCTGCCGCCAACGGGGAGAACTGCTCGCCAGACGGTTGATCGAACCGGTCCGGCGCAAGCTCGCCACCTTCGGCTTTCACCTCCATACCCTCGATCTTCGCCAGCATGCCCGGGTCCACGCCCGGGCAGTGGAAGAGCTCGCCGTCGGCGCAGTGCACGTCTCCCGTGAGCAGCCGTCCCTGCCGGAGTCGCCATCGCCCCAGACCGCTGAACTGCTGGAGACCCTGCGCACGCTGGCGCAGCTGAAGCAGGAGTTTCCCGCCGAGGCGATACGCAGCTACGTCATCAGCGGCGCCAGCTGCGGCCAGGATCTCCTGTCGCTGATCTGGCTGCTGGAATTATCCGGTGTGACTGTTGCGGCGAGGAGCGATCGCCGGGATCCGGGCATCATGCCGGTACCGCTGTTCGAGTCCATCGAGGACCTGCGCAACGCCCCGTCCATCTGCCGCTCCCTCTGGACCGATCCCGGGTTCGCTCCCTACCTGGATTCCTGGGGACGCTGGCAGGAGGTCATGATCGGCTATTCAGATTCCAACAAGGACGGCGGCATGCTCACCAGCAGCTGGGAGATCTTCAAGACCCACCGTGCCCTGCACCGGGTGGCAGAGGAATGCGGGGTGCGGCTGAAGCTGTTTCATGGGCGCGGCGGCACGGTCGGGCGGGGGGG
>CAYSMK010000023.1:0-81068 GCA_964432205.1 uncultured Geobacter sp. | reverse complement strand
ACCCTCCCCCGCCGCCATACCAGCCGCCGAAAAAAGGCCCGCCGAAACCACCGCCACTGCCGAACAGGAGCGTCACCAGGAGACCCAGAACAAAGCCGGCTATCACTAGCCCGCCCAGAAACGCCAGAGACACCCCCGGATAGAGGAACCAGGCCACCAGCGGCAGACCGGCGCCTCCCGCCAGTCCACCAAGGACACGGGAGATGGAGCCGAGAAAGACCACCGCCACCAGGAGGAAAATCAGGAAGGCATAGATGGGTGGCGCACTCTTTTTGGCGTGGCGGAGCGCCTCACCCTTGGCCTGGTACTCGCCCCGCACTACCTGGGCAACGGCCTGCACACCCGCCAGGACTCCGCCGTCGAAATCGCCCGTCTTGAACCGGGGGGCCATCCGGTCGCGGATGATCCGGCCGGAGACCAGGTCGGTCAACGTACCCTCCAGACCGCGCCCCACCTCGATCCGGATCTTTCTCTCCGCCTTGGCAACCAGGAGGATGGCGCCGTTATCCAGCCCCTTCTGTCCGATCCGCCACGCCTCGGCCAGCCGGATGGAAAACTCCTCCAGACTGTCCCCTTCCAGGGACGGCACGGTCAGCACCACCACCTGGGTCGAGTCGCTCCGCTCCAGGGCCGCCAGCTCCCGTTCCACAGCAGCCGTCCCTTGCGGTGACAGTATGTGGGCGTAGTCGTTCACCCGCCCCTGCAACTGCGGCACATCCAGCGGATGGGCGGCACCGGGGAGGAGGAGCAGGAGTATGAAGAGGAGTAACGTTCTCATGTCTATGGCTCAAGAGGGGCATCAGTAAGAGACAAAAACAAAATTGATAACGTGGAGACGCAAAGGCGCAGAGAAACCCGCTGGAGTTTGAGCGCCAATCCTTGTCGCAGACCAGGGACTGCAATCATGCACTTGACTTTCTCTGCGGCTCTGCGCCTCTGCGTTACTATTCGCGTTTGTTTCTATCGGCCTAAAACTTCACCTTCGGGGCCACCTTCGCCCCCTCCTCCGCCTTGAACGGCTCCTTACGCTGCAGGTGGAGCAAGAGGGAGTTGGTCAGACTGTTGGGAAAGGTCCGGATGCTGGTGTTGAACTCCTGCACCGCTTTGTTGTAGCGGGTGCGGGCCACGTTGATCCGGTTCTCGGTCCCCTCCAGCTGGTTCTGCAGGTCCATGAAGTTCTGATTGGCCTTCAGGTCCGGATACTTCTCCACCACCACCATCAGCCGGGAAAGGGCACCGGAGAGCTCCCCCTGGGCCTGCTGGAACTTCTGCAGGGCCTGCGGGTCGTTCACCAGCTGTTTGGAGACCTGCAGGGAACCGACCTTGGCCCGGGCCTCGGTGACCGCCTTGAGGGTGTCGGCCTCGTGTTTTGCATACCCCTTCACCACCTCCACCAGGTTGGGGATCAGGTCGGCCCGCCGCTGGTAGGTTGCCTCCACATCCCCCCAGGCGGCAATGACCGCCTCCTCGTTGGCCTGCATGGTGTTATAGCCGCACCCGGACAGGGTGACGAGGCAGCAGAGTGCCAGCAGAAACATCCGCAACGATCTCATATCAGGTTCCTCCCGTTATCAGGTTTTGTAGTTAAGTTAATCACGCCGGCGCAGATTGTCAGTACGATCGAAAACAATTTTCATACCGATCAGTACCAGGGAGCAGACTATGGAGAAGAGATTGGCGACGATGAGCGGGATATCCTTGAGCAGCAAGCCGTAGGCGAGCCAGAGGACCATGCCGGCGGTGAGGATGACCGGTTGCCAGATGGAGATGTCGCGGGCATGACGGGTCCGCCAGGTCCTGAGCACCTGGGGAACAGCAGCGAAGCTGGTGAGAGCACCTGCAATGAGACCGATTGCCGTCGCGTCCATCACCCCCCCTTCCGCCCCTGGAAGTTATCGGCCGCCCAGTCGATCTGGGAGAGCATCCCCCTGATGACCGCCACCTCCCGCTCATCCAGCATTGCCCGGGCAAAGATCCGCCGGAAGGTCCGCATCAGATGCGCCGGGTTCTCAGGGTTGAGGAAGCCGATCCTGAGCAGGGTCTCTTCCATCTGGCCGAACATGGTCTCGGTCACGGCGGCATCGGCCAGGACCCGCTCTGCTGCCGCATCGGTGCTGGTACCGAGTCCGCGATGGATCTCGTAGCAGAAAAGCAGCACCGCCTGGGCCAGGTTGAGGGAGCCGTAGTCGCTGCCGGTCGGAATGGTTGCCTGCCAGCGGCAGAGCGCCACCTCGTCGGTAGTGAGGCCGCTGTCCTCGCGGCCGAAGACGAAGGCACAGCGGTTGACGGGCAGATGCTCCGCCGCGGTCCGGACAACCTCGGCCGGTGTCATGATCTCCTGCCGGTACTTGCCATGGCGGCGGGTGGTGGCAACCGAAAGCGGCGCATCGGCCAGGGCCTCGGCCAGGGTCGGGAATATCCGCGCCTTGAAGAGCAACTCCTTGGCCGAGACGGCAAACTTCAGGGCCTCTGGATGGTCCACGCGGCAGGGATTGACCAGTCGCAGGTCGGTCAGCCCCATGTTCATCATGGCGCGGCAGACCATGCCGATATTGCCCGGACTCTGTGTCTCCACCAGGACAATGCTCACCGCGCTCTTCAGGGTTACAGGTTCGTTCACTTCAACTCCTCAATATATAAACATAAGGCTGTTAAACACGGAGCCACGGAGGACACAGAGAAAAAACCGTTGGTTATTATAGGAACCGGATCAACTTCTCCGGCAAACCGCTTTAGATTCTTGATCGCTCCGTGTTCTCCGTGCCTCAGTGTTTCAAATGCCATTTCCATATTTATTCTTCCGCCGGAAGAAATGTCCCTTGTCCCGCATCCGTCGCAACCGGGCACGGGCCGGCCGCCGCTGCCACCAGCCATGGACAAAGTGGCCAAGCCACATGCAGGCAATGAGTATGGCAAGTATCACCAGCAGGTGATGCTCATAACGGCTCACATCCTCAACAAAGAGGGACGCGCTCTTACCGAACAGATAGCCGGCCAGGGAAAAGATGATCGACCAGGCCAGGGCGCTCAGGATATTGAGCCAGCAAAACTTCAGCGCCGGAAAGGAGGTCATGCCGAGAATGATCGGCAGGACGATCCGGAACCCGTAGGTGTAGCGGGAGATGAAGGCAACGAAGGTGCCGTAGCGTTCGATCAGCCTGAGGGCCTTGTGGAACTTCCGGGCAATGAAGGTGAATATCCTGAGTAGCCGCGCACCCTGCAGGCGCCCGACGTAGAAGTAGAACTGGTCACCGCAGAAGGCGCCGGCCAGGGCGGTGAGAATGACCCCCGGCAGGGTGAAATACCCCTGGAAGGCGAAGAATCCGGCCAGGATCAGCCCAGCCTCTCCTTCCAGGAAGGTCCAGATAAAAAGGACCCAGTAACCGTGCACTACCAGGTATTCCTTGAGTAGCTCCTGCACCGATCCTCCCGGCCTGAGAATAGGGCAATCTTATCGACGGCTGGGCCAGAAAGCAACCGCTTTCGGCATAAAAAAGGCCCGGCACTTGCGTGTCGGGCCTTTTGCAGGATCAGATACGAGAAATTAGCCTTTAGCGGCAATCGCCCTATCGTACCCCATGTTGAACGCCTTCTTGTTCAGTTCCAGGAATGCTTCGGGAACCCTGGACAGAACCGCCTTCTCGGCGCTCTCCTTGGTGACCACGCCGGTCAGGGCAACAATGGCGCCCAGCGCTACGATATTGGCGACAATTTCACGGCCCACATCGTTCTTGGCGGTATTGATGATCGGGAAGGATACCACCCTGAAGTTCCCAGCCGGTCTTTTGGTGACCAAGTCGGAGTCGATGAGGAGTATCCCGCCCTCTTTCAGGTCGTGGGAATATTTGTCGCAGGCCTCCTGGGTGAGGGCCAGCAGGGCGTCGACCACGGTTGCCTTCGGGTAGTCGATGGACTCTTCGGAGATGATGACCTCCGACTTGGAGGCCCCTCCCCTGGCTTCGGGGCCGTAGCTCTGGGACTGGACCGCCTGCTTCCCGTCATAGATCGAGGCGGCCTCGGCCATGATGACGCCGGCCAGGATCAACCCCTGCCCGCCGGCACCGGAAAATCTGATTTCATATCTTCCAGCCATCTATCGTTCTCCTTTGATGGGTATTGTTACTTCTGTGACCGCTCGATGACCTTGGCGTACTCGGTGGTGTACTCCGGCTTCTCTTCTTTGTAGAGAACGCCGGTGAGCACCTTGCCCTCGAGCTGCTCAGGAGTCATCTTCTCGGCAGCCTTCACCGGCACGGCGATCTCCTTCAGCCGGTTCATCATCTCGATGACCGAGCGGAACTTGTTGCGCCGGCCGTAGGTGGTGGGGCAGTCGTCCAGGATCTCCACCACGGAGAAACCCTTGTGCTGGATCGCCTCGGCGATAAGCTTGTCGATCTGGGCAGCGTGGTAGGCGGTGCCGCGGGCCACGAAGGTGGCGCCGGCGCCGATGGCCAGCTTGGCGATGTCAAAGGCCGGGTCCGGGTTGCCGTAGGGGGTAGTGGAGGCCTTGGCGCCGGTCGGGGTGCAGGGGGAGAACTGACCGCCGGTCATCCCGTAGATGTTGTTGTTCAGGATGACGTAGGTCATGTTGATGTTGCGGCGGCAGGCGTGGATGAAGTGGTTGCCGCCGATGGCGGTGCCGTCGCCGTCGCCGCCGACCAGAATGACGTTCATCTCGGGACGGGCCATCTTGACGCCGGTGGCAAACGCAGCAGCGCGGCCGTGGGCAGTGTGCAGGGTGCAGAAATCAAGGTAGCCGGGAAGACGGGAGGCGCAGCCGATCCCGGAAACAACGGCAGTATTTTCCTTCACCAGACCGAGGGTATCGATGGCCCGGATCAGACCCTTCATGACGATCCCGTGGCCGCAGCCCGGACACCAGATATGGGGCAGCTTGCCCGGACGGATGTACTTATCGTAATCGAATGCCATGTTACTTGACCTCCTTGATCTTCGCGAGGATCTGCTCCGGATTGATCGGCTCACCGTCAACGCGGAAGATACCGTGCACCGGCGCATTGCCTTCCACAACACCTTTGACGACACCGGTACACATGCCGAGGTTCATCTCAGGGGTGATCAAGGCCTTTACCTGCTTGGCGAGGGCGAGGATCTGCTTCTCCGGGAACGGCCAGAAGGTCTTGATGCGGAACAGACCGGCCTTGATCCCCTGCTTGCGGGCCTCGTTCACGGCGAAGCGGGCGGAGCGGGAGGTGGAGCCGAAGGCAACCACGGCAACCTCTGCGTCGTCCAGCAGATACTCTTCGAACTTGACGATGTCGTCCGCGTTGGCCTCAACCTTGCGAACCTGACGCTCTTCCTCGGCCTGGACGATCTCGGCCTTGGTGGTGGGGAAACCGTCCTGCATCTTGTTCAGACCGGTGACGTGGAACTTGTAGCCGGAACCGAAGGCGGCCAGCGGCGGCACGTCGCCGAATGAGGTATCGTACGGCTTGTACTTCTCGGGCGGCACGGACGGCGCAGTGCGGTCGATCACTTCCAGTTCGCCCGGCTCGGGGAACACGATCCGCTCGCGCATGTGGGCCACGATTTCGTCCGGCATGACCATGACCGGGGTGCGGTATTTCTCGGCCAGGTTGAAGGCCCGGACCGTCTCTTCGAACAGCTCCTGGACAGAGGCCGGTACCAGGCAGATGGCCGGATGGTCACCGTGGGTGCCCCACTTGGCGCTCATGACGTCGGACTGGGAAGGACCGGTCGGCATGCCGGTGGAAGGACCGCCGCGCATGACGTTGATGATGACGGCAGGCGTTTCGGCGATGCAGGCATAGCCGATCAGTTCCTGCTTCAGGGAGAGTCCCGGGCCGGAGGTCGAGGTCAACACCTTGGCGCCGGTCAGCGAGGCGCCGATGATGGCGGCCATGGCGCCGATTTCGTCTTCCATCTGGATAAACTTACCGCCAACCTTGGGAAGTTCGACCGACATGACCTCGGCAACTTCGGTGGACGGTGTGATCGGGTAACCGCCGAAAAACTTGCAGCCGGCGTAAAGCGCGCCTTGGGCTGCGGCTTCGTTACCCTGGAGAAAAGCAACTTTCTTAGCCACGTTCACTACCTCCTGTTGTCAATATTAAGGCGTTACTTTAATCGCGAAATCGGGGCAACGGAGTTCGCACTGCATGCACTTGATGCAGGCCTCCAGATTCTTTACAGCCGCGACGAACCCCTGCATCTCCAGAACCTTGGTCGGGCAGAACTCCACGCAGATGTGGCACCCTTTGCAGTACCGCTCGATGATCTCGATCGTTGGCAGCTTCTTTTCCATCTACTTACGCTCCTTGTCGTTGAATACGCCTTGCCGGCCCAAAACCGTGCAACAATAACACGGAAGGAAACCGGATTCAAGAAAAAGCCGTTTGAAATCGCCGTAAACACAATTATGAAACAGAACTAATTTGAAGCCTGCAAAACAAAAGAAGGGCATAACGCCCTTCTTCCGTTTGCAGCTCTTGCAACGAAGGGTGACTACTTCAGGGCATCGACCAGGCCCTTGACGGCAGCAACCGACTTGTCCATCATTGCCTGCTCTTCGGCATCGAGAGAGAACTCGATGATCCGCTCGATACCCTTCTCGCCGAGAACGGCCGGAACGCCCACATAGTAGCCGTTGACGCCGAACTCACCCTGCAGGAAGGCGCAGGTGGGGAGAACCCGCTTCTGATCCTTGAGGATCGACTCGGCCATGGCGATGGCCGAAGAAGCCGGGGAATAGAAGGCAGAACCGGTCTTGAGCAGGGCAACGACTTCGCCGCCTGCACCGCGGGTCCGCTTGACCATGGTCTCCATGACTTCCTTGGCCTTGGCCTTGTCCTTGTACTTGCGCTCCAGGAGTTCCACGACCGGAATGCCGTTGACGCTGGCATAGCGGACCAGGGGGACCATGTCGTCGCCGTGGCCGCCGAGAGTCATGGCGGTAACGTCCTTCACGGACACACCCAGTTCCCAGGCGATAAAGGTCGCGAAACGTGCCGAATCGAGCACGCCTGCCTGACCGATTACGCGATTGTACGGGAAGCCGGTGATCTTCTGGCACAGGGTGACCATGGCGTCCAGCGGGTTGGAGATGACAATGACGATGGAGTTGGGGGCATACTGCTTGATCCCCTCGGACACCTGGGTCATGATCTTGGAGTTGACCTCGATCAGGTCGTCACGGCTCATGCCCGGCTTGCGGGGAAGGCCGGCGGTAACGATGACGATGTCGGAGCCCTTGATATCCTCGTAGGTGTTGGTTCCCTTCAGCTCGACGTCAAAGCCGTCAACCGGGCCAACTTCGGCGATATCGAGCATCTTGCCCTGGGGAAGACCCTCGACGATGTCGAACAAAACCACGTCACCCAGTTCGCGAAGCGCACAAAGCTGTGCCAGTACGCCACCAATCTGACCCCCACCAATAAGTGCAATCTTTTTACGTGCCATTTTTTGTTTCCTCCTTGAATAGTTGTTAGGTGCCTACTCGTTTATGGCCTGCGGCTACATCAGATGGTGTCGATTATTGCGTTCAGGGTTGCGCTGGGACGCATGGCCTTTTCCGTCTTGACCGGGTCCGGCATGTAGTAACCGCCGATATCCTGGGGCTTACCCTGGGCTCCGATCAACTCCTCGTTGATCTTTGCTTCATTCTCATGAAGTTGCTGAGCCACCTTGGCAAAACGTGCCGCCAGCTCTTTGTCCTTGGTCTGCTCGGCCAGAGCCTCTGCCCAGTACATTGCCAGATAGAAGTGGCTGCCTCTGTTGTCGATCTGACCAACCTTGCGGGCCGGGTTCTTGTTGTTATCCAGGAACTTGGTGTTGGCCTGATCAAGGGTGTCCGCCAACAGTTGCGCTTTTTCATTCTTGAAGGTAGCAGCCAGGTGCTCCAGAGACACGGCAAGGGCCAGGAACTCCCCGAGCGAATCCCAGCGCAGGTACCCTTCCTGAACAAACTGCTGAACGTGCTTGGGAGCCGAGCCACCGGCGCCGGTCTCGAACAGTCCACCGCCAGCCAGGAGCGGTACGATCGACAGCATTTTGGCGCTGGTCCCCAGCTCAAGGATCGGGAACAGGTCGGTCAGGTAATCCCTGAGGGCGTTGCCGCTTACCGTAATGGTATCCTTACCCTCTTTTGCTCGTTCACAGGTGAACTGCATCGCCTCCACGGGGCCCATGATCCGGATATCAAGACCGCTCGTATCGTGATCCTTCAGGTACGTGTTCACCTTTTCGATCATCTGGGCATCGTGTCCCCGGTTCTTGTCCAACCAGAAAACAGCCGGTGCGCCGGTGGCCCGTGCTCTCCGCACCGCCAGCTTGACCCAGTCCTGGATCGGCAGATCCTTTGCCTGACAGCCGCGCCAGATATCGCCCGCTTCCACGTCATGCTGGATCAGCACCGCACCCGACTGGTCGACAACGCGCATCGTGCCATCGGCAGGCACCTTGAAGGTCTTGTCGTGTGAGCCGTACTCCTCTGCCTTTTGCGCCATCAGTCCCACGTTGGCGACAGAGCCCATGGTGGTGGGATCGAACTGGCCGTGCTTCTTGCAAAAATCGATGCAGACCTGATACCACTCAGAGTATGAAGTGTCGGGAATCACGCACTTGACGTCGTGAAGCTTGCCATCCGGCCCCCACATCCCGCCGGAGTCACGGATAACCACCGGCATGGAGGCATCGATGATGATATCGTTGCTGGCATGCAGGTTGGTGATCCCTTTGTCCGAATCCACCATCGCCAGGGGAGGTCTCTTTGCGTAGACAGCCTGAATGTCCGCTTCAATCTCGGCCTTCTTCGCTGCCGGCAATTTCCCCAGTTTCAGGTAGAGGTCGCCCAGACCGAGATCGGGATTGACGCCCAGTTCCTTGAACGTGCCGGCATGCTTTTCGAAAACGTCCTTAAAGAAGACGGAAACGAAATGACCGAACATGATGGGGTCGGAAATCTTCATCATGGTGGCTTTGAGGTGCACGGAGAACAGCACCCCCTTTGCCTTTGCGTCCTCGATCTGCTCCTCGATGAATGTGCGCAGAGCCCTGCAGCTCATGAATGCGCCATCAAGAACTTCGCCGGCCTGAAGCGCTAATTTATCTTTAAGAACCGTAACGTTGCCGGCTTTATCGACAAACTCGATCTTTACGTTGCCGGCCTGCTTCATGGTAATGGATTTTTCACTATGGAAAAAATCACCAGCCGTCATATGCGATACATGCGTCTTGGATTCCGGGGTCCAGGCGCCCATCTTATGCGGATGTTTTTTGGCATACTCTTTTACCGCACGGGCAGACCTTCTATCGGAGTTGCCTTCGCGCAGCACCGGGTTTACGGCACTTCCCAGACACTTGGCATAGCGTGCATGCAGCTCTTTCTCAGCGTCCGTCTTCGGTTCCTCGGGATAGTCGGGGAGCTTGTAACCCTTCTCCTGCAACTCCTTGATTGCGGCCTTCAACTGAGGGATTGAAGCACTGACGTTGGGCAGCTTGATGATATTGGCCTCTGGCTTCTGGGTAAGCTCACCGAGTTCGGCCAGATAATCCGGCATTCTCTGACTCTCCGTCAGATAGTCGGGGAAGTTTGCGATAATTCTGCCGGCAACAGAGATGTCCCTTGTTTCGACGACAACTCCAGCGGCCTTTGTGAATGCATTTACGATCGGGAGTAAAGAGTATGTTGCCAGTGCGGGCGCTTCATCAATTTTTGACCAGATAATCTTTGCTGTTGTTGTCATGATCTCTCCTTGGTTTTTATGCCGGAATTACCTAAGGCTTAATGAAAGGAACCTGCAACCGCTTTCCTACACAGGGCGTGGTCACCCGAGGGAAATGGCACATCGCGCGCCGTCACCATCGACCACGGCAACCTTCCCGCCGCATACAGACGACAATCGATGGTAAAATCGAAACTTTTCAGGGGCTTAAAAATTTTGTATACAGTATACAAAACCCCTTTTTCTGTCAAGAAAAATGTCAAAACGTTAATTCGGGGTCAGGGGGAAAAGCTCGGGGCTCGGGGCTCGGGGCTCGGAAAATTCGAACACAAACGGCCGCCTGCTGCAATCAGCATGGCGGCCGTTTCTTCTTTCTTCTTTCTTCTTTCTTCTTTCTTCTTTCTTCTTTCGCCCTGAGCCCTGAGCCCTGAGCTAATGAATAGGATGTTCCTGACTGTAGCGTCTGGCCTCGGCCATGTCGTCACGACCGAGGTTACGGGGAATGCGCAGTACCTGGCCGGGCCAGACAATGCGGGGATCACGGATCTGGTCACGATTAGCCCGGTAGAGAAGGGGCCAGAGGGCTGCATCGTTGTAGACATCGGCCCGGGCCGCGATCTGAGGCAGGGATTCACCCCGTTTAACGGTATGGGTAGCAGCAAGCGGTTGCTGACGCGCTTTTTCCGCGGTTTTGCGCTCGGCTTCGGCCCGGGCCTCCGCCTGGGCGGCCCTGACCCTGGCCTCTTCGCGTTCCCGCTCCCGGCGTCGTTCCTCAGCCGCTTCACGCTGCTGGCGCTCATGGTCGGCAGCCTTTCGCGCCGCTGCCTGCTGCTGCCGCTGCGCCTCTTCGCGCCGGACCCGCTCGGCATCGACCTGCCCGGTCAGCAGTTTCCCCTTTGCCAGGGCCAGCAGGTAGAACTGCTCGGCTCCGGACAGTTCATCGTCGGCAAGCAGCAACTCCCCCTGGCGAAAGGCGTTTTCCAGGTCGGCAAACTCCTCGGGGAAGAGGGACTTGCCCCCCTTGCCCCGAGCGATCTCGATGGCGGTCCGGGCCTCCGGCCGCCAGCGGGGAAGTTGGGCGGAACAGGCAACAAGCAGTTGAATAATGAGCGCCAGCAGTAACGCTTGGCCAGCCGCACGTCGCACGGTTCCCCTGCCTATTTGGTCGTGACGCGGATACCCAGTTCCCGCAGCTGCTTGTCATCCACCAGAGACGGGGCTTCGGACATGAGACAGGTCCCCTTCTGGGTCTTAGGGAAGGCAATGACGTCCCGGATCGATTCGCTGCCGGTGAGAAGCATGACCAGACGGTCGAGGCCGAAGGCAATGCCGCCGTGGGGCGGCGTGCCGTACTCCAGTGCATCCAGCAGAAAGCCGAATTTGGCCCGCTTGTCCTCTTCCGTGTGGCCGAGCATCTTGAACATGAGGGACTGGATGGCCTCCTGATGTATCCTGATGGAACCGCCGCCGATCTCGTTGCCGTTCAGGACCAGGTCGTAGGCCTTGGCCCGGCAGCGCCCCGGATCGGACTCCACGTACTCCAGGTCCTCGTCCATCGGCGCCGTGAACGGATGATGCACCGCCGCCCAGCGCTTATCGTCCTCGTCCCACTCCAGGAGCGGGAAGTCGGTGATCCAGACGAAGCAGAACGTATCCTTGTCCGCCAGCCCCAGCAGCTTGGCCAACTGGTTGCGCAGCTTGCCGAGGGAGTCGTTGACGACCTTCGGCTTGTCTGCGACAAAGAGGAGCAGGTCCCCCTCCTGGGCATCGAAGGCCGTGTTCATGGCCGCAATCTCGTCGGCCGTGAAGAACTTGGCAATGGGCGAGTGCCACTCTCCGCTTTCGATCTTTACGTAGGCAAGCCCCTTGGCACCGTAGATCCTGGCGAACTCGGTCAGGTCATCGATCTCCTTGCGGGAGAACCGGGCGCACCCCTTGGCATTGACCCCCTTGATGATGCCGCCGCCGGCAGCAACTTCGGCAAAGACCTTGAAGCCGGAGCCTTTGACCAGGTCGGTCAACTCCACCAGTTCCAGGCCGAAGCGCAGGTCCGGGTTGTCCACCCCGAAGCGGCGGATCGCCTCCTGGTAGGTCATGCGGGGAACCGGCAGCTGCACGTCGACCCCTTTCGCCTCCTTGAAGACGGTGGCAATCAGCCCTTCCATGACCTTGATGATATCGTCCCGATCGATGAACGACATCTCGCAGTCGATCTGGGTGAATTCCGGCTGGCGGTCGGCCCGCAGATCTTCATCACGGAAACAGCGGACAACCTGGAAATAACGGTCGTAGCCGGAGATCATCAGGATCTGCTTGAAGATCTGGGGGGACTGGGGGAGGGCGTAGAACTGGCCGCGGTTTATCCGCGACGGCACCAAGAAGTCCCTGGCCCCTTCCGGAGTAGATTTGGTGAGGAACGGCGTCTCCAGCTCCAGGAACCCGTTATCGGTCAGGTAGCGACGGGTGGTCTGGGCCACCTTGGAGCGGAGGATCATGTTCTCCTGCAGGACGGTGCGCCGCAGGTCCAGGTAGCGGTACTTGAGGCGAAGGTTTTCGGCCACGTCCACGTAATCGTCAAGGGTGAAGGGAAGCGCCTTGGAGCGGTTGAGCACACGGCACTCCACCACCGTCACCTCCACCTCGCCGGTCTTCATGTTCGGGTTCACGGTCCCTTCGGGCCGGGGAATGACCTTCCCCTTCACCGCCACCACAAACTCGCTCCGGATCGCCTCGGCCTTGCCGTGGGATTCTGCCCCCAGCTCCGGGTCGAAGACGATCTGGGCAATCCCCTCGCGGTCGCGCAGATCGACGAAGATGAGACCGCCGTGGTCGCGACGGCGGTGGGCCCAACCCATCAAAACCACATCCCTGCCGATGTCGGCGGCGGTAAGGGCGCCACAGTAATGGCTGCGTTTCCAGTCCCCGAGAAACTCTATCATTGCAGAACCTCCTGATAAGGAAATATTCATGTAGTAAGAAAATAGCGTTTGAGTATACCCAAAAGCAGGGGAGGCATCAAGGATTAATGCCTGAAGGGCGGGTCATGGTACCGGGGCGATGGCCGCATCGCCCCTGAGGGATGAAATTTCAGGCAGGAATAAACGCTCGCCGGTCCTTTATCTTCGGCAGGACCGCCACGATCAGGCGCACGGCGTTCTCCAGGTCGGCCAGGGAGAGGACCTCCACCGGCGTGTGCATGTAGCGCAGCGGGATCTTCACCAGGGCCGTAGCCACTCCGCCACGGGAGATCTGCATGACGTTGGCGTCGGTGCCGGTGGCGCGGGGGATGCCGGTGAACTGGACCGGGATCTTTTCCTTTTCCGCAGTCTCGGCCAGCAGATCGAACAGGGCCGGGTTGATGTTGGCACCCCGCGGGAGGATGGGACCCTTGCCGATGGCCACCTCACCGTTGTGCTTTTTCTCCACATCCGGCTGATCGGTGGCAAAGTCCACCTCGACGCAGATCCCCACATCGGGATTCACCGTGTAGCTGCTGGTGGTACCGCCCCGCAGCCCCACTTCCTCCTGGACGGACGAGACGCCATAGAGATCGACCGGCAGCTTCCTGGTACGGGCCGCCACCCGGCGCAGCACCTCGGCCACCACGAAACTGCCCGCCTTGTCGTCGAAGCCGCTGGCTGTCACCCGGTCCCCGTAAAGCCGCGCCAGCTCGCCGCTGAAAGTAACCGGATCACCGACGCGCACCAGCCCGACCGCCTCGCTGCGATCAACGGCGCCGATGTCGATGTACTGGGCATCGAGCTTTACCACCGTTTCCCGGTCCTTCGGCTCCATCAGGTGGATCGGTCGCTTGCCGATCACCCCCTGGATGGCTCCCTGCCGGGTGTGGATCTGCACCCTGAGCCCCGGGGTCAGGTGCGGGTCGACGCCGCCAATGGCGCCGAAATAGATGAACCCCTTGTCGTCCAGGTACTTCACCTGCAGGCCGATTTCGTCAGAGTGGCCGACCAGCATGACCCGGGGGCACTCCTTGCCGCTGCCCGGGATATGGCCGTAGACGTTGCCCAGCACATCGGTCGTCACCTGGGCGCATGGCTCCAGGTAGGCCCGGAAGACACGCTGGGCCGGTTGTTCGTATCCCGACGGGCTCGGGGCCGCGAGAAGGTTCTCCAGAAAGGCATATGATTCATCGTGCATTACGGTATCTCCCATCCTGATTACTCGCCAACTCAACCGCACCAACCTACATGGGGTACTTGCCCAGGGTGGCGGGATCGATATTCTCCAGGAATTCGGTCAGTCGCCGGGCCGTGCTTTCCTTCTGCACCTGCTCGTCCTGCAGATCCATGACCGTGGCCCGGTTGACCACCTCCTCGGCCACCATGACCGGCAGGTTGAAGCGCATTGCCGCCACGATCGCCTCGCTGGGGCGCACCTGCATGGTTACGCCCTCCCCTGCCCCCTCGAAGCGCACCGACGCCGCATAGATCCCATCGTTCAGACTGTCGATGGTGACGCTCGCCACATCCATGCCGATCTGCTTCAGGAAGGTGCCGAGCAGGTCCCGTCTCCCCCCCTGATTCAGCAGTTCACGGTTGAGGAGCTCGGCCACGACGGTCAGGACATCCAGCTTGTTGAGCCAGAGGGGTAACGTAACCTTGCCGTCACCGTCCTTCAGGAGCACCATGGGGCGCTGGCTGAGCGAATCGAGGGAAAAGCCGTGAATGTTCAGTCGGTGATACATGGAAAAACCTCAGATGCCGGAATCAATGGGTACAAACGTCACGCGGCCCGGATACCGGGTACGACGAGCTCGCCCAGGAGTGAGTTCTGGTAGGCAGTGACAACGGTCACCTCGACCAGTTGTCCCACCAGGTCAGGCGTGCCCGGAAAATTCACCACCCGGTTGCCCGAGGTCCGGCCGTAGCACTGTCCTTCCCGCTTGCTCGGCCCCTCCACCAGCAACTGCTGCCGGCTGCCGACGAAACTCCGGTGCCGTGCCAGGGACATCTCGCGCTGCTTGGACTGGAGCTGGTCGAGACGGGCCAGCTTCTCCTTGCGGGAGGTATCGTCGGTAAGGGTTGCCGCAGCAGTTTCGGGCCGCACCGAGTAGATGAAGGAGAAGAGGTCGGAAAACTCGACCTCGTCCATGAGCGACAGGGTCTCCCGGAAGTCGTCGTCCGTTTCACCGGGAAACCCGACAATGATATCCCCTGTGATCTGGATGTCGGGACGGGCAGTCTTCAGACTCGCCACCATGGCCAGATACTCCTGCCGGGTGTAGCCGCGGTTCATGAGCTTCAATATCCGGTCACTCCCGGATTGGGCCGGCAGGTGAAAATGGGAGCAGAGCTTGTCCATGTCGGCAAAGCAGTCCACGAGGGCCGGCGACAGATCCTTCGGGTGGGAGGTGGTGAAGCGGATCCGCTCGATGCCCGAAATGTCGGCCACTGCCCGGAGCAGCCCGGCAAAGTCCATTTCGCCCGGACTCTTCAGGCCGTAGGAATTGACGTTCTGGCCAAGGAGGGTCACCTCCCTGACGCCGTTGTCGGCCAGGCGGCGGATCTCGTCCAGGATGTCGCCGGAACGGCGGCTGATCTCCCTGCCGCGCACATGGGGGACGATACAATAGGAGCAGAAGTTGTCACACCCCTGCATGATGGTCACGAAGCGGGTAACGCCGCCACTGCTGCTGTCGGTCGGAAAGAGGTTCAGCCGCGTCTCGGTGTCGAGAAAATCCACCTCTGCGGTCCGCCGCCCCTGTTCCGCGGCCAGGACCATCTGCCTGACCAGGTGGATGGAGTGGGTGCCGAAAACGAAGTCCAGGTGACGAAGCCGCTTCAGGAGCCTCTCCCCCTCCTGCTGGGCCACGCACCCGCCAACCCCCAGGATGAAGCCAGGCTGACGACGCTTGCGGCCACTGTAGTTTTCCAGGTGCTGGATGACCTTCTCTTCGGCCCGTGCCCGGACACTGCAGGTATTCAGGATGACCAGATCTGCCGTGTCGGCATCACCGGTCTGCTCATAGCCGATCTCCGCCAGCTGGGCCGCGATCTTGCCCGATTCCTCGACATTCATCTGGCAGCCAAAGGTTTCCAGGTACAGCTGTTTCAACTGATTCACGACAGTCCTTACGCGAGTTGGAATAATGCGGAATAGTACGGGATTTGCCGTTCCTTCGTCAACTGATTCCGCGCCCCACAAGCGACGGCATCCCGATAGCGGGCCGCTGCCACTAGCTTTATCGGGAAAACGAACTAGGTATATTGCTCAAGGTTGGCAGATGGGGTATGAATTTATCCTTGACAGCAGCAAAGCACCGATGCTAAAAAGTCTCTTTCAAAGAAACCAATACAACCAAAATTTTCCATATTCTGGAGGTGCAGTTTGGCAAACCACAAGTCGGCAATCAAGAGAAACAAGCAGAACCAGGTCCGTAACGCCAGGAACAAACATTCCCGCTCCACCCTGCGTACCTTTGTCAAGCGGGTCCGCGAGGCCGTTGAGAGCAAGGACCAGAACGCCGCCAAGGAAGCACTCGCCGCTGCCATCCCGGTGATCGACAAGGCCGCATCCAAGGGCGTCATCCACAAGTCCAATGCCTCACGCAACGTTTCCCGTCTCACCAAGCTGGTCAGCACCCTGGGCTAAGCCCCCGGCTTTCAACTTCATAAAACAGAAGAAAAAAAGGGACCGTTCGCGGTCCCTTTTTTGTTGCTTGCCAAGTCACCCATCTTGCATTCACCTCAAAAATGATATATTTTAACCACACAAAAGATATCATTTTACAGAGGTGCCCTCATGTCCCGCACGGTTTTGAACATTGACGATGCGCTGTACGAACAGGCAAAGCTCTGTACCGGCCTGAAAAAAAAGGTCGATGTGGTGAGTTATGCCCTCAGGCATTTGATCGAGCAGAAGGAGATGGAAAAGATCCTCGAACTGCGGGGGCAGGTCGACTGGGAGGGGGACCTGGAGGGGATGCGGCAGGGGCGCGATGGTTCTCGTTGACACGTCGGTCTGGATCGACTTCTTCCAGTCCTCTCACGGTGACGTCGCAGCAAGGCTCGATTCGCTCATCAGGGACCACAACCGGGTGGTCCTGTGCGGCATCGTGCTGCAAGAGATCCTGCAGGGGATAAGGCATCCGAAAAGCTTTGAAGAGGTGCGCGAGCGGCTACTGAAGTTCCCCTATATCGAAACTGACCGCGACACCTGGCTGCTTGCCGCCTCGCTCTACCGTAAACTCCGCTCCAACGGAAGGACCCTGCCACCGGTTGATCTGACCATTGCCGCCCTGGCCATCAGTAATTCTCTCACCCTCTTCACCAAAGACAGCCACTTCGATGCCGTGGCGGAGATTTCAGGACTGAGGCTGTTTGAGGGGTGACAGGCAGCCTTACCGGCAATGTCAGTGGGGCCATCCAGTCCGCTATCTCGGGCATCAGACATAAACTATTTGACGTGGTTTTAGCATCACATATAATACCATCATGAATAGTCAAATTGTTCTCGACACCAATGTTCTCGTTGCGGCGCTCAAGTCGTCGCGGGGGTCCTCGTTCAGGTTACTGTCACTCGTTGACAGCGGCTTATTTACCATCAATCTTTCTACTCCACTGGTGGCCGAATATGAAGAGGTGCTGCAACGGGAAAACCTTCACCTGAGCAAGGTGGAGATCAACGATATTATCGACTACCTCTGCAGCGTGGGGAACCAGCACAAGATCTTCTATCTCTGGAGACCGGTGTTAAAGGATGCAGACGATGATTTCATCCTGGAACTTGCCGTGAAATGCGGAGCGGATATCATAACATGGAATGTGAGAAATTTTAAAAGGGCCGGGAAATTCGGTATTATTGTTAAGACGCCGGCAGAGTTTTTGCGGCAGAAAGGAGCAAGCACATGAGCGCAATCAATGTGAGACTTCCCGATTCACTGCACAAAATGGCAAAGGAAGTAGCAACGCAAGACCATATTTCGTTGAATCAGTTTATTACCTCGGCCATCGCAGAAAAGATTTCGGCATTGACAACGGAGAGCTATCTGGAAGAGCGCGCCAGAAAAGGTTCGCAGGCCAAGTTCCGGCAGGCGCTGGCCAAGGTGCCGGATGTGGAGCCGGAAGAGTTCGACCGGCTTTAATCAAGACGCTTCCCCCAATAATCACCGCACAACCTCTCCAAATTCCCATCCGGCGAGGCATAGCCAATGACGGCCTCATCATCCAACTCCAGCATAAGACGACTCAGTCGAAAGGCACGACTGCTCACCGCATCCGTGCAAACATCTTCGGCAGGTAAGATGCTCCACCATGCTCCATGAACAGCAGATGCCGCTCTTCAAGATCCTGTTCGGAGCAGTTGTTGTTGAGAATGTCCGCTATTTTCGTTTTTGAAAGAATGAAGGCATTCAGGATCAGTTTGGAGTCGGCCAGCTTTGTCTGCAGCACCTTCACCTCCTGATACAGGCCGAACTTGGGGTCAGTCAGGTTGATCTGGCGAATCCCTTTCGGGTCGATGAAGTTGAGCCATTGCTGGCCGGTTGTGTCGTCCACCAGCCAGAGCAGGAAGTCCGGATAGAAATTCCCAGCAAGGGCAAAGCCAAGCCCTTTGGCCTTGGTGTCGGCATTGCGGAGCAGGTAGAGGCTGCGGTTGCCAATGGCACTCTTTCCGGCAGGTGACCCGTAGAACGCCTCCAGGTCTCTCACAAACTCGATCTCGCTCTCAGCCTCAAACGCCAGTGGACGCATCTTGAGCGGTACATTGCCATCGATAGAAAGCAGCGGATAATACAGGTGCCGATCGAAGCAGATGGCAACCATCTGGTTTGCATCCCATCTGCTCGCCTCGCCAAGTTTCCCGGAAACTACCAGCTGCTGCAACTCTTCCAATCGTCTCAGGTATTCCTGTCCATCATCGGTATCTTCAATTTCAAAATGATAGACCTTGAGCATGGTGTCGTCATCGCCACGCACCTGCACCACTTCGTAAAACTGCCCCTCATAGGCGTTCTTCAGGGTCTTGTACAATCGGTCGGTATAATCCTGTAGGAGGCGGATGAGAAAATCTTCCTGCTTCCGAATGTCTGAAAATGTCCGGATGATCAGCTCCGCGGCGGGGATATGCAGGGTGTACCAGCTGTTAAATCCGGTGCAGAAGGCCTCCAGCCTTTGCCGGTCCAGCCGCAGGTTGCTCATACTCCGTTGCAGCTTGTACTCCTGCACCGCCAGGAATATCCGGTCGAAATCAAACATCGACATTGCTGTTGAAGCAATCTTTCCGATCTGCCGTATATTGGTTACCGCTCCTGCTGTACCCCCGCCCTGCGTGCTCAGGGCTTCAAGCCGGGGGTACAGGTCCAGTTCAATGTGGGGCTTTTTGATCTTGCCGGCGAATTCTGCCGGAATCTCATACAACAAAGGGAACTGCTTCCGCTTGAAGCCGTTTTTCTGATTGTCCTTATAGCCATCCTTGAGGGCCAGTGACTTAAGCTTGTCCTTGGGGAAGCAGGGGGAGTGGCGGGTCTCGAAATCCAGCTCGATGATTTCATCACTGGTCGAAACCCCTTCTTCCTGCAGATACTGTTTGAACTGCGCCATGTAGCTGGCGCGCACACCGAAAATGTTGAGCGTTTCCAGCTTGTCCAGATGGAGTCCCTTTGGCCGTTGTCCCGGCGCGCTCCGTTTCAGGGAATACTCCTTCCCCTTGAGACGCACCCCGCGACCGAAGAGCTGGATGATCTGCGAACCTTCTCCTTGCCCCATATTGAGCAGACCCATCGTCGAGACCCGCCAACTGCTCCACCCCTCGGTGAACTTGCGGGAGCCGATCAGAACATGCAATGAATTCTCTTTAGCGTTCAATGTTCCGAATAGCGAAGTCCCGAATTCATCTGCTTCATTGTCGAATTCAACAGCATCATCGCAGAGCTTGAAGAACGCCGCATCATCACCGATATTGATCAACCCGAACGGCTCATTGACTCCCACACGTAGGGCCAGTTCACCCTTGCTCCCCTTCAGGTTGACCAATTTGAGCCGCTGGCGGGATTCACTGTTGAAGAGCCGCTTCAGAACGTCGGCATAGACCGTGTCGGCAGGTGTCCCCATCAAAGGCGTGAAGCGCCGGTCGAAAATGTCGCGCCCCTTTTTGTCCAGGAGCCTTGCCCTGCCTGCCAGTAAATCGGCAATCCAAGCTTTGTACTGGGAGTCGTTGTTGAGGAAGTCGGCCAGGAACTGGACCACGGTCAGGATGTCAGAATCATCGTCGTTAACCTTGTTGCCGACAAACACCCAGAGCGGTTTCTCAATGTTGAACTCATCCAGCTGTTCCCGGTGCCGCGCCCAGAGATACTGCTGCTGGTAAAAACTCAACAGGCAGGCGGTGAAATAGAGGTTCCGTGTTTCCTCGTCGTTGTCATCAGCAAGGTTGAGGATCAGCGACTCCTTGCCATAGCCGTCCTCATAAAAGAACTTATACGAATAGTCGAAGAGGATGCACTTGGCGTAGATCTCCCGCGTCGCCAGCAGGCGGGCCTTCCGTTTTTCTTCACTGTTAAGGGCAATCTGTTGCCGCTGCTCCTCCGTCAGTTTCTTCAGGCTGGCGGTGTCGAACTGCACCTTGGCCTTTTTCTTCTGCGCCTCCTCTTCCGCCTTGGTGACCACCCAGCCACGGGCAACCGCCTGACCGAAGGTGGCCGAATACTCGAAGGCAAATCCGCCCCGGCAAAGCGCTTCGCGACGGCTCATCCAGGCTCCGGCGGCAGTCCCGGTTCCCCGGTGTCCCTCGTCCACCAGCACCAGGTTGTTCCCCTCGAACGCCTCCACCGCGACCGTCTTGTCCCCCATCTCGTCACCCAGCTTGTTGATGTCGATGACCTCGACGGTGCCACGGAAGGCGTTTTTGTTCTTGTCGAACAGTTGGAAGAAATGGAAGCCGGAAAGGTCCAGTTCCTCAAGATGTTGACGGGACAGTCCTTCATTGGGAGTCAGCAGGATGATCTTGTCCGGATAGAAGCTCTGGTTGCCGCTCTGGAAGTAGTGCAGGTACTGCAGGATATTGACGTGCAGCAGGAGGGTCTTGCCCGAGCCGGTGGCGTTCCAGAAGGCGAGCTTGTTCAGTTCATCTGCATCGAACGGCTGAAAACGGTCTGCAGCGGCTGTCTTAGCGTTATACCCCGCCAGCTCTGCATTCAGCCCGTCCAGCAGCAACTGCCGCCGGTTGAAGTAGCAGTCCAGGTAGATTTCGCTGAACAGCAGCGACAGATACTGGAAATACTTCATCTGCAGCTCGGTCTCTTCCAGCCGGTTCCGCCTGCGGGTGATAGTCTGCCAGTGCTGAACGATATTCAGGTCATAGCGGCGGAAATCATCGACGCCGATCCGGTCAACCTCGAACAGGTTGTGTGACAGTTCGCGAAAGTAGCGGGTCTGGCCGTCATCCTCGATTCCTTCATGGCGATCATCGCCCAGACGCACCTTCAGGGCCTGCAGGCTCCCTCCCCTGAAGAATCGGTACATCCAGCGATTAAGAACCAATTGCTTATGAAAACTCATGATGTCTGTTCCTTGATGAATTTATCCGAAAACTTGTCACGTATTCCCCTCTGTGCTACTGTTTTCAGCATCAGGAGGTCTCAATCATGCCTATGACAGCCAAACAACTCGATATTTCCGCACTAACTCCGGCTTTACGCCGCGAGCTGCTGGATTATTACCAGTTTCTGCTTGAGCGTCGCAAACCTGTGAAGAAAATCCATACAACGAAACGAAGCTTCACCGATCTCTGCGGCAGGCTTTCCTGGAAAGGAGACGCTGTGGCGGCCCAACGGAGCATGCGTGATGAGTGGTAAACGCCGATTCCTGCTGGATACAAACGCCGTGGTTTCTCTTCTGTCGGGCAACCGTAACCTGGCAGAACTGCTTGAAGCGGCTGAATATGTGGGCATTTCGGTTATCACCTACCTGGAATTTCTTGCCTTCGATGGCCTTTCCGATAGCGACCGCGCCTGCTTTACTGAATTCTGCGAACGAATTGAGGTTGTCGCCCTGACACATGACGACAGCGGCTTGATGAAACTGGCGCTTGACCTGCGCAGCCGCCACCGGCTGAAACTTCCCGACGCCGTCATCGGCGCCTCCGCCCTGTCCCGCAACGCCACCCTCATCACCAACGACTCCCACTTTTCCGGCATTTCTCTCCTTCCCGTTCAGGGATGCTGATCCTCACACATCCCCACCAAACATCCGGCTCAGGAACTCCGGCTCAATCTGACGAATTTTGAGGGTCTTGGTGATTCCCCCTTCGTCTTCGGTGGTGGTCAACACTGACGGGATATTGTGATCGCCGTTGATATAGACCACCTCGAATTCGCTGTCCCTGGGGTTGATATCGTGGCTGTCGCAGAACCGGTTGAGTGCCTCATAGTCAACCTGCTCGCAATCGCGCCAGATAACCAGCGTCTTCTCCCCGGTCGGCAAGGTTCCCTGCACCATGACAATGCCCCGGTCCCGCAAGGCATCGATCTGTTTGACCTTGAGGCCGATCAGATAATTGAAGGTTTCCACCAGGTCGATGGACCGCTCCTCGCAGGCACCGGCGGAATCTACCGCCACCTTCAGCGTGCAGTCGAAGGGCTTGTGGAATGAGTCCACCGACAGGATCGAGCCACGGCTTTCGATGTCGAGCAGGTAGCGGAGCAGGTAGTCGTCCCTGGCCTCCTGCCCCAATCCTTCCAGCAAGCTCTGCTGCTCGGCACTGCGACGGAGTTCAAGGTTATTGAGGGTGTCTTCGTAGCTTTCGATCTTGAGGACCTTGAAGGCATGGGAGATGCCGGTTTCCGGGGCGGTGGGTTTTCCCATATCCCATTCGCTTGAGAATGCAATCTTTTGCATGCGCGCTTTTATTACGGTGTCGAAGTAAGCACCTTGATCAGCCAAGATGTATTTTCGATGGCCCTCATCGGCTCGATTTAACGAGAGAACGGCATGTCCCGTCGTGCCTGAACCCGCGAAGTAATCTAAAATAGTAACATTTTTTCGTTCAGCCCCGCCGATCCAAAGGCAGTCAAAAACTGCATGAATACTCTTTGGGAAGTCAAATACAGACGATGTGCCAAACAAGTTTTTAATAGTGTCAGTGCCATACTCAGTTGCAGAGTACTTTGAATCAACCCATACAGTTGGTGGAAGTACTGTCTCGCTTTTGGGTCTATACTTGTAGTAAACAGTAGCTGCTGTTCTATCTTCATTCTTAACCTTAAATTGGCTATAATCCTGCTTAACTCTGTCTGGACTCCAGCGCCACCGACGCTGCAATCCTTCCTCATCAATTGGCCAAAGCAGTACTTCATCGGCCAATGGTTGCTCAGTAACAGCCCAATCCTTACTCGCTTCGTCCCATTCCATCTCTGGAATTCGGATTGATCTGCCATTGAAGTAAAGCGGATAGTACATAGTGGGACGATCGGATTTGAGTGACGCTGAACCGCGTTTCCGGAATAGCTCCCACATATATCGTCCCTCGTCGTCTATCTCCCGATAGCGCTGGAGCTGAGCTGCAGATCGCGGGAGAGCGCCAACTTTGGCACTGCTTGTTTTATGGGCATAGATTGCATACTCATGTGATTGAGCAAATCCGCTCGGGACGGGTCGACCAGATGGATTTGAGCGAATGGCTATTGTTCCTGAAATGCCATCCGATCCAAAAACATTCTGAATAATG
Organism: uncultured Geobacter sp.; assembly: GCA_964432205.1. GTDB lineage: Bacteria > Desulfobacterota > Desulfuromonadia > Geobacterales > DSM-12255 > Geomobilibacter. The sequence goes on along the minus strand of CAYSMK010000023.1, from coordinate 57,681 downwards.
AACGTAAGCTCTTCCTTTTGGAAGTCATCGATTGTGACGCAGACCAAGGCGTCCTCTGACATGAGAGGAAGAGTATTTGTAAGTCTGGATTGGATCAAAGAGTTCCAGCTCGATTTCTTATATCCGTTCTTATAAGCTATCGGGCTGCCATCAGTATTATATGGTGGATCAATGTATACGGCGCCAACTCTCTCTCTGTATCGCTCCTGCAGCAGATTCAGCGCCTGAAAATTATCTCCATGAATCAACAATCCATCCAACGATTCGTCAAGATCGTCGATCGATCCCAGCAGCTTATCTCTGAAAGCTGCATCGAACAGGGCGGTATCCACCATCAGAAAGGGATGGGCTTTGAGATAGTCACAATTTCTGGCAGCCTCCGCCTTCATTATCCCCAAACTCTCCCACTGCTCCCATTGCCGATTGTTGGCGGCAATCGCATCCAGCAGTTCTGGCGCATCCTTGATGACCCGGTCTAATGTGATGCAATAATGGGCTGTCACCACGAATTTCTTCTTCAGCCAGAGCTTCTTCTGGAAATCCTCCAGCTGGGCCAGGAAGGTGATCAGATCCAAAGCAATGGTCCGCAGGCACTGGATCATCCGCAGGTTCTTCTCGATGTCGGCAAACCGCTTGGCGTTTTGCACGTCATCCAGGTTCATCACCTCGTTCTTGATATAGAAATCCAGCTCGCGACGCAGGAAACCACCAAGATCCTTGTGGATGAAATAGTCGGCGCAGTTCTTCTGGGTGTAGGTGGTCAGCTGCTTTTCCAGCAGGGTACGCTGGGGGTTCTTCTCGGTCGGCTCCCGCTTGGCAAGGTCTAGCCATCTCGATTTGACGGCCTCGTTCCCCAGCACGGCCTGCACCGCCTTGCCTACCAGATCGTCCTGCCTGGTCCCCTTGGGCGTCGGCCGATACTCGAAGCGAAGCAGCAGATCGCCATCCGCCTCCTCAACCTGCAGCAGTTCCTCTTCATACTCGTCGCCGTCATCATCGGTCACGACACGGACTTGCCGGTCAATCAGCACAAACCGGCGTTCCTTGTCGTTGTCCTTGCGGTTATCCTTGGCAGTGTCGGCGGCCACCAGCCGAAACTGCACGGTGCGGCCATCAGGCAGCTTGAAGCTGTAGTTGGCAAAGTTCTCGCCGCTCTTGGTGTAATACTGGTCCTTGTTGGCCCAGTGCAGCACTACTTCTTCGCCGGCGTACGGGATGGCGTAGGTATCCCCCTTGTAGCGGCGCTGGCTGATGAAGTCGCCGCTGTCGTAATAGCGGGAGAAAAAGGTGAGCAGATGCGAGAAGACTGCATTCTCATGATCGGCGCTGCCGGCGGAAAGTTCGGCTATCCGCTGGCGCAGCTCCCTTACCTTGGGGACATCGTCTGCGTTCATGCCAAGGGACTGGGTATTTTTCTCCGCTTCGGCCAATTCCTTGCGCAACTGCTCAAGGTTGGCATTTCCTGCATTGACCAGCGCCTCCTGCACCCGCGCCTTCAGACGGTTGTCCAGGTAGTCGTTGATCTCACCAGCCCGGGCATTGAGGATTCGGTAGACGCCGAAATCCAACTCGGGACGGTCGATCTGGAATATCTCCTTCAGCTTGCGTACAAGGTCGTCGAATTTGCTCATCGTACCTCTCCTCTATTCAAACAACTCTCCACCGGATGGTGAACAGCCGTTCCCGGGTAGTCTTCTGCGTCATCTGCTGTTCCAGCCTGACTATCAGAGCATCGCGCTTTTCAATGATCTGGTCCTCGACCTCAAAGATGCGTTGACGCTGGCGGCGCTGCTTCTTTTCCAACTCCACGATCTGCCGCTGCAGATCCATCTGTTCGGCGGTGGTGGAGGCCTGCCGCGCCTGCCGATTCAGGAGCTTGAGCCTGGCTTTGGTGTCCTTAAGTTCCTTTTCCGACGCTACGATCAGGTCATCGGCCCACTTCTCCAGCTTGTCCCGCTCCTCCTTAAAGTGGCGGTTGCTGGTTTCCAGCGCCCGGCTGATGGTGGCTGCGGCGTGCCGTTCGGTTTCCGTTACCAGACGCCGGTCGAACGGCGCCAGGCTCTCCGCCGGACCGATCTCCGCCCGGCACTGAAAGAGTTTCTCGCACTGTTCCTGATCAAGAGCGACACCGGCATCGGTAAAGGCACAGAACAGGAGATGCTCTTCCGTCTCGAATGCGGTGATGGTGAGTCGTTCGAGGGCCAGGACGCCCGACGCACCTTTCAGTGCCTCCACCATGGCGATCCTGGTCGGATTGCCACTGATGTCGAAACGGAGGACCGCTTCGGGGGTTGGGTGCTGCAAAGCTCTGTCGAGGACCTGTTCCCCCAGCGGGTGGGAAAGGCGATACAGGTACGCGCCCTCAATGTTTTCCCGATTCTTGCTGATGAGGTGATACCGCCCTCGGGCGATACCCGACGGAGGTGTGTGCAGGTCGAAAGAGAGGTCTTCGTTGTCGAACCGGGCCTGCTGATGGAGAACAGACCTGGTAACGGCCCAGAAGAACCTGCTGAAACGATCAAGGTGATGGCGGGTCTGGTCCAGCCTCACTTTCAGGCGGTTGTGGACATCTTCGTCGAAATTCTCCAGCAGGGTCTGGCGGGTTTCGGTCATGCGGGAGGAGATGGCCTGCTCCATCTCTGCCTGCAGCACTGCAAAGGCGGATTCGATCTCCCCGGCTGTCCGGCACTCCTGATAGATGCGCAGAATGCGCCGTTCAAAATCAACGCCAGTCTCGATGGTCCCCAGCACATCGTCCGACGCGCCGAAGACACCGGAGAACAGATTGAATTTCTCGGTCAACAGCTCATACACCCGTCGGTCGGCGTCGTTGCGCTCGTTGAGGAAGTTGATTACCACCACGTCGTGCTTCTGGCCGTAGCGGTGACAGCGGCCGATCCGTTGTTCGATCCGTTGCGGGTTCCAGGGGAGGTCGTAGTTGATGACCAGGGAACAGAACTGCAGATTGACCCCTTCAGCGGCCGCTTCGGTGGCAATCATGATTTCGGCCCGGTCGCGGAAATGCTCGATGATGGCGCTGCGCCGGTCTGCGCTCTTGGAGCCACTGATCCGCCCGGTAGCAGCATTGTCCAGTAACCACTGTTCAAAGATGGCGCTGCTTTCCGCATCGCTGTTGCTGCCGTTGAAGAGGACGATCCGCTCGGCAAAGCCGTTGGCTTGGAGAAACTCCTTCAGATATTCCTGGGTGCGGCGGCTCTCGGTGAAGATGAGCGCCTTACGGGAGGCTCCAATCTTTTCCATCTCAGCAAAGCCGATTTCGAGGGCTGACCTGAGGGTGCTGGTTTTCGTGTCGACCGCGATCTGCCGTGCCTGCCGGATGTAGCCGTCGAGTTCGGCGATTTCGGCGTCCAGTTGCCGGCGGTCGAGCTGAGTGCCCCCACCCCCACCCCGGCCCTCTACCTTAGGGCGCGGGAGAACTTCGTCTGCTTCTGTTTCTTCTTCTTCGTCGAGGAAGTCGTCGCCAAGCTCATCCCCATCCACCAGTTCTTCCAGCAGGTTTTCCGAATCGGCCGATCCGGCACGCAACGCCTCAAGACGTTTCCGGATAGTCTCCAGCGTTCCGGAGACCGCCAGGGTGGACGAGGCCAGCAGCTTGCGCACGATGAGCACCGTAAGCGTACGCTGCCGGTCAGGGATCGCGTAGGTGTCAGCTCGCTGCAGGAAGTTGGAGACGGCTTCATACAGCTCCTGCTCCTGATCGGAGGGGCGGAACGGGCGAGTGATGGCACGGCGTTCGGTGTAGCGGATGTATTCCAACACCTGCGAACGCAGGGTCCGCTTGGCAAATCCGGCCAGCCGACGTTTCAAGCTTTCCAGGTCGGCGTCGCTGCCGGTGTACTGCTCGCGAAACGAGGCTAGATCGCCGAAGATGTAGTCGTCGATCAGGGTGGAAAGGCCGTACAGCTCCAGAAGGGAGTTCTGCAGGGGTGTGGCGGTGAGAAGTAGCTTCTTGCGCTCTTCCAGTGCCCAGCGAATGCCTTGCCCCATACGGTTGCTCGGCCGATAGGCGTTACGCAGCTTGTGGGCCTCGTCGATTACCGCCAGATCCCAGGCAACCAGTTTCAGCAGCTCTTTCTGCTGGGTGGCGAAATTCATGGAGGTAATGACAATGCAGTTCGAGAGTAACGGATTATCACCACCTCCCCGCAACGCTTCACGGAAGGACTTGGCCTCAAGGATCACCGAGGGAAGATTGAACTTCTCCTCAAGCTCAAGGCTCCACTGCTTTCGGAGCGCTGCCGGGCAGATGACGATGAGCCGTCGCCGCCGTTCCGCCCAGTACTGGCAAAGCACCAGCCCCGCCTCGATGGTCTTGCCGAGACCGACTTCGTCCGCCAGCAGCACCCCCTTGGAGAGGGGCGAACGGCAGGCGAACAGCGCGGCCTCGATCTGATGGGGATTCAGATCAACCGAGGCATCAAACAACGACATGGAGAGCTTGTCGATGTCACTGGAGGCCGATCTGCGCAACAGTTCTGCGGCAAAATATTTGGCGTGATAGGGGGTGTTCACAGCAAGCTCATACCGCCAATTCTGATAGTGCAAAGCAACAATAAATACACTTATAACGTGTATTTATCAACAGGAATGGCTAGCGATTGGTGCGGTATTATGCGCTGGTGAGCTTTGCTATGATGCCGTCATGCCAACGGACATCGTCACAACTCGGGAAATCGGTGCGGCTATAAGGAAACGAAGGAAGGAGCTGGGGCTTTCGCAGGAACAGCTCTCGGAAAAGGTGGGGGTTTCATATCAGCAGATTCAGCGTTATGAAAACGGGAGCAGCATGCTCAATGTTGAGAACGTACAGCGGATAGCCAAGGTACTCTCAATGCCGGCAACAACTTTCTTCGAGCCTGTCCAGCCAAACGTGACCGCTGAGCCGGAATTGCCCTACGGATGCAGGGAAGAGCGAGCCATGTTGAGAAGCTTCAGAGATTTGACCACCATGGCGGACAAGCAACTGGCCATAACTATTGTCCGGAGGCTGGCCAAGAAGTAGGTAGGCTGCCAGTTTTGGAAAAGGTGAACAAGAACGCCCCTACAGAATTTTTTGGGCGGGGTGTTTTTTTCTGGCGGGTAGACGCTCCTTCTTTACGAATGCAACAGGCTCCCCCCCCCCGCAAGCCTCCAGCAAAAATACTCCTACAGTCATATATTGAAAAGGCTAGCTGGGTCGGGTAGTGCGCACCGCTCCAACGTAAAGAACCTTGACTCCTCTTACCCAGGTAATTACAATGTGACCACACACGATCATCACCTCCGGGGGAAATCATAATGAGGACAAACATCATTCGCATAGGCAATTCGCAAGGGATAAGAATTCCCAAGCTTCTCCTTGAACAGAGCCATCTTGGAATGGAGGTGGAACTTGAGGTAGAGGATGAAAAGATCGTCATCCGCTCTGCCTCCAAGCCTCGTCAGGGATGGGGGGAAAGATTCCGCCTCATGGCTGAGAGTGGCGATGACAACATGATTGGCGGAGATTCGAGCGTGCAAACAGAGTGGGACAAGGATGAATGGGAATGGTAATCAAACGATTCGATGTGTATATGGTCAACTTGGACCCAACCGTCGGCAGAGAGATTCGCAAGGCCAGGCCATGTCTCGTTATTTCCCCCGATGAGATGAACCGGTATATTGCTACCGTTATCGTTGCACCAATGACGACTAAAGGCAGGGATTATCCCACGCGGATACACTGCGCCTTCAAGGATAAGGAAGGACAAATAGTCCTTGACCAGATAAGAACCGTTGACAAATCACGTCTGGTCCAGAAGCTGGGAAGAATCGACAAACAGACTCAGGATGAGGTTTTATCGATTCTTGCTGAAATGTTTGCGCCCTGAGCGAACCTCACCGTCCCCCGCAAGCCTCCAGCAGAAAATACTCCAACAGCTGGGCCGGGTTGCCGCCGCTGCTCTTCATGGCCAGATCCAGCTCGAAAAGCCGCTCGAACAGCTGCCGATACCGCTCGCCATCGAAGTTCTTCGCCTGAACCAGGAGCCCCTTCAGAAAAAATGATCTGATCCCGAGTCGCTTCTCGATCTCAGGCGGGGCGAGGCGCTGGTCGAGACACTCCCGTATCTGCCAGAGCTGGCGCAGGTGCCGGGTCAGCATGGAGAGGAGCATCAAAGGAGCCTCGCCGTCCCTGAGGATGGTGTGGAGCCTCCGCAGGGCACCGGCCAGGTCCCGATTGCCAAGGGCGTTGCAGAGCTCGAAGACGCTGTCCACCTTTGTGTCGGAGACGATCGCCCGGACATCGGCCACCGTCACCGTTGGCCGGTCGGCGACAAACGTCGCCACCTTCTCAACCTGGCTGGCCAGTTCCTGCAGGTTAGCGCCCACATAGCCGATCAGGAGGTCTGCGGCAGCCGGCTCGATCCGCTTGCCATGGGTGGCCAGTTCATCCCGGACGATGGGTCCGAGCTGGTTCTCGTAGGGGCGTTTGAACTCCACCAGGACGCCGGATTTCTTGAACTCAGCAAAGAACTTGAGCCGCTGATCGACCTTCTCCCCCTGGAGTATCAGGCAGCTGGTAGACACCGGGTTCTGCACCACCGGCATCAGCGCTTCCAGGGCCGCAGCAGAAAGCTCCCCGCACCGTTTCACCAGCACCACCCGCCGGTCGGCGAACATGGGGAAGGTCTGGACCGCATCGGCCACCTCCTCCCCCTTGCACTCCTTGCCGTAAAACACCGCCAGGTTGAAGTCCCTCCCCTCCGGTGGCAGGGCCAGGTCCATGAGCCGCTTCACCGCACGATCCACCAGGTACGGCTCCTCGCCGTACAGGCAGTAGAGCGGTCCGACCGTCCCTTTCTGCAGCTCCAGGCTGAACTCTTCAGGTTTCAGCACCATACTTCATAACCCCGATAAACTATTGCCACAGATGCACGCGGAGGAGAAGAGCTCTTGCCATCCGAGATCATCTGTGGCCAGTGACGTTGACTCTTAACACCAAAAGCAGCTCACCACTAAGACACAAGGGACACGAAGACATAAGGTGGAGAATAATGCCAGAGGTTCCACAGGCATCACAGGGGACTACGAGCGCTCTTGAATAAGCTGGTGAATCCTTTGTGATCTTTGTGTCTTAGTGGTGCATGATCGCAGTTAATAGACTAAAAGTTTTCCAGCAGGTGCCTGACGAGCCGCTCCGAAAGCCGCTCACTCGCCACCTTCAGGGCCGCCTCCTCGGCATTCAGCTGCAGGGCCAGGTCCTGGCTGACCGGATACTCCGCCTGACCCGTTTCGGTCCCCTTCCAGACGACCTTGCCGCTCCGCCGTTCCGTCAGGGTCGCCTCGGCCTGCAGGGTCAGGCGGTACTCTTTCACCCGGTCACTGGCCGAGTAGGAGATCTGGGTAATGGCAACCGAGGTGACCGCCCCCCCCAGGATCAGCTCGGCCCGCTCTTCGCTCACCAGTGAGGCGGGCGAAAGCCGGGCAACCTCCCAGCGCAGGCTCTTGGCCAAAACATTTTCCAGCCGCGGCCGGGTGGTCCGGTTGGCAAAGATGGCAACGTTTACCGGCCTGCCGGCCAGAAAGCCGTCGCCGCCCCCTACCGGGAAATAGCCGCACCCCCCGGCCAGAAGGAGCCAGGCCGCGGCAGCCAGCATGAAAAGTCCGTTCAGGCGCCGCATCGGTCAGACGACGATATTGACCAGTTTGCCCGGCACGTACACCACCTTCTTCGGTGTCTTGCCGGCAACAAACGCCTGGACGTTGTCATCGGCCATAGCCAGGGACTTGACCGCCTCTTCGGCAGTGTCGGCGGCAACCGTGATCCGCCCCCGGAGCTTGCCGTTCACCTGCACAACAATGAGCAGTTCGTCGTCGACCGTCGCCGCCGGATCGAAGTCGGGCCAACCGGCGGAATCGATGCTCTCCGCCTTGCCAAGCGCCTCCCAGAGCTCTGCGGCAAAGTGGGGAACGAACGGCGCCAGGAGCCGGACGACCGATTCCAGCGCCTCCCGCAGGACCGGACCGTTCTCGGGCGCGTTCTTCGGGGTGAAGGCCTGAATGGCGTTCACCAGCTCCATGGTTGCGGCAATGGCGGTGTTGAAGTGGAACCGCTCGTCGAGATCGCTGGTCACCTTGCGGATCGTCTTGTGGACCGATCGCCTGAGGGCCTTGGCCTCCGCGGTGGCCGGTTCACCGGTGGCAGCGCCAACGCCCACGATGAAGGGAAGGCATTCGTACATCAGCTTCCAGAGGCGGGTGAGAAAACGGAAGCTCCCCTCCACCCCCTGGTCGCTCCAGTCCAGATCCTTCTCGGGCGGGGCGGCGAAGAGGGAGAAGAGCCGGGCCGTGTCTGCACCGTAACGTTCTATGAGCGCATTGGGGTCGACCACATTCCCCTTTGACTTGCTCATCTTGGCGCCATCCTTGATGACCATCCCCTGGGTCAGGAGGTTGGTAAACGGCTCATCCACGTTGATGTACCCCAGGTCCCGCAGGACCTTGGTGAAGAACCGGGCATAGAGGAGATGGAGCACTGCATGCTCGATACCGCCGATGTACTGGTCAACGGACATCCAGTACTCGGCCTTTTTCTTGTCCAGCGGCCCGCCGGTGAAGTCGGGGCAGCAGTAGCGGAGGAAATACCAGGACGACTCCACAAAGGTATCCATGGTGTCGGTCTCGCGACGGGCCGGCTTGCCGCAGACCGGACAGTCGGCCTTCACGAACGACTCCAGCCGGGCCAGCGGACTTCCCCCTGCGCCGGTAAAGGCGACATCCTTCGGCAGTACCACCGGCAGGTCCTTGACCGGCACCGGCACGGCGCCGCAGCTGTCGCAGTAGATGATCGGAATAGGATTGCCCCAGTACCGCTGCCGGGAAATCCCCCAGTCGCGCAGCCGGAAGTTGACGGTCTTCTTGCCGAGCCCCTGCTGTTCCAGGTAGTCGGCAATCGCCTCCTTGGCCGCACTGCTCGGCACCCCGTCGAACTGACCCGAGTTGACCAGCACCCCTTCGGCAGTGAAGGCGGCAGTCATGGTGGCCGGGTCAAGGGTCTCCCCCTCGGGCTGGATCACCACCTGCAGCGGCAGGGCGTACTTTCGGGCGAACTCGAAGTCGCGCTGATCATGGGTCGGCACGGCCATGACCGCGCCGGTACCGTAATCGGTAAGGACGAAATTGGCCAGATAGATCGGCATCCGCAGGCCGGTGACCGGGTTGAGGCACCAGGAGCCGGTGAAGACCCCCTCTTTTTCGAAATCATCGGCCGTGCGCCGGATCTTGTCGGTCCCCCTGACCTGGTCGATGAACGCCGTGACCTGCGGCAGATTGTCGGGGGTTGTCAGGGCCAGAGCCATCGGGTGTTCGGGGGCCAGGGACATGAAGGTAGCCCCCCAGAGGGTATCCTGGCGGGTGGTAAAGACCGTGATCGCCTCGGCCCGGTCCGCCACCGGAAAGGTGATCTCGCAGCCGAAGCTCTTGCCGATCCAGTTGCGCTGCATGGTGAGCACCCGCTCCGGCCAGCCGGTCAGCTGCTCGGTACAGGCCAGGAGCTCTTCGGCATAGTCGGTGATCCTGAAGAACCACTGCTCCAGCTCCTTTTGCTGCACGGCGCTGTCGCAGCGCCAGCACGCGCCGTCTTCCACCTGCTCGTTGGCCAGGACGGTCTCGCATTTGGGGCACCAGTTGACTGAGGAATTCCGCTTGTAGGCCATCCCCCGCTCGTACATCTGAAGGAATATCTGCTGCTCCCACTGATAGTATTCGACATCACAGGTGGCCAACTCCCGGTCCCAGTCGTAGGAGAGCCCCATCCGCTTCAGCTGGCCCCGCATGTAGTCGATGTTCTCGTAGGTCCAGGCTGCCGGATGGCTCTTGTTCTGAATGGCGGCATTTTCCGCCGGCATGCCGAAGGCGTCCCACCCCATGGGATGGAGCACGTTGAACCCGCGCATCCTTTTGAAGCGGGCAACCACATCGCCGATGGAATAATTGCGCACATGTCCCATATGAATACGGCCCGACGGGTAGGGAAACATCTCCAGCAGGTAGTATTTCCGCCGGGTTTCATCCTCCGTGACCTTGAAGCTCTTGTTCCGCTCCCATTCGGCCTGCCACTTTTCTTCCACAGCACTCGGTACGTATCGCTCTTCCACGTCATATCCTCCCTGAAATAACAGAAGGCAGCGCCCAGCCGCCCTGATTCTCTGTTGGTTTCCGGCGCTAATGGCCGGCTTATGTTCTCTGAGCCTGCTGCTACTGATCCTTATGGCAACGGTTACAGGCATTCGAATCCCTGACCGAAAAGGCCATGAGCGAGCCATGACAGTAACCGCACGACAGCCCCTGCCCCATCTCGCTCATCGTGAACGACCTGCGTTCATCACCGGTTTTGATGACCGCATAATGGCAGTCGGAGCAATTATATCCCCGGCCCAGATGGACCTTGTGACTGAAAAACGCGTCCCCTACCGACTTGCTCTGCAGTTCGTAGCTGATGGCCTTGAGGGTCGGATGGCACTTGAGACAGGAGCCGGTCACGCTGAAGGCGGTCTTGCCGTTATGGCAGGCGCCGCACGACTCCTGCTTCTTCTCCATGGCAGCCATGGAGACCCGGCGGTTCCCCGCACCCGGGTTGAAAAGCCGATCATGACATTCGTTGCAGCGATAGAGCCCGGTATGCAGTTTGTGGCTGAACGTTGCACCGGACGGCTGCATCTGGATCTCTTTCACCGGGTGGCAACGGGCACAGTTCTCACGGACCGTAAAGGCTGTTTTGGCGTCGTGACAGGCACCGCACGACTTGCCTGCCTCCATGTCGGCCATGGTGAACCGCTTGGCAGCAACGCCGGTGGGAAATATCCGGTTATGGCAGTCACCGCACGCGAAGAGAGCGATATGCACCTTGTGGCTGAACGGAGTCGGTCCGGCCCCACGGGTCTTTATGATGAGCTCCTTGGTCGACTTGTGACACCGGTTGCAGTCGCCGGTCACCGAGAAGGCAATGAACCCGTCATGACAGGCGCCACAGGACTGGTCTTTTTCCATATCCACCATGGTCCGGCGCTTGTTGCCGGGCCCGGCAACAAAGAAGGCGTTGTGACAGTCGGTGCAGGTGTACATCTGCAGGTGCCGGTTATGGCCGAACCAGGCGTCCAGGACATAGGGTATGTCCCGCACGGGATGACAGCGGCTGCAGTTCGCCTTGACGGTGAAAGCGGTCTCATCGTTGTGACAGGCCCCGCACGACTTACCCTTTTCCATCTCGGCCATGGTAAACCGCCGGGTCTGGCTGCCGGTGGCAAACACCTTGTTGTGGCAGTCGTCGCACTTGAACAGGGACGTATGCACCTTGTGGCTGAAAGGGACCGTGCCGATCGGCTGCACCGCCAGTGCCAGCTCTTTGGTCTGTCGGTGGCAACGATCGCAGTTGCCGGTTACACCGAAGGCAATCTTCCCGTCATGGCAGGCGCCGCAGGAACGGTCCTGCTCCATTTCGGCCATGGTGTACCGCCTGCTGGTGGGACCACCGGTAAATATCCCGCTGTGACAGTCGGCGCAGATGAAGATCTTCGTATGAAAGACATGGGGGAAAAAGGCAGCGGCAGCCTTATAGGTGATCTCCCGATTCCCTCCGTGGCACCGCTGACAGTCGCCGGTAACGTTGAACGCGGTTTTCCCGTCGTGACAGACGCCGCACGATTTGCCCGTCTCCATATCCAGCATGGTGTAGCGCTTGCTGTTCGGTCCGGCGATAAAGTGCTGGCTGTGGCAATCACGGCAGCCGTAGCCAAGGCCCAGGTGTACGGTATGCTTGAAAAGGGCATCGGCGTCAAAGGCGATATCCTTCACGACATGGCATTTGACGCAGTCACCTTTGACCGAAAACGCGATGGTGCCGTCATGGCAGCCGCCGCAGGAGAGTCCACCCTCCATGTCGGCCATGGAGGCATGGGGGTTCCCCGGGCCGGCCGCGAAGAGACCGTTATGGCAATCCCAGCACTGGAACCTGGTGAGATGGAACTTGTGGCTGAAGGTGATAGTCCCGAAATCAGGGATCTGGATCGGCACTTCTCTGGTGATATGACAGCGGGTGCACTCCGGCAGCCCGAAAGCCTTGACGGTGTTGTGACATGCCCCGCACGACTTGCCCTTCTCCATCTCGGCCATGGTAACCGGCGGATTCTGCTTGCCGATGGTATACAGGGCATTGTGGCACTGGGTACAGTTGTTCCCCAGTTTCTTCAGATGTGGATCGTGGGGAAAGTTGACCTTGCCGGCATTGACAGTCTTGAAGGTAACGACCTTGAAGTCTTTGGCATGGAGGAAAAACGGTACGCCGAGCAGCAGGATGAGCACTGCCGGCACCCACAGGCGGTTCACGCAAACTCCTTCAGGGGATGCCCAACAGCCCCTTGGCCACATCGAGGATCCGGTTCGGCTGGATCGGCTTGGTGATATAGTCGTTCGCCCCCAGGGCAATGGCCCGCTCCCGGTCCTCAACAGCCCCTTCGGTGGTGATGACCACGATCGGAATCCCCTTGTGGCTCTCGTCTTCCCGTACGAGGCTGATCAGTTTCAACCCGTCCATGACCGGCATGTTTATGTCGGTGAAGATGATGTCGAACCGTTCGGTCGTGAGCTTCTTCAGACCATCGACGCCATCGTTGGCCTCGACGATCCTGATTCCCCTCAGCCGTTTCAGGGCAAAGGTGATCAGTTGACGCATGGTCGGCGAATCTTCGACAACAAGAGCAGCGTATTCTGGCATAGCTTGCATCCCCGAGATACTATTATTTTTTTGTCAGCAGGTCAAGAAAGCCCTGGATGGTGGAGAGTTTGCGCTCCGAATCCGCGTAGAGCCTGGAGCTGAAAAGGGCCGTGGCCGCGTGCCCCGCCAGCAGGGTGAACAGCTCGTAATCCACCTGGGCGAAGCACGTTTTGTGGATCAACAACTTGTAGATGACCAGGGTGCCGATGACGTGATCCTTGATCTTGAGGGGGATGCAGACCATTGGCTGCGTAACCGTCCTCGTGTAGCTCTCCATGTCGGTCACGAAGAAGCTCTCCCCGCTCTGGAACACACTGCCGATGATCCCCTCTCCAGGCTCAACCACCGGCAGTTCGGCACAGTCTATTCCTTCGCTCGTCACAGCCTCCAGCCTGCCGGCCTTCTCGTCAAAAAGCATCACGGCAAACTCTTCTCCCCCGATCAGGTTGATGACGATCTCGGTGATGATCTGGAGCACTTCGCGGAAGTCAAGGGTGGAATGGAGCTGGTAGCTGGCAATGTAGAGGTGGGCCAGATTGTTGTTTTCGGCTTCGATCTCCAGATAGCGGTTGGCAAAATCCTGGTTTTCCTCCTCGGTCAGCCTTATCCGCCGGAGGATATCATCCTTTTCCTGTTCCAACTCCCGGACCCTGGCCACGAGCCGCGCGTTTTCCGCCTTCAGCGCCTGGTCGCCCGCAGGAACTGCCTGGTCTTGTTCGAGTTGAAACAGCCGGTAGCGTAATCGCTCGTTCTCTTTGAGCAGTTCCTGCGAAAACTCCGCCCCTTTCTTGAATACCTGCAGAAACTCCTCGCCCGGTCCGATACCGCCGGCTTCATCGTCGACAATCATGGCCCCTCCGTTACACTAGGCATAAAGCCGCAATTACTGACAATTTCGCGAACCATCCGGTCAAGCGGGACAATCCGATCGACAACACCGGTAGCAATCGCCTCCCGGGGCATACCGAAGACCACGGTCGTCTCCTCGGCTTCAGCCATTACTTTGCCGCCGGCCGCCTTGACCGCTCTGATGCCGCGACTGCCATCGTTCCCCATGCCGGTCATTACCACCGCCAGCAGTCTCTTGCGGTAAATTTCCGCCAACGACACGAACATGGCATCGACGGATGGAATGTAGCGATCTGCGGGGGACGGCTCCTGCAAACGGACAACAACCCTGCCGGCCACCTGTTCGAACAGCATGTTGTATCCACCAGGAGCTATCAAAACCTGGCCAGGGAGCACCGGATCGCCGTCCATAGCCTCTCTGATCTCGAAGGCCGAAGCCCGGTTCAGCCGCTCGGCAAAGGGGCGGGTGAATCCGGACGGCATATGCTGGGAAACCAGCACCGCAATCGGCAGCCTCTGGGTGAGCACGGAAAACATCCCGTAGAGAGCCGGCGGGCCGCCAGTGGAAGCCCCGATAGCCACGATGTCGGTCTTGCCCGCCACCGCGGGAGACGAAACGAGACGGCTCCCCTCCGGCAGTGACGGCAAATCAGCCGAGGCCCGGCCCCTGAGTCTCAGGTGGAGCACGTTGCGCACTTTCTCCTGCAGGTCCTCCCGTATCTTGAGCAGCTCGGTTGAAATCTTATTGGTCGGCTTGGATACGAAGTCCACGGCCCCCAGCTCAAGTGCCTTGAAAACCTTTTCGTCGCCGGTCTGGCTGCTCACCACTATGACCGGCGTCGGGCACCTGTTCATGATGATCCGTAACAACGTGAAACCATCCATCTTGGGCATTTCCAGGTCAAGGGTCACCAGGTCGGGCCTGAGGTCCATGATCCTCCGGATACCCTCTTCACCATTTGCAGCATAGCCGACCACCTCAACACCGGGAATCTCCTGGAGCATCTTGCTGATGGAACGGCGGTTATAGGCGGAATCATCCACCACCACTACCCGTATCAACTTCACGTAAGGCCTCCACGCTCTTCCAGCGGCCTTTGATAGACCATATCGTTCACAAAATGGCGCAGGGTGAACTGTGTCGTGATATTCATCAGCGACTCGGAGTGGCCGAGCAGCAGAAAACCACCCGGAACCAGTATCCTGGAGAAACTCTCGATAACCCGTTTCTTGGCAGCCAGATCAAAATAAATGATGACATTCCGGCAAAATATCACATCCATCTTGCCCAGCAGGGCGAGTCGCGTCTGGTCGAAGAGATTGAGCTGGCTGAAGCTGACCAGCCCCCTCACCTCATCGGAGATCTGGTGACCGTCTTCCTGACGAGTGAAGAACCTGCTGATCGACCGGTCGTCAGTGGCCCTGAATGACGATGCACGGTACAGACCTTTACGGGCCAACTGCAGGACCCTCTGGCTGATGTCGGTGCCGACGATCTCCACCCGCCACCCTCTGAAGGCAGGTGTTTCCAGAAGCAGCATGGCGATGGTGTACGGCTCCTCCCCTGACGAGCAGCCGGCGCTCCAGATTCTGAGGGTCCGGTCTCCCTGCCTGGTCTTTGCCGCAACCAGTTCCGGAACGATCTCCTCGGTGAAAGCCTTCAGTTGGAACGCTTCCCGAAAAAAATAGGTTTCATTGGTTGTCAGGATATCCATGATGTTGGACATCTCCTGCTCATGGCCACGGTCATAGCGGAGATAATAGAAGTAATCCCTGAATGACGGCAGGTTCAGGGCCTGAAGTCGGCCGGCAAGGCGCTTTTCCAGCAGATACCGGTTGTCTTCGTCGAAATAAAGGCCGCAATGGTTGTAGATGAGATCCCGAAGCTGCAGGAACTCTTCATCACCCAGAGGGATATGGGGCTCGGTGAACAGGAGCATTACAGACTGGACACCAGTGTCTGCAAATGTTCCCTGGCGGCCGGATCGACCTCTTCGGCCAGGGCATCCGTGAGCAGACGTTTGGCGCCTCTCCCCAGACAGTTTGCCACGGCTGTGGCAACCCGCATCCGGACGGTTGCTTCGGGATGGGCGAACAGTGTCCGGCCATGTTCGGCAATCCACTCTGCCCCCTGGCGGGTCAAAACCTGCACGGCAATTCTGAGCATTTCGCTGTCAGGATCGGCAAGGGCTTCGATCATATAGGGCACTGCCCGGCCCCGGTCCAACTGGCCCAGCCCCTCCAACGCCGCGAGCCGGACCATGCCGGGAGAGTCGTGCACCAGGGCCGCCAGGGCCTGAAACGACTCTTCGAACCCATGAGATACCAGGCTCTTCACTGCAGCCCGGCAAACCCATGGAGAATGATCCTGCAGCACCAGGAGGAGCGGCTCCCGGACCTCCTCCCCCCCCAGTTTGCCGAGTGCGGTTACCGCTGCCGTGCGGACATCATCATCTTCGTCGGCAAGTGCTATGACAAGGCTACCCACACTCTGAGCGGCTCCCATTTCGGCCAATGCCGCGATTGCCGTCCTTCGAACCTTCGGATCAGGGTCTTTGGCGAGCAGCAGCAGTCTTTCCGGCTGGTTGCAGGACGACAGCAGCTGCACCCCGTAGTAACGCCTGGTTGGCGAAGCCGCGCCAACGAGGGTTGCGATGATCGGTGCCATTTCCTCCTGTGCGTCGCGGGCAAACCGCGTGAGGGTCTCCAGTGCCCCCTGTCTGACCTGGCTCTCCTCGTCATCGAGGAGTGCGACAATCTCTCCGGCAAGGGAAAGCAGGCCGGTCTTGCCGGCCGCCCGGGCAGCGACGAAGCGGAGCTCCGGTGAAGGCGAATGGATGCCGTCCCTGAACAGACTTTCCGCTACCCTGAGTGCCAGTTCGCCGCACACAAAGCTAATGAGGCATTGAGCCTCCACGTCCCCACCGGCGTAATGCCCGATCAAGGCTTCGGCGTCGATCGAGCCAATGGCGGCCAGGGCTTCTACACAGCTCGACCGGAGATGCTCGTACCGATATGCGGCGATAAGCGGGGCAACCGCCCGGCCATCGCCGATCAGTCCCAGAACGGTTACCACCGCTCGTTGAACAGCCGTATCGGCAGCGGTAAGGGACGGCAGGAGCTGTTCAACGCAAGGAGTGCCGGCCAGACGCCACAGCGGTTCATCGATCAACACCAGCCTGCGTTCCGGGGAAAGGCGGGAACGGAGGTTCATCAAACCGGTAACGGCCGCCTCCCGGACACTCCTTCCCGGCTCGTGCATGCCGCCAATGAGGAGGGGCGCAGCTTCTTCGCCGCAGAGAGCTCCCAGGCTGGTGAGCACCCCCTTTTTCAGCAAGGGATCTCGTGCCAGCCCGTCAAATGTAGACATGGGCAGAGGCTGCCCGATTCTCACCAGGGCATCCAGTGCCGCAAACGCAACCAGAATGTTTTCTGAAGCCAGTACCGGCAGGAGTGGCCCCACCCCGCGCGGATCGCCGATGATTCCCAGGCTTTCCGCAACAGCGGCCTGCACATTGGGATCCGGATCAGTTAGAAGCTCGATCAGGCTGGGAACGGCATCGGCATTGCCAATGCCTCCCAGGATATCGACAATGAATTTACGGACGCCGGGTCGGGAATCGGACAGGTGGCGGCAAAGCGTCGCAAGCGAGCGCGTCCCCAGCCCCTGAAGCAGTTCGACCGCCGCATTGCGCAGTCCGGCATTTCCCTGTGTATCCAGAAGTTCGATCAGGGTCTCGATCGTTTCCACATCCATTGGAACGGCAAGGAGCGCCTCGACCGCCTCTTTGCGCACCCGCCAACTCTCATCCCCAAGCGCACGGAGAAGGGCGGCCCGCTTCTCGACCCAAGGGAGTTGCACCAAGGCAATTACACCCTGACGGCGCTGTTCATCGTCGGCCCCGCCCTGCGGGTCGGCAGTGCGTGCAGTATCTTTTGGCCCTTGTACCATAGAGGGGAACCTGTATCCTGCTTGGAAAAGTTCTAAAGAATTGTCCGGAGTTGATGCACTTCCTGGGGAGAAAGCAGCTTGTCAAGATTCAGGAGCATGACCATCGATTCCTGAACCAGGCATACTCCTAGCAAATACTGATCAATATTCCCCTCGGAAAGGCGCGGCGGCGGCTTCAGGTCCTTGACCGGGACGGTGACCACTTCCGTTACGTCGTCCACCACCAGCCCCATTGCCTGGCCGGCCACCTTGACGATCAGCAGCCGGGAAGCAGTGTCCAACTCCCGTTGGGGCATATCGAACCGCTTCCTGAGATCGATGACGGCTATCACCGCTCCCCGGAGATTGATAACCCCCTCCATGAACGGTGGGGTTTTGGGCAGATGTGACAGTTTCTGGGGGCGGATGATCTCCTTGATCCGCATGATATCGAGGGCATACACATCCTCCCCCAGGCGAAAGCACGCCACCTGTATTTCCTGAATTTCCGACGTCATAGCGTAACCTTCCGGGCATCCATCAGCATGAGCCATCAGCCTGTCAGCGCTTGAGCAGGTCTGCGACAACCTCCATCACCTTGCTCGACTTGAACGGTTTGGTGATGTAGGCATTGGCCCCGCACTCCATACCCCTGGCGTAGTCCTGGGTGCTCTTTTTGGCAGTCAGCATGACCACGGGGATGTCACGTGTCTCCGGGTTCTCGCGGATGCGTCGACAGACCTCGAAACCATCCATGCCCGGCAGCATGATATCCAGCACGATGAGGTCCGGTCTGTTGCGCTCGATCTCCGCCAACGCCTCGGCACCGTCTGTCACGCCGGTCACCTCGTAGCCCCTCAGGGAGAGGAGAATGCTTTCCAGTTTCAGGAGACTTTCTTCGTCCTCCACCACGAGAATCCGATATTTTTTCACGGTTGTCATTATCACTCTCCCGCAGCTGCCCTGAACAGCAGGCACTGCTCAGCTCAAACTCATATCGAGGATCTTATCAAGGTCAAGGAGTATCAACATGCTGCCATCATGGTGGCCAATTCCCTGGACAAACTCCCGACCGGCTCCATCGAGGACCGCGGGTGGCTGTTCTTCATCGGCCGCCCCCAGTTTCACCACATGGCTTACCTGATCGACCAGGATACCGGCAACCCCCTCCCGATGACGGACCACGAGGATTCTCTGCCGGTTCCCTCCCGGCACATCATCGAGCCCCAAGCGCCGGCGCATGTCATATATCGGGATAATCACTCCCCGTAAGGATATGACGCCAAGAACATAGGAGGGAACCCGCGGTACCTCGGTCACCTCGCGGGGCTTGATGATCTCTTTGATCGCCATGATATTGATGGCATAGTTTTCGTCCGCCACCCGAAAACAGAGATACTCTTCAATCTGGTCAGGCGACGCCTCCCGCTCGATCAGTGCGGAAAGCTCGTCCTCATCCTCGCTCCCGGCCAGCTCCCGCCCCGCCAGGAGTTCGGCAATCGGGTCAAAAGGACGGACCACCGTTGATTTCGTTCCCGGAAAGGAGAGTGGTTCGGACGTCGAAACGGTCTCCGGCAACGGCTGAGCCTGAGCAGCACACCCATCGCTCACCATGATGGGCTGCCGCTCAGACGGCTCTTCCACTCCCATAACGGTCGACTCTTCCGGAATGCCCGTCGCTGCGGGGCCGGCCGGGTCTTCCCGGACAGGGAGCGCAGGGGGAGGATCGCTCACGACCGAAGTACTGCGCGGGGGGGCTCCCCCTGCATCCTTTTCCTGTAAGGCCTTTTTTCTTATCTCTGCCAGATTCATGGCAAAACCATCATCCCTTTACACGATAATTTCATGAGCAACACTGTCAATCAGCTCGGCATCGATGAACGTGACATCCCGGCCGAATCCTTCCAGAATGGCATTGGTGGCAATCGAATTGATGCGACGTGGAACCCCTTTGGACAGTTCATAAATCCGCTGTACAGCATCCGGGGAAAACAGCCCCTCGGCCCCGCCAGCCACCATGGCACGATAATCCAGATACTCCAGCGTCTCTTCGAGGGTGAGTGGCTCCAGGTGATACTGGAGACCTATTCTCTGACGAAAAGGCTCATAGACAGAACCGGAAAGAATGGTTCTGAGCTCCGGTTGCCCCATGAGGATGACACTGAGCAGATTCCGATCGTCCAGCTGGAAATTGGTCAGGAGCCTGATTTCGTCGAAGATCTCCCGGTCCGGTATCAGTTGGGCCTCATCCACCACAATGACCGGGCAACACCCTTCACGGTGGAGCAGATACAGCGTATCGGTGACCCGGGAGAGGAGTTCGTCCTTGCCGCCGGGTGGGAGGTCGTTGAGCAGGCTCCGGGCAACCACCCGCAAGAACTCCAGGGCAGTCAGGCGCGGATTGAAGATGAAGCAGAAACGGTACTGCTCACCCATGGCATCCATCAACGCCCGGGAGATCGTGGTCTTGCCACAGCCGATATCGCCGGTCAGCAGGGCAAGCTCCCGTTCCTCAACCGCGTGCTGCAGCCGTGCCAACGCTTCCCGGTGGCCACGGCTCAGATAGAGAAAGCGGGGGTCGGGAGTTTTGCTGAACGGTTTTTCCGTAAACCCATAGAAGTCGTTGTACACCTAACCGCCCCCGCGTGTCGCTTCGTTGATGATCCCGGCCACGTCCAGGACCAGGATTGTCCGCTGGTCACCCAGGTCGGCAGCGCCGGAAATCCCCTTTACGCAGTCCAATATTGTGCCGAGAGATTTTATGACGATATCCTGCTGGCCGAGGAGGTCGTGGACAACGATCCCGAGCCTTTTTTCGGCTGACCCCACCACCACGACGTACAGGTCATCCGATTGTCGGTCCGGTGAAGGGAGATGGAAAAAATCACCCAGACGCAGCAGTGGCAGCGTCATCTCCCGAAGCTGAATGACCTCTTTCCGCTCCACGGTCAGGATATCCTCACGGTTGATCATGATGGTTTCCAGCACCGAAGTAATGGGAAGGGCATAGGTCCGGCCGGCAGAGGCGATGATCAACGCCTTGATGATGGCCAGGGTGATGGGCAGGGTAATGGTGATCCTACTCCCCCTGCCGAACACACTCTCGATGTCCACGATGCCGGAGACGGCGGCGATGTTGTTCTTCACCACATCCATCCCGACACCCCGGCCGGAGATCTCGCTCACTGTCTCACTGGTGGAAAAGCCGGGAAGAAAGATCAGCTCTATCGCTTCACGATCGGAGAGGTCGTCGGCACTGCCTATCAGTCCCTTCTCGACGGCCTTCCTCCGGACCTTGCCGATATCAATGCCACGACCATCGTCCTCCACCTCGATAACGACATGATTCCCCTTCTGAAACGACGAAAGCCTGATGGTCCCCGCGTCTTCCTTGCCGACGCCCCGCCGCTCCTCCGGGGGCTCGATGCCATGGTCAATGGCGTTCCTGATGATGTGCATCACCGGATCGGCGATATCCTCGATAATGAGCTTGTCCAGTTCCGTATCGGCCCCGTACAGCTTCAGATCGACCTTTTTCCCCTGCTCACGGGCGACCTTTCGTACGATCCTCCCCATCTTTTCGTAGAGCTGGCCCACCGGGATCATCCGGATCTCCATGACCCCCTTCTGCAGTTCGGTCAGCTTCCGCTCCAACCCTTTGGCTGCCTTGGTCAACTCCTGGATCAGGGGGGTGCGGCCGTCACGGTTCATCCGCTCGCTGATGACGGTAATCGAGGAATGGGACAGAACCAGTTCGCCGACAATGTTCATCAGATCGTCCAGCTTGCCGATGTCAACCCGCACGGTGCGGCTCATGCTCTTGGCAGTGGCCGCGTCGCCCCCTCCTGGCGCTGCCGGTGGTGGGGAGGGTGGCACGGAAGCCATATCAGACAGTGCATCCGGTGACGATGCAAAAATGGTCGGGGGCGGGGGCGGGGGCGCTACCGCACGAGAAGGAGGCAACAGTGGCACCGTACCGCTACCGAGCTGGCGGACAACAACGGTTTTCGCGGCCACCAGCTCACGCACCTGGTCAAACTCCAGATCGCTGCCAAAGAGGACCTCGAAGTCTATGGCCAAATCGATGTTGCTTCCCACGCTGGGAAGGGTGCTGATAACCTCGCCACAGTTCTTCAGCGTCTCGGTCAGACTTCCCAGGTCCTGGTCGAAGGTGGTCAGGGCGAAGGATGCCATGACGGAATAAATTTTCCGCCCCTTTTTCAGGTTTTCCAGAAGCCGGTGTTCCTCGTATTCGGTCAGGGCGGTCAAAACGGCTTCCGACAGGCCAAGAGACGCCAGCGGGGATGGGCCGCCGACCGCCTTCGGGGTGGTGACGCAGGCAGTAATGCGGGTCACGACCTCCGAAAGGCCTGTCGCATCCATGGACCCGCCACTGGCACTCCGGACCATGGAGCCTAGAAGCTCCGACGAATCCGACAATACGCTTATGACATCGTGGGTAAGGGGAACTTTGCCAAGACGGAGAGAATCAAGAAGATTTTCCATGGTATGGGCCAGTTCCTGAATCTGACTGAAGCCGAACATACCGGCCAGTCCTTTCAGGGAGTGGGCACCACGGAAGATGGAATTGAGCAGGTCAGGATTGCAATCGCCCGTGTCCGCACAATCGGCCAGTTCAACCAGGTCGCCGCCGAGTTGGTCGATGATCTCTTCCGCTTCCGCCAGAAAGTCTGAGACAGCCTTGCCTAATGTGCTCATATGGTCAGGATACCGCTCCGTACGGGATTGTTCGATAAGGTACAGCCAGGGTGCCGGGAAGCCGGGCTAACCCAGATATTGTCGGATCAACTTCTGCAGCAGGACCGGATCGAACGGCTTGACAAGATACTCGTTTGCCCCGAGGGCCAGCCCCTTTTCCCTATCCCCACCTCCCCCTTCGGTGCTCACGATGAACAGGGGGATTTCCCGGTAATGCGGACTGTTCCGGACATAGCTGATCAGTTCCAATCCGTTGATATCGGGCATATTGATGTCGGTAATGATCAGATCGGCCTTGATCCTGGGAAGGAGGCGCAGTGCTTCGAATCCGTTAGCAGCCTCTACGATATCATAGTTGCCGCAAGACTCAATGGTCGTGGCCATCAATGACCGCATCGTCGGCGAATCTTCGGCAATGAGAATACATTTCATCTCTCCTCCGGACCTTTTTCCTTCAACCGGCTCTCCATGAGCGCCTTTTCCATAGCCATTCCCGCCTGGGACAGAAAGATCTCCAGTGAATCGGTGTCCCCGAGCGAGCGCTGCTCGGGGAAATTGTCGCCATAGAGGATGGCTACCACCTCACCACCGCTCAAGATCGGTCCCAGGAACAGTTCTAACGGCGGCCCACCGAGTTCGGCGAAGAGTTGACTGTCCCGGCACGACTCGTCCGGCAACATCTTGACCGACCTGGCATCGGCAAAGACGCCGCTGAAGATCGACGCCTCCTGCCTGGGAATGCGCAGATTACGGATTTTTCGGTCGGCTATCGTGGCATCGACATCGATCCCGAACTGACCGAGCCCCACAATGTCCCCACCCTTAGGCTGAAAGATGACCGCCCGGTTCATGAACTCCGAAGCGAACCGCAGGACCAGCAGGATGATGCCGCCACCAAGGGCGGGATCGTTGAGTTCTTCCAGCATCCCTCTGAGCAGGGTAATGCCGGTGCTTTGCACCGGCATGGCGGAGACCGGCGCAAAGATCTCCCCCATCTCCATGCGAAGCTCATCCCCGAGGTTCACCTGCCCGGTTCCCCTCGATTCCTGTTTCGCCCTGGCAAGGATCTCCCGGAAGCGTCCGCCGAACTCTTCCTGCGCCGTGGGGTCGTCGAGGTCAGAACGGCGCGGTTTCAGAATGAAGTCGATCCCCATCCCCAGCACCTGACGCTCCGCATCGCTGTTATGATAGTCGGACATGACCATAACGCGGAGATCGGGAAAATGGTGGTGGATCACCTTCAGCAGTTCCAATCCCCCCAGTATGCCCGAACCGTCCATGCAGGGCATGATCAGGTCGACCAGGACCAGTGGCCGTCCCCCCTGTCGGTAGAGGGTATCGACGGCGATCAGGGTGTCTTCGCTCCCGGCATAGGCACTCACCTCGAAGGAGAGGTCCCGGAACATGGCGGTCAGAAACTCTCTTGTACCCTCATCGTCGTCAACGAGGATAATCGTCCCGCTGGCGGCAGCGGGTCTGGTCGCCGATGTCGCGACGGGAACCTCCGCCGCCTCCTGCATCAGGTCAAAGGCGATATCGACCGTATTCTGCGGCTGGCCGACCGCCCCCTCGCCACCACCCCGATCATCCGTAACGGACTGTTCGTCAAGGATTCTGGCTGCCTCCATTGCCAGAAGCTTGGTATCCAACCCCTGCTCCAGCATGAACTGGACCGGGTCCATCCGGATGCCATCGATTGCCTCCACCGACTCATGAAGATCGAAGGCAAAGCTCCCTTCCTGCCAGGCAAACAGGGAGTACACCACATGTTCGATCTGCTCCCGGACCACCGCCTCGATCCGCTCGGCCGAAATCTGGAACTCTCGGATGAGAATCGAGCCGATCGGGGCGCGATACCCCTCCTCCTTCTGGATGGTAAGGGCATTCTGCAGCGTTGTCCCGTCAAGAACACCCCGCTCCACCAGCACGTCTCCCAGGAACCGGCGAAAGCTGCTGGCGGTTGCCCTGATCACCTGCCCGAAACGAAAAACGATCGTCCCTTCACGCCCTTTGCTCTGAAGGGTAAGAATGCCCGACTTGCGGCTCAGGCTGACGATCTGCAGTATCTCGCCCAGGCCCAGGTCTTCCAGGCTACCGATCAGACTCATGGCCGTTTCCTGCGGGAAATGACATTATTCAACTCCGTCCCGTTCATTCGCGCCCGCACCGGCTCTCATCGTCTCTTTTCCTGGTCCCGTCCCCGGAAGATGATCCTGAGCGGGGTTCCGGAGAAACCGAACCGCTCCCGCAGTTTGTTCAGCAGATAGCGTTCGTAGGAAAAGTGTATCCCCTCGGGCTGGTTAGTAAAGAACACAAAAGCCGGCGGCCGGGTCGCGGTCTGGGTGACGTAGTAGAACTTGACCCGCCGCGCCTGGTGGAGCGGCGGGTGATGTTCTTCCACCGCCTCCTTGAGGAGTCGGTTCAGGTCGCCGGTGGAGACCCGTTTGGTATACTCGGCCATCACCTGTGTCACCGTTTCCATCACCGTGTTGATCCGCTGGCCGGTCTTGGCCGATAGAAAGAGTATCGGAGCGAATGGCAGATATTTAAATTCCGTTCTGATTTTGTCGATAAAAGCGCCGACCGTTTTGTTGTCCTTGGCCAGGGTATCCCATTTGTTCACCACGAAAATGCAGCCGCGCCCGGCCTCATATGCGTAGCCGGCGATCTTGGTATCCTGCTCGGTAATCCCCTCCTCGGCGTTGAGCACGATCAGGGCCACATCGGCCCGATCGAGGCTGCGCAGGGCGTCCACGACACTGTAGGTCTCGATCTTCTGACTGACCCGTCCCTTGCGCCGGATGCCTGCCGTATCGATCAGCAGATGACGTTTGCCGTGCCAGGTAAAAACGGTGTCGATGGAGTCCCGCGTCGTCCCCGCAACGGGGTTGGCCACGCTCCGCTCGAAACCGACGAGCCGGTTCACCAGGGACGACTTACCCACATTGGGCCGCCCCACCACGGCGATCTTCGTCACGGCGTCGTCCTCGTCAACGGCAGGACGGCTGGGGAAGGCCGCCACCACGTCCTCCATCAGGTCACCCACCCCCCGGTTGTGCTCGGCCGCAATGGTGTACAGCTGAGCCACACCCAGGGCGTAGAATTCGGCGGCCAGGTTTTCCTGCTTATCGCCATCCACCTTGTTCACCACGAAGAAGACCGGCTTATCCAGGCGGCGGAGCATGTTCGCCACCTCCCGGTCGGCAACGGTCAGCCCTTCGCGGCCATCCATGACGAAGAGAACCACATCGGCCTCTTCCATGGCCAACTGGGACTGCTCCCGCATCTGCTGCAACAGGCGGTCGTTGCTGACCGGCTCGAACCCGCCGGTGTCTACCAGGGTGAACGGCACCTCATACCGTTTGACGGTACCGTAGTTCCGGTCCCGCGTCACCCCCGGCTGGTCGTCCACGATTGCCTTACGGTGTCCAAGCAGACGATTGAAAAGGGTAGATTTCCCCACATTGGGCCTGCCGACTATTGCTACAACTGGTTTCATGCCATGCTCTCTTTCATGTGAATCCGCAAGGGCCGAGCGCTCCGCTCGGCATCCCGCTCGCACCGACGCTGTACGGCTCATTTCGCGCCGGCCCATCAACTCGCCCTAACGGGCTCAGACAGGATGGGCCGGCTTTGCTCCATTTCGCCTACAGCGGCTGGCGCTCGGGGACATTCGCTCCACGGGGTGCTCGGCCTCACGGATTGAGGTTCACTCGTATCCGAATTCCTTCAGTTTGCCCGGGCTTTCACTCCATCCGTGGCTGACCCTGACGAACAACTCCAGGAACACCCGGCTGTTCAGAAACTTCTCGATCTCCCGGCGGGCGTTAGTGCCAATCTTCTTCAGCATCGCCCCCCGCTGGCCGATGATGACCCCTTTCTGGGAGTCACGCTCCACATGAATGGTCGCGGCAATGGCCACCAGATCCTGACCCGGCCGCTCCGTGAACGAATCCACCGTTACCGCCACCGCATAAGGGATCTCGTCCCGGGTCAGACGGAAGACCTGCTCCCGGACCATCTCGGCGACAATGAACCGCTCCGGCACATCGGTCAGCTGGTCATCCGGGAAGTAGGGAGGGCCTTGCGGCAGGTAACCGGTTACCACCCGGGCCAACAGTTCCACGCCGTCGCCGCTCAGGGCAGAGATGGGAACGATCTCCCGGAACGGGTGAGCGGCTCCATAGGCCGCTATCCTGGCGAGCAGCGTCTCCTTCGCCACCCGGTCGATCTTGTTGATCACCAGCAGCACCGGCGCCGTGGCCTTGGCCAGGACCTCCAGCAGGGCCTTCTCCTCCCGGCTCGGTTCGGCGTCGGCTTCCACCAGGAAAAGGACCACGTCCACGTCCCGCACTGCGGACAGGGCCGACTCCACCATCATCCGATTGATGCGGGACCGGGCGACGTGGATCCCCGGCGTGTCGACAAAGACGGTCTGGGAGCTGTCCGTGGTCAGGATTCCCTGAATCCGGTTGCGGGTCGTCTGGGGCTTGTCCGAGGTAATGACGACCTTCTCCCCGAGGAGCTGATTGAGGAGGGTCGATTTGCCCACGTTCGGCCGGCCCACCAGGGCGGCGAAGCCCGAACGAAAAGTTGCTTCTGTCAAAGTATGTCTCCTTATTACTGACCGGTCTGCGTCTCTGCGTGCGACCGTTGTTTCAGATGAACCTCTATTCGTACACCAGATCCCGCAGCAGCTCGCCCCGCCGCTGTCCGCCCTTCCACCGGACCAGGCACTCTCCTGGCCCCAGGGAGGGGTCCTCGCTGGGCCGGACAACCCTGATCCCAAGATGTTCCCTCCATCGGGCCACGTTGACCCTTCGCTGCCCAACGAGATCCGAGAGGCGCCCCGGTGGGACAGACAGCTCTACCCGGGCCGCTG
Source organism: uncultured Geobacter sp. (assembly GCA_964432205.1). GTDB lineage: Bacteria > Desulfobacterota > Desulfuromonadia > Geobacterales > DSM-12255 > Geomobilibacter. The sequence continues at coordinate 30,549 of CAYSMK010000023.1, read as the reverse complement.
CCGGCAGTGCAGCCGTCAGAGCGGCAACCAGGTCGAACCAGCGCTCCCCCTCCACCAACTGCCGGAAGGCGGGATGCCACGGCCCGGCCAGGATCGTTCCCGGCGCGGCCAGTTCATCCGAGGCCTGGACCCCCACCCGGATCACCGGTACTCCTGCCTGTTCGCTACGATGCAAAAGCAGTTTGCAGAGTGCCACCGTATCTGCCAGCGACCAGGGAGAGAAGGCGCCCGAGCGGTATGCCTCCGCCAACTCGGTATCGGCCAGCACCAACAGCGGATAGATCCGGAGAAAGTCCGGACCCAGGGCCAGCACCTCAGTGAGTGACGACCGGGCACTCTCCGGGGTGTCGCCGGGAAGGCCGGGCAGCAGTTGCATCCCGACCCGCATCCCGGCCTCCCGGAGGATGCGGCTGGCGGTAACGGTGTCGTGCGCCGTATGGCCTCTCCCCGCTGCAGCCAGCACGGCATCGTCCATGGACTGGACGCCGAGCTCCACCGTCGTTACCCCGCACTCGCGCAGAAACGCCACCCCCTCCGGAGTAATGGCATCGGGACGGGTGGAGACGCGGACCGCGCGCACCACCCCCTCCCGCAACAGGGGCTGGAGGGGCGCGAGGAACCTTTCCTGCGCTGCGCGGGGCAGGGCGGTGAACGTTCCGCCGTAGTACGCCACCTCCGGGGAATCGCAGCAACTGCTTGCCCGGTACGCATCAATGGTCGCCAGGATCGTTGCCGCATCCGGAAGCCGCGCCCCTGCCCCGGTCTGGGTCTGTTGATTGCAGAACACGCACCGATGCGGGCAGCCGTGATGGGGGATGAAAAATGGGACAATGGGCGTTTTCACGAAACAGAAACCTGGAGAGGTGTGAAGCGTGGCAGATGCCTCGAATTGTTCTTTTCACTCTTCACATTTCACTCTTCGCGTTCTTTAAGCTTCTCCAGCGCACTCCTCGCCGCTGCCTGCTCAGCCCCCTTCTTGCTCCGGCCCTCGCCGATGCCGACCGTCTCTTCGCCGATAATGGCCGCCACGACATATGTCCGCTGATGGGGAGGTCCGCTCTCCCCGGTCACCCGGTACGTCGGCGGCACTCCGAAAAGGTTCTGGGCCAGTTCCTGGAGCATAGTCTTGTAATCGTCCCGCAGCCCGGTCAGCGCGGCCTGCTCCAGAAGCGGCGCGAACTGGGCACAGATCAGCGTTTCAACGGCCGGCATGCCACCATCCAGATAAACGGCAGCCAAGAGCGCTTCATAGGCGTCGGCGAGGAGTGACGGCTTGCTGCGGCCATTGTCCCGCTCCTCACCGCGTCCCAGACGCAGACAGGCGCCTAGGCCGATATGCGCAGCCATCCGGGCCAGATTTTCCTCATCCACCAGCCGCGCCCTGAGGCGGGTCAACTCGCCTTCCCGGCTCGCGGGAAAGCGACGGAAAAGGAGGCTGCTCACACTGAAATCGAGGATCGCGTCGCCAAAAAATTCGAGACGCTGGTTGTCCGTCTCATGCCCAGCCGGGTTCTCGTTAACAAAGGAGCGGTGGGTCATGGCCTCGACCAGCAGGGCGGGACGGGCGAAGCGGTGACCGATGACCGACTGCAGTTCGACCAGTTGCCGGGAAACGGTATCATCCATGACCCGGCACTATACGCAAAGTAGCCCATTTTATCAATAGATATGGCCTGTTGAGGGGATTTTCAGCTTGATTAATCGCGCCCCCTTCCTCTATACTTTCAGTTTTACAGGGCAAGGAGAGCCATGACAGGCCTGTTCATAACCTTTGAGGGGATCGAAGGGTGCGGCAAGACCACCCAGATCAGACTCCTGGCCGAGCGCCTGGAGGCTGCGGGACACGCCGTTCTCCTCACCCGCGAACCCGGGGGGTGCCCCATTGCCGACCAGGTGCGGGCCATCCTCCTGGATGCCGGCAACAGGGCCATGGTCCCGCTCGCCGAGCTCCTCCTCTATGCGGCGGCTCGCGCCCAGCATGTGCAGGAGGTCATTTCCCCGGCCCTGGCCGCCGGCCGGACCGTGCTCTGCGACCGTTTCACCGACGCCACCCTCGCCTATCAAGGCTACGGCCGCGGCCTGGATCAGGCAATCATCGGCCAGTTGAACCGGCTCGCCTCTGCCGGGGCGACCCCGGATCTTACCATTTTGCTGGATTGCCCGGTGGAAATCGGCCTCAGCCGGGCCATTGCGAGAAACGACAGCCGCAGCGGGACTGCCGGAGAACCAAAAGAGGAGCGTTTCGAACAGGAGGCGCGCCAGTTCCACGAGCGGGTGCGCGAGGGGTACCTGACCCTGGCCCGCCAGGAGACGCGGCGTTTCGTGACGGTCGACGCCAGCCGCGGCAGAGAGGAAACCGCCGCAGAGCTCTTTTCCCTGGCATCGGCACGCCTTACCGGGGGCAGGCCGTGACCTTCAGCGACATCGTCGGTCACACCGCGACGGTCACCCTGCTGCAGCGGGTCATCGCCTCGGGCAAAGTGGCCCACGCCTATCTCTTCTGCGGCCCTGACGGCTGCGGCAAGCGGACCGTGGCCAGGGCATTCGTCAGCACCCTCTTTTGCAACAGCGGAGCAACGGACGCCTGCGCTGCCTGTCCGACCTGCCGGAAACTGGCTGCCGGCTCCCACCCGGACCTTCACGGTATCGAGCCGGACGGCACCTACATAAAGATCGAGCAGGTACGCACCCTGCAGCGGGAGATGTCGCTCCGCCCCTACGAGGCGCCCCGCAAGGCATGTATCATCGACGGCGCCGACCGTTTCCACCCGGCAGCGGCCAATGCGCTCCTGAAGACCCTGGAAGAGCCTCCGGGCAACGCCATCATGATCCTGGTGAGCAACAACCCGGCCGCAGTTCTGCCGACCATTGTCTCCCGCTGCCAGCAGGTCAACTTCCAGGGGCTGGCAACCCAGACCATTGAGGAAGCCCTCTGTCGTCAGGGGATTGCGCGCGAAACCGCGGCGGTTGCCGCAACCCTTGCCGACGGCAGCCTCACCCAGGCCCTCTCGCTCAGCGACGGGGATATGCTGGCCGGCCGGGAACCCCTGTGCCGGAGCGTCACGACCCTCACCCTGAAAGACATGGCAACCCTGTTCACCACGGCCGAGCACCTCTCAGCCGACAAGGAGCGTCTGCCCAGGCTGCTCGACCTTCTGGCCAGCTTTTACCGCGACGTGCTGCTGATGCTCGCCGGCAGCGGTGAGGTGACAAACCAGGACCTTATCCCGCTCCTGACCGACATTGCCGGTCGTTCGACGACCGCCGGGGTTACCACCCGGCTGGAGCGGATCATGGAAACCCGTCAGGCGCTGCAGCGAAACGTCAATACGCGCCTGGCCATTGACCGGCTGCTCATCAATCTGGCAGCATAAACCGGTTCAATGTTCAACGTTCCAAGTTATAATACCTTGAACCTTGAACCTTGAACCTAGAACGTTGAACCGCAGTACTTGGAGGAAACATTGTCAAGAATCGTAAAAGTCCAATTCCATACAGCCGACAAGCTGTATGATTTTGATGCCGGCTCCCTTGAGCTGGCCCCCGGCGACCGGGTCATCGTCGAAACCGAACGGGGAAAGAGCATCGCCGCCGTGGTGACCCCGCCCCGTGAGTATCCGCCGGAACTAGTGCCGGACGGGCTCAAGCAGATTCTCAGGCTGGTCACACCGGACGACCTTGCCGCCGCGGCCCGCAATGCAACCCGCGAAAAAGAGGCCGCCGACTTCTGCATAGCCAAGATCCAGGAACGGGCCATGGATATGAAGCTGGTCAAGGTGGAGTACCTGTACGACGGCAGCAAGGCCATCTTCTACTTCACGGCCGAAGGGCGGGTCGATTTCCGGGAACTGGTGAAAGATCTGGCCCACCAGTTCCACACCCGGATCGAGATGCGTCAGATCGGCGTGCGGGACGAAGCGAAACTGGTGGGGGGGATCGGCATCTGTGGCCGGGAACTCTGCTGCTGCTCCTTCCTCAGGGATTTCGCTCCCGTTTCGGTAAAAATGGCCAAGGAACAGAACCTGGCCCTCAATCCGACCAAGATCTCCGGCCAGTGCGGCCGGCTCCTCTGCTGCCTGGGATACGAGTTCGATACCTACTGCAACCTGCGCAAGGGAATGCCCAAGTGCGGCAAGCATTTTCAGTGCGGCAACGTTTCCGGCGAAGTCACCAAGCTGGATATCCTCAACCGATCCTTCACCCTCAGAACCGATGACAACCGGGAGGTGCACTGCCGGTTGGACGACATGTCCGGGGAACAGATAACCGAGACCGCCGCACCACAGCCTCCCCCCCGCACGCAACCCGCCGAACAGGGCGGGCAGAACCGCAACCAGCGTGAAGAGAGGGGAAAAGGAGAAAAGCAGGGCTCCGGACGCCCTCAAAACCGGGGACGCCGCAACCGTGACCAGCGGGAGAAAAAGGAGAAACCATGAGCCGCCGCTACTATATCACCACCCCCATCTATTACGTCAATGATGTCCCCCATATCGGCCATGCCTACACCACCCTGGCCGCGGATGTGCTGGCCCGCTACAAGCGGATGTGCGGCTTTGATGTCTTTTTCCTGACCGGCACCGACGAACATGGCCAGAAGGTGGAAAAAGCGGCCAACGCGGCCGGCGAGACCCCTCTGGAGCTGGCCGACCGGGTGGTCAAGCGGTTCCAGGCCCTGTGGGAAAAGCTGGACATCGACTACACCGATTTCATCCGCACCACCCAGGAGCGGCACAAGAAAGGGGTCGCCCACTTTTTCGAAAAGGTCATGAATGCCGGGGATATCTACCTGGACGAATACGAGGACTGGTACTGTACCCCGTGCGAAACCTTCTGGACCGAGACCCAGTTGATGGACGGCAAATGTCCCGACTGCAACCGTCCGGTGGAGAAGCTTAAGGAAGAGTCGTACTTCTTCCGGATGAGCAAATACCAGGAAAAGCTCCTGGCCCACATCGAAGCCAATCCGGACTTCATCCAGCCCAAAAGCCGCAAGAACGAGATCGTCGCCTTCGTGAAAGAAGGTCTCCGCGACCTCTCGGTCTCCCGGACCTCCTTCAACTGGGGGATTCCGGTACCGGGAAACGACCGGCACATCATCTACGTCTGGTTCGACGCCCTGACCAACTACATCACCGCCCTGGGCTATCCCGATGAGAGTGGAAACTTCGCCGACTACTGGCCGGTCGACGTCCACCTGATCGGCAAGGACATCCTCCGCTTCCATGCGGTCTATTGGCCGACCTTTCTTATGGCGGCCGGCCTGCCGGTACCTAAAAAGGTCTTTGCCCACGGCTGGTGGACCGTGGAAGGACAGAAGATGAGCAAGAGCCTGCAGAACGTGGTGGAGCCGAACATGCTCATCGACCGCTACGGCGTCGACGCGGTCCGCTACTTCCTCCTCAGGGAGGTGCCGTTCGGCCTGGACGGCGATTTCTCCCACGCGGCCCTGGTCAACCGGATCAACTCGGACCTGGCCAACGACCTGGGGAACCTGCTCAACCGCTCCACGGCCATGGTGAACAAATACTTCGACGGTATCCTGCCTTCTTACGGCGAACCGAGCACCGTGGACCTGGCCTATCGGGAGAAAAGCGAGGCAATGGTCGCCCAAGTGGCTGCCAACATGGATGAGCAGGCATTCAGTAAGGCGCTGCAGACCATCTGGGAGGTGGTATCGGCCGGCAACAAGTACATCGACGAAACTGCCCCCTGGACCCTGGCCAAGGACCCGGCCCAGAAAGAACGGCTCGCTACGGTGATGTACTCACTCATCGAGTCCCAGCGCCTGGTCTACTTCCTCCTGAACGCCTTCATGCCGGGCACTGCGGCCAAGGCCCTCGGCTACCTGGGCTGGACAACACCAGTCACCTCGGCAGGACTCGCCTGGGGATCACTCCCGCCGGGAACGGCCATCACCAAGGCCGCACCCCTTTTCCCGAGGATAGACGCCGTGACTGGTGACTGGTGACTGGTGACTAGTGACTCGTGACTGGAAAATCAGCTTATCCGAAACCAGTTACCAGTCACGGGTAACGAGTCACGGCTCGCAGCTCGTTCGGGGAGAACAGGAAGAAGAACCTGAACAGGCAGTACTTGTAGAACTCGCTGAAGAGGAGCCGTAAACTCCCGCCGTGACTCCACCACACGTCCCTGGCGTTGGCGGCAGCAACCGGATGGGGGTAAATGGCGACATCCTTCGGCAGGATGGAGCGAAAGATCAAGAGGGAACGCTTCATGTGGTAGCGGGAGGTAATGAGCCGGAGCGACCGGACATTGTGTCGCTCCAGTATCTGTCGTGCATACAGGGCGTTCTCCAGGGTGTTACGGGAGACCTTTTCCAGATAGACATCTTCCCCCCCCCGCTCACCACGGCGCTCCCTGAACAGGTCACCCTTACGGACCGTCGGATCGACACCGATCAGAAAAAGGGCGCTGCCGGGCTGCTCCCGGTAGAGGCGCACCCCTTCTTCAATCCTTCCCCGCCCACCGGCGAGCACAACGATGGCATCGGTGCGCACGTCTTTGGCGCGGAACGAAAAGGACTTATAGACGAAGTCCACGAAGAGCACCGCCAGCACCAGTGCAATGATTGTCAGCAGCGAGCAGAGCCCTTTTAACAAAGCCATAGGTGCGTAAACCCACAGGTCGACCGATAAGGGCCGGCCATTGAAATTTTTTCTTGCAGCTTAACCATCTTTTTGATAAAAAGTAGAGCTTCAGTCAACGAGGAGGAATTCAGCAATGTCCAAGGTATGCGAAATCTGCGGCAAAGGCCCGAGCTTCGGGAACAATGTCAGCCACGCTCACAATAAGACCCGCCGCACCTGGCTGCCGAACCTGCAGAAGGTTAAGGCCCTGCGCAGCGGCACTGTCCGGAGCATCAAGGTCTGCACCCGCTGCATCCGTTCCGGTCACGTGGTCAAAGCACTTTAGCACCGGTTCAACGTTCCAAGTTCAAGGTTCAAGGTTATAACCACCTGAAGCCGCAACGCCCTGAGCGTTAGCGGCTTTTGCCTTTCAACCTTGAACCTTGAACATTGAACCTTGAACGGTCTCTAGCCTGCCAGCGCAACAACCTCGATCTCCACCCCCACCCCTTTCGGCAGACCCTTCACCTCGACCGTTGAGCGTGCCGGCGGATTTACCGGGAAGAACCGTCCGTAGATCTCGTTCACGATCGCAAAATTGGTCAGATCCACAAGATAGATGGTCGTCTTCACCACTGAGGCATAATCGAGGCCGGCCGCGGCCAGCACCGCCCCGATGTTGGCCATGACCAGTTCGGTCTGCTCGCGTATGTCGCCGGTGCAGAGTTCACCGGTTGCCGGATACAAGGGAATCTGTCCGGAATAAAAGACGAACCCGCCGGCCCGCACCCCCTGGGAATATGGGCCGATTGCCTGCGGCGCCTTGTCGGTGGTGATGATTTCCTTGCTCATGCAATCCCTCCCATGAATATACAACGTTCAAAGTTAGAAGCAAAAAATCTCTAATGCCCTGAGCCCTGAGCCCTGAGCCCTGAGCCCTGAGCGCGTCAATTTTTCATCCGCTCCACCTGGGTAACCCCCTTCACCTTCGTGATAGCGTTCATCACCCGCCGCAGATGTTCCAGATCGGTCACCTCCACCTCGAAGATGTTGACCCCCATCTTGTCCACTGTGCTCTGGATGGAGGCACTGGTGATGTTGGCCTCGCAGTTGGCAATGGCCTGGCTGATGTTGGCCAGTATCCCCTTCTGGTCGTGACAGGCGACCCGGATCTTGACCGGCAGGACCGATTTGCGATCCCGGTTCCAGGCAACGTCAATGCGGCGGGCCGGATCGCTCTCCAGGGCCACGGGACAGTCCGCGGCGTGGACGGTCACCCCGCGGCCGCGGGTAATGAAACCGACGATCTCGTCGCCCGGGACCGGGTTGCAGCACTTGCCGAAGCGCACCAGGACATCGTCGACCCCGCTGATCTGGATGGCGCTGGAGGATTTCCCCTTGATCCTGTCCAGGACCTTGGCGACCCGCGACTCCTTGCGCGCCCGGACATCCTCCAGCTTCTCCTCGGGCAGGAACTTGCCTGCCACCTGGGTCCAGGAGAGTTTGCCGTAACCGACGGCGGCCATGAGATCGTCCTCGCCGACAAAGCCGAACTCCACGGCAATCCGCTTGATCTCTCCGGTTTTCTGCAGCTTGGAAAAATTGAGGGAAAAGCGCCGGAACTCCTTTTCGCAGATCTCCCGGCCAAGGGTTATGCTCCGCTTGCGTTCTTCGGTCTTGATCCAGGCCCTGATCTTGTTGCGGGCCCGGGAGCTCTTGACGATCTTGAGCCAGTCCTTGCTCGGCGTATGGTGGGGGGAGGTAATGACCTCCACGATATCGCCGTTCTTCAGTTCGTACTTCAACGGGACCAGCTTGCCGTTCACCTTGGCACCGACGCAGCGGTGCCCCACATCGGTATGGACACTGTAGGCGAAGTCGATGGGGCTCGATCCCTTGGGAAAACTCTTCACGTCCCCCTTGGGAGTGAAGACATAGACCTCTTCCGGGAAGAGTTCCACCTTGACGCTGTCCATGAACTCCTTGGAGTCGGCCAGTTCCTGCTGCCATTCCAAGAGCTGGCGAAGCCAGGCAAAGCGTTTCACCTCCCGCTCGTCGTACCCCTTCCCCTCCTTGTATTTCCAGTGGGCCGCAATGCCGGCCTCGGCGACCCGGTGCATCTCGCCGGTCCGGATCTGCACCTCCATCCGCTCGCCGATGGGACCGATGACCGTGGTGTGAAGGGACTGGTACATGTTCCCCTTGGGCATGGCGATATAGTCCTTGAAGCGCCCGGGTATCGGCTTCCAGGTGGAATGAACGATCCCCAGGACCTCGTAGCACTCACGGATATCCCCCACCAGCACGCGGATGGCAACCAGGTCATAAATCTGGTCGATGTCCACGTTACGGTTCATCATCTTCTTGTAGATGGAATAGAGATGCTTGCTCCGCCCCGACACCTCCCCCGTAATGGCGTGCTCCACCAGCTTGGCGTTGATGATCGACTTGACCTCTTCGACGTACGCCTCCCGCTCCTTTTTCTTCTTGGCCACCTTGGAGGCCAGATCGTAGTATACCTGCGGGTCGATGTAGCGGAAGGAAAGGTCTTCCAACTCGCTCTTGATCCAGGAGATCCCCAGGCGGTTGGCAATGGGAGCGTAGATGTCGAGGGTTTCCCGGGCTATGGAACGCTGCTTCAGCTCGGGCTGATACTGGAGGGTCCGCATGTTGTGGAGGCGGTCGGCCAGCTTGACCAGGATCACCCTGATATCGTTGGCCATTGCCAGGAGCATCTTGCGGAAGTTTTCTGCCTGGCTCTCTTCCTTGGTCTTGAAGTGGATCTTGCCGATCTTGGTGACCCCGTCCACCAGGCGGGAAACCTCGTCGCCGAACATGGCCGCCAGCTCTTCCAGGGTAGCCAGGGTATCTTCGACCGTATCATGGAGAAGACCGGTCACCACGGTCGGCACATCCAGCTTCAGGTCGGCGAGGATTGCCGCGACCTCCATGGGATGGACCAGGTACGGCTCGCCCGAGAGACGGGTCTGCCCCTGATGGACCTTGGCACAGTAGACGTAGGCCTTGCGGATCAGGTCGAGATCCGCGATCGGGTTGTACGTCGTAACCTTGTCCAGTATGTCGTTAAGCCTGATCATGCCGCTCTGTTCTTGTCACTGCGCAATGGAGATGGATGGATAGGAAACTGTAGTGTTCCAATACGGCAAAGGGCGGCTTCTCGCGTTGCCGCCCTTCACTCTGGTAGGTACCCGTTGCCCAAAAACGGGGTACCGCCAACAGGCAGCCCCCGTTCGGGCGTCAGTGTTTCGCGCCGCGACGCGAAGAAATCTCGAAATTGACCGAACCTGCAGCGATCTCCCGCAGGGCCAGGACAACGTTCTTGTTTTCCGACTTGTTTTCAATGAGCGGCCGTGCCCCCTTGTACAGCTGCTTGACCCTCTTGGCGGCCAGCATAACGAGGAGAAAACGGTTATCCACCTTCTCCAGACAATCTTCTACGGTAACCCGTGCCATATGTTGCTCCTTTCCAATTACGTAAGAAGTGAGGTGAAAATATATCCTCACTCCTCACTCCTCACACTTCACTCCTCACGAATATCAAACAGCTGTGACACTGCTTCGAGCACCCGGCGTGTCCGGCAACGCTCGGCAATGATGATTGACTTCAACTCCTCCACGGCCCGGCTGAAAACATCGTTGACGACGATGTAGTCATACCAGCGGGATTCCCGGATCTCGCCGGCGGCGTTGCCGAGCCGGCGTTCGATCACCTCCGGGCTGTCCGCATCCCGGCCGTCCAGGCGGCGGCGAAGCTCATCAAAGCTCGGCGGAAGGATGAAGATGAACACCCCACCGTCGTACTTCTCCTTCAGTTGGCGCGCCCCCTGGCAGTCGATGTCCAGGATGACGTCGATGCCGTCACGGCGATACGCTTCGAGAGTCTCCAGGGCTGTACCGTAGTGATTGCCGTGCACCTCGGCCCACTCGGCAAACTCCCCGGCCGCCACCATCCGCAGGAATTCTTCCCTGGAGATGAAGAAGTAGTCCCGGCCATGCTGCTCCCCTGGGCGGATCTGGCGGGTCGTGAAGCTGACAGAATGCCGCAAGCGCGGAAAGATGTCAAGGACTTCACGGCAGAGGGTGGTCTTCCCGGCCCCGGACGGCGCCGAGATGATATAGAGTACGCCTTCGCGTTTCATGGTCGTTTCCTTTGGAAACGAGTGAGGGGTGAAGGGTGAGGAGTGAACCAATCGTATCCTCCTCACTACTCACTCGATATTCTGCACCTGCTCCCTGACCTTTTCCAGCTCGGCCTTCAGGTCGACTACCAGGGCTGCGATCTCGCCATCATTGGCCTTGGAACCGATGGTGTTCACCTCCCGGTTCATCTCCTGGAGGAGAAAATCAAGCTTCCGCCCAACCGGTTCGGCCAGGGCCAGAGTGGCGGAGAACTGGCGGAAGTGGCTCTGCAGCCGGACCAGTTCTTCGGTGATATCCATCCGGTCGGCCATGATTGCCGTCTCCTGGGCAAGCCGCGCCTCGTCCAGAGGTGTTTCGCCAAGGAGCCTGCTGATCCTCTCCCTGAGCCGCTCCATGTTCCCGGCTACCGCCACCGGTGCTCGGTTGGCCACCTGTTGTACCAGGCCGGTAACACTGGCCAGTCGACCGGAGATCTCGGCGGCCAGCGCCTCCCCTTCCCGCAGGCGCATGCCTTCCAGGCTCTCCAGGGCGCTGTCGAGTACCGCGTAGAGGTCGGTGGCGATTCGGTCGAGATCGGGGGTGGTCTCCTGAGAGACCAGCACATCGCGCTGGGCGGCTATGAGACCGAGCGAGACCGGCTCACCCATCCCCAGTGCCTGCCTGATTCCCACAAAGGCATCGTGATAGGCCTTGGCCAGGGGCAGATTGACCTGTGGCGCCTGGGCAGAGCCGGTTGCAGTCTCGAACTGGACAAAGACATCGATCTTGCCCCGCTTCAGGCGGTCGGCAATCCGCCGCCTCAGTTCGGTCTCCAGGGGGAGGAACGCACGCGGCAACTTGACGGAAACCTCGCCATACCGGTGGTTGACCGAACGGATCTCCACTGTCAGCTTGCCATCGCCAGTGCCCGTCTCGGCCTTGCCATAGCCGGTCATGCTCTTGGTCATAAAACCTCCATGTAATGTTCAACGTTCGAGATCAACGTCCAGCGCAATGGGTCCAACCTCGAACATCAAACTTAAGAACCTTGAACCTTGCGTGCCAAAGCGCTCTCCCACCGCCAGGCATCGGCAACGATGGTTGCCAGGTCGTTGAACCTCGGCTCCCAGCCGAGAAGTTGACGGATCTTCTCCGCCCTGGCCACCAGCATGGCCGGGTCGCCCGGCCGGCGCTCCGCTTCGACGACCTTGAAGTCAATACCGCTCACCTTTTTCACCATGGCGATCACCTCACGGACACTCGAACCGCGGCCATATCCCACATTAATCCTGGTGGAATCGCCACCCTTTTCCAGATAGCCCAGGGCCGCCAGATGGGCCGCGGCCAGATCCTCGATATGGATGTAGTCCCGGATGCCGGTACCGTCCGGCGTCTCGTAGTCGGTGCCAAAGACCGACACCCCGTCCCGCATCCCCAGCGCCGCCTGGCAGGAAACCTTGATCAGATGGGTCGCCTCCGGGGTCCGCTGCCCCATGCGCGCCAGGGGATCGGCCCCGGCCACGTTGAAGTAGCGGAGCGCCACATAGCGCAGAGGGTGGGCAGCCGCCGTGTCCCTGAGCATCCACTCGCTCATCAGCTTGGAGGTCCCGTAGGGGTTGATGGGAACAGTCGGGCTGTCTTCCGCCGCCTGCCCGTTGTCCGGCATCCCGTAGACCGCGGCGGTGCTGGAAAAGACAAACCGCTCGACACCGGCGGCAACACAGGCCTGGAGCAGGTTCAGGGTATTGCGGGTGTTGTTGCCGTAGTATTTGAGGGGGTTGGTCACCGACTCAGGGGCCACGATGGCGGCGGCGAAGTGCAGGACGGTCCTGAACCGATACCGGGTAAAGAGCTCTGCCAGCCGCGTCGTATCGGCCAGGTCCCCCTGCACCAGGGTTTCGCCGTGAATCAGGGCGTCGCTGAAGCCGGTGGAGAGGTTATCATACACCACGACCCCATAGCCGGCCTCGGAGAGCTGGCGGACCACATGGCTGCCGATATAGCCGCAGCCGCCGGTAACAAGGACTGTTTCCATGGACCCCTCGATGAATGTGAATTAGTTTCCGCCAAAATAGGCTCTATTGCGCCATTGCTGTGTCACCTGCGATCCTGCTTGTCAAAGAGTAGACCAACATCAAGCGGCTGTTTCCGTCACCAGTAACGGCCCTTTCAGTACCGGTAACTGATATCCACCTTGAAGAGCTGGTTGTGGCGATCCACTCCCGGCACCAGGTTCTGGTTGTCAATCTGTTCAAAGCCGTAAAGCAGCTCCGCATCCAGGTCGCCGTGAAGCGGCAGCCGCCAGGCGATGCGGCCGGCATTCTTGTACTCGGTCACCTGACCGGGCATCTTGCCGATCTTACCGCGATTGGTGTGGAAATACTCCAGGGCCAGGGTGTTACGGGGCGAGAACCAGTGGCTGTAGCGAATAAAGAAGTCCTGGGCCGCTCCACCCTGGGAGTGGCCGATCGGCATCCCTTCGTACAGATACCCTCCCGGAAAGGTCCCGTTGGTATACAGAATCTGGTTCCCCCAGAAATATTCGAACCGCAGATCGTTGCGGCCATCCGTTGTCAGGCTAGGGATAAAGAAGCCGGCCACATAGCTCTCCACGATCGGCCAGAACCCTGCCGTATCCTCACCGGAGAACTCGCCGTAAAACTCGGTGTTCCGCAGCCAGGGCGCCCGATAGCGGACCTCGAAGCCGGCAAGACCGTTGGAGTTGTCGGCATTGGTGCCACCGATAAGGCCGCGGATGGTGTCCCCCACCCCGTTGTTCACCCCGTGCCCACCTACCTGGCGCCCCAGATTGAAGCCGACCTCCCAGCTGGCAGAAGGCTTGTAGGAAAGCTTCAGGGCATAAAACCAGGGCTGACGCTCCACGCCGGCAGTAATCGTTCGGTCGAATCGCGAGGCGATGAGGCTGTATTTCAGCATTCCCCAGGAACCGAGCGTTATCGGCTCAGGGCTGGAAAGCTTGACCAGATCGAAGTTGCGGGCATTGTCGGTCAGGGTGATATTGCCGCGGAAACCGAGGCCGAGCCAGTTGGCATCCCGTCCCAGTTCCAGTTCCAGCCCCCCGCCACCGAGCTTCAGATACCCCCTGTTCAGCCGCAGCGTCGCCTCACCATCCGTTCGACCATACATGAGGAGCGGCTCCACCAATGCCGCCCCGTAGAGCCCCGCGTACGCCTCGCCGCTAAAGCGCAGCTCAACGTTGTCGCCACGCTGGTACCGGTTCCCCTCGTTGTTGGGAAGAAGCGGCGTTCCTTCGGTGCCACGCTGCTGAACCGGCGAAGGATAGGGATTGGCGGGGCGCAGCCCGGAGCCGATGCCGAACACCCCATCATCGCCCGGATCGTGGACCGAGCGCTCAAAGCTCCGCGGCACGCCATCCAGATGGACATAGCGCAGCCGCGCCGCATTGAGAAGGTTGTAGTCGAACAGCGGAGCCGCATCTTCGGCGGCAAGCAGGGCGTATTCCCGCGGTATCATCGTCTTCAGGCGATCGACAATCTGCAGCGCCAGGTGAGACATCCGGTCGTCGGTAGTTGCTGCCGCCTCGGCCTCCCTGACGAGACGGGCAACTTCTGCCTTGGTATAGGGACGTATCCCACGGAAATCGGTCGTGGCCAGTCCGGCACCGGCGAGTTTTTCCAGGTAGAGGTAGATCGGGCTATCGAGAGGTATATTGGCGGAGGAAAGGGCATGTGCGTCATCGTGGGAAACGAGGCAACACCAGAGTATCAGGGCAAGTGTAACGAAGCGGATCATGTACCATCCCGTACGGTCAACTGTCCGAAAACGGGAATCCCGTCCGGGCTCGCACACGTTAACCCGCCCTTTTGACACAGTCAACCAGATTATTGCTTTTTCAGGGTTACGACCTTGCCGGTGACGGGCGCAGCCAATGGTGGAAACAGATCGGGACGTACCCGTTGGAAGGCCGCAGGCGGTGAACCATTGAACGAGTACTGAGGGGTGAACTCCGGAATGAACCGCTTCAGGGCATCAACGATTGCTGCAACATCATTTTCTCTCGCATGATAGGCCATAGTGTCCAGATCGGTCGAAACGCTCTGTATGTCATGTCCTACCGACTGGATGACACGGATCTTCTTGTGCCTGGTCTGCTTGACCCCCTCACCGTCGATCAGGAGCTCCTCGTAGAGCTTCTCGCCGGGGCGAAGCCCGGTGAAGACGATGTCGATCTCCTTGTACGGAACCAACCCGGAAAGCTTGATCAACTCCTCTGCCAGGTCCACGATCCTGACCGGCTCCCCCATATCGAGGACGAATATTTCGCCGCCGGTACCTATGCAGCCTGCCTGCAGCACCAACTGGCAGGCCTCGGGAATGGTCATGAAGTAACGGATTACCCGGGGATCGGTCACCGTCACCGGCCCGCCATTCCTGATCTGCTCCTTGAAAAGCGGGATGACGCTCCCGTTGCTCCCCAGCACGTTGCCGAAACGAACGGTCGTGAAGTTGGTCCTACTCACCCTGGCCAGGGCCTGGACGTAGATCTCGGCCGCCCTTTTGCTGGCACCCATGATGTTCGTCGGGTTGACCGCCTTGTCGGTGGAGATCATGACGAAATTCTTCACCCCGAACCGATGCGACGCATCGGCCATCACCCTGGTGCCGCCGATGTTGTTGGTTGCCGCCTCCACGGGGTTGTATTCCATCATCGGCACATGCTTGTAGGCTGCAGCGTGGAAGACGACCTCGGGCTGGAATTCGTCGAACAGGGCCTCGACGCGGGCCTTGTCACGGGTGTCGGCAATCACCGGGATAATCCGCAGGTCGGGATGGTTGGCAGCGATCTCCTTCTCGATATGGAACAAAGGGGTCTCGGCGCTGTCGAACAGGATCAGTTTGGTTGGGCCGAATCCGGCCACCTGACGACAGATCTCGCTGCCGATACTCCCGGCCGCCCCGGTCACCAGCACCCTCTTGTCGGTCAGGTAGCGCCTGATCCCCGCTTCGTCCAGGACCACCGGGTCACGCCCCAAGAGGTCCTCGATCTCCACATCCTTGATCTGGGAGATAGCGATCTTGCCGTCGATGATATCCTTGATGCTGGGCAGGGTCTTGAAGCGGACATGGCACTTCTTGCAGTTGTCGACCAACTTTCTGATCACTGCGCCGTGGTCCGTGGGGATGGCGATGATCACCTCTTCGATCCGGAATTTCCTGATGATTCCCTTGATCCGGGAGAGGTTCCCCAGGACCGGAACCCCGGAAAGGCGCATGCCCTGCTTCTGCTCGTTGTCATCCAGAAACCCAACCACGTTGTACTGGGCATCGGGGTGCCGCCTGATCTCCTTCAGGAGAAGGTTCCCGGCGTCGCCGGCGCCTACGATCAGGGTCCGCTTGCCGCTCAGTCTGGGGATGATGTAGGTTTCCCGGTAGACCCGCCAGACAAGGCGGGCCGCCGAGATCATGGCGAAGAGAAGAAACCAGTCGAGGAGGTATATGGAGCGGGGCATCCCCACGGTGTCCCGGGTAATGACCATGACAAAGGTGGTGATGAAGGTGGAGATGGTCACCACCTTGAAGATCTCCATCGCATCTTGCAAGGAGGCATATTTCCAGATGCTCCGGTACATGCCGGACGAGATGAAGACGATCGGCTTAATGGCCAGGATCACGACAAGGCCATGGAGGAAGAGTTCACGTTGGTCGGTCGGGATAGTAAAGTCGAAACGGAGCAGGAAGGAGAGGAGGAACGCCGCTGAAATCAAGAGGGTATCAACAAGAAAGACCAGAAGTCTTCTCTGATTCAGCATAACAGGACCCTCCAGAACAACTCATTCACCAATTAAAATGGTGCTCGTTAATTGATGCAAATCGTAACAGACTATCAAGGTTAGGTCAACTTAAGCTGACATGCAATTGTGTATTTTATCTCTGAGCTGAATACCCTTCAAAGACTTGAGTCAACCTCTGTACAGCTTCTGGAATTCGCTTCTCCTTAATGTTACCGAATGCAAATCTGATATATGGCTCCATTCCTGGGCCAAAAACTTCACCAGGAAGAGTCAACAGGGCGGCCTCATCAATGAGCCGGCGGACAGCCTGCCTGCTGTTCAAATGCGACCAAGGGTGCCGAATCCAGGCAAAAAATGGTCCGCTGGCTATGAGTGAAAATGGATTCCCCTGTCGAGAAAACTCACGCACAAACACCTCATGACGACGCTGCATCATGGACCGATTTGAAGCCACCCATTCATCAAGGTGCTCGATGCCATATGCAATTGCATGTTGGGTAATGTGGGGCTGGCAGATGAGCATAGTGTCTTGCGATTTTACGGCCTCCTGAATGAATTCCGCTGAGGCCACCAGCATGCCAGCGCGATAGCCTGTCAAAGCGTAGGTCTTTCCGAACGATGTAATGTGGATGAAGTGATCGCCCCAGGTCGGATCACTGAAAATGGTGTGCGGTGGAGATGTGCAAGGAATGAATTCACTGTAGGTTTCATCAATTATGAGCGCTATTGAATTGCGCTTTGCAACTTCGTACAGTTCTGCAAGTAACTCTGATGGCGTTACGACACCGGTGGGGTTGCTGGGAGATACAACCAGAATTGCCCGGGTGCGGGGGGTTATGAGTGATGAGATTTCTTCCGGCGAAGGCAATCCGCCATTCTCTTCGTGAAACGAGACATATACGCTCTTTATTCCCTGAATATCCAACGCCATGGGGTAATCGAAATAGTATGGTGTCTGGACAATAATCTCATCACCTGGTTGACACAAAGTGGTAAGTACCAGCCAAAATGCCTGACTGCAACCGGCAGTCAGGCAAATGTTATCGAACGAAATGTGTGCACTGTAACGTTTCCGGTAGTACTCGGATATCGACTTTCGAATTTCTACATTGCCTTCATCGCAAGTATACCGTGAAGTCGATGGCTCACGAAGCACTTGTGCAAGATAATCCAGAAGTTCTGGAGCGGGGGCATAATCAGGAACAGCTTGACACAGATCAATCAACTCAAGTCCGTCATTAGGACGGTCTACAGCCCATGACGTAACCTCGGCGATGGGCGGAAAATGGACATTTGTAATGGATTTTGATATCTGAAATTTCATGCGTTAGAGCCATCCCGAATAAATTCTTCTATGCTATGCACTATGGCATCGACAGACAGACCATAGATCCCACGGAGATACTCCTGATCCCCAACTACGGAAGAGAAACAATCCTGGAGACCAATAATTTTAAGCTGTGCACGAGGTGATGGAAGTTGTGCAAGAACATCTGCAACAGCACTACCAAGACCGCCAACAACGGTATGCTCCTCGACTGTCACAATGTATTTATGAGAAGAAGCGAGAGAAGTAATCAGTTCCTTATCAAAAGGTTTGATAGTGTGCATGCTGTACAAGGCCGCTTTATACCCGTTATCATACAAGTAATTGCGTGCCTCTGAAGCGTTTTTGAGTACACCGCCGGTTGAGATAATGGCAATTTCTTCACCATCAAACAGTTTAAAAGCTTTGCCGGTAATTATATTTATCGATGTTTTGTGAACGGGCGGTTCTCCGCCCCTTCCGAGTCGCAAATAACAGGTTCCAGCTGTTTCGTACACTACCCGCGTAGCCGCTGCTGCTTCAAAAGGGTCTGCTGGCGCCATTACCGTAATATCCGGAAGAGCTCGTAAAATTGACAGATCTTCCGTTGCATGGTGGCTGATACCGAGCGACCCATAAGTAAATCCCCCACCAATGGCAATAATCTTTACATTGGCATTATGATAACAAGCATCATTTCGAATCTGTTCCAAGCACCGCAATGTAGGGAAATTTCCTATCGAGTACGTAAAGACTGTCTTACCAGACAACGCCATTCCCGTTGCCAAACCGGTCATATTCTGCTCAGCTACTCCGGCATTGATAAATTGCTTGGGAAATCGTTCTCTAAATTCGTCAAAAACACCAAATCCCAAATCACCGGTAACAAGTAAGAGATTGCGGTCATGTTCTGCAAGTTCACAGAGAACGCGGGTCATGGCATCACGCATCAGACTACCTCCCCAAGTTCACTCATTGCATTTTCATATTCTTCCCCTTGGGCAGTACGATAATGCCACAATACGGAGTTTTCCATAAATGAAACGCCTTTACCTTTGGTTGTATGCGCAATCACACAGTACGGTTTTCCATTTGGAACCGGCTTATGCTCCAGTACTTGTGCCAGTGCTTCATGATCATGGCCATCGACCTCTGCCACATCCCAACCAAAAGCCCTCCATTTGTCAGCAAAAGGTTCTAACGCCAAGGTTTCAGATACTGGCGCTAGACTCTGTATTTTATTGTAATCGATAATCGCAATCAGGTTGGATAATCGATGATGAGCAGCAAAAAGGATTGCTTCCCAGTTTGAACCCTCATCGCACTCCCCGTCGCTCAATACAACAAAAATACGATAATAAGCATCATCCAGTTTCGCAGCCAATGCCATGCCTGCACCAATTGGAAGTCCATGACCTAAGGAACCTGTTGAAATCTCTACGCCTGGAATTCCTTTGTGAGACACATGCCCTGACAGTTTGCTACCATTTGCATAGTGTGTTTTCAATTGTTCTACAGGGAAAAAACCTGTTTCAGCAAGAGCAGCATACACACCAGCACCAGCATGTCCTTTGCTGAGAATGAATCTATCTCGGTTTCCCCAACGTGGGTTCAATGGTTGAACATTCAATATCCTCCCATATAAAACAGCAAGAATGTCAGTCATTGATAGAATAGATCCCACGTGAGAGCTTCTGCCAATATGAGTCATAGTAACAGCATGCCGGCGTATTCTGAGTGCTAAGTCGAGGGTATCCATAATAGTCCTAGAGTTTGGTTAACCCGTAAAAGGAGCGGGCAACTTTTATAACATAGTTAATATCTTCTATATCCAACTCGATATTCATCGGCAGTGAACAAACCTCTTTGCTGAGTGCTTCAGTTTCAGTAAACCCTGTATCTTCGAGCTTTAACTCTTTATGCTTGTAATATGGTTTACGAAATTGTGTTAAAACTTCTACGCCATTTGTTTTCATATATTCTGAAAACATATTTTCTTGCTTTGAGCGCAAGGTGTAGTTCTGATAAATATGATCGAAATCAGGTTTATCATAATGAGGCAAAAGCAATTCTTGAATATCGCAGAGACCTCTTCGGTACATCTCTGCAATTGCTTTGCGGCGTTCAATCCAATCTGGCAAATGACGTAACTTCACATCAAGGAATGCAGCCTGCAAATTATCGAGAATACAAGTAAATCCGTGACCGTGATACTCTCCAGTTTCTCTGTCTTCGCCGTTGTAACGCATTCTACGAGCATATTGGGCAATTTCAGGATCGTTGGTTGTTATTGCTCCGCCATCTCCATAACCGCCGAGAATTTTAAACGGATAAAAACTCCAACAACCTGTCGTGCCCCAGGACCCAGCACCTTTTCCAGAAATGCTGCTACCCAGGCTCTGACAGGCATCCTCGACAACAACAAGTTTGTGCCTTTCAGCAATCTCCATAATTGTTGGCATGTCGGCCATATAGCCGCTAAGGTGGACAGGAATAATGCAGCGAGTCTTCGGCGTAATGGCAGACTCAATTTTATGTATATCAATATTGAAATCCTTAGCCACGTCTACCAAGACTGGTGTTGCACCTACATTTACGATGGCAGAACAAGTTGCGACAAAGGTATGGGCAGGGACTATTACTTCATCGCCCGGCCCAATATTTGCGGCGCGTAAGGACATGTGGAGCGCGTCGTATCCACTGTTTAATCCAACAGCATATTCGGTCCCGACAAATGCTGCCAGATTCCTTTCAAACGATCTCAATTGCGAGCGGTCAATGAGATCCCCATTTGTCATCACGTCAAAATACGCCTGATCAATCTCCTGCTTTATTAGTTGATAATTCTTTTTTGAATTAACGAATGGAACCTTGTACGACATGCAAACTCCCTTCAAAGTTGATTAGTTTTTAATAGCGAAGCCGATATATGGATCAAATTCAAGACGTTCTATCCTTAAGTTACCAGCTCCAATTTTCTCAAGCATTGCCAGTGTTTCGCCAGGCCACAATGGATTGTCCAATTCATCGAAGGCTATAATGCCTCCTTTCGGTATTCGCGGATAGAAATGTTCTATAGCCGCACAGGTCGGTTCATAAAGATCAAAATCGAGAAAAAGCAAACTGACCACAAGATGTTGATGCGATGTTATAAATTCCGGAATAGATTTGACAGCATCGCCTTTGACAAGATGAACTTTGTCAACATGACCAAGGAATCGATCAGTATCGTAAATACTAATAAGTTCATTAAGTTCGTCGAAAGAGTTTGCAAAAAGATCGCCTTTGCGGACACTCTGTCCCAACCCTTGAAGATCCTTGTCGGAAACAGAGGGAAATCCGTCAAAAGAGTCGAACCCATAAATCCGACGAGTCAGATTGACCGGCTCCAAGATAGAACTAAGTTTCGCCCAGGTCATAAGCCCACCCCCCCGGAAAACCCCACACTCAACAATTGAGCCTTTAATAGGCAACACTTTTTTGAATATTTCATACTGTGCGAGAAAACGTGTCAAATTTTGACGCCGAACGTATTTGGGAAACGCTTCCATCTTTTTATCCCAGGCATCAGGATTTCGTTCGAAACATGCATTGTTTCTGTTACCCACTAACTGCTCTGCAGAAGTCCTGAATCCCCCTTCAACAATAGATTCAGTCGTTATTTCATTGTCTGTCATAGCTGTATTATCTCCCGGTATCATGTATTCGTCTTGCAATACGGCTTACGAATAAAGTTGATAGAGTTCCTTTAATTATTTTCAGATCGACTAACAAGCTCTGCTCCCTAAGATATTTCAACTGAAGTTGCATTTTTTCAGGGTGTATGAGCTTCATATAGGCTTCATCAGGGTCCCCAATATCCGATTGAGCAATTATTTCGCCTTCGTTGTGAAACTTGATGGAAGCCCAATCTGTGATTCCCGGCCGTAACACAAGAACCTGCTTTTCTTCGTCTGTAAAAGTATCGACAGCCCATTGAACCTGAGGCCTCGGACCAACAATACTCATATCTCCAATAAATACATTGAGAAGTTGCGAAAATTCATCGAGCTTGAATTTTCTGATGATTTTTCCGATGGAGGTTACTCGCGCGTCACCATCACTCGTTGTTGCTGCTCCCTTTATATCAGCGTCTACGACCATACTGCGAAATTTGAATATCTTGAAAGGTTTGCCATGCCGGCCGACACGAACACCACGGTAGAAAACAGGACCCGGCGACTCTAATTTGATGGCGATTGCAAGTATGACAAATAGCGGGCTTAGAATAAGTAAGCCAAAGAACGAAAAAAATAGATCAAAAAACCTTTTCAACATATATCCTGCTTTGTTGACACAGCATAAATGATTTTCCAATCATTGGCGGATTTATCATTTTCGAGTGGCATAGGAGTTCGATATGATGCAATATCATCGTACAGGTTCTCTGGAAGCGGTCTAGTTTTCCCTATAAACACTCTCTTCAAGTATGCTCGTAATGCCAAGCTTCCAGGGATAAGGTTGTATTTGACAGCCGCACGCTTGATCATCGAAACAACCCCTGATCTCACATCCTGCATTTCGACAGGAAATCCACCGTAAAGCTGGGCATTCTTAAAAGTAGGTAATAAAAGATTGTGGAGATCTGCGGCGCCAAAATATGAGCGACTGAAGGGAGATGGATGAAAGTCCTTCCAATCCTTGTTAACCGTGCAAATAACCAGCTTACCGTGATTAGTAAGAACCCTATAGGCTTCACTAATAAATTGACTTGGGTGATCTAGATAATAAATAGCTTCATATAATAGCACAAGATCAAATGAATTATCGCTAAACTCAAGATTATGTGCATCCATCTGCTTGATGGTGACGTTTGAGAGAGCATGGCAAGATTTTAATGCTAAGTCAATATTAGTGTTATCAATGTCAACACCGGTAACTTCAGTACTAACGCCAGCTAAGTACTTTATACCAAGCCCACTGCCACATGCTACTTCAAGTGTTCTGCTACCTGACGCCAAGGGCACAACAAAGTGATATCTTTGATATAGACGCTCCAATTGTTCTTGGGTTGCTTGCAAACCAGGAGATTCAGTGATAATAGAATATTTATTGTGTTCCATAATGATAGTTATCTCAATGTTTATGTAGGAGTAGAAGCTAAATGCTCCAAGTATGAACACATGTCATTATATACAATATCTGCGGTATAATGCGTTTTATACAGTTGTAATGAATTAGACGCCATTAGTGATAACAGTTTGCGATCATCATAAAGCAACTCTATCTCTGAAACTAGACTTATTGCGTTACCTTCTTCGTAAGTTACTCCACAAGCATAAGATTTGATAAGAGTTTGTAGCTCACCTGCAAGACAAGATAACATGGGCAAACCTGCTGAGATATATTCAATAGTTTTGTTCGGGAGAGACCAGCGGAAATCCTTAGTGTTGTTATACGGGGCTAAACCCAACTTGGCCAATCGCATTAGAACCCATATTTCTTTTGAACCGACCCAGCCGGGAAACACTACGTTGGATAGACCTTCAGCCATATTTTGATAATGTGTCAGGCGATCACCGGTGCCACAAATTACGAATCGGATTGCACGCTGTCCTGATTCGAGTCTTCTTGCTGCATCAATTACTGTTTCCAGGTCAAATTGGCGGCCAAGGGTACCAAAGAAACAGACAATAAATTCATCGTTATCAGCGTCGATGTTGTACGTACTCCAATATTTCCTAGCACTCACTATTTCAGCATCCGATAGTTTGCGCTCAACATATCCAAATGGGAACTCATGGTCAAGTTCACTCCTTGTCCTCCCGGCATAACCGAGCCCCCATGCAACTATCGGAGACGTAATGCCGGTAATGGCAGTCGCCCTGGAGCAGGCCCAACGCAGGTCCCGGAACAACGGTTGCAGGAGCAGGCGTGCGAACCATCTCGCCCAGGAAGGAGCGTGATCCACGAAAATGTCAGGCCACAGGTCGCGGATGTCGAGAGCTATCGGAATCTTTCTCATAGCTGCATATTGCACTGCAGCCCGACTTAATTCAATTGTCGGCATGGAACAAAGAATTGCGTCCGGGGCGGGTTCGCAGGGAGCTAATACCGCAAACCTCCGAGCATGATCACGGTGGTCCGTCAGTCGTGCCAGTGACATGTTGCGTCGGTAACCAGATGAACGCAGTATCACCATCCGGTAGTTGTCAGAGACTTGAATGCAGGTGTCATGTTCCACACGATGCGTTTTGCGCACATGGTCAAAGGATGAAGTCCACCAGACCACCTCATGTCCCCTTTTTGCAAGGAAATCAGCAAGGATGCCAGTTCTCAGTAGGCGCTCATTTGTTCCATCAGTAGGTAGAGGCTCGCCGATAGTAATCATCCAAACTCTCATCAGCACTACCTTCTCGAAAGACTTTGATAGTTGTCAAGAAGCTTACGGGCTTCCGACCCCCAATTGTATTGCGTTCGCACCGCATCTGTCCCTCTTTTCCCCATCAAGAACGCCTCTTCTGGGTTGTCGAGCAGATATTGTATTGCTTCTGCTGTAGCAGCTGGGTTCAAGGGGTCAACAAGCAAGCCACATTCTGCGCCGTTAATGATGTTGCGCCAGAGGGGAAAATCGGACGCAATAACCGGAATACCCGCGGCCATGTACTCGAACAATTTGATCGGGTAACTATCCAGATAAGCCTGAGTTGGATGAAGAGTTACCAAGCCGACGCGGGCCCGCCCGAGCAAGGAGGCAATCCCCTTACGGTCCAGCAATCCAGAATAGTCAACCCGTGACCAACCGGGCAAAGTGGCAAGCTCATCATGAAGAGTTTCCGGGCTGAATCGCCCTGCAAGCAACAGCTTGCAATTGTAGTCAGTTGGTATACAGCCCAGCGCATGAACCATTTCCAGAGCCCCACGCTTGTATGCAATAGCGCCGATGTAAGCAACAAACGGTTCTCTCTCCATGTACGGAATGAATCTAGTCCATTCTAGCAATTCCTCAGGAGTCGGGAAATTCTGAATAGTGATGGTTTTGCTGTTGGGAAACCTATTCGCTATTGTTGGTGTTGCAGCAACGATGTGGTCAAATACCAGACCGGCCAGCCATTCTGCACAAATGGCCCCTATCGAGAGCTGCCGTCTTAGGATGCCCGGGATCCAATGTTTATCTAGGATCTGACGAGGGAGATCCTCATGAACATCGTAGATCACTCGCTTTCCCATGAATTTAAGTATGATACCCAATGGAATCAATTCAGGGTCGTGAAAGTGATATATATCAGCATTCTCAGCAAGTGCGCGTTTTAGAAGAATTCCCACTACACAGGATATACGCTGTGCACGATTATTTGCAGGAGGTATCGCAAGAACCTTGATCTTGTCAACCTTGTAATCGCTGTCGCAAGGAGCTATCAATGTAACGTCATAACCGGCATCGGCCAGAGTTGTACATTGTCGATGAAAAATCCGTATATCAAGCGGTGGATGCACAGACGTCAGATGAACCACATGAACTATCATGCCTAGCCATTACTTTCTAAATACAACTGTATATGTTTAAAAGGATTTGTTCTTGTGACTGCCAGTTGTAAACATGTGAAAGATTCTTCAATTTACTTTCTACTTCAGTCCTGTCAAGTTGGTCGCTATTCAAAATAGCATCGTAAATACCTTTAGCAGTGATATCTTTTGTAACAATTCCTATATGGCTGTTTCTCACCAAAGCACTTACTTCAAAAAGGTCGGATATGATCAGAGGTAAGCCAGCCATGATGTATTCAAACACTTTATTTGGAAGGCAATAATAATAACTAAGACAACTGTTAGGAATGAACAACATTCCATAATCAGCCGAGGAAGTGTATTTAAGCAAAACATCCGGGTTTACTGCTTCATGAAAATAAATATTGCTGTATCGCCTCGTAGCATCAATGATCATATTTTCAAGAGGCCCATATCCCATGAAAACAACGGCCCTTTTCTCGTCATGCAGCAACTTGAAGGCCTCTATGGTTTGCTCTATACCTCGGCCTGCGAACAGCCCCCCTTGGTAAAGATAAATCTTAACATCGACTAAAATCCCCAGACTCTCCCTGAAAATATTATTGTGCTCAATTGATTGATATGGGGGACAATTAAGGACCAAATTGGGACAAGGGATTTTATAGCGCTTTGCATACTCCTGGGCAATACTATTACTTACGCAAATTACTTTGTCAGCGAAGCGTACAAGAAAACTCTCAGCTCTGACCGATAGAAAATAATGGAGTTTCCCAGGATTTTCTTCCTGTTCCGTTTCAAATTCATGGGCATCATATATTATTTTAGAACCACAAAAAAGCTTGAAAATCAACCCAAAGGGCAAGGCAGCCAAGTCGTGGCAATGGGTGACAGCAACATTCTTATTCCGATAGGCAAGAAATACCCTGAATAGACACTCTAGATACTTGATAAACTGCGATAACAAATCCTTAGGTAACCCCCGCGTTCTGAGCGGGACCCGCCACACACGGCGAAATGGGTCCAAACTCTCGTGCTCATCAACTCCTTGCTCCCACAAAGCAACTATCTGAATTGAGTCAAACAAACCAAACTGAGCAATACTCTTGGTCTCTTTCAAAACCCGCGTATCATTTTTAAAATTATTGAGAACCACATGAAGATTAATACCCTTATTACCATTAACCACCTTGGGAACTCCTACTTAATGTACAAATATTATTATTTTGGATTTTGTAAACCATTATTGCGGTTATTGAAAGGACCATAGTTAGTTTGATTGAAAACAATGTGTTGGCACTTGTAATGTCGAATATTATATTTATGAAGAACAAATATTTGAAGTACACATATTTCTTACTAAATATATACAAGCGTGTAACAAACATAAAGTAGACTATCAGCAGGATGGTACCAACTATACCAGAATACAGCAAAGTTGATAAAATTGGATTATGTGGATAATCTTCATTAACATTTATATCTACGCTGAATCTTCTTCCATATGCATCCAGGTAATTGAACCCGCCACCAACAACTTGCATCACTAGCGGGTAATCATCAAACATTTCTAAAGCGTAACCCCATCTTTCAGTTCTTGGTGAAAAGGAATCGCTAGTTTCCGTTGAACCACTTATGGTTGATGCTCTAAACCGTAATTTTTCTAGCTCGTCGATGGTTGAATCGGTAGCATCAATATTCAGCTTTGACAATATCATTATCACTGTCAAAACCAATAATATTGCAGCCAACAAAGTCCTTATGTTAAATATATTAGCAAGTTCTTTAAGAATCAATGCAATCAAAATTATGAATAATACTATCCACCCTCTCCTCGACCCGCACAATAATATATTCAGCACAATGATTAAAAAAGAAATAAAATATGTATATTTAAGAATAAGTCCATCAGACTGCTTAATTAACAGATACACCGCTACCAGACCTGAAATCATTCCCAACGCATAGTAATTATAGTCAACTACAAGCGAAGTTCCCCACGGATACTGAAAACCCTCAACCATGAAGAATTGAATTTGATACCCACCTAGCTGCCTGATAAACTTATAGAAACCAATAATGCCCACTACCACTGATGCAAAAGCTATTATATTCAATATATTTCTATAATATTTATCAAATTGATACTTATTATTTATGAAACAAAATAGCTGAATTATAAATAAATCTACAATTAGCATATTTGCTATATCATTCACATTATGCGTGTAAATTTGTCCATACAATGACAAAATTACCAGATAATAAAGTTGAATCAATATATATAATATTACTAAAACAGGTAGTTTTTGTACTTTTCTTACTGCAACAAGCAAAGTTGAGCCTATAATTGTAATTGTAGCAAACATAGGAAAATTGTACGGAAACATCATTCCCAACAGCAATGAGCAAAAACCTAAAGATAAGATATAGATTTGCAATGATCGCATAACTTTAGTCATTCAATAATTACCGCATGTATTTCAACCCATCTGATCAAATTGATCCAGCGCCAGATACGCCAATCAAACGGTGCTCTTCCATTAGAAACATTCATCCACTCTCTTTTCATGACATCAATATTAATAGCAGGGATGCTATTGGCACATTCACCTTGCAGAATACCATCTACCCAAGGCTTCAAACTGTTTAGCCAGCGCTGCTCTGGTGTCCCGAATCCTATCTTGTCCTTGCGATCTAGAATAGAATCGGGAACAAGTCCCCTCATCGCCTGTCGGAATACCGCTTTCCGCTCTCCCTTCCCATCGACAAGATACTCCTCAGGCAAAGCATAAATGAACTCAGCAAGTTGGGGTGTCAAAAAAGGAACCCTGCTCTCGACCGAGTGGGACATTGAATTTCTATCCTCATACCTTAACAAGTGCCTAAGGCTGGTTTGCATTGATTGGCACAGCTGCTGTCGCAGGATATCGCTGCCGGATGTAAGGTCTGGATCAAGGGCAACAACTCCATGACTGGCGAACCATTCTTCACGCAACCACTCCGGCATAAGGTCCTTGTTGACCATTTTCCTTGCTAAAGGCCTCAGAGACTTTGGAGTTAACATCCCTCCAGCCGTGACAATTAACGATTTAATGCCAACCTGCGGATGCCGACCGGCGTGCGAAGCGAAATCCAGAGCTTGAAACCATTTCCCTTGCCGGATCAGCGACGCAAGTCTTGCTGACAGATAACCAGAATATCCGGCTAGAAGTTCATCAGCACCTTGACCGTCTAGCATTACCTTTATTCCATTTTCCTTTGCAAGTTTAAACACTCGCTGCTGGGCATAGATGGATGTACTCCCAAACGGCTCATCCTGAACGTTTATCAAAAAGTCAAGGTCAGCAACCATTTCTTCTGGTGTCGGCCTAACTTTATGCATTATGGCGCCTGACGCAGCCCCAATTTTATCAGCCCAGTGTTCTTCACTGATCGCGGGATCGTCTGCTATGAAGCTGAACGTGTGTAATTCCAGACTAGGCTCCAGATAGCGCATTGCCATTACAATTGATGACGAGTCAATTCCCCCCGACAGCGCTGCCCCAACAGGCACATCGCTTCGCAGGTGAAGCCTTACACTATCGACAAACATATCACGGAGGCGAGCAGCTGCTTCATTATATGAAAGCGAAAGTCTGTTTCGAAGATCTATTTCCCAGTAACATACAGGATCCGCGTCCTTAGGATTATCACAGGATATTTCCATGTAATGGGCTGGTGGCAAGTGACGGATATCGGCAAAAAGGGTCGCCTCACCCCGATCGGTAGCTCCAAACAAGAGATAGTCGTGAAGACTCCTAGGGTTAATGCGCCTAGAGATACCCGGTATTTGCAGGAGGACCTTGATTTCTGAAGCAAAGGCAAAGGCCCCGTTAGCTGATGAGTAAAATAAAGGCTTAATGCCAAAAAAGTCGCGAGCTATGAACAGACGGCGTTCCACTGTATCAAGTATAGCAAATGCGAACATCCCGATGAGACGCTTTAGCATTGAAGCACCCCACTGAACATAGCTGTAAAGTAAAACCTCCGTATCGGATTGGGATTTAAAACGCCAGCCTAATGATTCCAGCTCATTCCGAAGTTCGACGAAATTGTATATTTCGCCGTTATAGACAATGAAGTAGCGTTTATCAGGTGTAACCATTGGCTGCCATCCGGTCGCGGAAAGGTCGAGAATGGAAAGACGCCAGTGGGCCATGACGTACCGCCCGGAATCAAGTTGAGCGGGGTCCTTACTTAGGGAAAAACATCCGTCTTGGCTCCAGGAAAGAGCGCCGAAGTCATCAGGACCACGATGCTGCATGAGGAAATGGAGACGATCACCAAGCCCTTCATTGCTTTGTTGCCCCTGCGAACGGATAAGGCCAAAGATTCCACACATGAATTTCAAATCCTTTGCAAATGCTTCTGATTTTGCTCTTTGCCAGCGACTTCAGGTCATTGTCACATAAAATGACGTCGACTTACACCTCATTTCTTGAACAGCTAATGCACTGAATTCCACTTTATCAGTTCTGCAAGAGTCATAAAGTCCCAAGATTGAGAAGGCCCCGCAGGTGTAGCAGCGAATATCGACAAATATGAGAGAGGCCAAACTCTCGAATCAAATTCAGAAAGTTTCACCCAATCAAAGAAATATGGAGGAATCATCGGATTGTCACTAGAGTCTATGCTTGAGCCAACGGAAAAATTATTCGATGAACCATTCCATGCAACATCAGTTATGGTTGATGCAAACCTTTTCATGTCAACAGAAGAGAATTCGATCCCGGCATGAGTCATATCTACCAGGCAGCCAATTACGAAATTTGCGTGCTCTTGGTCTTCAACGGAAACCACGCGTCCCGCGTCTTCTGGAGTTACTATGTCAGAGTAGTTCCATTCATATGCGTAAGGGAATCCGGCATTTGGTCGCAAGTGTGCTCGGAAGGTATTTGCCATTTTCTGAATTTTGTCGAGATAATCAGCGTTTCCAGTGGCACGGTACAGTTCAAGTATCGTGCGTGCGAGGATCAGGTACTGATTATGAGGCAGACTGCTGC
The DNA here is from genome assembly GCA_964432205.1 of uncultured Geobacter sp. Classification (GTDB taxonomy): domain Bacteria; phylum Desulfobacterota; class Desulfuromonadia; order Geobacterales; family DSM-12255; genus Geomobilibacter. Next base: position 212 of record CAYSMK010000023.1, on the reverse strand, counting down.
CGAAAATGGACCCGGCAGGAGCAGGCTGGGATTCATTGTCCGGCATGACATAGACCCCCTGTATCGGATTGAATCTAGTCAGTTCACGCCAGCAGTAATCCCATTTCGCAATAACGTGCCGTTCAATCACGTTCCGGTAGCTGTCTGCCTTGGCTTTGTGGCTCTGCGTCGAATCAAGTGGGTTGAGAGTGTAGGCCGTCGAACTTGAGCTT
>CAYSMK010000022.1:0-84732 GCA_964432205.1 uncultured Geobacter sp. | reverse complement strand
GTCGGCATATCGGCTGGTTAGATCATTTTATGTCCGCGAAAGTGTCAAACTTCGGTGGAAGGACAGACACCGGTGATGTACCACCGATACGGAAAATATCCGGATCAAACACCGGATTGAGCTATCCAATGGGTTGTGCTGTGGATATCGTTAATAATCAGATCTTCGTTGTCAATTATGGGAACAACTCGATAACGGTATATGGGCGAACAGACACCGGTAATATTGCACCAGTGCGGGTTATATCCGGAGCAAGCACAGGCTTGAGCTACCCCATAAGCATTGCCTTGGACACAACAAATAATGAGATCTTTGTGGTTAACCAAATGAACATTACTGCTGGTGGGACCCAGACTAGCGGTTCAATCACGGTATATCGGAGAACAGATTCAGGCAACGTTTCGCCGATACGGACCATTTCTATGGCAGACACTGGCTTAAACTATCTAGGTGGTATTGCTTTGGATATGGTAAATAATGAGATTTTTATAGGAAATACAGCGTCGGCAGGTAACTCGACCGGGATTGCGGTATACGGAAGAACAAACACTGGCAACGTTTCACCGGTTCGAACCATCTCTGGAGTAAACACTGGACTGATGAATCTTAAAGGTATTGCTGTTGACGCAGTAAATAACGAGATCATTGTCGCTGACTTATATTACAGGTCAATCACAATATATGGGAGAACAGATGCCGGCAACGTTTCACCAGTCCGGACGATTAACGGGGAAATGACTGGCCTAAGCCCACTTGGAGTTGCTATGGATACGGTTAATAATCAGATAGTTGTGGTTAATGGATATTACAGTAATTCAATCACCACATATGGGAGAGCAGATTCAGGCAACATCACACCGGTTAGGTCAATTTCCGGAGCAAAGACCGACATGTGAAAAGATGTTCCAACTCTCGTGGGGGGGGCTGACGGGGGGGCTGACGGGAAACGCACGAAAACACACGAACTAAATCAGTAAAATATGCAACATCATCTTAAAATCTTTCGGTGAATTGCTGATCCGCTGCAATGCCTTATTTTTTCGTGTACATTCGTGTCGTTCGTGGACCAAAAGCCAAATATATTCCAGTATCAACCCGAAGGAGGAGATCGCCATTTTTCCCCGACTATTCATACTATTCGTGCTCTTGTCGCTCAGTTCCGTCTGTGCCTGTGCTGCCGTGCCTCCGTCCTCGATCAACTTGAGTGTGGAGAGTTCCGCGACCGATCTCTCCGCCATTATCAACAAGTCTCTTCCCAAGGAACTCTACAAGGGGCAGGGCGGCCTGGGTACCTCGGTCACAGTGCTCCGTACCGGCCCGGTAGTAGTCTCCGCGACCGACAATTTTGTCTATCTCACGCTGCCTGTACAGCTTACCTTCGGCTATGCGCTCTATGAGAGCCATCCGCTCCGGACAGGGCTCAGATTCAAGGCCAGGGTCAACGTCACCCCTGACTGGCGCTTGAAGACCGAGCTCTACTATACCGGGCTGGCGGATAATCTGGCCGACACGCTCAGCCTTGGGCCGCTGTCCCTGAAACCGAAAACCATGGTCGAGAACGTCACGCAGTCGGTCCAGAGACTGCTTGCACCGATCGTCGATGCCAAGGTCAATGATTCCATTCAGCTCCGGGCCAATATCGCTCCCCTCTGGCAGCATGCGTTTTCCCCGATGCTGGTTAGCAAGGAGTTCAGCGCCTGGCTGAAGCTGACCCCGGAAAAGATCGTCATGAGTCCGCTGCTGGCGGCGAACAATCGGATCCGGTTGTCAGTCGGCGTCATCACCGGCGCCGCCATAACCGTCGGACCGAAGCCGGCTGCTGCACCGGTGAAGGCGCTGCCACCGGTGCAGCAGCTCCCGTCCTTCGATAAACGGTTTCATGTCCAGCTCGCCACCGACATCTTCCTGGCCGATCTCGTGACGGCGCTGAACCCGGTGCTGCTGGACAAGACCTTCGGCGATGAGCGGAAAATTACCGTAAAGGGTTTCAACCTGAGGGGAGAGGACGGCAGGCTGGTCATTGTCCTGACCGCTGCCGGCGATTTCGACGGCGAAATAACGATTCTGGCAAAGCCGGTGTATGATCCGCAGAACAATTCACTGACGTTCGCAGACGTCGATTTTGACACCCGGAACGCCGGCTTGGTGATCAGCGCCGGGAGCTGGCTGTTCAGCAGCAGTATTCGAACTACGATCAAGACGAAGCTGGATGCCGCCGTCGTGGAGCAGCTGGAGAAGGCCCGCGTGAAAGCGTGCACGGCGTTGTCCTCGGTGCGCCTGGCCGACCATATGAACCTGACCGGTGCCGTCACGTCGCTGTCGCTTGGCGAGGCGACGGTGCTGAACGATCGGCTGTCGGTTGCGGTCATTGCCCAGGGCGAGACGAGCGTCAGCCTGAAATAGCGCAAGGTGGGGGAGGGACTGAAAAAATACCGGGGAAGGGCTGGGGGGACAGTTGAATTGTTGACTAACGCGGCACATAATCAACAAAATCAACCATGTCCCGTGAGCAGTCCGTTATCAGTCACATGCGAATAGAGAAAAACGAACTCTTCAACGTCATCACCAGCTTGCTGGGGGCGCTGGCGGCGCCGGTGGGGGTGACTGCCCTGCTGGTCACGGCCGTGCGTCAGGGGGATCCCTGGAAGATCGTCAGCTTCAGCATATACGGCAGCACCCTGCTGCTGCTCTTTGCGGTTGCCACCCTCTACCACGCCCTGCAGGGCAGGATCAAGACGGTACTGCGCAAGCTCGACTACGTGGCTATCTATCTGCTGATCGCCGGGACCTATACCCCCTTCAGTCTGGTAACGCTGCGGGGGCCCTGGGGCTGGACCCTGTTCTTGCTGGTCTGGGGGGCCGCCGTCTTCGGCATCGTGCAGGAGCAGCGGCGCAGCGGGCGGTGGATTCCGCCGCTGGCGATCTATCTCGGCATGGGGTGGCTGATCGTGCTCGCCGCCCGCCCGCTGCTCCAGTCCCTGCCATGGCCGGGGGTAGTCTGGCTGGCAGGCGGCGGGCTGTTTTACACGGGAGGCTGCATATTTTTCCTCCTCGACAGCAGATTCGCCTGGGCCCACGGTCTCTGGCACCTCTGTGTGCTGACCGGGAGCCTCAGCCACTACCTGGCGGTGCTGCTCTATGTGGGGTGAATGTGTCGAGGCGTAACCGAATTCAGGGTGAACAAGGAGGCGCAGAGGCCGGATGAGGAGTCACCTGCCCGAGACGCCTTTTTTGTGACACTGGTGACACTCGGTGGGCCCCTTTTCCTCAAGGTCGTGGCAGGGGATGCAGAGCGTGTGGGCAGTTTCCTTGCCCCAGCCGTCTATGACGCCGTTGGAGGTCTTGTGGCAGTGCCAGCATTCGTTGTTCAGGCTCTTCTGGTGCTTACGGTGCTGAAAAGGGGCGATCATGACCCCCATCTTCAGGTTGATGACCTCCGGTCCCGGGTTTTTCGGGCTTTCCGCCCACACGAGTGAACCTCCGATGGCTGCAAGGAACGCCATGACCAGCATAACAGATCGTTTCATACGTCGAGAGCTCCTTTGTTTGAGGATGGCTAATGTTTGGCAGGTAATTTGTAACAGGTAATTCGGATCTGGCAAGCAGACAAGGCCACGCACGGCCGACAGTACTCGCTGCCATGCCGGTAAGAGGAAGGTTTCGGACCTGCGTAACTGCGCTCAATCCTCGTTCTAGTGCGGCTCAGGTTCGCTCACTGCCGAACCGGTTCACCATCTCCCGTGCCACTGCCATGATGCCGATACCGGTCGGGCAGACGGCATCGCAACGGCCGCAGAGAAAGCAACTGATCTCCCCCCACCGCTCCGGGTCGGCAGCGAGCTTGTGATGGATCCGTCGGCGTGTGCGTAACGCCTCGCTCCCCAAGGGGTTGTGGCCGCTTGCCTCGCGCATGAAGCCCGCCAGTTGACAGGAATCCCACATCCGGCTCCGTTCCACACTCTGCCCATAGCGCCAGTCCTGTACCCCGAAACAGGTGCAGGTGGGGCAGGCGAGGTTGCAGCCGGTGCAGGCTATGCACCGGTCGCCGATTTCGATCCAGAAGCTGTCCGGCACCAGGTCGGCACGCAGCAGTTCGGATGCCCGCCGGATGATTGCCTCGTCCTCGTCGGGCAGGGTGTCGGCTGCCTGCTTGAGCTGTTCCAGGGCATCGTCCGGTACGGTTTCGGGGAGCTCGGCCGCAATTGACCTGCCAACCTCGCTGTAAGGGATAACCAGCCACAGGGTCCCGTCCCACGCAAGTTCCAGATCGCATCCTCCCCCTGCCGGGGGAAGCAGTTTCCCTCCCGGGGCACAGTAACCGGATACCCCGATGATCACCGCATGCTGACGGAGGCGGAAATAGACATCGTCGCGCCAGCCGTCGGCAAAGAACCGGTCGACAAACCTGAGGCAGTCTAGGTCACGGGGGGGAAAACCGGCGACCAGGAGCGGCCGGACCGGCAATGGCTGAACGATGGTGTTGCCGGTGGCCGTAAAGAGCGTTTCGGAGTGGGGAAAGAACGCCGCGGTTGGCTTGCACGGGAGAGCCCCGCCATGCAGGGCGATGGGACCGTCGCCGGGACGGCCCAGGCTCCTGGTCCCGTCGGCTAAGAGCACCGGAAGACGCACCTCGTAGGTGGTCTCCAAGGCGGTGAAAAATTCGGTGAGCCGGTCGGGTGAGATGCCCTTCATGGCGCCCTCCGTATCCGGACTGCACAGACCTTGAATTCCGGTATGGCCGATTCGGGATCGAGTACATTGTTGGTGAGTGCGTTGGCCGCCCCTTCGGCAAAATGAAAGGGGATGAAGACCACCCCCGGGACGACCATCGGCGTCACCCGCGTCTGCACCCTGATTTCCCCGCGCCGGCTGGTGACCAGGAGTTCGTCGCGGTCGGCTACGCCAAGGCGGTTGGCGTCCTCGGGGTGAAGCTCCACAAACGGGGCGCGCTCCTCACGGTCGAGCAGATGGGTCCGCCTGGTCATGGTGCCGGTGTGCCAGTGGAAATAGGTCCGGCCAGTGGTCAGGACAAAGGGGTAGTCAGTGTCAGGTATCTCGGCCGGCGGCCGGTAGTCGACCGGGGAGAAACGTCCCGGGCCCCGGGTGAACCGGTCGATGTGGAGCACCTGCGTGCCGGGGTGGCTCCGGTCTGGACAGGGCCACTGCAGGCCAAAGGGGTCGAGCCGGTCGTAGGCGATGCCGCCGTAGATCGGGGTAAGGCCGGCGATCTCGTCCATGATCGCGGCCGGGCTTCCGTAGCGCATCCCGGTGTAGCCGGCCCGCTCGGCGAGGGCGCCGATGATCTCCCAGTCGGCACGTGCCTCGCCCGGCGGCTCCACACCCTTTCTGACCCGCTGCACGCGACGCTCGGTGTTGGTGAAGGTCCCATCCTTTTCGGCGTAACAGGCGGCGGGGAGCACCACGTCGGCCAGGGCCGCGGTTTCGGTCAGGAATATATCCTGCACCACCAGAAAGTCCAGGTTTTCCAGGGCGTGCCGGGCGTGGGCCTGGTCGGGATCGGAGATGATCGGGTTCTCACCCATGATGAACATCCCGTGCAGCCGGCCAGCGGCAGCATTGTCCATGGCCCGGGTCAGGGGGAGACCGGGGGTGTCGGGGAGTTTCTCCACCCCCCAGGCATGGGCGAACTTGTCACGCACTGCCTGGTCGGCCACCCGCTGATAGCCGCTGAAGACCTCCGGGAGTGCCCCCATGTCGCATCCTCCCTGGACGTTGTTCTGCCCGCGCAACGGGTTGACCCCGGCCCCCTCCCGACCGACGTTGCCGGTCAGTAGCGCGAGTGAGGCGCAGCAGCGCACGTTGTCGACCCCGTGGCTGTGCTGGGTGATCCCCATGGAGAAAAAGATCATGGCCGGCTTTCCCCGGGCAAAAAGGCGGGCTGCCTCGACGATCTCCTGCGGGGCCAGACCGGTGACGGCGGCGGCACGCTCAGGTGTCCAACCTGCCACGGCTTGCGCCAGGGCCGGGTAGTTCTCGGTCCGGTTGTCGATGAAGGCGCGGTCGGCGAGCCCCTCGGCGATGATGACGTGCATCATGCCGTTCAACAGGGCGACATCGCTGCCGTTTCGGTGGCGCAGATGGAGGTCGGCGTGGCGGGCCAGGCGGATCAGGCGGTTGTCGGCGACGATCAGCCGCGTCCCCCGGCGGGCCGCATTCAGGATGCGGCTGCCGATCAGCGGATGCTGCTCGGTGGTGTTGGAGCCGATCACCAGGATCGCCCCGGCCCGGTCGATACAGTCGATGGAATTGGTCATCGCCCCGGAGCCGAAGGTCTCGGCCAGCCCGACCACGGTGGAGGAGTGGCAGAGCCTGGCACAGTGGTCGATGTTGTTGGTGCCGAACACCCCCCTCGCCAGCTTCATCAGCAGGTAATTTTCCTCGTTGGTTGCCTTGGCCGAGGAGGCGAACATCAGGGCGTCGCTGCCGTGGCGCTCCCGGATCGCCATCAGCCGCTCCACGGTCAGGTCGAGGGCCTCGTCCCAGGTTGCCGGACGGAGCTCCCCATGCTTACGGATCAGGGGGGTGGTGAGACGGTCGGGGTGGTGGACAAAGGCAAAGGCGTTCCATCCCTTGACGCAGAGGGAGCCTCTGCTCACCGGGTGGGGGACGCTCGGTTCAATCCCGATCAGCCGGCCGCCATCGCTTACCAGGTGGAACATGCAGCCGGTGCCGCAGTAGGGGCAGACCGTCAGGGTCCTCTTCATAGTGCGCCCCGCAGATGCTCGATCTCGTTCAGCCAGAAGACCGGGCCGTCCTGGCAGCAGTACAGGTGCTCGATGGTGCAGTGGCCGCACTTGCCGACCCCGCAGCGCATATGGCGCTCCAGGGAGACGACGATCCGCTCCGGTCCCAGCCCCTTCCTCCGCAGTTCGGCGATGACGAAGCGGTACATGACCGGCGGACCGACGATCACCGCCACGGTCCGCTCGGCGTCTATCTCCAGCGGCGGGATCAGTCCGGTGATCAGCCCGACGTTGCCATCAAAGCACTCGCCATCCGCGACCCGGTCAACGGTTCGGCTGCAGGCGAAGCTGGCCGAGGCCTCCCAGCCGGCCAGATCCTCCTTGAAGAGGGTGTCGGCAACGCTCTTGGCGCCGTAGAGGATGGTTACGCGGCCGAACTCGGCCCTTCGGTCCTCGCAGTACTGGATCAGCGAGCGCATCGGTGCCAGGCCGCAGCCGCCGGAGATCAACAGCAGGTCCCTGCCGGCCAGTCGCGCCAGATCGAAGGGGCGGCCAAAGGGACCGCGGATGCCGATACGGTCACCCGCTTCGAGCCGGTGCATGGCGGAGGTCAAGGTGCCGGCCCGGCGTACCCCCAGTTCGAACCAGCCGCTTTTGGTCGGCGACGAGGCAACCGAGATCGGGGCCTCTCCCCAGCCGAGCAGGGAGACCTGGACGAACTGCCCCGGCAGCTGCCCGAGCGGTGCGCCGTCGGCCAGCCGGAGCCGGAACAGCTTTTCATTGGGGGTCAGGTCGCTGACGGCAACTACCTCGCACTCCACCGGTACGTAGAGAGACTGGCCAACGGCAGCTGCATCTTTATTGCGGCATTCCATGGGCATCCTTACAAACTTCCTCAGCCGGGACAGCGATACTCACCCCTCTCCACATAGTACCGCAAAAGCACTATGGTTGTGGATACTTTCATGATTTACCGCCCTGATCCTGTACCAGGCGACCCGTTCATCGTGCTTCAGCCTGAAGGCCACGTTACGCACCATATCCTCGACAAACACCGGATTGGCGTACGCCTGCTCGGTAACGTATTTTTCATCGGAGCGCTTCAGGAGCGAATACACCGGTGCCGAAGCCGATTTTTCCGCCACGTCGATCAGCTCTTCGATCCATATCAGCTGTCTCCTGCCGTTCCTGTCGTGGCCGGCCCTGACATCGATCGTGACGTAGCCGCGCTGGTTGTGGGCCCCTGCGTCGCTCATCGCCTTGCTGCACGGGCAGAGGCTGGTGACCGGCACCTTCACCCCGAAGACCAGGTCGTCGCCTCTGCCGTTCGATTCACCGACAAAGGTGCATTCATACTCCATGAGTCCCTTGGCCCCGCTGACCGGGGCGCTCCTTTCCAGGAAATAGGGAAAGGAGAGCTCGATGCGGGCGCTTTCCGATTTCAAATGCCGCTTCAGGTCGTGGAGGATGTCCGGCAGGGTGCGCATGGTTATCCCGCCCCGGTGCCGGTTGAGGATCTCGATGAAGCGGCTCATGTGGGTCCCCTTGAAGTTGTGGGGGAGGTTGACCGACATGGATACGCTGGCCACGGTCTGCTGCCGCTCGTTCTTCTTGTCCATCACGATGATCGGGTAACGCAGCTCGCTGACCCCCACCTGTTCAATCGGGATATTGCGATCGTCATGGTGGCTCTGGACATCGACCATTTTCCTACCGCTCCTCCCTCTTCGCCGACTCCACCGTGTTGCGCAGGAGCATGGTGATGGTCATGGGACCGACTCCACCCGGCACCGGGGTGATGGCGGCGGCGCGCACGCGGGCACTGGCATACTCCACGTCCCCCACGAGCCTCTTCTCCGCCACCCTGTTTACCCCGACGTCGATGACCACCGCTCCCTCCTTGAGCCATTCGCCCTTGATCATCTCCGGCTGGCCGACCGCGGCGATCAGGACATCCGCCTGCCGTACCCTGGCAGCCAGGTCCCTGGTCCGGGAATGGCAGAGGGTGACGGTGGCGTTCTGCTGCAGGCACATCAGGGCCACCGGCTTGCCGACAATATTGGAGCGGCCGACTACCACCACCTCCTTGCCGGCCAGGTCGATCCCCGCTTCTCTCAGCAGCACCATCACCCCGTACGGGGTACATGGCTGAAAGAGCGGCTTTCCCACCGCGAGGCGGCCGACATTGTAAGGGTGAAACCCGTCCACGTCCTTGGATGGGGAGATCGCCTCCAGTACCCGGTCCGTGTCGATCTGGCGGGGAAGCGGCAGCTGCACGAGGATGCCGTGTATCCGCCGGTCCTCGTTCAGCCCGGCGATCAGGGCAAGGAGCTCCGCCTCGGTCGTATCGGCCGATAGCCTGTGCTCGGCGGAAAAGATCCCCACGTCGAGGCAGGCCTTTTCCTTCATGCTCACATAGACCTTGCTGGCAGGATCGTCTCCCACGAGCACCACCGCGAGCCCCGGCGTGGTCCCTGAAGCAACAAGACTCTTCACTTCTGCGGCGAGTTCACTGCGTATCTTTGCGGCAATGGCCTTGCCGTCAATCAGATTGGACATGCTATTCCCTCTTTCCTGGTCAGTTCCAGTCGATAGGTTCTGTCGGGCACCTTACTGCAAATCCCCCTCAATCCCCCTTTCTTAAAGGGGGAAGTATAAATTCCCCCCCTTTGAGAAAGGGGGGCTAGGGGGGATTTGCTAGGCAACGGCAGCAGTGAGCGGCCGGCTCTCCTCACCGCCACCCACGCCGTAAACCGCCTCCACGGCGTGCAGGTGGGCCGGATCGGCAAACGGGCTCCCGGCCAGGGCGATGAACTCCGCCCGGTTCCCCTTGGCCAGCCTTGCTGGCGTGACGCCCCAGCGCTGCCGGGGACGTGACGTCGCCGACCTGAGCACGGCCTCCATGGGGAGTCCTGCCCTGACGAAGAAGTCCAGCTCGTCAATCAGCGCCTCTCCATGACGTACGCCGTGACTGCCGGCATCCGAGCCGGCCACCAGGGGAACGCCCAGATAGGAGGCGATTGCCACCTGTTCGAAATGCGCATCCAGTATCCGGCGCAGGTTCGCCACTGTCCGTTCGTCCCATCCGGCTATCTCCGGCCGCTCCCACTGGAAATGCACGGGCGAGAAGGTGGGTACCCAGGCGATTCCCCGGTCGGCCATGGCCTTCAAAAGGGAACTGTTCATGAAAAAACCGTGCTCGATGGAGTCGACGCCGGCTGCCACCGCACTCTCGATCCCGGCGACGCCACTGCAGTGGACAAAGGTACGCAGACCTCGCTCGCGGGCCAGTTGCACGATGAACCGGAGCTCGTCCACGGCAAACTGGGGTTCCCCCTTCACCTCACCCGCCTTGAAGTCGATGATGCCGGTCTGGATCACCTTGAGGTCGTCGGCGGTCCCGCATATTTCGTCTACCGCCGCGACGATCTCGTCACGGTTCCCCACTTCCCGCGCCATGAAGCCGCCGTAGCGCCCCGGTCGCCGCAGGGCCAGCCCGGCCGAGCGCACCTTCACTCCCCGCGTTTCCAGCCGGATATCGTGGTTGATCCCGTAACGATCACCGGCATCGACCACCAGCGTCACCCCGGCCGCAAGGTTGGCGGCAACATTTGCCCTGGCCACGTCGAGCATCGCCTCGGCAGGGGCGCTCAGGTACTCGTTGCGGGCGTTGAAATCGAGCTGCCCGCCGTCGAGGAAGAGATGGCTGTGCCCCTCCACCAGCCCCGGCATCAGGAAGGCGGCCCGGAGAACCGCGACTCCGCGCCTTACGAGCAACGACGTCAGGTCAGCCGCCGCGACGTCGGCGATGATCCCGTTCTCCACGACCACACTGTACGGTCCGTCCTGAAACAGTGACTCGCCGTCGAAATAGGTGCTGGCTACCACCGCGTAGCTGTTGTTCATGAGGTGTAGAACCTCCGTACCTGGCGCAACGCCTTGGTCCCGTCGAGTTCGATGAAGCCGGTGAAGGTCTGCAGGACAAAGTTGTCCTCGGCGAGCTGCCGATATTGACGCCAGGGGGTGCCGAGCACGGTGTTCATCCCGCACGGTACCGCCATGGTCAGGAAGGCGCACTCCAACTGCTCCTTGAGGTCGCTGCCGTCCGCGGCCTTCGGCGGGAGCTGCTGGCCGATGTTGCTGAGTCCCCCGGAGATGTTGATCCCCTTCAGTTCCGGATCGCTGCCGATCATCCGGATGCCGTCCAGGGTGGCCCGGGTCATGCCGGTGGTGTCGGCAATGAGGGCGCTGACCGAAATGTCGACGAAGATGTCGCTGATCTTGAGGCCATGGTCGGCTACCAGACGTCCGGCGGCCCGCCTGGCAGTGGCGGCGATCTCCTCACCGCTCCTGTTCGGCTTGGCTACGCCGTCTTCCAGCCGCTCGGTCCCCATGAGGATCACCCGGAACGGCCTGATTTTGAGCAGCTCCATGAGGTCCCAGCGGGTCTCGGCGATGGAGTTGATGATCGGCAGCTGGCCGCCCGCCTTCTCCTGGTCATAGCTCTTCAGGCAGATCTCCTGCACCTCGGCGCTCGGGAAGTCGAAGGAGAGCGGCACCGAGACCACCGCCTGGATCGCCCTGATCACCTCGGCCATGAACTGGGGGTCGCTCTTGGCCCTGGTACCGACATTCACGTTGAGGGCAAAGGCCCCGGCCTCCACCTGCTTGACGGCCAGGGCCTGGATCCCGGCGAAATCCTCGTTGTCGAACAGGGCACGGGTGCTCTTGAAGCCGGGATTGATCCGTTCGCCGAGTACGTTGAGTCTGAACTTGTTCATGACCACTCCTTATCACTATTCGTTATTCAACCTGGGGAAACCAGTTGTCCACGAAACTCACGAAAAACACGAACAAAATCAATGGAATATGCAACGGTGAATTATTGGTCTGCTGCAACGCTCTTTTTCGTGTATTTTCGTGTCGTTCGTGGACCTAAAAGCCGTTGTTTGGTTCAAAGCCCGATTCTGGCCAGAAACACCTTCTGAAAGTCGGGGAGCCGGTTGAGTTCAATGTGCCGGCAGCGCGCGGCCAGCTCCTGCGCATGCCTGCGGACATCACCCGACGCGAGTGCCATCCGCACACCGATGCCGGCGGCGTTACCCACCTGTTCGAAGCGCTCCGGAGGGAGCGGCGGGAGGAGCCCGACGTCGACGGCACTCGGGAGATCGAGGTAGATGCCGAATGCCCCGGCCACCACCACGCGGTCGATCGCGTCCTCTCCAAGCCCGGCCTCACGCAGCAACAGGTCGATACCGGCCCGGATGGCGGCCTTGGCAAGTTGCACCGCGCGCACGTCCTCCTGGGTGAACGAAACGCCCGGTGCAAGGGGAAACGCGCGGGACCCGCCGCTTTCATGCACGCCCGGGTGATCGGGACGCATGTACCCCCGCCCGTCGATGACCCCGGCCCGACGGAGCACGGCCAGGGCGTCGACCACGCCGGACCCGCAGAGCCCGACCGGCGGGGCCTCGCCGATCGTTCGGAACCTGATCCCGTCCCGGTCCAGCCAGACCCGTTCGACGGCACCCATGGCGGCCCGCATGCCACAGGAGATGTTCCCCCCTTCCAGCGCCGGTCCGGAGGCGGTGGAGGCGGTCGTGATCGCACCATCATGGATGAGCGAGATCTCGGTATTGGTGCCGATGTCGATGACGAGGCTCGTGCCGTCCGACCAGCGATGTTCGGTGGCCAGGAGGGTCGCGACGTGGTCCCCGCCGACAAAACCGCCGATGTTGGGCATGACGTGCAGCCAGGCCCCGGGCAAGAGAGCCAGCCCCAGGTCGCGGGCCTTCACGTCCAGGGCCGCACAGGCGGCCGGGACGAACGGGGCCCGGCCCAGCTGGCTGACCGGCAGCTCCAGCAGCAGGTGGTGCATGGCACTGTTGCCGCAGAGGGCGATGTCGACGATCTCCTCCGGGTGTGCGCCAGCCGCATCGCACAACTCAGCGGCAAGGAGCGTGATGGCGCTCACCGCGACGGCATGCAGCTCCAGTGCGCCGTCCCCGGTGCGGACCGCGTGATTGATCCGGCTGATCAGATCGGCGCCGAATGTTGCCTGGGGGTTTTCCCTGCCGCTTATTGCCAGGCAGTCGCCACTCTCCAGATCGGTCACGGATGCCGCAATGTTCGTGGTGCCGAGGTCGATTGCCAGGCCAAGCGCCCGCCCGCCAACAGGGATGAATCCGATCAGCTCCCTGTCCCGCACGACCACCCGCAGTTGCCAGCCATTTTTGCGCAGTTCCTGCGGGAGTCGCTTCAGCATTTCAAGGTCGACCCGCTCGACGCCTTCTCCGCTCAGAGCTGCAAGCAGCCGCTCCTGGTCTCCCCCTCCGATCTCGGATCCGGGCATGGGGATCGTTACCTCGACCACCCGGATCGTCGGGGCAAACGGCAGCACAGCCTGAAGGTCCCGGCACCCGACCTCATTCCTGACCACCGCCGCCAGGGCGCGCGGCGCCACTTCCACGACACAGTCGCTTGCCGGCCGGACCAGGCAGGCGCGCAGCCACTCCCCGGCCGGTCCCGGTCCGTAGGCGTTGTTCCCCTGTTCCGGGGAGGGATCGACCCGGCCGGAGAGGAGCCTGACCACGCAGCTGGCGCAGACGCCATGGCCGCCGCAGGCGGAGCCGAGACTCACCCCGGCCCGCCGGGCGCATGCGAGCAGGGTCTCGCCGGTAAGGGCCTCGACCTCGTTGTCGAAGTTGGCAAGCCGCACCCTGAACGGTGCCGGTTGTTGGTTCAGTGTGCCCGATAGCCGCATGTTCCCCTCGATGAACAGTCTTCACACCGCCTGCGCAGCGGTTTTGCCGTCAGTCCCCGACCTACGCCGATGACCATTGACCGGGATTTTACGGGAAAAAGCATCCCCTGGTCGGTCACCCTTACCCCCAGTTGCTCCCCGTCGGCCAGGGCCACCACCGTTCCCTGATGATCCAGTTGGAGACCTCTCCCCCCCGGGGAAAGCGCATCGCCGATGGAGAGCCCCTGTTTTCTGGCTTCTGCGCGGACCATGAGCATGACCCGGCGGGCGGTGTACATCAGCAGTTCGTTCCCCAACCGGTCGAGGGCGAACGCCAGGGACAGCTTCCTCCCGGCGCACAGCTGTGAGACGCGCTCCTCCATTGCCGGGCCGAGGGTGCAGACAACGGCCGTGACGGCGGTCAGCCGGGAGGAGACTTCTGCCAGCCCCGGCGCGCAGATCGATACCGGCCCGAAGTCCAGCAGCTCTCCACAGGTGTCACGCACCTTTGTACTCCGGTAGCTGTATGCCGGCATTGCCAGGGCCTCTTCCCCCACCATGGCAATGACCTCCTCACGCACCTTCGCCGTCGTGCCGGCAGGGGACGGCCGCCTGGCCGAGGCGGCGAGGGCTGGTGCAACGTCTATGATACCGGTTGCCATCATGGGCCTCTCTCAGGAGCAGTACTTGCGGACCGACCGGTACATGGCCCGCACGTTCTCCAGCGGGGTCTCGTCGGGGATGCCGAAGGCACAGTCGAGAATGAATCCGCCGTCCCTCCCGATTGTTTCAATCAGGTGCCGGCAGGCCGCATCCACCTCTTCCGGTCTCCCGGTGGTCATTAGTGACGGGGAGATATTGCCACGCAGGCAGATCCCGTCACCCATCACCTCCCTGGCCGTGGCCAGGTCTGTCCGTTCGAACCAGTAGACCGCCTTGCCACGTGGAATATCGGCAATCGCTTCCAGCCGCTTGGTGCAGACCGATTCCCACAGGCATACCGGGATCAGGTCGTTCTCGATGAGCCCGATGAGCATCCTGCGGAACTGGGGCCACCAGAACGTCATGAACTGTTCCTGGGACATGAACGAATCCGGTGCCCAGTGGATCGGAATGAAGACAAACTTGTTGCCGGTCGCCTTTGCCCCGGAGATGGTCTGGCGAAGCAGGAGCACCAACGCCTTCTCCATGGCCTCCAGGAGTTTGTCCGGCCGCCGGCGCATGTCGGTCAGTATCCCCTTGGCGCCCCGGAAATAGTCGCCCAGGTAATCGAAGGGGGCATTGGTGACCCCCCCATGGGTGAGCGGGAAACCGAGCGCACCCATCTCGGCGTGGAACTCCACTGCGCTCTTGAAGAACCTGAGCCCCTCCTGTGCTACCTCCTGCAGGGCGGCCAGGGAGCGGACCACACCCGGATTGGCAAAGCTGCGCATGCTGGCCACCAGCCGGTGGTAGTAGAGGCCCGCAAACTTGGGGAGCTCTTCGATCCCCTCGAAGGCGGTGGCGATGCGCGGCAGGTATTTGTCGAGATAGAAGCCGGTCGGATCGAAGATGAAATCGTCGTACTCGTCGGCGGTCATGTATTCGCGGTCGATGTATTGAAACGGCTGGTTGTCGCCGACCCCATGGCTGGGCCACTGGATCTGCTTGAAGCCGATCGCCTCGCTCAAGGGGCCGAGGGTGGTGGCGTGAACCGGGTAAAACAGATCGGGGTCGAATTCCAGCAGGGCGCGGCGGGTGATCTCGCACGCCTTGTCGTAGTCGTACATCAGGTCCCGGTAGCTGATGCCGCCATAGCGGGCCAGCCAGAAGGTGGCCTGGAAAGCGATGGGGACCCGGTCCGGCTGCCGCAGCTCCACGGCATCCATGACCCGCTGCATCTTCTCGGCGTAGAGCGCCGCTCCGTCGTTCTGGGTAGTCATGGCGTCACTCCCCTACGCATCTGCGGCTGAAATTGACTGCATCCATGGCATTCAGTCCGTAGCCGTCGGCCCCGGTGTAGGCCCGGATCGTCTCGTCGATCTGGCCGCCGCCGATCTGGATCTTCAGCCGGTCGCGCAGCCCGGCCGCGGCAATGGCCTCGACGGTCTCCTTCATGGAATCGAAGGCCAGGGTGAGAAAGCCGCTCAGGCAGACCACTTGCGGCTGGAACGCCTTGATCTCCTCGACAAAGGTGGCCACCGGCACGTCGATCCCGATGTCCTTCACCTCGAAGCCGTTGATGTCGAGCATGAAGGTGACGATGTTCTTGCCGATGTCGTGGAGATCGCCGTGCACCGTGCCGATCAGGACCCGGCCAAGCGTCTTTGCCGCTTCGCCGGGTGTCTGGTTGAGGAGCGGTTTCGCCATGGCTCCGATCTGGTCCAGGAGCTCGCCGGCAAGGATCAGTTCCGGCAGGAAGTACTCCCCCTTCTCAAAGCGCTTCCCCACGATGTCCATGGCCTCGCGGCAGAGCTCCAGCACCCGCAGCGGGTCGACGCCGCTCTCCAGCATCTCCTGCGCCAGTGCCAGGGCCTCGTCTTCTTCCATCTCGGAAACCATCTCGACCAGTCGTTTCTCGTTCTCGCTCATCGCGTACCTCGCTCCAAAGATTTTTGTTACCAACGTTCAACCGGCAGCACACCGTGCCGGCGCCTCGACTCCCTGAACCCTACCGGCCAGACCGGATGCGGCAATTATCTCCGCCAGGACTGCCTCGTTCTTATGCCCCATCAGATGGACCCCGGCTACCCCCTCGATCCCCTGCAATGCCTGAATGGTCTCGATGCAGATGCGGATCCCCTCTTGTTTCGCATCAGCGGCTTGCTCCAGACGCCTGATCAGAGCTGGCGGCACATGCACCCCCGGCACATGGGCCGCGAGCCAGCGGGCCGTGCGCACCGATGACAACGGTCCCAGGCCGACCAGGATACGGCAGCGGTCGTCCAGTCCCCTTGACCGCACCTCCTTCATGAACCGCCGCAGCAGGTCCAGATCGAAACAGAACTGGGTCTGGATGAACTGGGCACCTGCCTCGATCTTCTTCTCCAGGTTCACGACCCGCTCCTCGTGGGGGGGAACGAATGGATTTGCCGTTGCCCCGAGGAAGAGGTGCGGTCGTGTCATGAGTTTGCGTCCCGAGGCGTAACTCCCCTGGTCGCGCATCCCCCTGGCGATCCCCAAGAGCGATACCGCGTCCAGGTCGAACACCGGCTTGGCCTGCGGCTGGTCCCCCTGACCGACGTAATCGCCGGTCAGGCAGAGCAGGTTCTGCACCCCCAGCGCTGCTGCGCCCATGATATCCGCCTGCATGGCGATCCGGTTCCGGTCGCGACAAGCGGCCTGGAACACCGGGGTATGGCCGTCGGCCGCAAGAAGCGCCGCTGCCGCCATGCTCGAGAGGTGGCTGTTGGCGCCGGCATTGTCCGTGACATTCAGTGCATCCACCATCCCCCTTAAGACGCCGGCCCGCTGCAGCAGGTCCTTTGGGTCGACAGAATCGGGCGGCGAGATCTCCGCGGTCACGAGAAAGTGTCCGGAACGGCAGGCGCTCTCGAATTCCCCCGGTTCGGACGGTGGAGACAGGAGTCGCTCCTGACCGGTGGTCGGCGCATCATCCCCTTCATTGCGGATGATCTTCAACCAGGTGGTGTGGCCGGATTTACGCTGATCCACCGGGGGCTGAATCCGTCCGAACGCCTCCCGTCCGACCATCTGCCTGGCCCCGCTACCCGCCTCCAGCCAGACGCAGGGCATCTCCGGATCGACCTCGCAACAGCCGGCAGCGGTCACCCCTCCGCAGGGGCCGTTACGCAGCTGTTTGCCGCAGTTCATCGGGCAGGCCATACCGGTGGAGGAAAGCACGCACTGGCCGCACATCCGGCAGTCGAAGAAGATCCCCTTGGCCAGCCGCTCGCACCGTGTCAACAACCGCTCGGCAGGTTTCTCCCCAAGCAGGCCGACGACCGGCCGAAGGACCGGCGCAACCCGGCGAAAGAGCGCGTAGAGCGACTCCATTTGAGCTGCATGTCTCACCGACCAGTACCGTACTCTTCGCATAACCGCCCCGTTACCCTCTCTGTCCAGATCAGTCGTTGTATTTCTTCAACAGGGTCTTGGCGTCATTCAGGAGCGCGTTGCCATTGCCCCCCTTGGCGTTGACTTCCTTGATCCAATCGGCATTAACCGCTTCGGTGGCCTTTACCCAGCGGGCATACTCGGCATCGCTCAATACGTTGATGGTGTTATGTCGATCCCGGGCAATCTTACGCGCCGGCGCCGTCCAACTGTCCGCATTCGTGCCGGCCCACTTTGATGTCGAGAGACCACTGTTGTTGTCGATGACCTTCTTCAGTTCAGGAGAGAGGCTGTTGTATCTGGCGGGATTCATCATCAGGGCGAAGATTGCGTTGGAATGTTTGGCATGATGTGGCGCAGTCTCTGTTGTGGTCTTGCAGATTTCCTGTATCTTGAATGCCGTGGTTACCTCCCAGGGAAAGCTGGCACCGTCCACCACACCCTTGGCAATCGATTCCGGCACTGCCGGGGCCGGCATCTGCACCGGCACGGCACCGAGGGCACTCAGGGTCCTGGAACCGATCCGGGTAGGGGCGCGAAGCTTCAGTCCTTTCATGTCTGCCAGGATCTTGACCGACCTGCTGCCGAAGTGCAGCTGCGAACCGTCGTGCAGATGGGTAAAGATCAGCTTGGTGCCTTTGAACTCGTCCAGTGCATTCTTCTGGATGTACTCCCACATTGCCTGGCTTGCTTTTTCGGAACTCTTGACCATGAACGGCAGTTCGAATACCTCGGACTTGGTGAATCGTCCCGCCTGGTAGGTCGGGATCGTCCAGACCATGTCGGCTACCCCGTCACGCACCTGTTCAAAGAGCTGGGACGGAGTGCCGCCCAGTTGCATGGAAGGATAGATCTGGCACTTGAGTCTGCCGCCCGACTCCTTGTTGATCTTGTCACACCACGGCACGAGCAGTTTTTGATGTGGATTGGAGCTGGCCGGCAGTGGGTGGGCGATCTTGAGGGTCACCACTTCCTGCGCTGCGCCGGCAACTCCGGAACCAAGCCCCGCGACTGTTGCGGTCAACATCATGCATGTTTTGAACAGGTTCATCTTGCGGCTCCTCCTCTTTGTGGTTGGTGTTGGAACGGAATCAGAATTAGTATAAATATGTTTTGCAACATGGATGCCGCAATGCAGTGGTATGCCTAATTGATGATAACATGCTTGAATTGTTGAGATTGATCGACGCAATACTGTTTTGAAGTAAAGTGACCAGCAAGGGGCGCTGGTTGCAATCCACGATATTTAATGCATGTTCGGTGTGGAATGATGCTTTACGTGAGGGGTGGGTGCTGTAACTGGTTGGATTGCTGCGGGGAAACGGTCAAAACGACCGTCTGTCATATCTCATGGTAACCCATTATATTTCACGTGCACCCATTATATTTCATGCGCTGTGGCCTTGCGTTTGATGCCGAGCTTCCTCATCTTTGACTCCAGGGTAGATGGATTGAGGTGCAACTTCTCCGCAGCGCCCTGCTTGCCGCGTACGCGCCAGCCGGTGCTGTCCAGGACGGAGATGATGTGCATCCGCTCCATCTCTTCGAATGACATCTCAACAGAGGTTGTCGCGGCACTGTTGTCCGGAAGGTCCACAACAAGGGTCGGCCCATTGTTCAGAATCATGGCCCTTTCGACCACGTTGCGCAGTTCACGGATATTCCCCGGCCAATGGTAACGCTCCAGGGCATCCATGTTCCTCTTGGGAATACGTTCGATCGCCTTGCCGAAAGAAGGGCCGAATTCCTGAACCATGGCCCTGACCAGTTCGGGAATATCTTCCCTGTGTTCCCGTAAAGGGGGAATGGATATGGGAAACACATTCAGGCGGTAGTACAGATCTTCCCGAAATCTCCCCTCCTTGACTTCTCTTGCCAGATCGCGGTTGGTTGCGGCAATCACCCGGACATCCACCTTGATGGGCCTTGTGCTCCCAAGCCGCTCGAATTGGGATTCCTGGAGCACCCGGAGCAGTTTTGATTGGAGCTCCAGAGGCAATTCGCCGATTTCGTCGAGAAATATCGTCGAGCCGTCGGCAGCCTCGAAACGGCCAATCTGGGCAGCCTGGGCACCGGTGTAGGCCCCTTTCTCGTGGCCGAAGAGCTCGGCCTCGATCAGTGTTGCCGGCAGGGCGGCGCAATTCAGCTTGATCATGGCGCGGGCCTTGCGGCTGCTCAGATTGTGAATGGCACGGGCCATCAACTCCTTGCCGGTTCCGGTTTCCCCCAGAAGGAGTACCGTGGAATCCGTACCGGCAACCTGTTCAACCTGCTGCAGGACCTTGCGGATGGCGGTCGATTGGCCGATGATCTCCTCGTGTTTGTGCTCGATATCGATCTGGTCGCGCAGATAGAGGTTCTCGGCTTCCAGGCGATTCTTCAGTGTCCGTATCTCGGCCAGCGCCTTCTGAATGGTCTGGTCAGCCTGTTTGCGCTCCAGGGCGTTGGCGAATATTTCCCAGAAGAGGCGGAGTCTCTGGATAAGCTGGTCAGGCCAGGATCTCTTTACCCGGCAAGAGGCAAAGGAAAGAAGGCCGACGACGGTGCCCACATGCTGCGGGATAAAGAGAAACGACTTGATCCCCCCCATCTCCCGGCAGTATTTTTTCTCGAGCCAATAGTCGTCCGACAATTCTTCGACGTCGGACACCCTGAACACCTCTCCCCTCAGGATCATGTTCCTCCAGATCGGGGCCTCCTCATCCACAACAAGAGGCGGTTGTTTGATGCCGGGGAGGGCGTAGGAATGGGTGCGGTGCATCCGTCCGTCGTCGGGCAGGAACTGCCAGATGGTGCTTCGATCAAACCCCAGAAAGTCCACTATTTTTTGCAGCCCCTGCTCGATCTTCCTGTCCACTTCACTGACCGGTATGTTGATGAACGCGGCCGAGATGTCGGAGAGGAGCGCTTCAAACTTCAGCAGCTCATCCTGGGCTGCATCCCTCAATTTCTGCCCGCTGATGTCCCTGACAAAGGCCAATGCCCCCAACACCTCTTCTCCCTCGCCCTTGAGAGGATAACAGCTGGTCAGGAAGTAACTGATCTCAGGGGTATCGACCGAGGTGGAGGTGGACACCCTGGTTTCCATCTCCATCAGGGCTTTACCCTTATCGATCACATTCTGCAAAATGGGTTGCAGGGCCAGTGCAACCCTGGAATTGATCTGTTGAAGAGTCTTGCCGGCATGCTGATCCACGGGTTTTCCATTGATCACCGCCATCTGCCTGTTGAGGTGGACATAGTGCAAGCCGCGATCAAATATGGCGAAACCGACCGGGTCTTCTTGAAAGATCCGGGCCAGATGGTTGGTTTCCGTGAGTAGTTTCTCCGGGAAGGGTAGTGCACTTTGTGATCTTGACTTCATATGTCCACCCCGGGTGTTGTCGCGTGCGACACAAAGACTTGACGCAGATTATAACAAGCGGACCGGTATATTACACGTTAAGAATCAGCACGCATAGGGGGGCATCCCACGCGAGACCGGAACATTCCGGGTGCGTGGAGAGTGGCCTGCGGGGCCGGCCGCTACCCCATGCGTACGATGGGCTTGATCGCCCTGCCGGACTCCGAGTCGGCAATCGCCTCGTTGATCTTGTCGAAGGGGTAGAAACGGAT
Organism: uncultured Geobacter sp.; assembly: GCA_964432205.1. Classification (GTDB taxonomy): domain Bacteria; phylum Desulfobacterota; class Desulfuromonadia; order Geobacterales; family DSM-12255; genus Geomobilibacter. The sequence continues at coordinate 63,615 of CAYSMK010000022.1, read as the reverse complement.
CATCCGGTCGAACGGAAAGAGCCCCTTGGCGTGCAGGTCCGCCAGGAGCGGGATAAAGACATCCGGGGCGGAGGAGCCTTCGACGATGCCGATCAGACGGCGGCCGCCGCTCATGAAATGAACCTCGTCGAGGCATATTTCACTTCCCATGGGCGATGCCCCCAGGATGCCGCAGACGCCCCGTGGCGCCAGGCTGAGCACGGCGTTGCGGATGACCTCGGAAAGGCCGGTCGTGTCCAGGGCGAAATTCACGCCCCCGCCGGTCGCCGCCAGGATCTCCTCGGTAGCGTTGGTGCCCTTGGGATTTACCGTGTGGGTAGCCCCTACCTCCCGGGCGAAAGCGAGTCGTTCGTCGTTCGTGTCCACGGCGATGATGGTCGTGGCTCCGACTACCCTGGCTGCCATCACGGCCGAGAGCCCCACCGAGCCTGTGCCGAAGACGGCAAAGGACTTTCCCGCGGTCACCTTCAGCGCGTTCATCACGGCGCCGGCGCCGGTCTGCACCCCGCAGGCGAGAGGGCCCATCTTCTCGAGCGGGGCATCCTTCGGCACCTTGACCACGTTTTGCTCGTGGCAGAGGGCGTGGGTGGCGAAGGACGACTGGCCGAAAAAGTTGCCATGAACCCGCTCACCGTCCCGCGAGAGTGCGCTCGTCCCGTCGGCGCGAACGGCGAAGAAGTTTCGCGGAAAGAACTCGTGACAGTAGGCTGGCTCGTGCTCGGCGCAGCTCGGACAGGAGCCGCAGGAGTTGAAGGTCATGACCACGTGGTCGCCCGGGACGACCTTGCGCACCGTGCATCCGACCTTCTCGACGATCCCCGCTCCCTCATGGCCCAGGACAACAGGCTGGGGCGTGGGGAGGAGGCCGTCGCGGACGACCAGGTCGGTATGGCAGATCCCGGTCGCCACGACCCGGACGAGAATCTCGTCGTCGCGAGGATCTTCCATGTCAAGCGTTTCCAGGGTGAGGGGCGCGTGGATCGCCCGCGCCACGGCAGCTGTGATCTTCATGCAGTTTTCTCCTTATGGTGGAACGAGTATTTGTTTAAAACGGAAACTGTCTCTTGCCCATCTGGACGGTGATCCACTTGACCTCGGTCATCTCTTCTATCGAATAATGTCCTCCTTCGCGACCGATCCCGCTATCCTTGACACCGCCAAAGGGAATATGCGGCTCGGCGCAGATGGTGCAATTGTTTATGTGCACCATGCCCGCCTCAAGTCTCAAGGAGAGATCGAACGCCTTCTGCAGATCGTTGGTGATGATGGCGGAGGAAAGCCCGAAGGAGGAGTTGTTGGCGATTGCCAGCGCCTCCTCGCTGTCGGCGGCCTTGATGACGCAGGCCACCGGACCGAAACTCTCTTCCTGGAAGATTCTCATCGTAGCGGTTACATCCGCAACGATGGTCGGCTGAAAGAAACCGCCGTCATAGTTGCCGCCGTACAGCAGGCGTGCACCGTCCGAGACCGCATCGTCCAGCTGTCCCTTGATGAACAGGCATTGCTTGCTTTCAACCAGAGGACCGATGACCGTATCGGGCCGGCGCGGATCACCTACCTTGAGGGTCCTTGCCTTTGCGGCAAGTTTTTCGCAGAAACGGTCGTAGATATCGGCCTCGACGATCATCCGCGAGTTGACCATGCAGACCTGCCCCTGGTGGAGGAATATGCCGAATACTGCTGCGTCGACGGCATAGTCCAGATCCGCATCCTTGAGCACTATGAGCGGACTCTTTCCTCCCATTTCGAGGGTGATCTTCTTTTGGTGACGACCCGCAACCTCGGCCAGCTGCTTGCCGACCTCGGTCGATCCGGTAAAGGTCACCATACGGATGCGCGGGTCCACAACCAGCCTGTCTCCGAGGATGCTTCCCTTGACCGGTATGACGTTCAGTACGCCATGCGGCAGTCCGGCCGCCTCAAAGAGCTCCGCGATCTTGAGGCCGATGACCGGAGTGGGTGAGGCGGGTTTGAGGACAAAGGTGTTGCCTGCTGCCAGGGCCAGGCAGACCTTGTTCATCGCCAGCACAAACGGGAAATTGAAGGGTGCGATCCCCGCAATGACCCCCAGCGGGCGGCGTACCGTCATGGAAAACACTCCGGGGGCGTCGGAAGGGATGGTTTCGCCATGGATGCGGCGACACTCGCCGGCGGCGCTGTGCAGTACACCGACGACGGCAGATATCTCGAACATCGCCTTGCCGAATGTGCCGCCACCTTCATCGATCAGTACGTCTGCAAATTCAGTGGCTCTTTCCTCCAGTATGGCCGCGGCCCTTATCAGAATGCCTTCCCTGAGCGCCGGAGGAGAGTTGCCCCAGGCATTCTTTGCCGAGTAGGCAGTGGCGATGGCTGCCTCGATATCATCCGTACTCGCCTGATGCACCTTGGCATAGATCTCTCCGGTCGCCGGATTGATATCGTCAGCCACAGAACCTGTCGACGAAGGGACCCATTTCCCGTCAATAAAGAGCTTGTATTCCTGTAAACCCATTTTGGATTCTCCTTCACAATGTAAATGCTAGATTTTTGAATCAACCAGTGCCATTACCGGTTCTTCCGCCTCCACTTGTACCTTCCTGAGCAGGAAGTGCGACAGTGCCGGGATCAGGATCAATGCGCCGATCATGTTCCAGAGAAACATGAAGGTCAGCAGAATCCCCATGTCGGCCTGGAACTTGATCGGCGAGAGCGCCCAGGTGATTACCCCGCCGGCCAGGGTGATCCCCACCAGACCGACAACTTTGCCGGTGAACTGGACCGCCTTCTTATATGCTTCGCCCAGGGACATCCCCTGCCGTTGATAAGTCAGCTGCATGCTCAGAAGATAGAGCGCATAGTCGACCCCGATGCCGACACCCAGGGCAATCACCGGCAGGGTGGCTACCTTCACGCCGATGCCGAGCGTCACCATGAGCGCCTCGCAGAGAATAGAGGTCAAGACCAGCGGCAGCACCGCCACCAGCACGGCACGCCAGTTGCGGAAGGTGATGAAACAGAGGACGATCACCGCCCCGTAGACGTAGAGCAGCATGGTGCGGTTGGCTTCCCTGACCACGATGTTGGTGGCCGCCTCGATCCCGGAACTGCCGGCCGCCAGCAGAAACTGCCGATCCTTGGTACTGTGGTCCCTGACGAACTCTTCCGCCACCTTCAGTACCCGGTCCAGTGTCTCGGCCTTGTGGTCGGAGAGGTAGGCGATGATCGGGGTGACCGAGATCGCGGCATTGGCAATATCCGGGGTATTTACCACGGTTTGTTGTCCACCGAAGTTGAGCACCTTCTGATTACGGTTGATGGTGAACCATTTGGGGCTCCCCTCGTAGGTACCGGCCGTAACCATGCGCACCGAGTCGGCCATGGTGACCGTGGTCTGCACCCCCGGCACCTGTTGCAGTGCCCAGGCCAGACGGTCAGCCTCGATAAGCGCCTCGTATCGCATACAGCCTTCTTGTTCCGTCTTGAGGATCACGGCGAACTGGTCGCTGGAAAGCGAGTAGTTTTTGGTGATGAAGGCATTGTCCCTGTTGTAGCGGGAGTTGGGGCGCAACTCCGGCGCGCCGGGGTCCAGGTCGCCGATCTTCAGGTTGAGGCTGACCATGAAACCGGCAATGGCCAGCACCAGCGAGATGACCACCGCACGGGTCGCCCAGCGCCGCTCGGTGAAGTGGTCCAGAAGGCTCCAGAGGGCGCCGGCCCCTTTACCCCTGCACTCTTCGGTCTCTTCCTTGAGACTCCTCTTGGCGGCCTTGAGGCTGACGCCGGTGAAGGAGAGAAACACCGGCAACAGCAGGAGGTTGGTGATGATGAGCCCGGCTACTCCGATGCTGGCGGTCAGCGCCAGATCCTTGATCACCGGAATATCGATCAGCATCAGCACGGCAAAGCCGACCGCATCGGCCATCAGCGCGGTCAGGCCGGCCAGGAAGAGGCGGCGGAAGGTATAGCGGGCGGCAACGAGCCGGTGGGTGCCGCGCCCCACGTCCTGCATGATGCCGTTCATCTTCTGCACCCCGTGGGAGACCCCGATGGCGAAGACCAGGAACGGCACCAGGATGGAGTAGGGGTCCATCTCGAAGCCGAGGGTGGCGACGATCCCCAGCTGCCAGATGACCGCCACCACCGAGCAGACGATCACCAGCACGGTGCTACGGATGCAGCGGGTGTAGAGGAAGATCACTATCGTGGCTATCAGGGCCGCGAGGCCGAAGTAGGTCATCACCTGCTTCAGGCCGTCGATCAGTTCTCCCACCAGCTTGGCAAAGCCAATGATGTGGATACGGATCGTGCCCGCCTGTTTCGCGCCACCTTTGCCGTCAACCGTACCGGCCGACTCGAACTTTTTCCTGACCTTTTCCTCGATCTGCCTGGAGAAGGCGTTGTAGTCGATCCGCTTGCCGGTGCCGGGGTCCGTGTCCAGGAGTGGGACGAGGATCATGGCCGACTTGAAGTTCGTGGACACCAGGCTGCCGACGATGCCGGCGCGGGCAATGTTCTGCTTGAGCTGGGCCACGCTCTGCTCCGAGCCGTCGTAGGAGTCCGGCATGACCGGCCCCCCCACAAAGCCCTCCTCGGTGACCTCGGTCCAGCGCACCGCCGGTGACCATACGGACTTGACCCAGACGCGGTCCACCCCTGGAGTGAGAAAAAGTTCGTCATTGACCTGCTTCAACGTCTCCAGGAATGCGGGGTCGAAGATGTCACCCCCGGTGTTCTCTACCACCACCCGGATCGAGTTGCCCAGTCCATTCAAGGCATCTTTGTTCGCCAGGTAGTTCTTGATGTAGGGATGACTCTGGGGGAGCATTTTTTCGAAGCTCGCGTTGAAGACGATCTTCGTCGCCTGGTAGCCGAGCAGCAGGGTGACTGCCACGCAGACGACCATCATTGCCGACCGATTGTTGAAGATCAGCCGTTCCAGCCAATTGCCGGATTTTCGGTCGAAATTCCGCAGATCCTTCACGACCGGCATTTCATCTATTTTTCCCGTTCCAACGGCCATTTCCATTCTCCCACTCATTTTTACTTGATCGATTGAACCTTCACGCCACGCGGCCCGGCCAAGGCCAGGGTATTCCTGTCAAAGGTGGTGACCGCGGCTGCGGGGGTCGGCTGTTCAATCTTGATCTGGTTGAAACTGGAGCCATTATCGTTGCTCACGAGCAGATGACCTCCCTGGCTCACCAGCACGATCCGGCCATCATCAGTGACGGCGCCTCCGGTCAGCCCCACCGGCACCCCGGTCTCGACTTTCTGCCAGTTGGCGCCGGCATTCCGGCTGACAAACGCATTGCCACGCATGCCGAAGGCAACCACTGCCCCCGGGTTTCCCGTTATCCCGAAAAAGGTGCCTGCATAGGGTGTCTTGATCGCCTTGAATCGTCCCGACTTTGAGTCGAGCTTGAACACGGTCCCCTGTTCGGCGGTGATGAACAGCTCACTACCTACGGGGCGGATCGCATACAGGTGAAAGCGCTTCGGGTTGTCGATCCGGTCGTATAACGGGGCCCAATTCTTGCCGCCATCGGTGGTGCGGAAGATAAGGCTGAAGGCGCCCACAATGAACCCGGTGGTTTCGTTTTCGAACCAGACGTCGAGGAACGGCTTGTCCGCGCCCTGGTCGACGAGCCTCTTGACTTCACTTGCCGTAGCGGCGTCAGCACCCTTGTAGCTGTTTACCATGACCTGGGCCGCGGCACGGCCGTCGAACTGCCTCGTCCAGGTGGCGCCGCTGTCGGCGCTGTGCAGCACCACCCCGTCGTGTCCCACGGTCCATCCTTTTTGCGGCGTCGGGAAGTGCACGGCCACCAGGTCGGAACTGACCGGCACCCCGGCTTGGGTCCAGCTCTTCCCCCGGTCGTCCGAATAGACGATATGGCCGCGTGGGCCGACCCCGACCAGGCGTTTGCCGGCCAGGGAAACCCCGTTGAATGTGGATTTAGCGGCAAGTGCGCTCTTGGCCGCAGGGACATCGAGAACGTCCCGGAACGGGGTTGCGGCCAAGGCAATGGTGGGAAGCGAAATAACTGCTATCGTCAGCACCGTTATAATAGTTCGGTAAAGCATCTCTTCTCCTCGGCTTCGAAAAATACGCATGTGTCGGTTGTTGCTCCCGGCGGACAGAGCCGCCGGGAGCAACTGTTCGTCAACTCTCAACTCTCAACTCTCAACTCATTAACTCATTAACTCATTAACGGACACCTGACCCGGCCAGGGCATCGCCGGTCCATTCCCTCGCCGGCATCGGCTTGGTGTAGTGGTAGCCACCGGTTTCGGCCCCCCAGGCGTTAAGAACATACATGCCGGTCATCAGGTCGTAGTGCCCATGGACATCGATGTACGGGGCAGGCACATCGTAGCTCGCGGTGATGTAAGAGAAACCGGCCCGGTAGAGCTGTCCGCGGGCATCGAATTCGTCGCTCGCTGCGATGCCCCAGCTGTCCTCATCCAGATAAAAGACCCTCTTTTTGTAAATATGGCGCTTGCCCGGCTTCAGGTTCGCCTCCACAACCCAGACACGATGGAGTTCCCAGCGGACGACATCGGGGTTCATGTGGTTCGGTTTGATCAGTTCCTTGGCATTGCTGTGATAGGCCATCTTGTAAGTGTTATACGGGATGAGCATCTCTTTCTTGCCGACGAGCTTGAAGTCGTAGCGGTCCATGGCGCCGGCGAACAACAACAGATCGTCCCAGGTAGCGACCCCGCCGGTGGTCGTGTTGGGAGTGTCGTAGGAGATGTCGGGGGCAAGCTTCACCCTGCGCTGGCCGGGCAGGTACTGCCAGGCTCGTCTGTTGTTTTTCGACGGATCGACAGGGTCGATGAGAAGGATCCCCTCCCCGGCACGGCGGGCGGGATTCAGATACATGAGCTTCAACATGTAAAAGTTCGGCGTACCAACCTTGTCGGCCTCGTAATACGGAAACTCCTGCCAGACCAAACCCTCGGATTGCATGGTCGGCGTGCCGGTCTTATCCATGGTATAACAACGGTATTTCATCTCGACAGCCACACCGCCGAAATGCAGCAGGGCGTTCCACATGGTTTCATACCCGTCCTTCGGAATGGGGAACGGGATACCGCCATGGGCGCCGGAAATTGATATGCCGCCATTGGCGGTCTTCGCCTTTACCGCGTTTTTTGCGGTGTTATCCAGAACGAACTTGGGGAACGCCACGGTCCGATGCGTCTTGTAGACGTCGACGCGGTAGGTCGACGGATACTTCTTCATCAGGGCCTTGACCCCGTCGGTGAGTTTGTCCGAGTACTGGGCCATGTTTTTGGCGTTAATGGAGTACAGCGGCTTTTCGGATGCGAACGGATCGGTGCGGATACCGGAGCCTTTTTTGTAGCCCGCTGGCGGGGTAGTAAGCCCGCCGGTATAGGCGGGGATCGAACCGTCCTTATTCCCGGCCATTTCGGCCCCGAATGGCGTCAGCGTCGTACCGAGCTTCTTTGCCTCTTCGGGAGTCACCGCCCCCAGGGCGGCTCCCGCACAGGCCAGCACCAGGCCGACAGCGATTAGACTTTTGTGAATGTTCATCCTTTTTCTCCTTTTTCTAGAATGTGCCCTTTATCGTCAGGGAGAGCAGGTCGCGGTCCTTGAGCAGTCCGTAAATGTCTCCGGCCCCGGTTCTGGCGCCGGCTGCAGCATCCCCGGGACCGGGAATCCCGCCGGTGGCATCGACCCCATAGTTGCCGAAGAAGGCAGCATAGGTGAGATCCACCTTGTACTTGGCAAAGACGTCGAAGGAGAGACCGGCGCTGTAGCTCCCGTTCCCCCTGGCGCCGCCACCTTTAATCGCCGAGGTCCCGTACAGTCCCGAGGCGACGCTGAGCGGCATAGTGAGATCAACGCCGGGAAGGACCTGGAACCATTGCGGCGCAAACAATATAGCGCCCGTAACGTTGTCCTTCGTGACACGATCGAGGCCGGTATAACCATCGCGACCCAGAAAATATTGATTCCCCTGACTGACACGATTCCAACGGCTGTAGGTAAACTCGGTAATCCAGGACGCGCTGTCAAACAGCGGGGTCTTCGATACCAGACCCAGAAAGTTGATCAGCGCGTGCATGGTATCGCCGCGCGCTCCGGCCGTATCTCCGGAACCGGGGACCGGTGAACCGGGTATGCCGACGACCGGCGCATTGGCCCCCTCATTGCTGAACAGGGGCATATTTCGGCGATAGGAGATCTCGGACCCGACGCTGACGCCGAGAATGTTCTTCGCCAGGCTGATCCCGAACAGGTCAATGTCGGAGGAATAGGCCAAACGATACGTCGGCATGGTGGTCGGGCCGGCGTGGCTGGCATCTATAAGCAGTTGCGGTCCCTTGTCGGAAAAGTTGCGATAGTAGAAACCGAGGGTGCCGTCCAGCCATTCGGGACTCCAGCGGGCGGCAAGACCCCAGTCCCGGGCACTTTTAGGGGTGATATCGCCACCATTGCGGATAGGGCCACCAGGGGTCCATACGGATTCGCCGCCATTCATGTACGGGTCGATCATGCCGAGATAACTGCCCGCCTCAGGCCAAATATTCGATTCCCACTGCAGATAGTACTGGCCCGCTAACGTGAGCGTAGTGGTGGGCTGCACCTGAACGGACACCTGATTCAGGGGACGGAACAGTTCCTTCAGTTCAATGCCCGGCTGTGCCAGGGCCTTCCCCAGGTCGACCGGCGATTGCCCGTAGGAGATGCCGTTATTGCCGCCATAGGCAAACATGCTCTCACCCCAGTACACGGTGTGCCGCCCCACACGCAGGTTGATCGGCACCTCTCCGGCCACGACCTTGGCAAAGGCAAAGGCGTCCAGAAGCTCGCCGCTCGGGCCGGCAAAGCGATCCTTGGTATATGAGCCAAGGCCGGTTGCCGGCGCTCCGTTTTCCAGATGGTTCGAGGTTGATGGCGATCTATTGTCCAGTGAGGCCCTGTATCCCGGGTCATACCAAAGGGCGCCGCTGAAACGGACCCCATAGTTTCTTTTGTATGCCATATCCAGTTCGGAGAGGATATCGAGACGGTTGGAGACAATACCCACATCAAAATTGCGGTCGCCGTCATCATTCTGGGGACTGTTGAGAATATCCCTGTTCTGCCCCTTCAGGCGCTGTGACAAGGTATAGCGGAAGGTATTGTCCCATCGTAATTTGACATCATCGTTTCCGGTCGGGATCTCAAACGCATTGACACTGCTGCTTGCCGCCAATACGGACGCAACAATCAACGCGGTACAGCCTGCTCCGACAGAGTGAGGCAATTGCCATTGTTTCATCCTCTTTTCTTGCACTCCCATTCAGTACCTCCCATCGCAATTTTTGCTGCAATTTGTTTGACCCGGATCAGATAAACTATGTATGCAACGTTGCCTTAAACGTCTCCTTTCATGGAAATTGTCTCTGGTGCGGTAACCTTCTCTACGGAAACCAGCTCCACGAAGCGAGGAAGCTCTTGCTGATTTCCGTTAGTTTTTGACGACGTCTTGCTCAGGGTGATATATTTCTATCCGTCCAGCGCTCATTCACATCTCATCTTGTTTTGTTCAGTCATGTGAACTTGAAGTTGCAAGCATAATAGGCAAACGCTGTGCCAAACCGGTGCAACCCAGTTTTTAATGGCCTCTGCACTTCTGCAAAGCCTTATGCATGTGGGGTTTAAGCAGTATTTGGCAACATTGTTTTACGTGTACCGTACAATTGCCTGGGCGCAATTATTGATGAAGGTGATAAACTTCGACTTATTCACGTGGGCCAGATTAATCCAATTGATAAAAAACAGAGTGGTGAGCACGAGACATGGCAAAAGAAAAACGTATTTCACTGGCGGAAGTGACCGGAAAAAACAAGCCGAAGCCGCCCCGCGGCGACAGCGACGAACTCGATGACCTGGCTTCACCCACGCTTCGCGACCTTACGGAGTGCCTCTTCTTCTCACCGGGTGACGGGCGGATCTGGCTCAACAATGTGCGCATGGTGCTTCTGCACAACTCGGCCCTGGGCTCTCTGCGGCGGGAACTCGTAGATCTGCTGGGGATGGAACGGGTGCGGGGGGTGCTGACACGAACCGGATATATCTCCGGCGCGGGAGACGCGCGGCTTGTGCGGGATCAGTGGCCCAACGCCGAGCCGATTTCCCTGTTCTCGGCCGGCACGCGGCTGCACGCCCTTGAGGGCGCAGTTCGGGTCGAGACCGTACACATCGGCTTCGACGTGGCGAAGGGGATTTACGAGGGTGAATTCATCTGGCACAACTCGAGCGAGGCCGATGCCCACATCTCTGCTTTCGGACTCGGCACGGAGGCGGTGTGCTGGATGCAACTCGGCTATGCCATGGGGTACGTAACCACGCTGTTCGGGAAGCCGGTCATTTTTCGCGAGGTCGAATGCCGCTCCACGGGTTCCCCGGTTTGCCGGGTGCTGGGCAAAACAGCGGAACAGTGGGATGACGTAGGCGAAGACCTGCGCTACCTGAGTGTGGAGAGCTTCGTGGCTGGCGGTTTTGCACCGACGACGGCAGCGGGCGTTTCACTGCCGGAGCTGGACCAGGCCTTTCTCGACCAGGGGGAAAAACAGATGGTGGGCGTTTCTGCGGATTTTGCGGCGGCCTGTCACCGGCTGCAGCGGGTCGCACCCACTCGCGCCACGGTGCTCTTCCTGGGGGAGTCGGGCGTCGGCAAGGAGCTTTTTGCCCGGATGCTGCACGAGATCAGCCCGAGGCAGAGCAAGCCCTTCGTGTCGGTAAACTGTGCGGCCATTCCCGACACGCTGGTGGAATCGGAGCTCTTCGGCGTCGAGCGCGGCGCCTACACCGGTGCCGTCGTTTCCCGGGCCGGGCGATTCGAGCGAGCCGACGGCGGTACACTCTTTCTCGACGAGGTAAGCTCCCTGAGTCTCGTAGCACAGGGAAAGCTTCTGCGCGCCCTGCAGGGGGGAGAAGTGGAGCGGGTTGGCGGCATTCATACCATCCGCATCGACGTTCGAGTGGTAGCCGCCTGCAATGTGGACCTGCGAAGAGAAGTGGAGGCCGGGCGTTTTCGCGAGGACCTGTACTTCCGACTGAACGTCTTCCCCGTCCAGCTCCCTCCGCTTCGGGAGCGGCGAGAGGATATCCCGCTCCTGCTCAACTACTTTCTCCACCGCTACAACGTGCGGCATGGCCGAAACGTCGCCAGCTTCACCCAGCGGGCGTTCACGTCTTTACTGAACTATGATTATCCGGGGAATATTCGGGAACTCCAGAACCTGGTGGAGCGAGGAGTTATCTCCGCGGAAGACGGAAGTCCCATCGACCTGCACCACCTCTTCGTGAGCGGCGAGGCGTCCAGCAGTGCACTCTTTGCCGTTGCTGAGGGTGGCAGGCTTTCGGAACGCACCGGCACTGCCCGCAGTTCGGAGAGTTCGGACATCTTCCGGGCGCTGGCAGAGCTGACAGGCAGCAGCGAACCGGACCGCATCTCCATCGATGTCGTCGACCTTGTCCTCATGGACCTGGCCATCGAACGGAGCGGGGGGAAGCTCTCCCGTGCCGCCCGCCTCCTGGGGCTCACCCGGGCCCAACTGGCCTACCGGATGAAGAAACGTAAACAAAGGGGAACGTGAGGCCAGGGTGCAAGAGGGCGCCATATCCGCACATACAAAGGCGAGAAGTTCATGGATTCGATCTGTTTCTGAAGACCGTCTGACATGTTAAATCATAGTGTTACAAGGCACTAGTACGAGACTGGCTGCTTCGGGTCGCTCTTCAGGAACATCGACACGGCAGCGCCGAGAATCGCAACCACTGAAATCATGCCGATGGCCAGATAGAAATTTCCCGTCCTGCCGATGGTCATCCCGCCCAGATACAGGCCGGCGGCCCCTCCAAATGACCCCAGTCCAAACCACCATCCCATCATTCTCCCAGCAATACGGGGAGGATAATTAATAGCGACAAAAGCATTGAGCGATGGCAGCATAAACGGTATTCCCCATCCGGCAACCAGTAACACAATCACTAACAGGAGCATGTTTGCAGAGACGAATGGCACAAGAATCAATGGCACACATACCGCTGACAGAAGGTATCCTGCAATCGACGCCAATCGTGAATTTCCTTTTGCAAATTTGTCAAAGAAAATCCCTCCGAATACAACCGCAAACACCCCTATAATTGTAACGGCAACAGATAATTTACCAGCCGACGCAGGGCCCAAACCAATGCCCATGGGCGCTGCCGAAGCCAAATAGGGAGGGACCAGGTTATACAGGCAGATCAAACACCAAAAGTTACAGAATACAACGATGGATCCTATCCAGGTCATGGGATAAAAAATGGCGCTGGAAAAACTTACACCCTCGGAAGTGGGATCAGACAATACCGGATCGATTTTCATGGGCTGAGGAGGATCTTTTCTTGTTATTACCAGGGCCACAATGACCGCCGCCCAACCGGGAATGCCCAACAAGAAAATGGTTTTTTGCCAACTGTGTGTCGCCCCCAAAATGATGGGAGACGTAATTACGCCGATGGCGGAACCAAGCGAAATGGAGCTCGTCAAAATACCACTGGCAAGACCTTGCTCTTCTGCTGGAAACCATAACGTAAGGATTGGTCCGACCGTGGTAAACACAAATCCGACAGCCGCGCCTTGGACCAGCCGGGAAATTAATACTGCCTGATAGTTGTCCCCAAACCAGAGCACCATAACAGTCGGCAAGGATGAACAGATGAGGCCTAGAGAAACCGCAACAGTCAAACCAAACTTGTCACAGACAACTCCTCCCCACATAAGTACACAAGAAGCAGCCAAACCAAATCCCATCAGCAGAGTTGTTGCAGTACCCATTTCAACTCTAAGATTCATGGAAATATCTTCCAAAATAGGAGTATATGCTATCATGTTTATGTATATTGAACATAAGGCAACAAAAACTGAAAACAATATAAGCCATCTATAACTAGTACATTGTGCGCCATTTTCCATTACTGACATTGTCTTATCCTCATTAAAGTCCAGTCTAGTTACCGCTGATATACAACTTCTCCATTCATAATGGTTACGTCGTTCCTAATATCCGCTATTTTGTGCGGTTCAATGGTAAGGATATCGTCGGCAAGTACACAAAAATCTGCAACCTTGCCTACCTCGATGGAGCCCTTTACATCATCCAGATGATCTTGCCAAGCTGCATTGATGGTATAGCTTCTGATGGCCTCCTCGCGCGTGATCCGCTGCTCCATGCCGAAAAAGGTCTCGGAATTCTTTGCATCCCGCAAAATGGCCGATTGAATCCCTTGTTTCCAGTTCGGGTAGACGATGGGCATGTCGGAACTGCTGGTAACACACACGCCGGCGTCGATCAACGTTCTCAGGGGGCATTGATAGGAGGCGAGCGCATCGGGGACCACAAAATGCATTTGAGCGGCAATGAGCCACTTGATAAGGGACTGTGTTGCCTGGCCAATCTTGTTTTCCGACATCACCTGTGCGGTGGCCGGAGGCACAAAGTCGCCATGGATGACATAATGGCGCGCATCCCATCGGTGTGCCTCCAAGGCAGCCACGAAGCCTTCGACCGTCGCGTCCACGGCGCGATCCCCGACGGCGTGGATACCGATCTGGCATCCTTGTGAATTCGCATACGAAATTATCTTGTTCAGATTGGCGCACTTTTCCTCGTCAGTGGCGCCCGCGATCACCAAACTCCCGTGCTGGTCTGTCCCAACATATGGTTCGCGCATCCAGGCGGTCATGGTGGGAGGTATGCCATCGGCAAACAACTTGATTCCCGTCATCTTCAACATGGTGGGGTCATCCCAGGCAAGCGCCTTGAGCCAGGCCACGTCTCGTTTAATCTCGTCCAGTGTAGGCGCAAACCCGTTTTCCGGAGAACCGGACAGCATGGTGATCCTGACCGATTGCTTGCCATCGCTTTTTATGCCTTTGTAAACATTCAACTCCTTCTCGGAGACGAGTGCATCGGTAATACTTGTAATGCCGATTGCGTTCAGTTCCTTCATTGCGGCGACAGTGGCATCCTTCATTTCATCAACGGTAAAGGGGGGAATAATAGCCATTATCAAGGAGAGGGCGCTTTCTTTTAAAATACCGGTCGGGTTGCCACCGTCATCCACGACTATATAGCCGTCCGGATTGGGTGTGCTGCTGGTAATGCCCGCCAATTCGAGCGCCTTGCTGTTAACCCATATGGTGTGCAGAGAAAATTCCGATAAAACAACCGGGTTGTCCGGTGCCACCGTATCAAGGTATTCCTTGTTCAGACCTGAATAGTCAGCCGCGCCAAGGTCAGCCACATCCCATCCCGCACCCCGTATCCACTCACCGGGCTTAACGGTAGCGACCTTTGCCGCAATGGCTGCCTGGACATCAGCTACGGATTTCACGTTCGGGGAACTGACGTTAAGGGTAAATGGCGGACGGCCTGTCGCCCATGCGATTGGGTGGCCATGTGAATCGTTGATGCCCGGCAGCATGGTCCTGCCATTCAGGTCGATCACCCTGGTAGTTGCCCCGATGCAGGCTTCTATTTCGTCATTTGTTCCGACTGCCACTATTTTGCCGTTTTTGACGGCAACAGCTTCCTCGATGGAGAAATTCTTGTCGACAGTCACAACCTTCCCATTGTGTAACACCATATCCGCTGAAGTTATGTCTGATAACGTAGTACCGCTGCAGGCGGAAGCAGTTCCCGAGTTGGGCGAATACACTACTGCTGGCATGCTATTTTTTGCGAACCGCATACTGCCTCCATGTGGTCATCCTGAAAATTATGCGAAATTAGTGACGGTACTGTTTATTGTGCCGGAGCCAATTTCTCCGCCGGCTCCTTGACGCTTGCATGCGCAGTGTTGAGCATAAAGTGTGACAGCGCGGGGATGAGGATGAGCGCCCCGATCATGTTCCAGAGGAACATGAAGGTAAGGAGAATACCCATATCGGCCTGGAACTTGATGGGTGAAAACGCCCAGGTAATGACCCCGCCCGCCAGGGTGATGCCGACCAGTCCGACTACCTTGCCGGTAAACTGGACCGCTTTCTTGTATGCATCCCCGAGCGACATACCCTGCCGCTGATAGGTAAGTTGCATACTCAGCAGATACAGGGCATAGTCGACCCCTATCCCCACCCCCAGGGCGATCACCGGCAGGGTCGCAACCTTGACGCCGATACCAATCGTCACCATCAACGCTTCACACAGTATCGAGGTCAGGATGAGCGGCAGCACCGCCACCACCACCGCCCGCCAGCTGCGGAAGGTGATGAAGCAGAGGATGATTACCGCGCTGTAGACGTAGAGCAGCATGATGCGGTTCGACTCCTTGACCACGGTATTGGTGGCCGCTTCGATACCGGAACTGCCTGCCGCCAGAAGAAATTGCCGTTCCTTCGTGCTGTGCGATTTGACAAATTCTTCCGCAGCCTTCACCACCCGATCCAGGGTCTCGGCCTTGTGGTCGGACAGGTAGGCGATCACCGGGGTGACCGACAGGTCGTTATTGGTTATGCCGGGGCTATTGGAAATGGTTTGCTGAATAGAGTAGTTGAGGACATCCTGGTTTCTGGACAGCGTGTACCACTTGGGACTCCCCTCAAAGGTGCCGGAGGTAACCATGCGCACGGAATCGGCCATGGACACCGTGGTCTGCACCCCGGGTACCTGCTGCAGCGCCCAGGCGAGACGATCGGCCTCCATGAGTGATTCATATTTCATGCACCCATCCGCCGGAGTCCTTAGGATCACGGCAAACTGGTCGCTGGAGAGAGAGTAGTTTGACGTAATAAAGGCATTGTCCTTGTTGTAGCGCGAATTCGGGCGAAGTTCCGGAGCGCCGGGGTCAAGATCACCGATCTTCAGGTTGAGACTCACCATAAAACCGGACACCGCCAGCACCACCGCGACCGCGACCGCAATGGTCGCCCATCGCCTTTCGGTGAAGCGGTCGAGGAGGCTCCAGATCGCGCCGGCCCCTTTACCCGTACTCTCTTCAGTCTCTTCCTTGAGGCTTTTCCTGGCGGCTTTGAGGCTGACGCCGGTGAATGAAAGAAACACCGGCAACAGCAAGAGGTTGGTGATGATGAGACCGGCCACCCCGATGCTGGCGGTCAGCGCCAGGTCCTTGATCACCGGAATGTCGATCAGCATCAGGACCGCGAAGCCAACCGCATCGGCCATCAGCGCGGTCAGTCCGGCAAGGAACAGCCGGCGGAAGGTATAGCGCGCGGCGACCAACTTGTGGGTGCTTCGACCGATATCCTGCATGATGCCGTTCATTTTCTGCACGCCGTGGGAAACACCGATGGCGAAGACCAGGAACGGCACCAGGATCGAATAGGGGTCCATTTCGAAGCCGAGGGTGGCCACAAGCCCCAGCTGCCAGATGACCGCCACCACCGAGCAGATGATTACCAGGACCGTACTCCGGATGCAGCGGGTGTAGAGGAAAATGATGATCGCGGCGATCAGGGCCGCCAGGGCAAAATAGGTCATCACCTGCATCAGGCCGTCGATCAGGTCTCCCACCAGCTTGGCGAAGCCAATGATATGGATCCTGATCTTACCCGCCCGTGGAGCTCCCCCTTTGGCATCATTGGTGCCGACGCCTTCGTATTTATTCCTGACATTCTGCTCAATCTGTTTAGAGAAGACACTGTAGTCGAGGCGCTTTCCCGTACCGGGGTCCTTGTCGAGAAGCGGGACAAAGATCATGGCCGACTTGAAGTTTGTTGACACCAGACTTCCGACGATGCCGGCGCGGGCAATGTTCTGTTTGAGCAGTGCCACGCTCTTTTCCGAGCCGTCATAAGTATCCGGCATGACCGGCCCCCCCTTGAAGCCCTCCTCGGTCACCTCGGTCCAGCGCACCCCGGCGGCCCAGAGCGACTTTACCCAGGCGCGGTCCACACCGGGGGTAAGGAAGAGCTCATCATTGATCTGCCTGAGTGTTTCCAGGTAGGCGGGATCGAAGATGTCACCATTGGTATTCTCCACCACGACCCGTATCGAGTTGCCAAGGCCCTTCAGGTCGTCTTTTGTTGCAAAATAGTTTTTGATGTAGGGGTGACTCTGGGGGAGCATCTTCTCGAAGCTCGCGTTGAAAACAAGTTTTGTCGTCTGGTAAGCGAGCAATAGGGTTACTGCTATGCAGACGGCCATCACCACCAGCCGGTTGTTGAAGATCAGCCGCTCCAGCCGATTACCTGATGTACGGTCGAAATCCCGCAAATCCTTCACGATCGGCATTTCATCGATGTTTCCCGTTCCCACAGCCATTTCCGCTCTCCCTGTTGATTACTTAATCGATTGAATCTTCACGCCACGCGGACCCGCCAAGGCGAGGGTATCCCTGTCAAGGGCGATGACCGCGGCTGCCGGGACCGGTAGTTCAATCCTGATCTGGCTGAAGCTTGAGCCATTATCGCTACTCACCAGCACGTGCCCTCCCTGGCTCACCAGCACGATCCGGCCGTCCTCGGTCGCAACACCTCCTGTCAGCCCTACCGGCACCCCGGTCTCGATCTTCTGCCAGCTGACACCGCCATTACGGCTGATATACGCATTGCCGCGCATGCCGAAGGCAATCACCTCACCCTGTTTTCCCGTTATCCCGAAGAATGTGCCGATATAGGGGGTCTTGATCGCCTTGAATCGTCCCAGCTTTTGGTCGAACTTGAAAACCGTCCCCTGCTCGGCGGTAATGAACAGCTCGCCACCTACGGGGCGGATCGCATTCAGGTGCAATCGCTTTGGGTTTTCAATCCTGTCGTACCACGGGGTCCAGCTCTTGCCGCCGTCGGTGGTGCGGAAGATCAGGCTGAAGGCGCCCACAATGAACCCGGTGTTTTCGTTTTCGAACCAGACATCGAGGAACGGTTTGTCAGGTCCCTGGTCGACGATCTTTCTTACCTCAGCCCTCAGGCCTGGCGTAGCGCCCTGGTAGCTGTTCTCCATCACCTTGGCGGCGACACGGCCGTCAAATTGTTTGGTCCAGGTGGCACCACTGTCGGCGCTGTGCAGCACTACGCCGTCGTGTCCCACGGCCCACCCTTTTTGGGTAGTCGGGAAATGCACGGCCAACAGGTCGGAACTGACCGGCGCAACAGCCTGTGTCCAGTTTTTTCCCCGGTCGTCCGAAAAGACGATATGGCCGCGCTGGCCGACCCCGACCAGGCGCTTGCCGGTCACTATGACCCCATTGAGCATGGATTTGGTGGCAAGCGCGCTCCGGACAGAGGGAGCGTCGAGCACATCCTGGAAGGGAGCGGCGGCGCAGGCAATGGAGGGAAACGCCATGACCGCTGACAGCAGCACTATTATAATCGTTCGGTTGTACATCTCTGCTCCTCGGCTTCGTCAATAATTCTCAATCATTCATGTGTCTGTGAATGGCGCCCCCGGCGGGCAACCGCCGGGGGCTGCTGCTCGTCAACTATCAGCGGACACCGGCGCCGCTCAAGGCATCCGGAGTCCACTCTTTCGCGGGCAAGGATTTGGTGTAGCGGAATCCGCCACCTTTTGCGGCAGGCCAGGCGTTGAGAGCGTATTGTCCGCTATTCAGATCATAGTGGGAAACGACATCGGCATACGGGGCAGGTACTTCATAGCTCGGCGTCATGAAAGCAAAAGCTGTCCGATATAGTTGCCCACGGGCATCGTATGAGTCGCTCGCGGCAATAACCCAACTATCCTCATCCAGGTAGAAGCGCCGCTTGCTGTAGATATGGCGCTTGCCCGGTTTCAGCGTCGCCTCCACGACCCAGACACGATGCAACTCCCAACGGATCGTATCCGGATTGATATGGTTCGGTTTCAGCAGTTCGCTTGATTTGCTGTGATAGACCAGTTTGTAGTCGTTGTACGGTATGATTATCTCTTTCTTGCCAACGAGCTTGAAATCGTAGCGCTCCATAGACCCGTTGAACAAACCTATTTCGTCAAACGTGGAGACACCGGCAAGGGTTGTATTGGGCGTGTCAAAGGAAAGATCGGGGGCCAGTTTTACGCGCCGTTGGCCGGGCAGGTACGACCAGGCCCGCCTTTCATTATGAAAAAAATCGACCGGGTCAATAAACAGCAGCGCCTCGCCGGCCCGACGAGCCGGCCCCGTGTTAGCCTGCTTGAACATGTAATAGCTTTTGGAATCAGGTTTGTTCACATCGTAATACGGAAAATCCTGGCAGACGTCTCCTTCGGTCTGCAGGGTCGCATGACCGGCGGAATCCACGGTGAACGAATTGTATTTCACTTCCGCGGCCTGGCCGTTGTAACGCACCAGATGGTTCCACATGGCCTCATAACCGTTCTGGGGGATGGGGAACGGATAGCCGGCATGGGCTCCCGTCATCGTCAAACCACCATTGGCGGTCTTCGCCTTGACGGCATTTTTTGCCGTGTTCTCCAGGACGAACTTGGGAAACGCCGCCGTCCGGTGGGTCTTATAGACATCGACCCGGTATGACGGATACTTCTTCATCAAGGCCTTGGCCCCCTCGGTAAGCTTGTCGGAATACTGGGCCATATTCTTGGCGTTAATGGAGTACTGCGGCTTTTCTCCGGCGAACGGGTCGGGGCGAACGCCGGAGCCTTTCTTATAGCTTGCTGGAGGCGTAGTAAGTCCGCCCGTATAGGCGGGAATCGATCCGTCCTTATTCCCGGCCATTTCGGCCCCCACACCCGTCAGCGTCGTGCCGAGCTTTTTCGCTTCTTCGGAAGTGACCGCCCCCAGGGCGGCTCCCGCATAGGCCAGCACCAAGCCTACAGTGAGTAATCCCTTGCGCATCTTCATACTGTTTCTCCTTTTTCTAGAATGTACCCTTTAACGTCAGGGAAAGCAGGTCGCGGTCCTTGAGTAGGCCGTAAATGTCTCCGGCCCCGGTCCTGGCGCCCGGCGCAGCATCTCCGGGACCGGGAATCCCGCCGGTGGCATCGACCCCATAGTTGCCGAAGAAGGCTGCATAGGTGAGATCCACCTTGTACTTGGCGAAGACATCGAAGGAAAGACCGGCGCTGTAGCTGCCGTTCCCCTTGGCGCCGCCGCCTTTAATTGCCGAGGTCCCGTACAGGCCCGAGGAGATGCTGAGCGGCATCGTGAGATCAACGCCCGGGAATACCTGGAACCATTGTGGCGCAAAGTTCAAAGCGCCCGTTACGTTGTCCTTCGTGACACGATCGAGGCCGGTATAGCCATCGCGACCGAGGAAATATTGATTTCCCTGACTGACACGATTCCAACGGCTGTAGGTAAACTCTGTAATCCAGGACGCGCTGTCAAACAGCGGGCTCTTCGACAGCAGGCCCAGGAAATTGATCACCGCGTGTATGGTATCGCCGCGCGCTCCGGCCGTATCTCCGGAACCGGGGACCGGTGAACCGGGTATTCCGACTACCGGCGCGTTAACCCCCTCATTGCTGAACAGAGGCATATTCCTGCGATAGGAGATCTCGGACCCGACGCTGATGCCGAGAATGCTCTTCGACAGGCTGATCCCGTATAAATCTATGTCGGAGGCATAGGCGAAACGATACGTCGGCATGGTGGTCGGACCGGCGTGGCTGGCATCTACAAGCAGTTGCGGTCCCTTGTCGGAGAAGTTGCGATAGTAGAAACCGAGGGTGCCGTCCAGCCATTCGGGGCTCCAACGGGCGGAAAGACCCCAGTCCCGGGCATTTTTCGGGGTAATATCGCCGCCATAGCGCATAGGGCCGCCGGAGATGGGAGGGGGCGGGGTCCAGACGGATTCGGCGCCATTCATGTACGGATCGATCATGCCAAGATAGCTGCCCGTCTCAGGAAAGGTGTTCGACTCCCACTGAAGATAGTATTGAGCCGCTAAAGAGAGTGTAGTGGTGGGCTGCACCTGAACGGAAACCTGATTCAGGGGACGGAACAGCTCCTTCAGTTCAATGCCCGGCTGTGCCAGGGCCTTCCCCAGGTCGACCGGCGATTGTCCGTAGGAGATGCCGTGATTGCCGCCATACGCAAACATGCTTTCACCCCAGTACACGGTGTGCCGCCCTACACGCAGGTTGATCGGCACCTCTCCGGCGTCGATCCTGGCATAGGCGAATGCGTCCAGAAGCTCGCCGTTCGGGCCGGCAAAACGATCCTTGGTATATGAGCCAAGGCCGGTTGCCGGTGCTCCGTTTTCCAGATGGTTCGAGGTGGCGGGAGATTTGTTATCCAGTGAGGCCCTGTATCTGGGGTCATACCAAAGGGCGCCGCTGAAACGGACCCCATAGTTCTTCTTGTATGCCATATCCATTTCGGAGAGGAGGTCAAGACGGTTGGAGACGATACCCACGTCAAAGTTGCGGTCGCCGTCATCGTTCTGGGGACTGTTGAGAATGTCCCTGTTCTGCCCCTTCAGGCGCTGTGACAAGGTATAGCGGAAGGTATTGTCCCAACGAAGTTTGACATCATCGTTTCCGGTCGGAATTTCAAATGCACAGGCACTGCCGCTTGCCGCCAATACAGACGCAACAACCAATGCAATACCGTCTAGTCTGACAGGCATAAGTAGTTGTAATTGTTGTGTTCTCTTTTTCCACACTCCCATTCCGCACCTCCTTGATCGATTTTCACTGCTTTGCTGTAGAATTCCCCATAGTCACAAACTTACCCATGCAAAAAATTCAAACCGAAGCCTTACCTCCTTCCCTATGGATAGGCATCCTTTTTGAGAAAAAAATTAAAATAGAATATCGTTTCGATAAATATAGTTGTGATTTAGCCGAAATTGAATGGGAGAAAAACAGTAACCAAATGGGGGGGGTTAGCTACCACTAGGCTCAATCCGTGGGTGGTGACACGAAGGACCAAAACGGAATGCGACGTTTCCTGTATGGATTGTAACATGCTTATTGTGTTGCATTTCTTTGCTGCAGCTGAGGGCGTGAGGTTTGTCAGGACATCAGTGTGGGGTGCTATTTGAAAACAGAGAGGAAAGAGCAGCCTGTAGGTTGACGCCTTTGTTTTTATAACCAAGTTTTGTGCGGATGTTCTTGCGATGGAAATCTATGCTGTCCGTCGAGATATGAAGGCATTCTGCAATTTCCTTGGTTGTCTTACCTACCTTGATCATGACCGCAATTTGAATCTCTTTTGGAGTAAGGCCGTAACCGTTTATGCCGAGCCGCTGAGCACCCTCTGAACCGAGATTGTTGATTACCGATTCGATCCCGTCAACATAGGGCAGGAGTTCGCTTTTGCTGAGACCGCGCTTGAGCTTGTCAACCATGGGCGCAAGAATATATGTGGTGTTGGCAAACATCTTCTCTTCCAGGTCATCATGCGGGTTAATCTCTTCCCTGAGCCAGCGGCGGTTCTCGGCCCGCTTCCCTCTCCCGTTGTTCATCGATTCAGACTGCTTCATGGTCAAGTAACCCTCGGGAAAATGCGAGTGTCGGCACGTCCACCACTGTGGCGCCGCCATCGGCGGTGATAACCGCGCCGGTAATGATCGATGCTTCAGCGGAGACGAGGAACTGGGCCGCCGCGGCAATTTCTTCAGCCGAGGCAGGCCGCCGTAACGGCACATCGGCGGTGACCAGTCGATACGCCTCATCCAGGGAGATGCCGTGACGTTCCATGAGCACCTTCATCTCCTCGTCGGCCATGGGAGTACGGACCCATCCCGGACAGAGGGCATTGACCCGTACTCCCTCAGGGCCGTAATCGCGGGCCAGAGACCGTGTCAGGCCGATCAGGGCATGCTTCATCGTCGTGTAGCCGCAGACCTCGGGCCCGGCCACGAGGCCGGCAATGGACGAAACCAGCAGGATGACCCCCTGACGCTCCATCAGAAGCGGGAGAGATTCCCGGGCCGCCACGAAGGCACTGTTCAGGTTCGCGTCCGTGCTCAGCTGCCAGGCGGCATCGTCGGTGTCGGTGGCGCTTCCGTAGCCATGTCCGCCGGCACTGGCAATAAGAATATCGAGCCCGCCGCAGGCCCCTTTCACCTCGGCAACGACCCTGCGCATGTCCGAGGTACTGGCCGCGTCCCCCACGATCGCCATGCTCCCCGTTTCACGGGCAACCGTCTCCAACGGCTCCCGGCGCCTGCCGGTGAGCACCACGCGGGCACCTTCACGGCAGAGCCTCCGGGCGCAGGCTTCCCCGATCCCCGTCCCCCCACCCGTTATCAGTGCGATTTTGCCTTGGACGCTCATGGGAAGGCCGCCTTTGTTTCGGGAAGCATTGCACCGCCATCGACGATGATGGTCTGCCCGGTTATGTACGATGCCGATTCAGAGGCGAGAAAGAGCATGGCTGAGGCTATCTCCTCCGGGTTGCCAAGCCGTCCGAGCGGCACCCCTCCGGCAAGGTCATGCTGGAAACCGGCATCCCCCAGGGATTCGGCGGCAGAGGTACCGATCATCCCCGGTTCCACGCCGTTGACGGTTATCCGGTGTTGTGCCAGTTCAAGGGCCGCCGACCGTATGAACCCGTTCAGTCCGGCCTTGGACGCGGCGTAATGCGCCAGACCGGGATAGGCAACGCGGGGACCCGTAACGGAAGAGGTCACCACTATCCGCCCACACGGACTCTGTTTCAGAAAGGGAAGCGCGGCCTGGGTGAGCCAGAAGGCCGCCTTCAGGTTCACGCTCAGCGTCATATCCAATACCTGTGGCGTTATCTCCTCAAGAGGCATCCGGGGGAAATAGCCGGCATTGTGGATGAGGATATCCAGCCCGTTGTTCAGGCCGATGGCCCGGTGGATAAGTGCGGTGATATCCTCCGAACTCGACACATCCGCTTTTACCGGGATGGCGCACCCCCCGGCGGCATTTATCTCTTCAGCCACCGCACCGGCCCGCTCTTCATTGAGGTCCGAAACGACCACCGTGGCCTGATGAGCGGCAAACGTCAGAGCTATTGCCCTGCCGATTCCCTGACCGGCGCCGGTGACGACTGCCACTTTGCCGGTGAATTGGAGAGGAACCCGATACCTGTTCATGGCATGGCCTCGGTGGGAACCGTGTTGATGATGGTGGCGAATGCCCCCACGCTGAAGTTTGTGAGTGCCTGAAAATCATTGCCGGTATATCCGAAGATCTTGCCCGTGGTTTTGAATTTCTTCAGGTCTATCATCACAACACCCAGCGTCGGCACGATCTTCTCCTGCCATACGAAGAGATACAGCTCTTGGTCGATTCTGAAATAGTGACAAAGGTCGGTGTCGCAGAGCCCTCGTTCGATCCCCTTGATGCAGTGCCAGGTATAGAACTCGGGATTCAGGTAGATGTGTTCGTAGGTTTCGGTTGGGCTGTATACGTACTGCACCTGCTTGCCGATCAGCTCGGAGGTGATTTCATGATGGGGCTCGGCAGCGGAAAAGGGCTTGCCGATGGTTCCCCGCAGAATGGTTGCCTTGACGCTCGTCAGTCGTTTCCCCTGACCGATCTTCTGCAGGAAGGGCTCTTGCGCTTCCTCCCCGGACGGCATTTCGCCGATCACGGCGCTGCAGACGCTTCTGTTGAAGTCAAACACCAGGGAAACACTGGTCGCCCGATCTTTCGATTTGACGAAATCGACGAAGTAGATCCCGTCACGCGGTCTGGTGGCGGTGTAGACCTCTTCCGATCTATCGCCCACCCCCGCGCCACGCGTTGTTTCCCACTTCAAGGTATGGGCATCGAGAAAATGGTACTCTACTGACCACCCATTTTCAAAACTGAGTGCGAAGCAGTTGCCGCCGAGATCGGCAACATGCTCCAGGCTGTTGTTATCGGGTCGAAAGGCCTCGCCAAGCGCCCCCACACTTACCCATTCGCTCTTCGTCGTCATGCTGGGATCTCCTTGCAGGTAAATCATCGTTAAAATTCAAGTCCAGGTGAATCAGGAAGAGGCAGAGGGGGACAGCGCTCGGCAGAACCCCTCCAACGCCCTGACCAGCGCTTCGGCATGCTCACTCCCCAAGGGGATGTAGCGCCGGAATGACGGCATGCGATTGACCACCTCGCTGGCACCGTACGGCTCGATGAGCAGGGTCCAGCCATCAGCCGTGTCCGTCAGCCGGCACCGGCGAAAATTCAGGCGGAGGAGTACCTCGTTCAGCGCGCGGTCCCTCTGAATTCTCTCCGTGAGGGATTTCAGGGAGGTCCGATGTGCCGCAGGAACCGTGCAGGCAATCCCGGTGCGGGACACGGCCCCCGTATGCGTCACATCGATAACCGCACCGGGACAGCCGGTTCCTGGAAGGGATACGGTGAATTCAGTGACAACGATATGCATGAGAAGGTGACGCTCCACATGCTCCCGCACCGCACAGGTCACCCCCCCATCCTGTGTCGTCAGCACTGCTCCGGCAGCATCCTGCGACGTTACCCGGACCCTGCCGCGCAGTTCGCGCAGGGCGCGTTCCAGGGTGGCGCCGGGCCGGTACCCCGGAGCTGGCTGATCGAAAAGCGCCCTGAACCCGCTCATAAGGGGCCACTCCTTGCCTGTCACTATCCCCTGCATCACACGGCCTCTCCGTTGTTCCCCAGCACCCTCTCATCCCCACTGCTGTCCGGGGTGTAATGCGTCTCTGCCTCGGCCATCGTGTTCTTGCGGAACTCTTCCTCCAGGATGTCCTCCACCGGCACTGGCTTGAAGGGATTGACCTTCATCACAAAGAGCGACCAGACCAGGGCGTAGACCGCTGTCAGGCCAAGCATGACGCCAAACGGCACATAGATGTTCCGGGGGGTCATGCCTGGCGGCGTGACGTACCAGATAGCCAGAAGGATACCGACCGACGAGACGATCTGGGGGAGCGGAAACAGGGGGGAACGGTATGCACGGGGCAGATCCGGACGGCGGATGCGGAGCATGACCACCGAGAGTGTCACCAGCAGGTAGGCCACCCCCCAGGCACAGACCGCTGCCAGCACCAGGTTCATGATCTTGTCCAGGTTCCCCTTCAGTATCCAGGCATGGATACAGGGGATGAGGACCGACACGCCGATGCCGAACACCGGCGTCTTGAAGCGCGGATGCAGATAGGCAAACGCCTTGGGAAGAGCGCCGTCGAGCGCCATGCCGTAGAGGATGCGCGGCAAGCCGGCCATCAGGGTGTTGATGGTTGCTGCGCCGGCGAACAGGAAGCCGAGCCCGAGCCACACCTTGCCGAAACTCCCCAAAACCTGCTGGGCGAACTTCGGTATGGCCTGGGGCGTTTCGAGAAGATGGACCGTGCCTTCCGGGTTTAACGCCACATTGATCACCTGGCGGCTGAGCGCCGAACCGTAGATGAATATGCAGACTGCAACCAGAAACAGACCCAGGGCCATGGCCCGTGGAATGGTGCGGGCCGAATTCTTCAATTCAGGGGCCAATGGTGTAACGAATTCGCAGCCGACGAACATGAACATCGCCATGCCGACCAGCGACAGCACCGCATTCAGATCCGTACCCACCGTGGATTTACCGAACCAGCCGTCCAGATGCACCAGAGGAGTCGAAAACACCCCCAGCAGGCCGAAAACCATCAGTGTCGCCCACATCCCCAACGTCAGTACGATCTCCGCCTTGCTGAAGACCGTAACGCCGAGGACGTTCACAAACCCGAAGAAGAGCACCAGTCCCACCCCCACCAGCGAGGCAGTTCCGGTCCGATCCAGCACATTCTGCACCGCATCGAAGTTGACCGTGGCCATGATACCGCTGAGGATCGTTTCCGCCGTCCCGGCAAAGACATGTACCAGCAGGTAGGCCGAAATGGTGCCGGTAATGGCGGCAAAGCGGCCCAGACCGCAGGAGATGTAGTCATAGACCGACCCGGAGGTAGGGAGGATTGCCGCAGCCTCTGCAAAGGTCGTCGACTGGGCGAGCATCATCACCAGGGCGATCGTCATTGCCATGGCAAAGGTCGACCCGCCTATACCGAAGCCGGTGGTAACGGTGAGGATCACCGGGCTGGCCATGATCAGGCCGACCGCGCTGGCCAACGCGGTCGGAAATCCGACCACGCCTTGGTCAAGATGGACTTCGAGCTTGTCATAGAGATTCATTATGCAACTCCTCGCTTTATCTCTTCACCACTTTCAGCGTCTGGATCGAGGTGTATTCCTCAAGACCGTAGTGGCCGAATTCCACGCCATAACCCGATTCCTTCACACCGCCGAAGGGGGCGTCCGGCTGGATCGACGCATGGTCGTTCACCCACGCCGTGCCGCACTCAAGCCTGCTGGCTAACTGGGTCGCCTTTGCCAGGTCCTTCGACCAGATGGATCCCCCCAGGCCGAAAGGGCTCTTGTTGGCTCTCCTGATGGCGTCGTCTACATCGGTGTATTTGATGATCGGCAGGATCGGCCCGAACTGCTCCTCGTCCACCAGGCGGGTCCCGTCGGTGACGTCGGCCACCAGGGTGATGGGGTAGAAATAGCCCGGTCCCGCGGGACGTTCGCCGCCGCAGAGGATGCGCCCCCCGGCCCTTTTCGCGTCCTCGGCCAGTTCGGCGACGAAGTTCAACTGGTCCTCGTTCTGCAGCGGCCCGAACTCGACCCCTGCTTCCAGGCCGTTGCCGGTCTTGACACTTCCCGCGATGGCGGCCATCTCGCGGCAGATGTCGTCGTAGACCGCTTCGTGTACATAGAGTCGCTTCAGGCAGGCGCAGGTCTGCCCGTTGTTGTGGAAGCCGACCGTGAACAGCTTGGGCGCAACCTCTTTCGGGTCCACGTCGGACAGGACGATACCGGCGTCGTTTCCACCCAGCTCAAGGGTGCAACGCTTGAGATTGGCCGCGCCGTTCTGCATGATGCTCTTCCCGGTCGGCGTGGAGCCGGTGAAGACCATCTTGTAGATGCCGGGGTGCTTGGCCATGGCGCTGCCGATGCCGCTTTCGGCGGTGACGATGTTCAGCACGCCGGGGGGGAGCACTTCGTTGGCCAGCTCCACGAAGCGCAGCGTGGTGAGCGGCGTGAGCGAAGAGGGCTTGATGACCACGGTGTTGCCGGTTCTGAGTGCCGGCATGACATGCCAGATGGCGATCATGAGCGGCCAGTTCCAGGGGGGAATCGAGCCGACCACGCCGAGCGGCTTGCGGTGGACCTCGATCCGGGCGACGTCGTTGTCCTGGATCACATCGACGGGAAGGCTTAGTTCGGCGGTAACCCGGCTCCAGGCGATGGAGCCGCCCAGCTCCATGCCGGAGCCGATCCCCTGGTACCCCCCCAGTGGTTTGCCGTTTTCCCTGGTCATCAGCTCCATCAGTTCGGGCATATGCTGTTCCAGGATATCGGCCAAGGCATGGACTTTTGCCTTGCGCTCGGCATCGTCGACCCGGCTCCAGGTTGTGAACGCCTTCTGTGCGGCGGCCACCGCCTGGTCGAGATGGGTCGAATCGGCCACCGGGCACTGGGCAAAGACCTCGCCGGTGGCCGGGTTGCGTACCCCAAAGGTTTTCTCTGTCGTTATCTTTCTGCCATCGATGATCAGTCCGTATGGGTTCATAGTATTTTCTCCATGTTAGTGGAATGCGGGGGGGATCCCCCCCGAGGATCAATGATCTGTCGACGACTAAAAGTCCCCGGCAACGTCGGCGCAGGCCGACTCCAGCGCCTTCAGGGAGTAATCCATGGCCTCCCGGGTCACGGCCAGGGGAGGGAGCATCCGGATGACGATCGGATTGTTGATGGTGAACATGACCTGGACATTGTACTTGTTCATGAGGATCGATGCGACCTTGGCCCCGATCGCCTCCTGGGCGGCTGCGCGGTTGCCGACCATCTCCTGCAGGGTCTTGCCCGCCAGATGGAACTCGATCCCGATCATGAGGCCGCGGCCCCGCACCTCCTTGATTACCTTCGGGTAGCGCTCGGCAATCTGCCGGATGCCGGACTGGAGATACTCGCCCTTGCGGCCCGCCTCGTTGACCAGGTCGTTGTCGTAGATGTACTGCAGCGAGGCGATGCCGGCGGCGCAGGTGAGCGGGCTCTCGCCAAAGGTGACCGTGTGATGGAAACAGGTCTCCGGGTCGCCGTAGGCTTCATTCCATAGCTCTTCGGTACAGATGTAGCCGGCCAGCGGCATGAAGCCGCCGCTCATCCCCTTGGCAAAGACGATCACATCGGGGATGACGTCGTCGTGCTCGCAGGCCCACATCTTGCCGGTTCGGCCGACGCCGGTCTGGATCTCGTCGCAGACCAGGTAGGTGCCGTACTTGGTGCAGAGTTCACGGGCACCCTTCAGGTACCCGTCCGGATGGAGCCTGATTCCCCCCTCACCCTGGATCGGCTCGATGAAGAACGCGCAGACGTCGCGGGTCTTCAGGCAATCCTCCAGTGCCACCAGGTCGCCGAACGGCAGGTTCGTGGCCGGCATCAGCGGGAACTGGTATTTCTTCCATTTCTCCGAACCGGTCAGGGACAGGGAACCGGCGGTCTTGCCATGGTAGGCCCCCATCACCGAGGCAACGCGTGGGCGGTGGCCATGGGCCGCCATCTTGCAGAGCTTGATCGCCCCCTCGTTCGCCTCTGCCCCCCCGCCGCCGCCGGTCCACATGCGGGTCAGCTTGCCGCCGGGGGAGGTGATCGCCAGGTTGTGGGCCAGGGCGCTGGCCATGTTGTGGTAGCCGAGGGCATAGAAGATCGGCATGTTTCTGGTCTTTTCCATCTGCTCCCAGATGAACTGGTTGCAGTTCCCCATGCCGATGGCGCCGACGCCGGCGATCATGTCGTAGTGAAGATTCCCTTCGTCGTCCCACAGCTTGTCGTTGTCACCCTTGACGAACATCTTTGCTGCGCCGAGCATCTCGGCCAGTTCCAGCTTGGTGCCGTTCTGGTGCTTCATCTGCAGTTCACGGATCTCGGATTTATTCAGTTTCAGGGCCTGGTCGACCGTCATAAATCCTTCAGGTTTACTGTTTGCCATGGTAAGTCTCCTTTTCTTCCGGTTGGGTAGTGAATGCCGCCCGACGGCAAGCATTTTCAGGGCTATTTCTTCTTCTCGACCGGGAAGTCGGTTACGATGCCACTCTTGGTAAAGGGTGCCGTCATCATCTGAGAGGAGAACGATGCCATGGTCTCTCACCGCCACGATCCGCTTCCCTGCCCTGGCGCTCCCGAGCATCATCGCCTTTGTCGCGGCCGTCGTGGTGACGGCAGGGAGCATCTATAGGCATCCTTTTTGACAAAAAAATTCAAATAGAATATCGTTTCGATAAATGTAGTTGTGATTTAGCCGAAATTGAATGGGAGAAAAACAGTAACCAAATGGGGGGGGTTAGCTACCACTAGGCTCAATCCGTGGGTGGTGACACGAAGGACCAAAACGGAATGCGACGTTTCCTGTATGGATTGTAACATGCTTATTGTGTTGCATTTCTTTGCTGCAGCTGAGGGCGTGAGGTTTGTCAGGACATCAGTGTGGGGTGCTATTTGAAAACAGAGAGGAAAGAGCAGCCTGTAGGTTGACGCCTTTGTTTTTATAACCAAGTTTTGTGCGGATGTTCTTGCGATGGAAATCTATGCTGTCCGTCGAGATATGAAGGCATTCTGCAATTTCCTTGGTTGTCTTACCTACCTTGATCATGACCGCAATTTGAATCTCTTTTGGAGTAAGGCCGTAACCGTTTATGCCGAGCCGCTGAGCACCCTCTGAACCGAGATTGTTGATTACCGATTCGATCCCGTCAACATAGGGCAGGAGTTCGCTTTTGCTGAGACCGCGCTTGAGCTTGTCAACCATGGGCGCAAGAATATATGTCGTGTTGGCAAACATCTTCTCTTCCAGGTCATCATTCAGTTGCTTCTTGAGGTTGAGTATTGTTGCGAGTGTTGTTTTTAGCTGATCAATTTCTTTGTTCTTATATTCAATGAGCTTGTACGCGTTTACCCGTTCCGTTATATCCATCGCCATCAATATGAATCCTGTTTGACGATTCTTATCAATCAACGGGACAACGTGCGCATCCCAGAAAGTGACTTCATGGTTCCTGCTCGCATCAACCAATAGTGGGTATTCATAAGAATCATATTGCATATTATTCGATTTAACATAATTAAAGTGATCGGCAACAGATCTTCTTGCCTCTGGAAAGCAACTGTAATAGTTTTTGCCGATGCTATCTGCTGAAGAATATCGTGACCCCCTATCGATACAGTTACCGTAGTATGAATTGAATTTACAAATGGTAAGATCCATGTCCAGAAGGAGAATACCTATGGGCAGGCAGTCAATAATCGGATTTTCGAGCAGTCTGTTCCAGACGGCAATATCTTTGGGAAAGGATCCCACAGCCTGCCTGTCTTGCATGCTTCTCAGATTCTGAGAAATGATTTCCAGTTTCCCGCTAATTGACATGATGTACCTGACGTCATTTCCCGTCTATTTATCACGGTATAATTATTGACTGCTAATCTTTATGCAGTGAGGTGGCAGGGATTTGTGAGGCATTCAATGCATATACTAAAACATTAGTTGATCAAGTGGCCGCTTGTCAAGCGATTATGCCCTTGGGGGATGTGTAGCTATAATAGCGTCATTTCTTGAGCACTCCCGGTATGGACGTGCACATGTGTGAGCAAATTCCTGAAGGATGTCAGTGATTGCTCTGAGACTGCGTTATATTGATGTTGCTTGCATATACACCCTCCTGGACGGGGAGGGTGCCAAACGTCCTCAATGTATCTTAGACCCCAAGCGGCAGAATCGCCAGGGGTGGGTACTTGCGGTTGATATGGAGTCGCACTTCATCTTCGAAGGTGGTTTCCTGGTTGCCCCGGTAGACCATGGAGAGCCGATTTCGGCGGCCAGGATTTCAGCGTATGGCGGATGAAATGCAGGCAACAGCGGAAGATCGTCCGGCGCACGTCGTCTAGATAGCGATGCCCGGTATTGTACGACTCCACGGCCTGCTCGGTTTCTGCCGGCATATCCCCAAATCGATCGGCGTGAGGACAGGTGCAAAAGGGCGCCTATATCGCCACCCAGTGGCAAATCTACGCCAAAAAGATTCCCTCCCCCATTGAAAGGGGAGGGCTAGGGTGGGAATGGGTGGGAAGCTGTCAGTCGTGTGTCAGCGGAAGATCAGCTAATCCAGGTATTACATTGTATCCTTGCACCTCTGCGGTGCGTCAGCTGATTCTTACTTTTCTTCCGAATAATCGTAGAAACCCTTACCGGCCTTGCGCCCCACGTAGCCGGCCTTGATCATGTTCCGCAAGAGGCCCGGTGCGGCGTACCGCTCCTGCTTCATGTAGTCGTGGAAGATGTTGATGACGTGATAACCGATGTCCACGCCGGCGAAGTCCTGGAACTCCAGGGGACCCATCGGCATGTTGCACCCCAGTTTCATGGCGGTGTCGATGTCCTCGGCCGAGGCCACACCTTCTTCCAGGAGCCGCACGGCGTCGATGATGTACGGGACGAACAGCCGGTTGACCACGAAGCCGGGGGTGTCCTTGCAGGTGATGGCGGTCTTGCCGATCTTCTTCGCCATGGCCAGGGCCAGATCCTTGGTCTCGACCGCGGTCTGCAGGGCCGGAATGACCTCGACCAGTTTCATCATCGGCACCGGGTTGAAGAAGTGCATCCCGACGAACCGGGCCGGCCGCTTCACCAGGGCAGCCATCTCGGTGATGGCGATGGAGGAGGTGTTGGTGGCGTAGATGGTGTCGTCGCCGCAGACGGCATCCAGTTTCGCGAACAGTTCCTTCTTGACGTTGACATCCTCGAATACCGCCTCGAAGATGAACGGGACGTCCTTGATGCTTGCCACGTCGGTGGAGAAGCTGATCCTGCCCAGGACCGCCTTCATCTCGTCTTCGGTGATGGTCCCCTTCTTGACGATCCGCTCCAGGCTCCTGGCAATGGTCTTCTCGGCGCGTGCCCAGACGGCTTCGCTGACGTCCACCACTTTGACTTGCAGGCCGGCCATGGCCGCCACCTGGGCGATGCCCGCCCCCATGCTGCCTGCCCCTGCCATCCCTACGGTCTTGATATCTTCGAGCTGCATCGTATGTTCTCCTTTTGGTTGGTGTGAATTGCTCCTCCCCTTGGTTCAAGGGGAGGTCGGGAGGGGTTACTGCCTTTTCATAACTCCCCCCGTCCCCCTCTTATCTTAAGAGGGGGTGGTTGCCTATTTGCTCAAAAAGTTCGGTTTTCTCTTTTCGCCGAAGGCGGTGAGACCTTCCTTGGCGTCGTGGGTCTGCAGGTTCTCCAGCCCGTATTTGCGTTCCACGGCCAACGCCTGCTCCATGGGGAGGTCGATCCCTTCGTTCACCGCTACCTTGATGTAGCCAAGGGCCTTGCCGGCACCTGAAGCGAGTTTCTGGGCGAAGGCCATGACCTCGTCCATGAAGTTCTCGGCCGCGATGACCCGGTCGATCAGGCCGATGGCCAGTGCCTCGTCCGGCCCCATGACCTTGCCCCACAAGAGGATATCCTTGGCCTTGGACAGGCCGACCAGCCTTGGCAGACGCTGGGTGCCGCCGGCACCGGGCACGATCCCCAGCCCGGCCTCGGGCAGGCCGATGAGCGCCTTGCCGGCTGCCATGAACCGGTAGTCGCAGGCCATGGCCAGTTCGCAGCCGCCCCCCAGGGCGTGGCCGTTGATGGCGGCGATCACCACCTTCTTCATCCCTTCGAGGGTGTTGTTGGCGTTTTGCAGCAGCTTGGAGAACGCCTCCGACTCGGCCAGGGACATGGCCGCCATCTCCTTGATGTCGGCCCCGGCGATGAACGCCTTTTCCTGGGCGCTGGTGATGACCACGACCGTGACGTCGTCCATCTGGCTGGCTTCGCTGAAGGCGTTGAACAGCTCCTGGCCGAACTCGCTGCTGAGCGGGTTCGTCGGCGGCCTGTTGAGGCTGATGGTCAGGACCCGCTCGTTTTTGGTGAGATTGATGTATTCGTAGGCCATATGGTTCACTCCAATTGTTGTAGTTTCTAACTGACCTTGATGACGATGGAGGCGGCGGTGTCGCCGGCGGCGCAGCCGGAGAAGAGGAGGTACCCTCCCCCCTTCATGGCCAGTTCCTCGATCCCTTCGATCATGAGCCTCGCCCCGGTGGGACCCTGGGGGTGGCCGTAGATCAGGGACGAGCCGTAGTTGTTCATAACGTTCACGTCCAGCCCCAGGGCCTTGGCCATGGCGATGTCGTTGGCCGCGAACGGGTTGTGGGTCTTGATCGCCTTCAGGTCGCCGGCCTTGATGCCGGCGCTGTCCAGGGCCATCTGGGCCGAGGGGGCCACGGCGGCCGCCATGTACGCCTTCTTGGTCCGGGCGTAGCCAAACGAAACCAGCTGCACTTCGATGTTCCTGTCCGCGCTCAGCTCCTTTGCCTGGTCACGGGTGGTGACGCAGACGCCGGCGTTGCCGTCGGCCGGGAAGGTCTGGGCGCCGAAGGTGAGGACACCGTCGGGCAGGACCGGCTTGAGGCCGGCCAACCCCTCCTTGGTGGTGGCCATGACCCCTTCGTCCGCCTCCAGGGTGATGGTCTTCTTCCTGGAGAGCTGCACCTCGACCGGGAACATGTACCGCTTCTGGAACTCCCGATCGTTGGCCAGGGCGTCCTGGTACTGCTCATAGCGACGGAGCGTGAGGGCGTCGCACTCTTCGCGGGTGATGCCGTACTCCTTGCTGACGTTCTCGGCGGTCTGGATCATGGCCTGGCCGGCCCACGGGTCCTTGTTCACGTTGTCCATGAACCAGTCCTCGGCTGTAGGCTTCCCCCCCGGGCCGTTCGGGTTCGGCCAGATGGCGTGGGGGCCGTTGGAGCAGCGGTCGGCCAGGAGGCACCAGCTGTTCTTGAACATCCCGGTCTCGATCCCCTGACCGGCCTGGTAGAGGGAAAAGGCGGAGGTGGAGCAGGCCTGGGTGATGAGGACGCCGGGCGACCCCTCGGCCCCCAGCATGGCCGCGGCCCAGGGACCGCTGTAGAACCAGTGCTGCTGGTAGACGGTGCTCCCCACCATGACGTAGTCGATGGTCTTCGGGTCCCACCCCTTGCCCTCCAGGAACCGCTTACTGGTGGCTGCGCCGAGGACGATGGAGTTCTCATTGGCCAGAGTGCCCTGCCACTTGGCGAACGGGGTGCTGTAGTAGCCGCGGTAGGGGATGAATGCTTTGGTTAACATGGAATTCTCCTTACGTTGTATTCATCGGTATATTTATCCTAGATTCGGCAGTTGAAGGCGTCCACGTTCGCTCCGATTCCGGCTCTACGGCTCGTTACGCTACAGCCGGAAACTCACCCTTCGGGTTCAGACAATCCGGCTGTTTAACGCTTCATTTCGCCTAGAGCCACAACGCTTCGGGGAAAGTCGCTCTCTCTGGACACCTTCAACTGCCGTTTTCAGGTTTATCTACACGATGTGGTCTCATGATTGTGTTGCATACGAGTAATTTCTTCACAACGACAGTGGCTCCTCGGATTCCCCGGGATTATTTCAACAGGTACGCATCATACATCACTGCATTGCCGAGACGCATGGCAAGGCCAACGCCGATGTATCTGTTCAGATATGCATAGTTTGTTGCACTCGTTTCAAACCGCATGGTTATTCTGAAGGTATAGAGGCTCGGGTCTACCGGCTCGCCCTTGGCCACTTTGGTCATGATTTCGGGAGGGCCGAAACGAAACCCCTTTGTCTTCAGGTAGACATATGCGCCGTCGTCAGTCTCGAGCAGATACCTGGTGTCTATGATGGCCACGCCGTCTTTTGTCACGACCTGCCAATCCGCGCCGTGGTTCAGGATCTTTCCCCTGAAATTCGGCCCTTCGAACGTGCCGCCGGTAATGGGGATGATGCGGCGTCCGCCGAGATCCGATGTCTCCCCCAGTTCCCAAACGGGTGCTATCAGGTCAACATGCCAACGCCCCAGATACTCAAGGTTCGGCTTGGGTGGTTCGAATTTCATCGGTTCGGTAACAGCGTCCATGGTGTGTCCTGTTCCTCCTGTCGCCGGGATCATGACTGTGCCCGGATGCTCCGCCACCTTCTCATTCTCCTCTCCATTACCAGTTATCCACGAAACGCACGTAAAACACGAACTAGATCAGCAGAATATGCAATATCATTAGTACAGTCTGTTCGGTGAATTGCTGATTCATTTGCAATGCTTTATTTTTTCGTGTCGTTCGTGGACCTAAAGCTGCCAGGATTATTAGTCATTGTACTTTTTCAACAGAGCCTTGGCGTCCTTTGTCAGCGCCTGGCCGTTGGCACCCTTGGCAGATACTTCCTTCATCCACTCATCATCAACGGCCGAGGTCGCCTTCACCCATCGCTGATATTCCGCATCGGTCAGATAGGTGATGGTGTTGTTCCGATCCTGCGCTATCTTGCGTGCCGGTGGCTGGAAACTGTCCCATAACTTGCCTGCCCACTTGGACGTTTCACGACCACTGTTCTGGTCGATGACCTTCTTTAACTCGGGAGACAGGCTGTTGTACTTGGCCTGATTCATCGCGAACACCAGAAAGGTATTGGAAATCGTTGCGTGTCCCGGTCCTGTCTCAGTGTGGCTCTTGCAAATCTCCTGCATTTTGAGACCGGTCATCGCCTCCCAGGGGACGCTGGCGCCATCAACGACATTTTTGGAAACCGACTCCGGCACTGCTGGAGCCGGCATTTGCACAGGAACCGCACCGAGTGCGGCCAACGCCTTTGATGCCAGCCGACCGGGGGCACGGACCTTCAATCCTTTGAGTTCCTCCAGATTCTTGACCGTTTTCTTGCCAAAATGGAGTGGAGCGCCGTCGTGCATATGGGTAAAGATCAGCTTGGTGCCTTTGAATTCGTCCAGGGAGTTTTTCTGAACATAGTCCCATAGTGCCTGACTCCCTGTTTCCGCCTTTCTCACCATAAACGGCAGTTCAAATACCTCGGTCTTGGTGAAACGTCCCGCCTGATATGACGGCGCGGTCCAGACGATGTCGGCTACCCCGTCACGCGCCTGATCGAAAAGCTGGGCAGGGGTCCCTCCCAACTGCATGGATGGATAAATCTGGCACTTGAGTTTGCCGCCCGATTCCTTGGCGATCTTGTCGCACCATGGCGTGATCAGCCTTTGATGGGTGTTGGAACTACCCGGCATGAAGTGAGCGATCTTGAGCGTCACCACCTCTTGTGCTGCAGATGCAACGCCGGACCCAAATGCAATGACAGCTGCAGTTAAGATCATCTGTGTTTTGAACCGTTTCATCATATCTACCTCCTGTTGTGTTTTGTGTTGGAATCACCAGACTAATCCCAGTTATCGACCTTCATGGTGCCGTTTGCCTTGAGATGACGGTGCATCTTGAAAACCTTTTCCAGCATGTGCGGTTCATGGGCGCTGCCGCTTGCCAGGCACTCCTTCAATGCTCGATCGTAGTACTCCTGCAGGATCGGCTTGTACTCCGGGTGGACGCAGGTGTCGATGACCCGCTGCGCCCGCTGCCTCGGTGCCAGGCCGCGCAGGTCGGCAAGTCCCTGCTCGGTCACCAGCACGTCCATGTCGTGTTCGGTATGATCCACATGGGTCACCATCGGCAGGACACAGCTGATACCGTTTGGATCCTTTTTCGAAGGCCGGGTCGAGGGGGTGTGCATGATGGACAGATAGGCGTTCCGCATGAAATCGCCGGAGCCGCCGATGCCGTTGATGATGCGTGAACCATCGACAATTGACGAGTTGACGTGGCCGTAGATATCAAACTCCACGGGGGTGTTCATGGCGATCAGTCCCAGACGGCGGATTGGCTCGGCATGATTGGATATCTGCTGCGGACGCAGGAGCACCTTATCCTTGTACCGGTCCCAGTTCGCAAATAGACGCTGTATTGCCCGCTCGGAAAAGGCAAAGGAGGCGGCAGAGACATAGTCGAGTTTGCCCGAATCGAACAGATCCAGCAGGATATCCTGAAACACCTCGGTCCAGACGGTCAGATGGGTGAAGGGGCTGTTGATCAGGCCGCCGAAAACTGCATTGGCAATCGTCCCCACCCCCGACTGTAACGGCAGAAGATTTTCGGGCAGTCTCCCCTGTTTTACTTCGTATTTCAGGAAATCGACAATATGATCGGCAATCTGTACCGACTTTGGGTCGTCCGGGCCATAAAGCCGCCCGAGCGGTGACTTGCGCGATTCGACAATGGCAACGATCTTGTCCGGATCACAGGAAATACTGGTCGCGCCGATGCGGTCCTGAACCTTTAGAATCTGGTACACATTCTTGTTGGGGGGGATATCCAGTCCGACACAATCGTGAACCCCCTCCAGAGATGGAATACTGGTGTTGATCTCGATAATGATCTTTTCCGCGCGCTCCAAAATCTGCGGGGTGATTCCTATGGAGAGCGTTGGTACGATGCCGCCGTCTTCCGTAATACAACTGGCCTCGATTATGGCAATATCAATCTTCCCGTTGTTTTCGAGGGTATAAAATCCGTAGCCGAAATCCTGGGCATACATCCCCAGGTGTCGATCGCCAAAATTTACCTCGGCGAGATTGATCGCCTTGCGGATCGAATCCCCCTGCTGATGGGGCCAGCGCCGGTCAATCATGCCGAGTTCTGTCCAGCGGTCATCCACATCGATGCCGATGGAGGCGCCGGTAAAGACGTTGAAGCGCATCTTACCCTGCAGGCTGTTTCTCTCGACGTGGTCGGCCATGGCAGCCGGCACGGCCTTGGGGTTCCCTTCGGCAAATCCGGAGAATCCGAGATACATCCCGTCCCGGAAGAGGGGAATGGTAGCCTCTGACGTCATGATTTTCGCGTGGAGTTTCTGATTCCTGATCCTTGCCCTGAAACCGTTATCGTGGTGAATCATATCCTGTTCCATTGTTCTATCCCCTCTGTTATATCAGGTATCGTTCGCAGTCGGTTCCCGTTTTCGGGAGTCCAAGTGCTGTAGACGCCCGCCCGGCAATGCATGCCGGACAAAGCCGCATTCACATGTCTGACCGGTCAATAAGACATCAGTACCGGCAGCGTCATTTTATCGAGAAGATCCTTGACTACGGGACCGGGATGCACTGTCCCGCGGGACGTGTGAACATGGGCTGCGCCCAGGACAATGAGGTCGCAACCGTTTTCCCAGGCATAATTCATCATGATGTCGGCAATGGGAATGTCCGCCGTCACGAGGTTTTCTTCCTTGACGTTGATATGGTAGCGTTCCAGATGAGTGCAAATATCGCAATCCGCCCTTTTCCCGGCCGGCTGATGGTCATTGACCGTCTTTATCGTCAACACCGATACCTGTTTGGCATTGAGCAGGAATGGCATGGCGTCGTTGACTGCCCGTGCCGATGCCCGTCCCGCCTTCCAACCGACGATTACCTGTTCTCCAATGGTGCCGAACGTCCCGGCAAAAGGGACAATGAGCACTGGCCGTCCCGATCCCACGACAACACGTTCAGGAAGATCTTCCGGTACGCCGTCCTCTCGTGAACCCGGGTCGGTCTGCCCGATGATGATCAGATCTCTTGCGTGTGCGTAATAGTTGAGGATCTCCGACAAGTTGACACCCACCACACCCCAATCGACGGCGAGATATTCGGCCTCGATGCCAGCTCCATCAGTTCTCAGTCTGAACATCTGCTCCGCTTCCAGTACCTTGAGGCCCATCGCTTCACTTTGTGGCTGGTAGTGGGGATGGGTTATCACATAAAGGCCGGTCAGGCGGGCCTCATGCTTCCCGGCAACTTTGACCGCCAGATCCAGCCTTGTCGCGCATTGTTGCGTATTGTCGATATGCACGAGAATATCTTTGAAATTCATTGACCACTCCTAACTGCAACTGCCGGATTTAGGTTCATTTACTGCCGCTCTCCGCCCATCCCCAGATAACTTTCGATGATCCGCGGATTGCTGGCCAGTTCACTGCTCGGCCCCTCCAGGGCAATCTCGCCGTTTTCCAGCACATAGCCGTAGTCGGAGATCTGCAGCGCTGCCCGGGCGTTCTGCTCGATCAAAAGGACACTCACACCGGTCTGGCGCAGGCCGCTGATGTTGTGCAGGATTTCCTTGACGATCAGTGGCGCCAGCCCCAGGCTCGGCTCGTCCAGCATCAGCAGGGTCGGCTTGCTCATCAGTGCCCGCCCCAGGGCAAGCATCTGGCGTTCACCACCCGAAAGACTGCCGGCAAACTGGGTGCGGCGCTCCTTGAGTCGGGGAAACAGGGTAAAGACCTCTTCCAGGCTCTGGGCGATCCCTTTGTCGCCCCGCCGAACGCGGGTAAAGGCCCCCAGTTCCAGGTTGTCCGCCACGGTCATCTGGGCAAACAACTCCCGGGTTTCGGGAACCAGGCAGAGTCCCTGGCCGACACGCTGTTCGGTGCTGAACTTAGCCAGATCGTTGCCGCGGAATTCGACAGTGCCACGGGACGGGAGCATCCCCATCAGGGCATTCAGCAAGGTTGATTTGCCGGCGCCGTTCGGGCCGATGACGCTGACGATGGTGCCTCGCTCCATGCCGAGGGAGACGCCATACACCGCTTCGACCTTGCCGTAGCGGACGCTCAGGTCACGCACCGTGAGCAGACGTTCGGACATCACACACCCCCCAGGTAGGCTTCCAGAACCGCCGGGTTGGTCCTGATCTCGTGCGGCAGACCCTCGGCCAGTTTCTGGCCGAATTCCATGACAACGATTCGATCCACCAGGTTCATCAGAAACTCCATATCGTGCTCGACTATCAGGACGCTCAAACCCTGGCTGCGCAGATTCCCCAGCAGTTTGGCCAACTCCTGCTTTTCCTGGTAGCGAAGCCCTGCAGCCGGTTCGTCCAGCAAGAGCAGGATCGGGTCGGCGCAGAGCGCCCGGGCGATTTCGACGATGCGCTGTTGCCCCAGCGACAGACTCCCCGCCGGAACGAACATGCTGTCGGCCAACCCCACGCGACGCAGCTGAAGGGCGGCTTCAGCGCTGATCCGCGCATCGGCCGGCCGGTTCAGCCGCAGACTGGCGGCGAAGATCCCGTCGCTGGTGCGCAGGTAGGCACCGAGCATGACGTTCTCCAGCACGGTCATGCCGGCAATCAGCTTGACATGCTGAAAGGTGCGATTGAGCCCGCGGCGGGCAATCTGGCCCGGTCGCAGTCCGCTGACGGTTTCGCCCCCCAAGAGGATCGTGCCCGCCGTGCGGGGCAATTCGCCGCTGATCAGGTTGAACATGGTGGATTTGCCGGCCCCGTTGGGACCGATCAGGCCGACGATCTCACCGGCGTTTACCTCGAAGCTGACGTTATTGACCGCCACCAGTCCGCCGAATTCCTTGCGCACCGCTTCGACCTTCAGCAGCAGTTCACCCTGCCGGGGTTGGAGGCGGGTCGACAGGTTCGATGCCGTACCGATCGGCTTGTCCGGCCTGGGCGGCAGCAGTTGCTCGACAAAGGCCCAGATCCCGCCCCGCATCCACTGCAGCACGCAGACGATCATGATGCCGAAGACGATGATTTCAAAGTTGCCCGTATGGCTGATCAGCTTGGGGAGGATACCCTGAAGTACGGTCTTCAGGAGCGTAATCACCGTGGCGCCGGTGATCGCGCCCCAGACACTGAACGGTCCGCCGATGGTGATCATGAAGAGGAACTCGATCCCCTGGTTGAGACCGAAGGGGGAGGGGTTCACGAAACGTTGCATGTGGGCATACAGCCAGCCGGCTAGGCAGGCAAGAACGGATGAGTAGATGAAGACCGTGTTCTTCAGGCGCAGGGCACTGACGCCGAAGGCTTCCGCCATGGGCACTCCGCCCTTCAGCGCCCGGATTGCCCGTCCCTCGCGGGAGTCGAGCAGGTTGGTCGTGACCCAGAGTGCAGCAAGGCAGACCCCCCAGATGAGATAGTAGAATACCCTCCCGTCCCGCAGTTCCATGCCGAACAGCTGCAACGCCCTGACATCGCTGATCCCGGTCGAACCGCCCAGGGCCGGAATGGTGCCGAAGAGGAAGTAAAGGCTGATACCCCAGGCGATGGTTGCCAGGGGGAGGTAGTGTCCCCCCATCCGCAGGGTGATCGCCCCCAGCAGAAAGGCGATGGCGATCGTCAGTGCCACGGCAACCACCAGGGTCAGCCAGGGGGACCAGCCGAGATGCATGGTCAGCAATGCCGTCGTGTAGGCACCGACCCCCATGAAGGCCGCTTGCCCGAACGAGGTCAGCCCCGTCACACCGGTCAACAGGACCAGGCCCACCGCCACCATGCTGTAGAGCCCGATATAGCTCCCCATGGTGAGATAGAATGACGGAAACAGCGGGACGATCGCCAAGAGCGCCAGAAACAGCACCAATCCTATTCGACGTATCATTCTTCTTCCTCGTAGTGAACGCTGGACAATGACCGCCACAGCAGAACCGGGATGATCATGGTGAAGACGATCACATCCTTGTAGCCGCTCAGCCAGAACGATGAGTAGGACTCCGTAATGGCCACCATGAGGGCGCCGGCGGCAGCCAGGGGATAGCTGGCCATACCGCCGACGATGGCGCCGACAAAGCCTTTTAGGCCGATGAGAAACCCCGAGTCATAGTAGACCGTGGTGATCGGCGCGATCATGATTCCCGACAGGCAGCCGATGGCCGCCGCGAGGGCGAAGGAGAGGGTGCCGGCCTGATTCGGACTGATGCCGACCAGACGGGCGCCGCTTCTGTTGAATGCCACGGCCCGCAGCGCTTTGCCGTAGATGCTCCTGCTGAAGAACCAAGCCAGTATCCCGATGAGACCCAGGCTGATGCCATATACCCAGAGGCTCTGCCCGGAGACGGCGAGCGTACCCACCATCAGGCGGGCGTCGGAAAAGGGAGGGGTGCGCACCCCTTCCGCGCCGAAGAACAGGAGCCCCGACCCGACCAGTGCAAAATGAACCGCCACCGCAGCGATCAGCAGCACCAGCACGGACGCGTCAGCCAGCGGCCGGAAGGCCACCCGGTAGACAAGGGTGCCTATCGGGGTCACGATCAGCATGGCCAAGAGCACCTGCCACCCCAGGGCCAGGTGGAGCGGCGCACAGATCTTTACCAGTAGCGCAATTGCAAAGGGGGGGCCGAGGGTGAGTGCGAGGACTCCCGGCAATTGCCGCCCGGACCCGGTTGACAGCAGCCGGACCGTTTCCATGACCGCGGCCACGCAGGCCAGGATCAGCAGCAGCCAGACCGTGCCGGGC
Source organism: uncultured Geobacter sp. (assembly GCA_964432205.1). GTDB lineage: Bacteria > Desulfobacterota > Desulfuromonadia > Geobacterales > DSM-12255 > Geomobilibacter. Next base: position 20,540 of record CAYSMK010000022.1, on the reverse strand, counting down.
ATTACCCCGAGCTGCAGGCTCGCCAGCGTCAGCGCTCCGAAGGAAACGAGCTCCCCCTGCGGAATGAATACGATGCGTGTGACCCCGAAGACCAGGATCAACGCCAGGGCCAGGAGAATGTAGATCGCACTGTTGGTGAGGGCGTCCTGCGCCAGAAGTAAGGCAATCGGAAAATCCATGTAATTCTCTCTCCGTAACCGGCTAATAAGACGGAACAGTCAGGTTCCCTCCCGATCCACCATGACGTTGGATCGGGGATTTTGCAGCTCCAGCATCACGTATGAAACGACCCACTAAAAAAGCGGGCACATCCCGAAGGAGGCGAGGATGTGCCCCAGTCCACCATGGAAAAACTCTTTAGAAGAAATACATGAGCGAAAGGCGTGCCGTGTTGATCTGACCGCTATCGCCGGTGGCGCCGGTCGGGGCTGTCGGGGTGCCGGCCGGAATCCCTTTGAAGTGACTGGAACCGTGTTCAAACTCGGCGGCAATCCGGACCGCAGCGTTCAGGTCATAGGCAGTGTTGACGAAAAGGAGTTGCTGGTAACGCTCGGTTCCGGCCGCATAGTCGGCACTGTTGATAATGCCGCGGCGGCCGTATCCGGCAGTGACTCCCCAGCTCTGGGTCGGATAGAATACCGTCTGGGCGAGAAGGCCGTATCCCTCCGGCGCATACAGGTTGGGAGCACTGCCTGCCAGGGAGACCGTATTGGCGGAAAGGACGCCAAGACCGGAAGATACGTAGGCCTGGGTCTCAAAGGACGCCGTCATCTTGCGGCTCTTGCCGTCCGACGACTTGAGGAGCGGCACGAAACCGTAGAACCCGTAGCCATAGACATCGACCGCTTTATTGCCCGTAATCTTCTGGGTGCCTGCCAGGCCGAAGAGTCCGAGCTGCAGAGAGTTCATCGGCAGCCCCCAGAAGCCGGGAGCGACACCGAGGGCCTTGCTGACCCACATGAGCTGTGCGGCGCCGTTTACTGCCGGACCGTAGCTGCCGGCGTTCCCCAGCGATGGATCGTTGCTGGTACCGGAACCGGGCGTCCCCGTGGGATTGGCAGCATCCTGTATCGGGTTCTGTATGCCGAATACCATTTGACGTAATTGTCCTTATTCAGATTGAACTTCTGGGTCAGGCGGATCTGGGGCACACGCGGGTTGGCCGGAGCTCCGGCCGGCCCGCCCTGCCGCAGGTCAAGGGTGTTGGCGGCGGCCAGCCCGAAGATGTCCCAGAACTGGCCGAATATCACCTGGGTGTTGGCCCAGTCGAGAGAGGCGAAGGCAAGACGCATCCGCATGTTGCCGAACTCGTTCGACAGAGAGCCGGTACCGAAGAAATCCCCCTCGATCACGGCGCCGGTCTTGGCGCCGAGCAGGGTCGGACCGGCAGCCTTGAACCAGAGGCGCGACTGCCGGGCGGTCATGAGCGATTCATCTCTCTTGTTCGCTGTCGTGCCTTTGGCGGGTATCGAGTTTTGCGGGAAATACGGTCCGACCGCGGCTGAGTTGTAGACGTAGTCCAGTTTGACATAGCCGCCGACGGAGAGATTGAATTTGCTTCGTACCGGCGAGCTCATGGCGCCGTAGATCCCCGGGGCACCTCGCACGACGGCTCATAATCACAGTTGTAAGGGGGCGGCAAATCCTTTGCCAAAGACGGTTCCTCTGCCATGGCATTTACAGCAAGCATCGGTAACAGCGCGGCGATCGTAATGGACAGTTTTTTCAACATGCATGCCTCCATATGGGTTGTAGTTGTTGAAACAAAACCGACTTCAGATTCTTCTCAGCACGAATTTCCGTGGTCACTCTGTTCTCTGACGGTAACCGGTCTGTTCAGGCGTAGCGGCTTGTCATTCGACCCCGACCAGATCGTTTATCCGTACCGGCCCACCCTGTTTTAGAAGACCGTATCCGCCTCTTGTCCCGACATAGCCGAGGACCTCAACCGTTCCGATCAATTCCCCGGGTGCCAGGCCAAGTCCTTCTATGACCGTTCCGCCCCGGTGCACCTTTAAGGTCTGGCCGGGGGAATACCCGGCCTCCCTGCCCAGATTGAAATAGACCTTGTTTCCGTCCAGAGCCACCACCAGTCCGAAGTGCGGGACCAGTCTTGCCGGCTTGCCGGCTGGTTCGGTAATCCCTGCCTGGGATGGTGTGACTGTTGGCGCAGGCGCAGGCGCGGTTGTCGGTTGCGGGGCCGATGTCTCCGGGCCTGTTACGGATTCATACCCCTTCTTGACCAGTTCCCCGCCCCGGGGTATCCCTTTGTCAACGGACTCACGAGGTACCCAGATCTTTTCCGGCGACGTGGGAGACATGGTAAACGCCGGATTGTCGATCTCGACATAACCCCGCTGCCCCTGGGACTGAACAGTTGTTCCCGCACATCCGGCAGACAGAACCATCAGCAGAAGAAAAGGGATCGTTCGGACGAGACTCGATAAAGCGTCCTTCTTTTGTCGCATGGTGGTCTCCTTCTTGCGGTCTATTGACCAATCAATCACAGATTCAGATGTTCCTGCCTGACGTCCCGTGAGCTCTTATTCACGGCGCCCACCCAGGTAGCCTCCCTACTTGTAATCAGCGTGGGCTTCCAGTTTCCATTTGCCGTTTTCGACCCGCAACATTGACATTCCGAGCTGGTCAATGCCGGTATGATCGGCTTTGGTCATGGTAATTACCGCACCGGCAGCCTTAAGTCCCTTGGTGCCCTCGATGGCGTCACGCAGGGCGGCCCGGAACTGTTCCGTGCCCGGCTTGCCTTTCTTCAAGGCCTTGGGCACGGCGGCCTCAACGATCTTCAGGGCATTCCAGGCGAGCGACCCAAAAAAGTTCCGAGTCCCGAATTTGGCTTCGTACTGTTTCACAAATTCCAGAGCCTCTTTTTTCCCCGGATAGCCATCGGGGAACTGCTCCGCTGCAAGAACGGGAGAGGCGAGCATGTACGATCCCTCCAGGGCCTTGCCGCCGACCTTCAGGAACTCGGCGTTGGCGGAGCCGCCCGACTGGTAGATCTTGCCCTTGTAGCCGCGCTCGATCAGGGCCACATGCGGCAGTGCTCCCGGTGTCCCGGCCGCGGCGATATAGACCGCATCCGGATTGCCCTGCATGGCCTTCAACACCTGAGCGGTAGCGCTGGTGTCGGACCGCTTGTACTTCTCAATGGTCAGGGTCTTGATACCGTTTTGATCCGCAAGCCTCTTGTAGGCAGCGGTGCAGTTCTCACCGTAGGCGTCATCCACCGCTATCACGGAAACCGTCTTGACCCCCTTTTTCAGCAAATGCTTAAACAGTGCGGCGGCGTAAACATCTTCAGACGGCGGGGCGTTGAAGATCCACCTGCGCTTGGGATTGTCAAAAGAACCGCCCGGGCTCGGTGCAAGCTGGATCATGGGGGTCTTTGATTCTGCGACCGTGTCAACCACGGCCTTGGCGGTTGGTGCAGAGGTGGGGCCGATCAGGATATCAGCTTTGGCCTCAGCGATCAGACGCTTGACGTTCTGCACGGCATTGGTGGTGTCGGTGGCGTCATCGTAGACAACGTAGTTGACCTTTTGCCCGGCAATTACGGACGGGCCAAGCGTAATGGCATTCTTTTCCGCAATGCCGAGGGAAGCCGCAGGCCCCGTAGTGCCGAGGTTCACGCCAATCGTGATGTCCGCTCGCGCGGCAGCACCCATGGCAATGACGGTAAGCATGCTGATGGCGACAATGAAACCCTTCATCATATTCCTCCTTTTTCTTGGTGGCTCCGTTGAGCGCACCGGCTGATACTGATACTAATCACAGGGTGACAACTTCCGGTCCCGGCTGCTCCGCATACAGACGCTCTACAAGAGCTTTGCGTCGTTCCAGGGATGCTCTTTGATTGATATAGCCTTTGTCAGTGATCTCATTGGCGTCTATGGAGGGAGGTTCGGCCATCAGCATGATTCTTCCGATCCGGGCAGAAGAGCCCTGCTGGATGGCGTTGTACGTCATCAAGGTCTGGCGCAGATAATCGACAATTTCCTGACGGTGCAGCAACTCCTCGACCGGTCGATTACCTGCCCTGTCCTGGCAGATTTCCCGACACGCCTGGAGATTGGGCCAGGCGAGTATCCCGATGTACTCCCGGTCCTGGCCGGTAACCAGTGCGTCCTGAATGACGGGCGCCGCAGCTGCCAGCACGCCCACTCTCAGCGCCCCCACATGTACCCAGGTCCCGGTACTGAGCTTGAAATCCTCGGCAACCCGGCCGTTGAAGACGATCCCCTTACCTGGATCAGCGGGGTCGGCAAAAGCGCCGGTATCACCTATCTTGTAGAAGCCGTCTTCGTCAAAGGCGGCAGCGGTCAGATCGGGGCGGTTCAGATAGCCGGGCGTCACGATTGGTCCCTTGACCCGCAACTCGAACTTTTCTCCATTAGGGACCATTTTGAGGACAACGCCGGGCAGCGGGAGTCCGATAACCCCGGCCCTGTCGATGGGGAAGTGAGCGGAAGTAACCGCGGGGGCCGTCTCCGTTGCTCCCCAGGAAGAAGTCATCGGTATCTTTCTCCCCGTAGCCAGGATGGATACCGCTTCAAGGCGCTGCCAGATATCCTGCGACAGGGCTGCCGCGGCATAGAAGATGAGCTGCAGTTTTTTAAAGAATGTGTGCCTCAGTCCCTCATCCTGCTCAAGATGGGGTAGCAGCATGGCAAAGCCGGCCGGGACATTGAAGTAGATGGTCGGCGAGATCTCAGACAGGTTCTTCACCGTCTGCAGCACCTGACCGGGTACCGGCTTTCCGGCGTCTATATGGAGAGTCCCTCCATGCTTGAGAACCATGTTGAAGTCGTGGTTCCCACCGAAGGTGTGGTTCCAGGGGAGCCAGTCGACCAGAATCGGTGGCGTCCTGCTCATGAAGGGCCATATTTGAGACATCATCTGTTGGTTGGCACAGAGCATGTCGTGTGTGTTGAGTATTCCCTTGGGAAGTCCGGTTGAACCTGAGGAAAAGAGGATCTTGGCGACGGTCGTCGGACCTACCGCTGCAAAAGCCTGCTCAACGTCTTCCGTGGGCATCGTTTCGAGCAGGTTTGAAAAAGGAGTGGTGGGAATGCCTTCGACCCCTCCCTGTTTGATCACCACCTCTATCCCGGTAAGATCCAGGGCCTTGAGCGCCCGGGTATACATGGTTCCGTTCTCGGTATAGATCAGCGCCGGCCGAACCTCTGTTATGATGGCTTTCAGCTTGGCGAGGTCATCGCTCATAAGGGAGTAGGCTACCGAGACCGGCGCCACCGGTACCCCTGCGATGAATCCCCCGAGCATGAGCAGGGCATGGCCTATTGAGTTGCCGGAAAGGATTATGATCGGCCTGTCCTGCCCCAGCCCCCTGTCGATCAATGCCTGGGCAATCGAGTCCGCCTGACGGCCAGCGTCCCCGTAAGTCAGAATGTGCCATGCTCCATCATCTCCTCGTTCCGCGAGAAAGCTCCGATCGGGAGTCTCTTTTGCCCAGCGGCGCAACATCACCCCAAGATTCTCCTCATACGGTTCGAGCGGCAGGGGGGAACGAAGAAGGTAACCACCCTCCGGTGTGGCTTCCACGTTGACCTCAGCCGGGGCGAACTCGGTCGGGGTGAATTCGATGTTCTCCTCGATATCCGACAGTGCGGGCTGAAGCGGTGGCAAGGACACGACAGAGGCGACACTAGCTTGGCTCATGGCCTTCATCCTTTCCTGGATTTACCGCCATAGATGCGGATATTCCTCGTCTCTCACAATTGAATCAAAAACAAACAATGTTTATTGATATCCTAAGCACCTTGCATGCCAATGCCCTATTTAAAGGGGCTGTATTGTAACATGCTAATATTGAATGTCTTTTTGTTTATTGTATTGCAGAATATAGTTTTGAAAAAATGAGAGGATTGCGAGTGTCCAATATGTTGGATGCAGTGGGGGTGGGCCTGGTTCGTTTGTGCGGACAACTGACTGAGATTGTGGGGGATCTTAATTAAGGCGGGAAAGAATCGGTGTGGTCCAATATGTTGGAGCTATCCAAAATATTGGATGACCGGCGGCGAGCTGGCATTCCCGCCAGGACGGGAAATTCCTCCATTCCGGATGAGAACTGATTACAAAGACGGTAGGTATTTGCGATGTATCCCCAACTTCTTCATCTTTGCATCCAACGTGGTAGGTTTGATTTTCAAAATTTCAGCAGCGCCATTCTTGCCTCGGACGCGCCACTCCGTGCTTTCCATAACTGAAATGATATGCATTCGCTCGATCTCTTCGAGCGATTTTGCCTGCGAGGTTATCCTGGCGGTACCGTCCGGTAAGGCCACGACAAGTGTTGAGCTGTTGTTTAGAATCATTGCCCTTTCAATCATGTTGCGCAGTTCCCTGATATTTCCCTGCCAGGGATACCGCTCCAGGTCATCCATGTTTTTCTTTGGAATACTTTCGATGGTCTTGCCGAAAATCTTGCCAAATTCCTTTGCCATTGCCCAGACCAGTAACGGGATGTCTTCACTGTGCTCCCGCAGCGGCGGGACTGAAATGGGAAATACATTCAAACGATAGTACAGGTCTTCCCGGAATTTCCCCTCTTTGACTTCTTTCGCCAGATCGCGGTTGGTTGCGGCTATCACCCTGACATCCACCTTGATCAACTTTGTGCTCCCAAGTCGCTCGAATTGTGATTCCTGGAGCACTCGGAGCAGCTTGGACTGCAGTTCCAGAGGCAGTTCGCCGATCTCGTCGAGAAATATCGTCGAGCCGTCGGCAGCCTCGAATCGCCCAATCTGCGTAGCCACGGCACCGGTATAGGCTCCTTTCTCGCGGCCAAAAAGCTCGGCCTCTATCAGTGTCGACGGCAAGGCGGCGCAATTCAGTTTGATCATGGCGCGGGTCTTGCGGTTGCTCAGGTTATGAATGGCGCGGGCCATCAGTTCCTTGCCGGTTCCGGTCTCTCCAAGGATGAGCACCGTAGAGTCCGTCCTGGCCACCTGTTCAATCTGCTGCAGGACCTTACGGATGGCTGGCGATTGGCCGATAATCTCCTCATGCTTGTACTCGATATCGATCTGGTCGCGTAGATAGAGGTTCTCGGCTTCCAGGCGATCCTTTAATATCCGTATCTCCGCAAGCGCCTTCTGAATCGTCTGGTCGGCCCGTTTACGCTCCAGGGCGTTGCCGAATATTTCCCAGAAAATGCGGAGTCGCTGGATAAGCTGATCTGGCCACGATCTCTTTACGCGGCAGGACGCAAAGGAAAGAAGACCGACGACTGCGCCCACATTCTGCGGAATGAACAGGAACGACTTGATGCCCCCCATCTCCCGGCAGTATTGTTTCTCGCGCCAGAATTCCTCCGGCAACTCATCGACGTCGGACACGCTGAACAGTTCTCCCCGCTGGACCATACTGGTCCAGACCGGGACCTCCTTATCCACGACCGGGGGGGGCTCTTTGATGCCGGGGAGCGCATAGGAATGGGTACGGTGCAGGCGGCCATCTTCGGGTAAGAACTGCCAGATGGTACTCCGATCAAACCCCAGAAATTCTACTATCTTTTGCAGCCCCTGTTCGATCTTCCGGTCCACTTCACTGACGGGGATGTTGATGAAAGAGGCCGAGAGGTCGGAGAGGAGCGCTTCAAACTTGAGCAGCTCATCCTGGGCCGCATCCCGCAACTTATGTCCGCTGATGTCCCTGACCAGGGCTAAGGCCCCCAACACCTTTTCCCCCTTACCCTTGAGTGGGTAACAACTGGTCAGGAAGTAACTGACCTCATGGGTGTCGACCGTAGTCGAGGTTGAGACCTCGGTTTCCATCTCCACAATTTCTTTATCCTTATCGATCACATTTCGCACAATGGGTTCCAGGGCCAATGCAACCCGGGGATTGATCTGTTGAAGCGTTTTGCCGGCGTGCTGATCCACGGATTTGCCGTTGATAGCCGCCATCTGCCCGTTGACGTGGACATAGCGCAAACTGCGATCGAAAATGGAGAGCCCGATCGGGACATCCTGGAAGATCTGGGGCAGATTGCTGGTTTCCAGGATGAGTTTCGAAGGGGAGGGCACAGTGTTCTTTGATTTCAACCTCATATGTCCGCCCTCGGATGATGTGGATTTGCTCACTTCGAGAACTAAACGCCTCTCAGGTTTTCCTGAAAGCCACCCTGTGACTATGTCAAAGGGAACAGAGTGATTCCGGCAGGCTTGCAGAGTACATCAAAGTGGCTGTCCAGCGTTGCCACCTGCACCCTGGAGGAAGCAGCGGCAACCGCAATGAAGCAGTCGGAAAGGCCGGTGGTGAACCCTTTGCGGCGCAGCTTGCAGGAGAGTTTTCCGGCGGCAGCCCACACTTCAGGTGGTTCAGGGATGAAGGTGAATACCTGCAGGAAGTCTTCCAGAACGGCAAGTTCCTTGTCGGAGCCGGCTCCTTGCATCAGTTCGGCCAGGATGACACCGCAGCAGACAACCTGTTCTTCATCCATAAGCTGCGTGACGATGCCGTGATACGGTTCGTGCTTGCGGAAGAACTCAATCCAGACCGAGGTGTCGACCAATACCTTAGCCAAGACGGCGGTCCCCGTGGCGCAGTTCGTTGGCAGTGGCGGTGAACTCCATTTTTCCGGCCATCGCCTTGATACGGGCTAGTTTTCGCAGACGAATCTCGTCCTTAACGGCGGTGATGACCGCTTCGGTCTTGCTTCTGGCCCCGACCAGCGTCATCAGTTCGGTCAGCAGGTCTTGAGGCAGGGTGACGGTTGCACGTGACACGATAAACCTCCACAAGCAGATTGCACAAATAATGTTACTATTTTTGTGCGCAATTACAACACAAAACATGGGTAGGAAATATGACACACATGAGATTGAATCATTTCGTACCCGTTATTTTTCAATTCCGATCCTAGCCTGAACTCCATTACTAAAATAGTGCTTGATCTCCCGCATCTCCGTGACAAGATCTGCGGCCTCAATAACCCGCGTATCGGCGTTTCGTCCAGTCAGGACAAGTTCCACATGCGGCGGCTTGACTGCCATCATTTGCAGTATGTCCTCAACGGTGATCAGTCCGAACCAGGCAGCACCGTTGATCTCGTCAAGGATTATCAGATCATATTCACCGCAGGTCAAGACGTGGTGTGACAGTTCCAAAGTCTCGCGTGCAATACTGATGTCCCTGGGGTCCAGCTTATCCCGAAAGATCCAGTTGTCCCGGCCAGTCTGATGAATAGTCAGAAGCGGAGCAAGTCTTTCAGAGGCGAAATGCTCGCCATACGGCACGCTCCCTTTAATGAACTGCACCATACAGACTTTCAACCCCCTGCCGACAGCTCTGAGAGCTAGCCCGAGTGAGGCGGTAGTCTTCCCCTTGCCATCACCGGTGTAGACTTGGATCTGACCCTGCTCAAGCATCATCTAGCCTCCATTACGCTGGGTTAGGGTTGGAATATCCGCACAAGGTAAAGAGCAATGATCGGGAAAAAAACCAGCAACGTGATGCGAATAAGATCTGACAAGAGGAACGGTATGACCCCCTTGAAGGTATCGGTGAGCGGCACGTCCTTGGCCAGACGGTTGATGATGTAGACGTTCATTCCCACCGGCGGGTGCACCAGACCGATCTCCACCACCATCAGGGCCAGGATGCCGAACCAGATTGACTTGTCGGCAGCCGCCATTCCCCCGAAGTCCAGTCGCATGATGATCGGATAGAAGATGGGTATGGTGAGCAGAATCATGGCAAGCGAGTCCATGACGCACCCAAGGAAAATGTAGATCACCAGGATCATCACCAGCACCAGTAGGGGGGAAAGACCACAGTTTTGCACCCATGTTGCCAGTTCTGTGGGCATCTGGGAGACGGCCAGCCCGGTGTTCAGCATGTCCGCACCGAGCAGGACCAAGTAGATCATGGCCGTTGCCTGGGCCGTGCCGACCGCGCTCTCAATCACACCCTTAATCCGCATACCGCCGGTGGCGACAGCCAGGATGCCGCAGGCCGCCGCGCCGATGGCCGCTGCCTCGGTCGGGTTGGTCCAGCCGCCATAAATCCCGACGATTACTACAATGAAGACGAGCAGTACCGGCGTTACCAGAAACAGGCTGCGCATCCGTTCGGGCCAGTTGACCCGGTCACCCGCAGGACCGGCTTTGGGGTTGAGGGTGGTAATGATCTGCACCACGATCATGTAGCCGCACATGGCGATGATGCCGGGCAGTACCGCTGCCATGAACAATTTACCGATCGATTCCTGGGTCAGAATGGCGTAGATGACCAGCGGCACCGACGGAGGGATCATGATCCCCAGGGTGCCTCCGGCAGCCAGGCAGCCGGTGGCCAGCGAGCCGGAATAGTTGTAGCGTTTTAATTCCGGCAGGGCCACCTGCCCCATAGTAGCCGCGGTAGCCAGCGATGAGCCGCAGATGGCACCGAAGCCGGCACAGGCCCCGATGGCTGCCATGGCGATGCCACCCTTCCTGTGCCCCATGAACGCGCTTACACAGCGGAACAGGGCGCTGCTTAATCCCCCGTGGGTGGCGAACTGCCCCATCAGCAGGAAGAGCGGGATCACGACCAGGTCATAGTTGGACATCCGGGCATAGGCGGTATTCTTGAGGGCAGCCAGTACCGGGGTGATGTCACAGCCGGTGAGATAGAAGTAGCCGCCGCAGCCGACCGAAAACATGGCAATTCCGATCGGTATGCGTACTACCAGGAGTCCCATCAGGATGCCGAACATGATGAAACCGATTTGCGTACCGCTCATAGGGACCTCCAGATAGCCAGGCGCAGTTGATGCGCGCACATGTATAACGCAGCAATGGCCAGCAGTACGAAACCGGGCACCATAAGCATCTGAGGAATCCATACCGGCCATGCGAGAATCGGTGAGGACTCACCGACCTCCTTGAGGGACAGGGCACCTGCGGCCGTCCGCCAGGCGATCAGGGCGCCGAACAGGGCGACCGTCAGCGAGCCGAAGGCATCCAGAAACGCCACCTTGGTGGGTGACATGTTGTGGGTGAAAAAATCGACCTTGATGTCACCGTGGATCAGGTGGCAGTAGGCAAAGAAGCTCGACAGGGCAAAGGCGGCGCACATCTGCAGCACCTCCACATCACCCGGCACGGCAAAGCTGAACAGTTTGCGGCCGACAACTGAGACCAGCTGCATTCCTACCAGCGCCACAAAAATCATTCCGCCGGCCAGGGCGAACGCCCTGGAGAGCTTGAGTAGAAAATTACCCAGAGTGCCAAACGCATCTGACGTAGTATAGGGGTCGTACGATAACCGTTCTTCGCGCATATTTAATAGTGCTCCGTTTATTCCACCCAACTGCAAGCAGAGGGTGTTATTCACCGCTAAACGCGATAGCTCAACTCAGCGCGCAAGCTGTGGAGACTCGTTGTCTCTGAAATTAGTCGTTGAATTTCTTCAGCAAAGCTTTCGCGTCATTCAGCAGTGCCTTACCGTTGCCCCCCTTGGCATTGACTTCTTTGATCCACTCTTCATTGACGCGCTCGGTCGCCTTCACCCAACGTGCATATTCCGCATCGGTCAGGACATTGATGGTGTTGTGGCGCTCGGATGCGATCTTACGCGCAGGAGGTGTCGTCTGGTCCATGATCTTCCCGGCCCACTTTGATACGGTCAATCCACTGTTTTGATCGATTACCTGCCTCAACGAAGGGGGAAGGCTTTGATACTTGGCTGGATTCATGGCCAGAACGAAAATGGCATTGGAATGTTTGGCCTGGTGCGGCGCAGTTTCCGTTGTGGTCTTGCAGATCTCTTGAAGCTTGAGGGAAGTTGTCACTTCCCATGGAATGCTTGCTCCGTCCACAACCCCTTTGGAAATGGACTCCGGGACCGCCGGGGCGGGCATCTGCACTGGAATTGCACCGAGCGCAGCCACTGCCTTGGTGCCTATTCGCGTTGAGGCTCGGATCTTCAGCCCTTTGACATCTTCTACGGTCTTCACCGACTTTTTACCGAAATGCAGTTGGGCGCCTTCATGTAAGTGAACAAAGAGCAGTTTGGCCCCCTTGAACTCATCCAGGGAATTTTTCTGAATATACTCCCACAGTGCCGGACTCCCTTTTTCAGCACTCTTTATCAGGAAGGGGAGCTCAAAAACTTCCGACTTGGTGAAGCGTCCGGCCTGATAGGTCGGGACCGTCCAGACGATGTCGGCTACCCCGTCACGAAGCTGATCCAGAAGTTGCGCAGGGGTTCCACCAAGCTGCATGGATGGATAGATCTGGCATCTGAGCTTCCCCCCCGATTCTTTGGCGATCTTGTCGCACCAGGGAGCGATTATGCTCAGGTGAGCATTGGATGTAGCGGGGAGAAAATGACTAAGCTTGAGCGTTATCACGTCCGAGGCGGCCAGGGCGACGCCGTATCCGAAGGTCATTGCGGCTACCATGATGATGAGACATGCTTTCTGCACTTTCATCGCTCGACTCCTTTTTTTGAGGCCCATTTAAGGGCCGTAAGAATGAAGGGGGTGGTCACTGTAGTCCGAGATCGCTCTTCAGTATTCTGGTTACGCCACTTGCCGTGACCGTGTTGGGAAAGACGCGGTTGAATCCAATCTCTTCGAAACGCCTCTCTATCTCCGGCCAGTTTTTCTCCAACTCCAAAGGCGCGGCCACCGTCCCGCCTGCGTATAGAACTATGTCCTTCAAGCCAGCTTCGATGCATTTGTCGCGCAGCCCTTCGCAATCGAGAAGTCCCATCCCGTACATCGATGACACCAGAATGGCTGCGGCATTGGTTTCAATGGCCGCGTTGATGAACTCCTCCTGCGGGACTACGGCGCCCAGAAAGGTGACCCCAAACCCTGCCTCCCTTAATGCCTTGGTTATTACCCAGGCGCCGATCATGTGCGCGTCGGCGCCGATCGTTCCGATCACTACATTAGTGTTAAGCATGTCCGTCTCCTTTTCGAATTCGCTATCGTTGCAGCATGGGGTGAGTGAACTGCTGGCTTCCGTAGCGCTCACAGAACCGTCAATACCAGTAACCGCAACAGTGACCTGATATCCCCGATCATCTCCACCGACTCGATCGCTGACAGCACCTCCGCACCTTGATGAGACGGCAAAGGACGTGGCGCGTATTCGAGACACTGCGCGAAACGGGAGCGATGCTCCTCATCGGTGAGCTCGTTCCCGGGGAAGCCCGGTGCTATATCGAGCTGCTTGACGGCCCTCCGCCCATCGGTGGTCACGATCGCCAGATCGACTGCGGTGTGCCCTCGCGGGACAAGCCCTTGATCGGAGACAACCGTGATCCTGTCGATGAGGTTTTGCACCTCCGGAGCGCGAATCGCCTCCTCTCGGAAGTGGACCAGCGTAGAGGCGTTCCTGGCGAGCGCGTTCGCAACGCAGAACTGCACGCTGAACTGAGCATTGACACGGGCGTTGCGACCCAGATCGAACTGGTGGCCCACCAGCCGGTACATGTACGGGGGGAGCCTCACCTCAGCTGAAGCCACCGACTCGGGCTTCAGGTTCCCCTCGACTGCCAACCGCAGAGCGAGCTCGGTCGCGGACTGCGTTCCGCCACAGCTGGGGAACTTCTTGAAGACCGTCTTTTTGAGGTGCCATGTATCGTAAAGCCCCTCGGTAATCTGCTCCGCTTTGATCTTGTCCCTGCCGAAGAGATGGAGGTACCCGTATACACCCTGCAGAAAATTGGCCGGTCCGGTGATCCCCTTTTGGGCCAAGAGAACACACTGCAACGCCGACTCGGCAACCCACCCCTGGATCACCCGAACGGCGAGGCAGCCGTCCACGTTGCTCTGGAAGCTCCCGCCGCACCTATTGAAGGCTAACGCCAGCGCATTCAGCGTCTGTTCCTCATCCAACTCGAGGATTCTCGCCGCTGCGGCGGTCGCGGCGAAAACACCGGCAACTCCGGTGGGATCGAATCCGTCATACGCTTCCTCTGTCAGATTCATGCGGGAGCCGATTTCGGCACCAACAGTCAGGGCGGTGAGGAACTCCTTTCCAGAACAGCCGCCTCTCAGTTCCGCAGATGCAAGTGCGGCCGGAATCAGGGAAGATCCCATATGCAACCCCGGTATCATGGCATCGCAAAAGTCGAGTGCACGGCACATCACGCCGTTGAGCAGCGCGGCGCTCGGGGCGGGGAGACGATCGCCGTATACGAGCACCGTTGCCTCGGGCTTTCCTCCCCGTTCAACGAGCATCTCGCGAAGGGGGCCGCATCCTTCCTCGGCAGCGCCAGCAATCGCCGTCCCTATTACAGCCAGAAGGATCTGTTTCACTACCGCCGCCACATCCTCCGGGATCTGGTCATACCCCGTCTCCCGAAGAAACCTTACCAACGTCAACTCTCCATTCTGTGGAACATCTTCAGCTGGGCTCATGTCTGCTCCTTTCTCGTTGTTTCAGTGACGTTTCTGGTCAAGCTGCAGCGTAGGCAAATGCGGCTATGTTTCTCTTGAGCTGGACTGGCTGCAGATACTTCTTGGCGATCCTCAGAGCCTTGGTTGGGTGATGCTCGGCCAGCAAGCCGATGCCGTACAGAAGATACTCGCTGTCGCGATAACAGTTGGCGGACATAGGTCTAAGGCTCCAGGGAGCATTGAGATCGAAAAGGGCGGAAGCAAGGATTTGGTCCGGCCACTTGCCGTATTTGAATATCCCACCGGTGCCGATGAGGTTCATGGTGCGCGTGAGATCCTTTCCCCTTTGCACCTTGATCTCTCCCGCCAGGGAGAACTCCTGCCGCAGGGTCCCTGCGTGCCGCTCCACCGCAAACGCTACCGCCGACTCCGCCAGGACACAATCGAGATGGTGGTCCAAATCCTCCTGCGGGATGTACCCGACATTATTCGAGAGACGGTCGACGTGGGACTCCAGCCTCGCCGCGTCAAGGTCCAGATGCGGTAATATCGCCCGCAGCCGCCGAAGGCAGGCATCGGTCCCAAGGAATTCGAGTATGGAGGGGGCGTTGTACCTGATTCCCAGGTCTCCTTCGACTGTTCTCTTTATCCGTGTTTCGGGAAGTCCCCTCACGATGGTTTGAGGGTCGGTGGGATGGCCGTCAGCCACCGAGTGGATGTTAATGGTGGCTCCTCCGACCTCGACCACCAGCAAGGACCCGATGCCGGGCTCGTCTTCTGTGCCTTCGGCAAGGAGCGTGGCTGCTTGCAGTGTCGCCTTTGGGGTCGGCATGACTATGTCACCGATGTACTCCTGTGCCTTGTTCAGTCCCTTTGCCTTGGTTATCTCCTTTATGAAGAGTTCGCGCACCAGTTCCTGTGCCGGTTCGATGTTCAGATCCTGCAGCTCGGGAAGGACGTTCCTGGTCACCACCGCATGCTTTCCGGCGGCGTCAAGAATCCCCTTTACGGCGCTGGACGCTGCCCGGTTCCCCGCGATCAGAATCGGGGCATCGATGGTGGAATCGGCCAGAAGCTTCGCGTTGTGAATGATGACCTTTTTGTCACCCCCGTCAGTCCCCCCGGTCAACAACACTATGTCGCAGGCCGCCTGTTCAACCTCCCGAATTTTTTCCGGATCGAGCTCGAATCCGGAGGACCATACCACCTTGGCTCCCGCCCCCAATGCTGCCCTCCGCCCGGCCTCCAGGGTCAACGCCGGCACCAATCCGATCGCCGCCATGCGGAGCCCTCCCGCGGCACTACTGCTGGCGTATTTGGCAATGACGTCCTCCTCCTTCAGCCGATGCCGCGAGAAAAGGAGATCAAGGGCGTTGTTGAGCCCAATGGTGATGTCCTCGGAGACCGTGGTCACCGCCTGGGACCTTCCGACGATCTCTTCCCGATCCAGGTCCACGGCCAGAATCTTCGTGTGGGTACTCCCGAAATCAACTAGCAACACCGTGCTCATGTGTCCCCCCCTTGAGGATCGATGCGAATTGCAGATCCTCCACGACCATGTCGAGGCCAGCCGTGCGTTCCTCAAGACGCTCCCTTTCCGCTATCTTTTCGCGGTGATATTCCTTCACCTCCTTCGGCAGCGGAATATTGCCCGTTTCGAGGTAGCGGACCGCATTCTCCGCATCCCGCATCACCATCACATTGCCGTGGTTGTACTTCCAGGGGGTGAGCATGGTATCGATCCAGCCGACGTCGACCCCCTTGCAGAGCCCCACCGCGATATCACCGTCGCCTGCCTCGAGACACCTCTCCATCAGCGCCCTCACCTCGAGTTCGATCATCGCCTCCTCCTCCGCGAGCTTGGGGCTCGGCGGCATCCTTTGGGTCCCCATCAGGGTGAGCATGTGCTGGGCAAGGCGAACTGATTTGGCCATCCCCTCCTTAGTGGGGGTAGCGAAGGCCTCGTCCTGGCACTTCAGGATCACCCCCGGGAATCCTCCCATGACCGTTATCGCCGCATTCCAGGCAATCATGGCGTTGGCCTCCTCCTCCCGCGGCGGCCAGGCGCCGAGGAACGGGAAGGCGGCCTTGAAAAATTCCATGTCGGTGTAACCGAACCTGGCGCAGTACTCGTAACAGAGCCGCTCGGTTACGTTCACCATGGCGATGTCCTGGACCATGTTCATGTTGAGGCCATGGGTGATGAACTGGTACCTCACCCCCTGCTCGGCGGCCAGCAACGCCTCCGAGACGCATACGAAGGAGCGGTACCCGGCGCTGTCGTAACCGGAGAGGTGGGAGGCGTTATAGGGGCAGGTGGGGACCCCACGCTCGGTGTAGATCCCTGCCAGTCGCGCCTCGTACTGATTGATCCGGATCTCCTCCTCAAGAGGGATATCTTTGCAGTGAGCGATCACTTCCTGAAGCGACCGAACGCTGCAGGCGTTCCATCCCGCGGCCATGACGATTTCCGAAGCGAGCCGTCCGTCCTCGTCAGTGGAGTTAAAGTGAAGCGGAAGGCGGGTCTCCCTCCTGATCCTCCGCGCATCCTCAACGCCGAAGTTGACCACCGGCCAACCGTTCAACATCGACATCCCTTCCTTCTTACTACGCTCGATCCCGGCCCCGGCGCTCCGATAGTCGTTCTTCCTGGTGTAGGAATCGGAATAGATGGTCCAGGCACCAAGCTGCCCCGGGGCGAAGACATCCTCGACGTATCCAATTCCCTCCACCATGTACTCGGTCAGTGCCCGGCCGAACTGCGGAATCAAGACGTGACGATTGGCCGCCTTCGCTTCCATGAGGGTCTTGGCAAAGTTTTTTCCATCCGAAAGTTCCCTGGCGATCTCGATGCATTCATCGAGGTTTTCCACCCCCTTTCCCGTTTCCCACTGCGGCAAGACTTCCTCCCGGCGAATCTTGAAGAACTGATCGTCGGACAACCGTTTGTTGCGGATTTTGATGGACATGTGCTCCTCCTTTCTGTTGCGCTTAATAATTCTGTATAATAGAATCGATTCTGTAGTATAGAATAAAGGTACGGAACGCGTAGAGTTTTGTCAATACAAAAAATGTGAAAAGTGGCCCCGGGCCAGGGGAAGCGGGGAATGATGACCGTTGGGGCCAATGGTCTTGCGCCCGGGTCGGCATTTTGCTATAGAAGCCGCAGGCAGATAGCTCAAGAACTGGCAGCACGGAGGTGGAATGTTTGAGGGCAAAGAGGATGAAGAAGCTGTAGTGGGTGAAGAGAAGGACGGAAAGCACGGGGTTCAATCGCTGGAGATAGGTATGCGGGTATTGCAGGCGATACTTGACGGTCACCGTGGCATGATGCTCAAGGATATTGCTTCGGCGGCCGGGATGCCTGCATCAAAGGTGCATCGCTACCTTGTGAGCATGGTGCGCACCGGTTTAGTGGAGCAGGAGACAAACAGTTCCCGATACGACCTCGGCCCCTTTGCCCTGAATATCGGGTTAGTGGCGGCAGACAGGCTTGACAGGATACAAGCAGGGCTTAACGCAATCGCCGAACTGTGCATCGAAATAGAAGAAACCACTGCACTGGCAACATGGAGTCCGAATGGTCCCATTGTAGTCCGTTGGGAACGGCCCCGCCGAGCGCTAACCGTCAGTGTAGCAACGGGGACTGCGCTAAATATGATCACCACAGCCAGTGGACGTATTTTCGGCGCGTACCTGCCACCAAAAACTTATGAGTCATTGATCGAGAAGGAACTGAAATCGCCTGACCTGCCGAGTGAGTTCCTCTCTCGGGCGGCAGTCGCAAAACTATTTGCCGAAACCCGACAGGCTGGTCTGGCGATAGTTGAAAGCCACCACCTGGCTTCAGGCGTGGCAGCTGTCAGTGCGCCGGTATTCAACGCTGCAAATGAGATCACCCTCGCCATGTCAGCAGTTGGTTTCCTCGGCATGTTGGATACAAGTGTTGACGGTCCGGTGATTAAAGCATTGAAGGCTGCGGCCCTAAGGCTCTCTAGGAGACTGGGATATCAGGGAGATGGTGGGTGAACATGGAGGTGCCCAGCTAGGCATTGGCAATTCAGCATCGGTAGTACTCGATATTTCCGCATGACGCCGGGCAACTTGCCAGTCAAGTTGTGCCGACGAACAATTCCAGCCGGGAACGGCTGACCCCCACCTGTTCGCCGGCCTGCAGAATCTCTTCCCAGGTACCGTCATCCATCGGGATGCCGGTCGATCGGCGTTCGGCAACCGTCTTTCGTTCCGGGTCACCGGCCACCATGACCTCACCGCCCGGCGCTGCAGGCGGTGATTCCTTGACATAGCGGGTGACGGCATCGATTTCCGCCTGCATCCAGGCGTGGTCGACCAGGCGTCCCGGGTCAACGACAAAGGTGAGCATGTTGTTGACGATGCTTCCCTGGCGCGGGTTTTCCGGCTGGATGGTGCCGCCTCCCGTCAGTACCCCGGCGAGAAGCTCGCAGAAAAAGGCCAGACCGTATCCCTTGTGGTCGCCAAAGGGAAGTAGTGCCCCCCGCGGTTCCCGGAACATGACCCCCGGATCGGTCGTCGCCTCTCCCCGGTGATCCAGCAGCAGCCCCGGCGCGACCGGTTTGCCACTGTTCAGGGCCACCCGGGCCTTGCCCAGCGCTATCTTGCTGGTGGCCATGTCCAGGAGGATGGCGGGGGTGCCGGCGGTCGCCGGCATGGCCATGCAGAGCGGGTTGGTGGAGAAGCGGGCATCCCGGCCGCCAAAGGGGACGACGACCGGTGCATGATCGACGACATTGACGAAGTGGAGGGAAACCAGGCCTGCAGCGATGCACTGCTCGCCATAGGAACCCACCCTCCCGATGTGGTGGGCATTGCGGAGCGCCATGACCACCAGACCGGTTTCCCGGCAGCGCCGGATGGCGGCATCCATCGACTCCGCTGCCACACGTTGGCCGTACCCCCGCTGACCGTCGAACACGAGAATCGAACCATCATCCCGTACCAGCCTGGCAGACGTGCCCGGCAGCAGCAGCCCCGCCTGCACGTTCCGGATGTAGGCGGGGAGCATGCCGGCGCCATGGCTGTCATGCCCGGTCAGGTTGGCCCGTACCAGATGTTCGGCCACCAGGCCGGCTTCGTACTCGTCACTGCCGGCGTGTCGCAAAATTTCGCAGAGGACTTTCTGCAGGTCGTGATCCGTAACAAGCACGGTGGTCTCCGCATGGTTCAATTGGACATCAACACCGGCAGGGTCATATGCTCGAAGAATGTCCTGGCAACCGGCCCAATGGCCGTTGTCCCGTGGGCTGTCTGGGCGGGCACACCCATGACCAGCAGGTAGCAGCCATGTTCCCAGGCATAATTCATCAGCAGGTTGCCAACGGGTGCATCCCCGGTTTCGAGGGTTTCTTCCTTGACCCGGATGTTGTAACGTTCCAGATGGGTAACGATTGTGCCATCGCCGTAGATGTCGGCCATCTCCTGGTCGCCTGACGACTTTATCGTTACCACGAAAACCTGTTTGGCCTTGAGCAGGAACGGCATGGCATCGTGGAGTGCCCGTGCAGATGCCCGCCCGGCTCTCCATGCCACGACCACGCGCTCTCCCACGTTGCCGAATCTCCCCGCATACGGGACGACCAGCACCGGCCGGCCCGAACCCAGGACAACCCGCTCGGGAAGGTCGGCGGGTACATCCTCCTGCGGCCCGTCCTGGACGGTCTGACCGACAATGACCAGATCCTTCCGGTGGCCGTAGTGGTTGAGAATCTCCACCATGCTGTCACCGGTGACCCCCCAGTCGGCGCAGAGGTACTCGGCGTCTATACCCGCCCCGGCGGCCTTCGATTGAAACAGCTCCTTCGCCAGCCTCACCTTCTGGTTCAGACCTTCGCCCTGCGGTGCATAGTGGGGGTGGGTGATCACGTAGAGTCCGGTCAGGTAGGCGTTGTGCTCCCTGGCAAGCCTGATCGCCAGTTCCAGCCTGGTCTCGCACTGTCTGGTATTGTCGAGATGAACGAGAATATCCTTGAACTCCATAACAGGCCCCTTTTCGTGCTGACGTTTTCCCTGGCGGGCTTTCCGATGGTGCAGCCTCTAAGACCAGCCTGACTGCTCGCCATATGTTATTCCCCCACCCATCCCTCCCCCGCTGGACCCTCTGGGGCCAAAAGGGGAGGGTAAGGAG
>CAYSMK010000021.1:0-89462 GCA_964432205.1 uncultured Geobacter sp. | reverse complement strand
CGAGACTTGCAAGCTCTCGGCGTAAATCTATCTAGTTAATGGCCAAAGACGAGAGCCCGTGTGTTGACGCACACGGGCTTTTCTCGGAGTCAAATTCCAGCGATTGGAGTATGTCAAAACATCTACCCATTGTCAAATTTTATTTCGAAGTTTCGTCAATCATTGTTTTTGTCAATAAGATATTATCTCTAATCTATAAGGTGTTATCGATGTTGAATTGGCGCGAGCCGAAATCAGGGGACTTCAGCGAAAGCTGGCAGGTCTGGTAATAGACCTTGAGTCTGATGCAGTGAACATCGCAAACGTTTTGAAGATGGTGAGTGTTAAGCTGAGATTAAAATGATATGCGGGTAGAATACCAGTGAAGTTCTTTCAACAGTCCTGCCGAGTCTTTGTATACCTCGAAGAATTGCCGCATCCGCCAAAGATTCTGTGTGTGTGTGGGGGGGGGGGGAAGCCCCGCTGCCCCAGTACAGAATGTTCCTCTACAACAACTCAGGTCGCTGCGCTTGAAGCCATGCCTCGACATCCGCCAGCAGACCTTTTGCCTCGGCAATGCATTGCTCCATGGAAACTTCATCGACCCAGCCACCGGAATAATCGGTCAGGTTCCGTTTGCGGCGGAGCACGTCAAGCACAGCCATGCGTGCTGTTGGCAGACCTATGGTCTGCGGCAGTGACTGGATCACCGTCATGTGATGTCCCGGCCTGCTGGTGTCGGGACGAAATCCGTTCGCCATCATCACGGCAAGGGCAAGCTGCATGATGGCCTTGTAGGCGCTATCAAAGCGCGTCTCGCAGCTGATTACCACTACCCCGGCATCGGTCAGATTGCGACGGGCCGCCTCAAGCAGCCGCTGCATCTCCTCCTTGCCTGTTATGTGGCTTTTCAGCTGCCCGATCTTTTCCAGGTTACGCAGGTTTTCCAAGGTCATCTTCGTCGCCTATCAGAAAGATTTTCTGTTCGCTCATGATTCGTGTCGTGAACTGTTCGCCGTCTGCCAGCTTGGCAATGAACTGATCATAGGGCATGACTACCGGATTGATTTCCCGGCCAATTCTTTGGTTCATCTCCGCCAGGGCCACCACCACATCGGTGAAGGATGCCGTCCCGACGACACAGACATCCACATCGCTGGTCGCCTTCTCTTCCCCTTTGGCTACGGAACCGAAAATAAAAGCCGCTTTGATGGCTGCGGATAACGGCTGCAAAGCGGATCGGATGATATCTGACAGCCCGCATGTTTTGCGGAAGATCCCGGCCAGCTCTTGGAAGATGGGACAATCCCGGTTGGCCTGATAGCGGACCTGGTTCCCCGCCAGATGGCGCGACAGCAGCCCGGCATCGGTTACAAGCTTCAACTCACGGTGCATAGAACCGGAGGGGACTCCTGTCAGGCGGGAAATTTCCCGTACATGAAAATGCTCGTCGGGACGTAACAGCAAGAGTGACAGTATGCGCCGCCGGTAATCGCTGAAAAGTGTCTCCGCTAGACCTGTTGAACGATGTTGCTGTTTCTTATGATCCGTTCTCATAATGATTGTGTTTGTAATCTATTTGAGAACGATTGGCAACGGTTATTTACATTCCACTCAAGTGCTCGAAATTTGCTTGCCGTGTCACAGCAGAGGAATAGGCTTGAGACGCACCTGGAAAAAATCTACATGGACCGGCTTGATGGGATCATCGATGAGGAAGTGTACAAGAGGTTGAGCAACAAGTTCAGGAGTGAGGTTACGGATCTGAAATTCAGAATGGGGCAGTTGACGGCTGAAAACAAAGAAAATACCGACAGCGCTAGTCGGTTACTCGAACTCGCGCAAAAGGCCGCCAGTCTTTATTCTATGCAGGATAGGGACGAAAAACGCAAACCGCTTGATTTCGTGTATTCGAACTCTTCCCGGGCCAGCACGTGTTGTTTCCCAATTTCAATAAACACTTTGATTTACTCGCGGTTACGAATACCGAGTACCAACAGAAAAAGGTCACTTCTCCGGAGAAAAGTGACCTTTTTGAGTTTTGGCGTCCCCTGCCGGATTTGAACCGGCGTCGCCGCCGTGAAAGGGCGGTGTCCTGGGCCGGGCTAGACGAAGGGGACAGTGTTGGTAAATGGTGAGCCGCGTTGGGATCGAACCAACGACCACCTGATTAAAAGTCAGGTGCTCTACCAACTGAGCTAGCGGCTCAAAAACAAGAATGTTTATTTACCAAATCATCCCGATCTTGGTCAAGCATTTTTTTCATGATCAGTATTTTTTTTGCGACTGCTACAGGACCGGCTCTTTGGCACGCTGCTTAAGCTCGGCAATGGTCGCCGCATAATCGGCACTGCCGAAGACCGCACTGCCGGCAACGAACACGTCTGCCCCGGCATGGGCGATCCGCGCAATATTGTCCGTCTTGACGCCGCCGTCCACCTCCAGTTCGGCCTCCAGGCCTCGCTTGTCCAGCATCCCCCGCAACGCCTGAATCTTGGGGATGCAGGCCTCGATGAACGATTGCCCGCCAAACCCCGGATTGACCGTCATGAGCAGAACCAGGTCCAGTTCGCCCAGCACGTACTCCAGGGAGCTCAGGGGGGTGGCCGGGTTTAGCGAAACGCCGGCGCGCTTCCCCAGCGACTTGATGAGCTGTACGGTCCGGTGCAGATGCCAGCAGGCCTCGGCATGCACCACGATGATATCGGCACCGGCAGCGGCAAAATCGGGAATGTAGCGATCCGGCTCGGTGATCATCAGGTGCACGTCCAGTGGCAGCGTGGTGACCTTGCGTACCGCCTCGACCACCAGGGGGCCGATGGTGATGTTGGGGACGAAGTGACCGTCCATCACATCCAGATGGATATAGTCGGCCCCGGCCGTGGCCACGGCCCTGACCTCGTCGCCCAGGCGGGAAAAATCGGCTGAAAGTATGGATGGCGCTATCTTTTTCATGTCCCCTCCTGGGGAAAGCAAAGCGTAGTATCTTAAACTATAGTCATAGCTACTGTCGCCGGAGACGTGCGGCAAAGAAGCCGTCCATCCCGTGACGGTGGGGCCAGGCACGAAAGAAGCCGGCAGAGGTGACGAGATCCGCCTGCTCCGGGAAGAGCGCGCCCAGATTTTCTACCACAAAATCAGGATGACGAGAAAGGAAATCCTCGACCACTTCCTCGTTTTCAGCGATTGCCGTGGAGCAGGTCGCATAGAGCAGGACACCGCTTTCCCTCACCATTCCCGCGGCGGCACCGAGGATCGCCCGCTGCCCTTCAGCCAACCGGGCTGGATCGGACGCGCTCTTCCACCACTTGCCTTCCGGGTTCCGGCGGATGACCCCCAGTCCCGAACAGGGAGCATCCACGAGGACACGGTCAAAGGTGCGTTCGCCAAGTGACTGGGCAGGTCGGGTTCCATCCAGGGAGACGGTCTCGATGATGGCTATCCCCAGCCGCTCGGCCGTTTCCTCGATCAACCGGAGCTTGCGGGGATGCAGGTCGCCGGCAACAATGCGGCCCCGATTCCCCATCAGCTGTGCACAGTATGTCGTCTTGCCACCCGGCGCCGCACAGAGGTCAAGGACATGTTCATCCGGTCGCGGGGAGAGGAAGAGGGTCGCCAACTGGGAGGCCTCGTCCTGGATGGTGAAAAGACCGCCCCGGAAGCCCTCCGTCGCGGCACAGGCAACATGACCGACGACCTGGAGCGCGTCAGGGGCGTATGCCGCCGGTACGGTCTCGATCCCTTCGATGGCGAGTCGCTCCTGAAGGGCGCTGCGGGAGATCCGGAGGGTGTTGGCGCGTATGGTGACCGGAGCAGGCTCGGACATGACCCTGGCAAGAGCCGCCGCTTCGTCGCTCCCCAGCTGCTCGATCCACATCCGTACGAGCCAGGCCGGATGGGAATAGCGGGCCACCAGGTACGCGACGGGATCACGTTCGGGATCGGGGTAGCCGATCTGCTCGCGTTGCCGGTCCGTGGTGCGCAGGACGGCATTGATGAACCCTGCTGAACGGGGGGCCAGATCGTGGGCCAGCTTCACGGTCTCATTCACCGCCGCTGAGACCGGTACGCGGTCGAGGAACAGGATCTGGTAGATCCCGAGACGCAGCAGGATCAGAACGGCTCGCTCCAGTTTGGCGGGCGCGGTTTTGGAGAACTGAGCCATGACATGGTCCAGGGTCCCCTGCCGCCGCAGGACGCCGTAGACCAGTTCGGTGTAGAGTCCCCGGTCGGGTCCCAGGAGTTGACCGCCGGAGAGCTCCCGGTCGATGAGCATGTCGGCGTAGGAGCGTTCCTTGTAGATACGGGCCAGGGCATGGAAGGCGGCACGGCGCGGATTGTTGGTCACGTAAGTTCTTTCATCAGAGGTGTGCGGTAGTTGGTACCGGCGCATTACACCGGAGGAACGCGACCTTGTCCACAAAAAAACGCAGGCGCCTTTTAACGCCTGCGTTATCGCCCAGCATGGACGAGGCTCAGCTCCGCGGCCCGTAGGCCATCTCTTCGAGCCTCCTGACCCTCTCATCGATAGGGGGGTGAGTAGAGAAGAGCGACATGATGCCGCCGCCGGTCAGGGGATTCACGATGAACATGTGGGCGGTGGCGGGGTTGGCATCCATGGGAATCTGGTGATTGGCCATCTCCAGCTTCCTGAGTGCGCCGGCCAGATAGAGGGGGTTGCCGGAGATCTCCGCCCCACCTCTGTCGGCACCGTACTCGCGCGACCGGGAAATGGCCATCTGGATCAGCATGGCGGCAAGGGGGGCAATGATGGCCATCGCCAGCATGCCGATGGCGCCGCCGCCACCCTCTTCGTCCCTGTCCCGGCCACTGCCGAAGATGGCAGCCCACTGGGCCATGTGTGCCAGATAGGTGATGGCACCGGCTATGGTGGCGGCGATGGACGAGATCAGGATATCCCGGTTCCGGACATGGGTGAGTTCATGGGCCATGACCCCCATCAGCTCTTCCCGCGAGAGGATGCGCAGAATGCCGGTGGTGGCGGCGACAGCCGCGTGCTCGGGATTGCGACCCGTGGCAAAGGCGTTGGGGGTATCGGAGTCGATGATGTAGACCCGCGGCATCGGCATCCCCGCCTGGACGGCGAGTTGGCGCACCATGGAATAAAGGCCGGGTTGTTCTGCCTCCGTCACCTCGTGGGCACCGTACATGGCGAGAACGATCCTGTCGGAGAACCAGTAGGAGACGAAATTCATCACACCCGCCATGACCAGTGCGAACGTCATGCCGGACTTGCCGCCGATGGCGGCCCCGGCCATGACCAGGAGCCCGGTGAGGAGCGCCATGAGAACTGTTGTGCGCAGCATATTCATATTCGACCTCTGAGATGCCCGTAGGTGATGTAGTCCTTCACCTGAATTATAGGCATTGACCGCTAAATCCGCAAGGAGAAGCCAGTCTCCCACCACCGGCCGCGAACGGACCGTCTTGACTTTGCAGGGAACTGAGCTAAGGTTTTGGCAAAAGATCGACATGAAGGAGGTGCACCGTGGCAACCATTTCATGGGAAACAGATTTTCAAAAAGCCCTGAGCCGGGCGCAAAGCCAGCAAAAGACCGTCCTTCTCGATTTCTTCAACCCTGGCTGAATCGGCTGCAAACAGATGGATGCGGTTTCGTATCCAGACGTGAAGGTAAGCAACTTCATCATCGACAGGGTCGTTCCTCTGCGCATACCTGCCGATGCCCAGCCATTGTCCACCGAATTCCAGATTCAATGGACCCCGACGCTGATCACTCTCGACATGTACGGGAAGGAGCATTACCGAACGGTCGGTTTTCTCCCGCCGGAGGAACTCGTGCCGTCGCTGATTCTGGGAATAGCCAAGGCAGACTTCGATGTCCACCAGTACAACGACGCCCTCATCAATCTGAACATGCTCCTGGCCGGTTATCCCGCGAGCAGCGCCGCACCTGAGGCCGTGTTCCTGAAGGGGGTCTGCGGTTACAAGAGCAGCAAGGACGCAAAATACCTGAAAGAGGCATATGAGCAGCTCGCCGGCAATTACCCTGCGAACGAGTGGACAAAGCGGGCCACCCCGTATAGTCTTCTGTGACGAGTATGCTGGACTGCGTAGGATTTCCTGATGAGGGGGCAGAAAGTGCCCCCTTTTTTCTGTCACACACCAGCCCGGGGAGGGGGTTGTGGATCATATCCTGACAGGTCTGTTTCTGATTGCAGTTGTCGGACTGTCAATCTTCTCGGCAGGCCAC
This sequence comes from uncultured Geobacter sp., assembly GCA_964432205.1. Taxonomy (GTDB): domain Bacteria; phylum Desulfobacterota; class Desulfuromonadia; order Geobacterales; family DSM-12255; genus Geomobilibacter. Next base: position 83,250 of record CAYSMK010000021.1, on the reverse strand, counting down.
GCCCTACTCTACAAGCGAGACCCGCGCTCCGCTCTCGGCTGGATTGTCACCTGCATGACCATTCCGCTTATCGGGCCCTTTCTGTACTGGTGCATGGGAGTCAACTGGATCCGGCGCACTGCCCAGCAATGGCAGGAGAGCGGCCGTTTTCTCGCGGACGCCGACGCACTCCCCCACCGCACTGGCAACGACAGAGAAGCATTCCCCCATCGTTACCCGTGGCTGGCCGAACTCTGCACGCTGGCCGACCAGGTAGTGAGCTCGCGCCTCTGCCCCGGCAGCTGCCTCACCCCTCTGATAAACGGCGAGCAGGCCTACCCCGCCATGCTGGAAGCCATCGAGCAGGCGCAGGATTCCATTCATCTCTGTACCTACATTTTTGACGGTGACGAAACCGGGCGCCGCTTCTGCAGTGCCCTGACAAATGCTGTCGGGCGGGGCGTCACCGTACGGGTGCTCATTGACGGTCTCGGCGAAAAGTATTCCTGGCCGCGCGCCCGGAAACTGCTGAAAGGTTCGCCGGTACGGCTGGAACGCTTTCTGCCGCTCCGGCAGGGCGGCTACGTGAACCTGAGGAACCACCGGAAGGTCCTGGTCGTGGATGGAAAGATCGGGTTTTCCGGGGGCATGAACATCAGCGACCGTCACCTGGCTGACAGATCAAACTGGGGATCACCGGTCAGGGATATCCACTTTCGGGTGGACGGGCCGGTAGTTGCCGATCTCCAGAGGGTCTTCCTGGAGGACTGGTTCTTCGTTACCGGCGACAACATATCAGATCAACGGTACTTCCCGGCAGTCCCCCGCATCGGCGATGCCTTGGTCCGGGCCATCGGCGACGGCCCGGACAAGGAGTTCCGCAAGCTCCACTGGATCATCATGGGGGCACTCTCGTGCGCCAGGCAGCGCATTGTGATCATGACGCCATACTTCATCCCCGACCGTTCCCTGGTCACCGCCATTATCACGGCAGCTCTGCGCGGAGTGGACGTAACGTTGATCTTGCCGGGAAAGAACAACCTTCCCGCGGTGCATTGGGCCAGCCGCTCCTATCTGTGGGAGTTTCTCCAGCATGGCATCCGGGTCTGGTATCAGCCGCCGCCTTTTGTCCACACCAAGCTTTTCCTGGTGGATGGCGTCTACGGACTGGTCGGTTCGGCCAACCTGGACCCGCGGAGCCTGCGCCTCAACTTCGAACTGAACCTGGAAGTCTTTGACCGGGGAGTGGTGGAGGAACTGGAGAAATACTGTGCCGAGGCCTTGGCGGCCTCCCGGGAGGTAACTCTGGCGGAAATGGACGGTCGCTCTCTTCCCGAAAGGGTACGGGACAGCCTGGCCAAGCTGTTTTCGCCGTATCTTTGATTTATCGATGAAGCAACGGCACGCACCTGAGAGCGGACCAGATCCGATTCAAAAGGACTGACGCGGCTCCCCCTGCAACACTTTTCATCACCATTGTTACGAACAAAAAAGGCCGACGTTAATGTCGGCCTTTTTTGTGTATGCATCAGAGAGCAGTTAGAAGTGACAGTGACTGCATTCGGTGTTGTCACCAAACTTCTGGGACCTGTAGGCTCGATAGGTCGAGCCCCACTTGATCGACGTTTCCTGGTTGTGACAGGAGACGTTGGAGCAGGTCTTTGTCGCCTGATCGTAACTGGCACTGGTCATTTGCTTCTGCACGACAACGGGGTTGCCCCACCAATCGTAGTACTTGATCTCGAACGGCTGGCTCCGGTCAAAAGCAACATCGTTCCTGCCGTTGACATGCTTGGCGAAGCTGGCGATCGGCACCGACGAGAAGGTGGTGAAGTAGGTCGGCTCAGGACGCGCCCAGCGACTCGGCTGCTTGATCGTATCGTTGTGGCAGATGTTGCAGGTCACCGGATCGATATTGAACTCGTACTTGTTGAAGTGCCCCTGCTCTTCCTCCGGATACCCCCATTCCGGAATCGGCGGATTGATCCAGGAGTGGCTGTCGCCGGTACCGCCGTCGTTGGAGGTATGGGAGAGCCGTGGGCCGTTCGCGTGACAGCCGGTGCAATCGCTCGGCAGCGAACCGTTCCAACTGGGGGCCTGGAAACGTCGCGTGACAGTCAGGTTGGCCTGTGCTTGCTGCGTATGGAACGCAGCAGAGGATGCCGTGGAGACGGCGTCGTACACGGCACCGGCAGGCGTTCCGGTCGGGGTCACCCACTCCGTATAGCTGTGGCAGTAGATATTGTTGCAGGTACCGTTGTAATAAGGATAACCACGGCTGTCGTACAGCTTGGCTCCAGATCGCGTATAGGTGGCGCCGGCATTCTCCGGCTTGGACTTGATGGAGCCAGCCGGCGCGCTGGCGTTGTACAGTTCCACCTCTACCGACCCGTTCCGGTGCTTGGCTATGTTGATGGGGTGGCAGTTGCCGCAGTTGAACAGGTAGCCGGTGGCATTGTCCGCGGCGATGCTGGTGCTCCCGTAGACCGCCTGGCCGGCGGTCCCGCTGAAATGTCTCAGGTGGGACGACGTGTTCGGCGGTGACTCGTGGCAGCCGTTGCAATCGGCATCCGGCTTTGCCCCCCAGTCGCGGGCACCGGTGAAGACCGCATGGCAGACCACATTGGAACAGGTGCCGCCGGTCGTTTTGAACGTGTAGGTGAAGGCAAGACCATAACCTGGGACAATATCATAGGCACCGTTCAGGTGCTTGGTCAGATCGCTGATGTTTTGCCCATCGGCCGTAGTCGCGTTATGACAGACATCGCAGCTCTGGGAATGGGGGTACCCGTGGCTGTTGGCCTTGGGTGAACCGTCGACGTAATCGGGCGGATTGCCGTGACAGGCATCGCAGTAGGCCGTGCTACCCCAGGTGGGAGAGGTGAACGAGTTCAACTGGCCGGTGGCGACCTTGGTGCCGTTGCTGTGGCAGTAGAAGTTGGTGCAGGTCCCGAAGCTGTTCCCCTGGCTCGGCAGGTAGTCGTTCACCGGCCCGTCGTAGGTGCCGGGCTGAACGTCCGAGGCATGGCGCGGCGCAACGATCAGGGGCCGGCCGGCACTGGTGGCATGCCCGAAGGTGGTATGGCTGGGACCGTGGCAGGTCTGGCAGTTGGCTACGCCGGGGTAGTACTGGTCGTGCTTGTCGTGGCTTCCCGCAGCGCCGCTCAGGCCGCCCGACGGTGGAGCGCCGTGACAGACCGAGCAACCGTCGGGATAGACGATCGGAGCGTCTCCCCAGGTCGGCGTGACCTGTTCGAAGTGGCAGTTGACATTGGAGCAGGTCCCAAGGAGCGGCACCGGCGTCTGTTTCCAGGCCGTGGTGGTGTTCCGGTAGCGGGCGTTACCGGTGGGAGAATTGTTGATGTTGGCGGCCAGCTTGATCTTTCCGTCCCGGTGGCTGCTGGTGTACCCGTTGCTGCCGGGATGGCAGCGGGCACAGCCGCTGAAAGAGTCCGCGGAAGAGAGATGGGTACGGTGATTCCCCTGGAAACCGCCGGTGGTGATATTCCGATACGGAGCATCGACAGGCCGGTAATCGGCGGGAACTTTACTGCCGTGACATTCGTAACAAACGATGTCAGCACTGGCGATTCCGGCCCCAACCAGCAAAATGACGGGGAGAACCAAGGCAAAACACTGCATTTGCACGGTACGGGTGGTACGCATGGCGAACTACCTCCTGGGCCGCGAAGCCGCTTCCCGACTAATTTAAATAGAAATTATACGTTAATCGATATCAAATAAATGGTGCTAAACGATGCAAGGCCCGTTCCAGCTTTTCCCTGCTGTGCGCCTCAATTGTCCAGACCACATCCGGAGCATACCGCGCCAGAAGCGTAAAGAATGTGCCAAAATCTATCGTCCCGTCACCGATCGGGGCATGATCGTCCTTGGTTCCGGCATTGTCATGGATATGGGTTTCAACGATGTGCGGTCCCAGCGCGGAAAACCACTCCTCCATCGACACCTTGTGAAACAGGTTCCAGTGACCGGTATCGAAACAATGTCGGAACCGGGGAGAGTCGATCGCCTCGATGAGCGCCACCAGCGTCGACGGCTCCTCCTCGAAGATGTTCTCCACCGCAATGGTGCAGCCACTGTCGGCGGTCAGGTCCAAAATCTCGGACCACAGCGGAATACTGTGACGCAGCCAGCTTTCCTGCCGCTCTCCGTAACGCCATCGGTCGTAGCCGGGATGGAAGACCATGACGCGGGGTTTGATGATGCGAGCCACTTCGGCCACCTGCCGGAACCGTAAACGTGTCGCCTCCCTCAGCAGTTGCTCGTCAGAGCCGGGGTTCAGGTCAATGAACGGCGCATGGATGGTTGCCGTGAGCCCGTTGGCCGTCAACGCCGCGGCCACAGCCTGCACCTGTTCGGGAACGAGCGCCTCGAGCATCTCAGCCGAAAGGAATATTTCCGGGTTCAGGCGCCGTTCCACCAGGAAATCCAGGCTCTCCCCGAGACGGGAAAACGGGACATGGGCGCAAAGCATGCTAGGCATGGTGTAGTTGATCCTTTTTCTGTTTGTTGATGACCGCGGCAGCGCTTGCCCCGCAGCTGACGACCTCTTCCAGCTTGGTTATGGATGACGGGTCCCCCAGTACGATCAAGGTATCGAGGGCCTCGATCTTCGTATGGGAATCGGGATTGAAGACCATTCTGCCGTTCGTTTTCTTGATCCCGACAATAATGACCCCGATCTCTTTTCTGAATCCGGCCCCGACCAGATTCTCCCCGACAAAGGCGGATTCCTCGGGGATAATGATCTCCTCCATCTGCAGTTCCAAGTGTTCACGGCCCGTGGCTATCTCGATAAAATCGACCACATTGGGCCGCAGTACCGCCTGGGCCATCCGACCGCCGCCGATCAGATAGGGAGAGACCACCTTGTTGGCACCGGCACGCTTCAGCTTTATCTCCGACCCTTCCTCCCCGGAGCGGGCCAGGATGAACAGGTCGGGGTTGAGACCGCGGGCGGTCAGGGTAATGTAGACGTTCTCCGTATCGGAGGTGACCACCGAGATCAGTCCCTTGGCCCGCTTGATGCCTGCCCGGAGCAGCGTATCATCCTCGGTCGCATCACCGCGGATATGCAGGTACTCCTCCTGGTGCAGCCGTTCATGCACTTCCGGGTGTTTTTCGATCACCACGAACTGCAGCGGCTTGGCGGCAAACTCCTTACAGATGAGCGCGCCGATTCGCCCGAAGCCGCAGATGATATAGTGGTCGCTCAGTGCGAGAATCTTCTTTTCCACCTTTTTTCTCCCGATGATGCGCTGAAACTGCCCCTCGAACATGATCTGGGCCAGACTCCCCACAATGTAGCCGATGACACCGACACCGACGATGATGAGGAGAATCGTGAAAAGCTTGCCGATATCGCTGAGCGGGGTGATCTCCCGAAAGCCGACGGTGCCGAGGGTAATGACCGTCATATAGAGGGAATCAAGGGGGCTCCACCCCTCTATGACCATATAACCGGTGGTGCCGACCGTCATCAGAAGGGCCAACACCACAAAGGAAACTTTCAGATGTCGTACAGGATCCATGGACTCCCTCGGGCGGCCATAGATTACCCTGCGCAAATACGCAAGGCAAGCCTTTTTAAACGGTTATCCAGGAAACCGCTCCCATGAACCCCCTCTCATTCACAAGGGGCATTGGGGAAGTTCTTGACATTTTATGTATACTGTATACAATAACACAACGTCGTTACATTGAGGCACATTCATGAGAAAAGTTACTGAAAAACACCTTACCCTGAGAGAAAAGATCCTGGAAACCATCCGGGAAGCGATCATCAAGGGAAGCCTCAAGCCGGGCGAGAAGGTTGCAGAACCGGAACTGGCGGAACGTTTCGGCATCAGCCGCACCCCGATCCGGGAGGCATTCCGTCAGTTGGAGTCAGAAGGATTTCTGGTGGTGATTCCGCGCAAGGGAGCGGTGGTGGTTTCGTTCTCGCCAAAGGAGATCGAAGAGTTTTACGCCATCAAGAGCATCCTGGAAGGGTATGCGGCCCGCAAGGCATGCGAAAACCTGAGCGACAAGGAGATCGACAGACTCAAGGCCATCAACGACAAACTCCGGCAACTGGCCAAAGAGGACGACATAAAGCACTTCTTCAAGACCCACAACGAGTTCCACGAGCTGTTCATCAAGGCAGCGGACAACGAAAAGCTCCACGATCTCATATCGAGCCTGCTGGGCAAGTTCCAGCGGCTCCGCCTCACCTCTCTGAGCCTGCCCGGGCGCATGGCCATCTCCGTGCAGGAACACGACAAGATCATCGAAGCGTTCCGCGACCGCGATGCCGAACAGGCAGAGCAGTTGGTTCGCAAGAATGCCGAATACGGCGGCAAGGTCCTGATGCACGGCAACGAGGAAAAACCGCCCGTTAACGTCGCAGAACAACTGGCCTCCCTGCAGATGGACCTCTAGACCGGGAGGCCACGTGTCCCAACTGTTCCGCGCCATCCCCAAGGTTGACCGACTCCTCCTGCTTCCGTCCGTCACGGCGCTTTTGTCAGTACATCCGCGGCAGGTCGTTCTCCAGGTAATCCGGACCGTACTCGCCGCCCTCAGAACCGAGGCCCGGAACGGCACCCTCATCCGGGAATCGCTGTCCGACACCGCACTGTCGGCACGTATCGAGCAGGAACTCTCCCTGCAGACGACCTCTCACCTGCGCCGGGTCGTAAACGGTACCGGCATCGTCCTCCATACCAATCTCGGCCGCTCGCCACTCCCCCCCAGTGTCAGAAAACAGCTTGACGAAATCGCCTTCGGCTATTCCAACCTGGAAATGGATCTTGCCACCGGCTTGCGGGGCACTCGCTACAGCCATGTGGAAGAACTGCTGTGCGAACTGACCGGCGCCGAAGCGGCGCTGGTGGTGAACAACAACGCCGCCGCAGTCCTGCTGTCACTCTCTTCAATCGCATCCGGCCGCGAGGCCATTGTCTCCCGGGGGGAACTGGTGGAGATCGGCGGGGCATTCCGCATTCCCGACGTCATGGCACAAAGCGGTGTGCAGCTGCGGGAGGTGGGAACCACCAACCGGACCCACCTGAAGGATTACCGGCTGGCCATGACCGAACAGACCGGACTGCTCCTGAAGGTTCACTGCAGCAACTTCGCCATCGTCGGCTTCACTGCCGAGGTAACGGCATCGGAGCTGGCAACGCTCGGTCGTGAAGTCGGCATGCCGACCATGGTCGATGCCGGCAGCGGCAACCTGGTCGATCTGCGACCGCTCATCGGCTGCGACGAGACAACGGTCCGGGAGTATGTCCGGGCAGGAATGGATGTGGTCACCTTCAGTGGCGACAAGCTGCTGGGTGGACCGCAAACCGGTATCATCGTCGGCAGAAGGGCGTTCATCGACCCGATGAAAAAACACCCGCTGCTGCGGGCGCTCAGGGTCGACAAGCTCACCCTGGCCACCCTGGAAGGGACACTGCGTCTCTACCGCGACGAACGGCAGGCCCTTGCCGAAATTCCGACTCTCAGGATGCTCACAGCCACAGAGAAGACGCTCACTGCCCGGGCCAGGTCACTCGCCGGCCGGCTGCAACGCCGACTGCCGGATGCCGTTCATCTTGCCATCGTCAAAGGAACGTCACAGGCCGGCGGTGGCTCCCTGCCGCTGCTCCAGCTGCCCACCGCTCTCCTCAGCGTCGCTGTCGAAGGCCTTTCCGCCCAGGAGATCGAGGCACGGCTGCGCGCCTGCCCGGTGCCGATCATCGGCCGCATCCACAGGGACTCCTTTCTCCTGGATGTCCGGACCATCCTGGACGACGATCTGCCATACCTGACCGAAGGTCTTCAGGTCTTGTCAAGAGATTGACACAACAATCAACCCACCGGTCAATACTTACCACCGATCTTCCCACCGCTTTTTTTTCGCACCCCTTCATCCCTCCCGCAAATGTACGGTATATGCGTACCTGTAGGCGCTGGCGACGCTGTGCAAAGGGGCCATGCGCCGAATTGCATAATCTTTGCATACGCAATATTTTCCATCAATGTCACTAATCTGATGACGTTACAGAGAAATCTTACGGGATTTGGCCCTATGCGCTTACGAACAGTTCCTACCATTGCCCTGCTGTCAGTCATCTTCCTGAGCCTTGCCGGAAACGCCTTGGCCGTGCAGACAAACATATGGACGAGCACTGGCCCCCAGGGAGCAGTCATCACCGCCCTGGCAATGTCGGGCAACAGCAATATCCTCTATGCCGGCACCCAGGGCGGCGGCATCTACAGGAGCGGGAACAGCGGGGCGACTTGGACCGTCAAAAATACCGGCCTGACCAGCACCGCCATCAATACCGTCGCCATCGACTCCAGCGATCCGAACGTGGCGGACATCGTCTATGCGGGAACAGCTGCCGGCATCTTCAAGACCACCAACGGCGGCACCTCATGGCAGAACGTCGGGACAACCCTCACCAACCCGGGCTCTCCGGTCAAGGCCATAAGCATTGACAAAAGCAGCACTCCAACCAAGATCTATATCGGCACCGGCGACAGGGGGGTATTCGTCAGCTCTGACGGCGGAACCAGTTGGATCAGCCGCAACACCGGACTGTCCAGCCTGCAGGTCGCGGCGCTGGCAATCGATCCGGTCACGCCGGCCAACCTGTACGCAGCGGTCACGGGACGGGGTGTCTTTCAGAGCAGCGACAGCGGCGGGACCTGGGCTCTGTTGACAACCACCGACCTCACCGACACCGATATCAGGGCGCTTGCGCTGGATCCGGCAACGCCCGCCAACATCTACGCCGGCACTGCCGCCGGAGGGATTTTCACCTTCACCCTGGGTGCCGGAAGCTGGGGGACCGCCAACACCGGCCTCACCAACCAGTCAATCAATACGCTCCTCATCGGCACTTCCAGTTTTGTCGGCACTGATGCCGGCCTGTTTCGCAGCCTGGACAAGGGCGGCACATGGACCGACCAATCGGCGGGACTGGACAACGCCCACACCCTGGCCTTGGCCTCCGTCGCCCCCGCGAACACCCCCATCGTCTTTGCCGGAACCGGGAGCGGGGTCTATATCAGCACCAATGGCGGTGATTCCTGGAGCCAGACGAACAGCGGCATGGCAGCAACCGACATCGCATCGGTGGCCCTCTCCCCCACCTACTACCTTGCCGGCTCCGCTGGAGGTGGCGTCTACCGGAGCCCCGACTCCGGCGGAAGCTGGGCGCCCACCAACAGCGGGCTAACGAATTACCAGGCAACCGTTGCCGCCTTCGAACCGGGATCGACGACCAACGCCTATGTCGGAACCGCAGGCAGCGGCATCTTCCGGACCACGGACGGCGGCACCAACTGGGGTTCATCCGGACTTCCCGGGGAGACAGTTCTCTCCCTGGCGATCGACAACGCGACCCCGGCAACGGCCTACGCGGGAACGGCAACCGGCCTCTCCAAGACCGTCAACAACGGTGGTGCCTGGTCTACGCTCTCCATCATGGGACTGAGCCTGCGCGTATCGGCGGTCGCACTCGATCCGGCGACTCCGTCATCGGTTTTTGCAGGGGACGAAAGCGGCCTCGGCGTCTACATGTCGACGGACAGCGGGACGACCTGGTCCGCCTTCAACACCGGCCTATCCGGCAACGGCAAGAAGATAAAGTCCCTCTCCATCGTCGGAACGGACATCTATGCAGGCACCGCGGACGGCGTGTTCAAGAGTCCTGTGGCCGCACCGGGGTGGAGTGCTAGCGGGCTCTCCGGCAACGATGTACGCGCCATGGCCGGAGATGTCCAGGTTGTGGCGGCAGCGATCTATGGCGGCGGGGCGTCGATCAGTACGGACGGCGGGCTGAACTGGCTCACCATCAACAGCGGGCTTGCCAACCTGAACCTTCAGTCCATGGCCCTCGACTCGGCCCCGCCACGCAAACTCTTTGCCGGCAGCACCGGCGGCGGTGTTTCGGCGATCACGCTGAGTGGTACCGCAGTCGTGACCCCGAGCCCGTTCAATTTCGGCTACGTCAACCTGAATGCAACGGACACCAGACCGTTCACCCTGACCAACACCGGCACGGTCCCATTGACGGTTTCCGCGATTTCCCTGTCCGGCACCAATGCCGCGATGTTCGATATCCCGGCCGGCAGCAACCAGTGCCTGCCGCTCCCCAGGGTGCTGAACAGGAACGACCAGTGCCTGTTCAATGTCTCCTTCACCCCCACATCAGACGGGGCCAAGACAGCCACCCTTTCCGTGACCAGCGATGACGCCCAGACCGCCAAGCTGGATACCACCCTGACCGGCAACGGCGTCAGCCCGCCCATAAGCTCGATCACCGCCCCGGCGCCCAACGCCATCATCGCCGGAATTACGAGCAGGGTCACCGGCACCTCGGCCGCCGTCGGCACCGGCATCACGATCTCCGAGGTCAGGATCTCCACGGACAACGGCGTAACCTGGCAGTTGGCTACCAGGGAGCCTCCCCCCACCGGAAACAATACCTGGGACAAATGGTACTTCGACTGGACCCTGCCGGCGGACGGCGTGTACACGGTCCAGTCCAGGTCGCAGAACAACCTGGGGTTCTACCAGACGCCGGTTACCAGCGTGACCGGTGTGGCGGTGAACAACCTGCCGCCGGTGGTAACGATCTCCGCGCCGGCACACAACGGCGCCATCAAAGGGGTCACCTACACGGTCAGGGGAACGGCCCTGGACGCAGGGGCAGGGATACTGGACGAGACCGTCATCCTCATCTCCATTTCCGGCGGTCCCGACCAGCAGGCGACAACGTACAACAGTGCCACCGGTGCCTGGACCTACGACTGGACCCTGCCGGTCGACGGCAGCTACACCATCTCCGTCAAGGCAACCGACAAGGGGGGGCGGACCTCCACCCCGATTACCATAACGGTTGTGGTGGATAACAGCACCATCCCCACCTCCATCATCACCGCACCGGTTCCCAACGAGAAGATCAAGGGAAGCAGCTATCTGGTGACCGGGACGGCCGACGATTCGACCGGCTCGGGGGTCCAGAAGGTCGAGATCTGCATGCTGCCGAGCAGTTCCGCCCCACCCTGCCTTGCCTGGGTTACCGCCTGCGATCTGGCAACTGCTCCCAGCTGCACGGCCTGGAGTTACACCTGGAACCTCCCGGCCAGCTACCTTACCTATACCATCGAGTCACGGGCCACCGACCGGGCCGGGAACGTCCAGTCGCCAACATTCCAGGTGGCCGGCGACATAGTCGACAACGTTCCGCCGGTTGCCACCATCGATCCTCCGCCCGCCTACCTGACCGGAACTGCCCACACCTTTACCGGCTCGGCCTCGGATACCGGGCTCGGCATAAAGCAGGTGCAGTTTTCCGTGAACAACGGCACCTGGGTCAATGCCGTCGACACCTCCCTTGCCCACGACTGGTCGACCTGGAGCTACGCCTGGACCCTGCCTGCCGACAACTCCTATGCGGTCAAAGTCCGGGCCATCGACCAACTCGACAACATCCAGACCACCCCGGCCAGCGTGACCGTGGCGGTGAACAACGACCCACCGGTCCCGGCAATTACCAGCCCCGCCAACGGAAGTGCCACCAGCGGGACCGGCACGATGATCACCGGCACGGCCCTTGATCCTGGTGCCGGCGTGCAGCGGGTGGAGGTGTCAACCGACGGGGGGATATCCTGGACGGTCGCCACGGACGATGCAGTCGCCCCGGCCAGGCCGTGGTCAAACTGGAGCTATAACTGGACCTTTCCCGCACCCGATGCACCGTTCACGATCGCCATGCGGGCCTTCGACAACGCCGGAAAGGAATCAACCCATCCTTCGGTCGCTGTCATCGTGGACAACACCGCTCCGACAGCAGCCATCACCGCCCCGGCGAATGGCGCCCAGCTCAACGGGATCACCTATCTGGTTACCGGCACGGCAACCGACCCCGGGGCGGTCGGGTTTACGGCATCCGGGGTCAGAAAGGTCGAGATCTCCGTTGACGACGGCACCAGTTGGGCGGTCGCCTGCGACACGGTACAACCAGCCACCCCGACCTGCGACAACTGGAGCTACTCCTGGACCTTGCCGCTCCAGAACGGCGTGACCTACAAGCTCCGGTCGCGGGCAACCGACAGGGCAAACAGCCTGGGCTCAACGTCGGCGGCAGCATCGGTAACCATCTACAACACCCCGCCACTATCGGTGGTTTCGTCCGTCACCCCGGCACGGGTATCACCGTACGTCAACTACCGGGGGACAGCCTTAACGGTGAACGGCACCGCCTCCGACCAGGGGCTGGGCGTCAACAGGGTCCAGGTCTCCCTCGACGGCGGCTTGACCTGGTCGGATGCGACGGACATGGCCGTCTCGCCGGCCACACCGTGGTCCAGCTGGCGCCTTGCCTGGAACGGCCCGGCCGATGGCAGCTACACCATCAGATCGCGCGCCACCAACCTCGTCAACCTGGTGGAGACGCCGGGGGCGGGACTTACCGTTACTATCGACAATACACCACCAGTCACCACGTTCAGCCAGGCGCCCCTCCCCTACTCCAACATCACCGCGCCCACCGTCAACTATTCCGCCAGTGAAAGCGTAACCAGATACAGCTGCCGCCTGGACAGCCAGCCGGCCTATGATTGCGCGCCGCCGCAGCATCTGACTGGTCTCGCCAACGGTGCCCACGCCTTTACGGTACAGGCTTTCGACCTGGCCGGCAACGCAGAGACCGCCCCCGCTTCGTTTGCCTGGGTGGTGGACACGGTCGCGCCGACGGTCACAAGGACACAACCGGAGCAGGGTGAACAGTTCAGCGTTGCGGGAACCATCACCATAACCTTCAAGGAGGACGTGGACCCGGCAACCGTACATACCAACACCGTCCTGCTGACCAAAGGAACCGGGACTGTAGGCGGTACGGTGACCTATGACACATCAACCAAAACCGCAACCTTCAGACCGAAAGACGCAGGCGGACAGCCAACCTCTCTCGAGTACACAACCGACTACACCCTGACCCTGACGACCGGCATTGGCGACATGTCAGGAAACCCACTGGCCACGCCGTACGTCGTGTCATTCAAGACCGACCCGGAAGGTGACATCGACCAGAGTGGCGGTGAGCCGACCATCGCTGATGCCCTGCTCTGCCTGAAGGCAACCGTAGGCCGGGCAACTCCCTCGGCAACGCAGTTGCGACATGGCGACGTGGCCCCCCTGAAAGGTGGCCGCCCCTCCCCTGACGGAATGATAACGGTAGGCGATGCAGTGGTAATCCTGGAGCGGATACTGGGGGTCAGCAGATGGTGAACGGAGGAAGGATAGAGATGATGCGCAAAGGCATTGCAGCAGCGATATTGGCACTATCCCTGGCGCTGGCAGGGTGTGGCGGCGGCGGGAGCACGACTACGACCGGAACCGCCGGTGGAAGCAACACTACCGGCCAGCAGACCATCAGCGGTGTGGCCGCGACGGCGAGTACGCAGAAACTAGCCGAACAGGGTATGACCATCAAGACATTTGCCCTTGACAGCAGCGGGAATGAAACATTCCTCGCCCAGGCGACGACGGGGTCGAACGGGGCGTACTCGCTTTCGCTCGGCACCTACAGCGGCGCCGTGGTGCTCAAGCTTTTTGCGGCCGACGGCACGACAGTGGTTCGGCGGGCGGCGCTGGACAGCGTCAGCGGCTCGGCGAGCGTTGCTGTCACCCCTCTTACCGAACTGGCGGTACGGCTGGTCGAATCCGGGGCAGTTGCCAAGACGGCGGCAAAAGTAGTGACGAAACCGCTCACCTCAACTGCCATCAGGAATGCCAATGACCTCGTGTCAGACCTGTTCAACGTGAATATAATCACTGCCCAACCGGTAGAACTCTCGTCCCAGGCCTTCCAGTCCGCCACGACGGAGCAGCGGGACTACGCCCTGGTTCTTGCCGCACTGGCGCAGCAGGGATCGGGAACTACCATGGAACCGTATCTGACGGATATCACGACAACCAGCAGGGTGTCAGCAACGAATGCTGCTGCCTTTGCCACGGCACTTACCGGGTTCCTCGGTTCGTCGCAAAACGTTACCGGAGTAGTCACCCCAACGACGAACCTCGCAGCGATCGGTGACGAGACGTATTATGTAAAACTGAACATCGGCGTGACGACGGCAGGGACCTTTGCCACCGGGGGTTTTCTGAAGGGGGTAAGCTTGACCTTGCAACTTCCGGAAGGGATGTCGGTAAAGGCCGGAACCGACGGATCAACCTTGGACGGAGTTGTAATCGGCTCAGGCAGCGGATCACCCAGCGATCCAGTAACGACCAATTACGTCCCGGCAGCGAGGACGCTGGCCATCGCCTACCTGAAGGATGGTTTCGGCCTGGGCGAATTCGCAACGGTGAAATGCGATGTCGCCCCCGGCAAAAACCTTCTCGCAACGGACTTTGCCGTTTCAAACATCTACGCCACCGGAAGCGGTGGCGTACAGAATCCCGATGTGACGGTCAACGTCACGGTGAGCCAATAGCCAGTTCTCAAACAATCAGAACCAGTACTTGGCGGCAAGGCCAAACGTGGAGCCACCCAGCTCCCATTTATTCTTGGTCTTGCTGCCATTCTCGGTGAACTCAAGCTCCGGCTTAGTGGCAAACCACTTGAACTCGGCACCTAGGCTGACACTCTTGTTGAGCCGGTAGTCGGCTCCGGCCACCACGTGATACCCCAGTGCCCCGCCATGGGACGTCTCGTCCACCGTCCCTGCCGCGGTAGTTTGCTTCCTGTCCATTGCCCCGAAGTAGTACCCCCCGCCGGCACCGGCATAGAGCTCGGTCCTCTCCAGCGACAGCAGCCCCTTGATCGTCACGGTCACCGGAACGGCGTAGAGCTCCTTACGGTCACTGATCGTGTCGGTTACCGTACTCCCTTTTGCCGTGTACACACCGGTGCCGAGCTCGATGGCCACATACTGTTCCAGTTTGACCCCCAGCCCAAGATCAACACTGTAGCCGGCATCGAAACTGTTCAGCCCGTTGCCGCTCTTGCCGTTGGGAAGGAACACCCCCCCCTTGAGACTCAGATAGGTGTCCTCTGCGCCGGCAACGGCCGGCAGCGCAAGCAGGGCGGCAATCACTCCCAATAGCTGTCTCTTTTTCATCGCATCTCCCGGTGATTGAGTTGTGTCGTATCCAAAAGTTATCTACTGCCGGCTTCCCAGAGCATGGCACGGATATCTCCATCAATGGGCAGGGCGTAGTCGTGGGCGGCAATTACCTGGTTGTCGCCCACCCCCACCAGCTTGATATCCACGAAGAGACTACCTCTGGAAGGGGCATAGGTGCCGACGAGCACCGCCTGGGCCTGGTGATTGCGGGTGATCTCCTTCAGTTCGCGGGAAAGGAGCAGTTCACCGGCCCCCTCCTTGACGAAGATGTTTCCCCGGAGCTTCAGTTCGATGACGGTGTAGCCGTTCATGGTAAGCCGGGTTGAGAGCTGCTCCGATATGGTGCGTCCCAGCCGGGAACTCTGCAGATCGTCGATGTTCACCAGACTGGCCACAATGATCGGCTGCTGGCGGTCAAGCCGCTTGGTGGGGGGTGTAGAGGCCAGCAGCCGGTCAACGGCGGTGTGGCTGGCCGCAATGAGGCGTGCATCGGCAGCATACATTGGCGTCTCGGCCTGATGGGAAAAGAGGGCACAGCCGCTCAACAGGAACAGTGCCAGCAGGAGCAGATGGAGCTTATTCATCTGTCGGTGACCTCCAGCTTCCTGAGCGGCCGCTGCACGCTGTTCTCCTTCATGAAGAGTCCCAGGTCCGCATCCTCCAGATAATAGATGTCGCTCTTGCGCATGACGAACTGCTTGTCCCTGAGGATGGTCGAGGTGACGATCAGTTCGGTCGGGGTGGCGCCGCCGGCGTACTGCCCCATACCGTAATCGGCCAGCGCAGCCAACCCGACGGAGGCGGGGAGGACACCCGAGCCGTTGGCGACGAGATCGCGCAGCACCCAGACCCCGGCGGTCAGCGCCGTGAAGGTACCGGGAACATGGGCATAACGGCTGCTTTCGTGGCGGACCAGCTGGGTTTCGTACTGCAGCTCGACGGCACCCTCCATTTCGGTCGTAACCGGCATTCCCCGGTTGACCATCCGGGTGATGAGGAAGTTGCGCAGGGCAAACCCGAAGGTGGAACTCTCTTCGCGGGTGGAAATGAAGAGCGGCTTGCCGTCCAGTTCCGGGACCTTCTTCATGGTTGCCAGGGTCTGGCCGGTAATGTCGTCGGCAAGCACGTCCCAGTGATGGGCCGACCTGACCTTCTTCTGGGATGAGATGGGAAAATTCCTGGCGATCGGGACTTGAGAGGCGCAGCCGGTGACGGCGACAACGAGGGCAAGCAGGATCAGACGTACTTTCATTATGGCTTGGTACCCCCTAGCTTAGTGGGTGCTAAGCATACCATAGGTCTTTCGCTCTACAGCAGGAAAATTTGCACTGGCGGCATTGTGCATACAAAAAAACGGCAGCGCCTGAGACGCTGCCGTTTTTTCCGGAGTCGGTTCCCGCTAGAACTTGCCCAGGAGCGGCACGATCAGCAGCGACACGATGTTGATGATCTTGATCATCGGGTTGACTGCCGGGCCGGCGGTGTCCTTGTACGGGTCGCCGACAGTATCGCCGGTGACGGCCGCCTTGTGGGCGTCGCCACCCTTGCCCCCGTGGTGGCCGTCCTCGATGTATTTCTTGGCATTGTCCCAGGCACCGCCGCCGGTGGTCATGGAGATGGCGACGAAGATCCCGGTGACGATGGTGCCGACGATGACCCCGCCGAGCGCCTTGGGTCCAAGGGTGAAGCCGATCAGGACCGGTGCGGCGATCGGGATGATCCCCGGGATGACCATTTCCTTCAGGGCGGTCTTGGTGACGATGTCGACGCACGCCGCGTAGTCCGGCTTGCCGGTCCCTTCCATGATCCCTTTGATCTCACGGAACTGGCGGCGCACTTCTTCGACGACCGAACCGCCGGCCTTGCCGACCGCTTCCATGCAGAGCGCCGCGAAGTAGTACGGCAGCAGGCCGCCGAGGAAGAGGCCGACGATGATGTACGGGTCGGCAAGAGAGAATTCGATGTTCTGGCCGGCCAGTTTCAGTTCGTCCACGTAGGAGGTGAAGAGGATGACGGCAGCCAGGCCGGCGGAGCCGATGGCGTACCCTTTGGTGACGGCCTTGGTGGTGTTGCCGACCGCGTCCAGGGGATCGGTGACGGCCCGGACCGAGTCGTCCAGTTCCGCCATTTCGGCGATGCCCCCGGCGTTGTCGGTGATCGGACCATAGGCGTCCATGGCAACGACGATGCCGGTGAGGCTGAGCATGGAGACGGCGGCGATGGCGATGCCGTAGACACCGGCGCATTTGTAGGCGACGATGATGCCGGCGGCGATGACGATGACCGGCAGGGCCGTGGACTTCATGGAGACGCCCAGCCCCGCGATGATGTTGGTGGCGTGGCCGGTGGTGGAGGCCTGGGCGATATGCTTGACCGGGGCGTATTCGGTGGCGGTGTAGTATTCGGTGATCCAGAAGATGGCGCCGGTGACGACGAGGCCGACCAGGGCGGAGACGAAGATGTTGTTGGCCGCCAGGCCGGTGGGGTTGCCGGCCGGGAACATCTGCACGGTGACGAAGTAGAAGGCGATGCAGGCCAGGACGGCGGAGGCGATCAGTCCTTTGTACAGGGCCGGCATGATCTTCTGGCTGGGACCCAGTTTGACGAAGAAGGTGCCGATGATGGAGGTGATGATGGAGATCCCCCCCAGGATCAGCGGGTAGCTGACCGCGCCGCTGAAGTTGTTGAACGCCATGGCGCCGAGCAGCATGGCGGCGATGAGGGTGACGGCGTAGGTCTCGAACAGGTCGGCGGCCATGCCGGCGCAGTCACCGACGTTGTCACCGACGTTGTCGGCGATGACGGCCGGGTTGCGCGGGTCGTCCTCGGGGATGCCGGCCTCGACCTTCCCCACCAGGTCGGCGCCGACGTCGGCCCCTTTGGTGAAGATGCCGCCGCCGAGACGGGCGAAGATGGAGATGAGCGAGCCGCCGAAACCAAGGCCGACCAGCTGGCTGACCACGTCCTTCACCGGGGCCCCCGGCATCAGCTTCTGCAGGATCATGTAGTAGCCGGCCACGCCCAGGAGGCCGAGCCCGACGACCAGCATGCCGGTGATGGCACCGCCCTTGAAGGCGACGTTCAGGGCCTTGTGGATGCCGGACTTGGCGGCCTCGGTGGTTCGGATGTTGGCCCGTACCGAGACGAACATGCCGATGAAGCCGGTGAGGCCGGAGAACAGGGCGCCGACGGCAAAGCCGACCGCGGTCTTGGCGCCGAGGGTGATAAAGAGCAGCACGAACATGACCACGCCGACCACGGCGATGATGGTGTACTGGCGCTTCATGTAGGCGCCTGCCCCCTCCTGGATGGCGGCGGCGATCTGCTTCATCCGCTCGTTACCCTGGGGAAGCCCGAGTATCCACCGGGTCGAGACCAGCCCGTAGGCGACCGCTGCCACGGCGCATGCCAGGGCAAAGTAGACTGCATACTGTTCCATTGCGAAAAAATCCTCCTTCTACGAATATCTCCAACCAAAAGGTGTGGGTGCCCAGAAACGCAGAATGGTTAAAGGAAAAGGGCCTGATTGTCAACCCCTTAATGTATTTACTGAAAAAAATCTTCCCAACAACATTGCATAGATTTTCAAAGCGGGTATACTCAACCAGATACAACACTAATGGGAATCATTCGGACCCGGTACACCCACCCGAATGGGATCAGGTTGCAATCCATGCATGACGCCATGAAAATCAAGGTCGAAACCAAACTGCAGTCCCTTGCCTCAGTCTGTCGTGCCCATGGCCTTGCCTTGACGGTCCAGCGCAGAGTGATCCTCGAGAATCTTGCCGGACGGACCGACCACCCGACCGCAGACCAGATCTATTCGGCCATCAAGGACCGGTTGCCGGGCATCTCGCGAACAACGGTATACCGTGTTCTCGAGGCATTCGTCGATCTTGGGATCATCCAGCGGATCAGCAACCCCGGTGCCACTGCCCGCTTCGATGCAGATACCAAGCGCCATCACCACCTGGTCTGCCTGAAATGTCAAAAAGTAAGCGATCTCATGAGCAGTGCACTGAACAACCTCCCCATCCCGTCACCGGATGAGACCGCATTCCACCTCACCGATTACTCGATCACATTTACCGGAACCTGTCTCGACTGCCACGCGGGAATATCTGCCTGACACCAACAACAAACCAACGAAAAAGGAGCATAGCCCATGAAAAAATGGCGTTGTGTCATCTGCGACTACATCCACGAAGGCCCCGAACCGCCGGAAGCCTGCCCAGTCTGTGGCGCAGGTGCCGACCAGTTCGAAGAAGTGACCTGATTTAACAGTGCTGTCCCGTTCCGACGGGCCTCAGCGCAGGAGGAATTTGATGAAACCTGTTGAACTTGCCAACGACATCTACTGGGTTGGTGCCGTTGACTGGGCAGTCCGTGATTTTCACGGCTACGAGACCCCACGCGGCACCAGCTACAACAACTATCTGATCATGGATGACGAAGTCACGCTCATCGATACGGTCAAGTACGACTTTGCCGACATCACGTTGAAGAACATCCAGAGCGTCGTGGAGCCGTCCAGGATCAAGCATGTGATCATCAACCATATCGAGAACGACCACGCCACCAGTCTCGATCGGATAATGGAGCTCGCCCCCCAGGCGACCATCTACCTGACCGAAAAGGGCCGCAAAGGGCTGGAGCGGTTCTACTACAACAATACCAACTGGAACATGAAGGTGGTCAAGACCGGTGACACGCTGAAGATCGGCAGGCGCACCCTCCGGTTCATCGAATCGGCCATGCTGCACTGGCCCGACTCCATGATGACCTACGCCGAGGAAGACAAGATCCTCTTCTCCCAGGACGCCTTTGGCCAGCACATCGCCTCGTCCTCCCGTTTCGAGGACGAGTACATCGCTTCGGCATCGCAACCGGAACTGGACGATGCGGTGATTGACTACTATGCCAACATCCTGATGCCCTTTGGCGCCCTGATCAAGTCCAAGATCGCGGAGATCCAGAAGCTCGGGCTGGAGATCGGCATGATCGCCCCGGATCACGGGGTCATCTGGCGTAAAAATCCCCAGCAGGTACTTGGGCACTACCTTGAGATGGCCAACGGCAGGGCAAGCCTGAGCGTGGCCATTGCCTACGACACCATGTGGCAGAGCACCGAAAAGATGTCCGTACCGATTGCGGAGGGGATCAAGGCAGAAGGGCTCGACGTGAAGGTCGTCAAGCTGCGGGCAACCCCCATGAGCGTGGCCATCAAGGAGTTCTGGAAATCCCGCGGCACCCTGATCGGCTCCCCGACCCTGAACAACATACTCTATCCGTCCGTGGCGGAATTCCTCACGCACCTCCGCGGCTTACGTCCGAAGAACCGCATTGTCAGCGCCTTTGGCAGCTACGGCTGGGGCGGAGGAGCGGTCAAGGAGGCGATCGAGGAAGCGAAGAAGATGGGGCTGGAAACGGTGGAACCCGGCATACAGCTCCTCTACCGGCCGTCCATCGCGGATGAACAGGCCTGCTTCGAGTTCGGCCAGAATTTTGCCCAACGGGTCAAGGCGTACCACGAAACCATCTGATCAGGATATGCATCAAACGTGACAAGGACAGGAGGATTTCAGTATGGCTAAAAAATTGGAAGTATACAAATGTGCTCTCTGCGGAAACATTGTCGAGATATTCCTCGCCGGGGATGGCGAACTGGTCTGCTGCGGTGAGCCGATGCAGCTGCTGAAGGAAAACACTGTCGACGCATCCAAAGAAAAGCATGTACCGGTTATCGAAAAGGGGACCGGCACCGTCACGGTCAAGGTGGGGAGCGTTCCCCATCCGATGGAGGAGAGCCACTACATCCAGTGGATCGAGCTGGTTGCCGACGGTAAGGTCTACCGGGAAATGCTGAAACCGGGGCAGGCCCCGGAAGCCACATTCACCATCTCGGCCGGCCAGGTGACGGTGCGCGAGTATTGCAACCTCCACGGCCAATGGTCTGCTCAGGGATAACCAGTTGCAGAAAAACGGCCATTTCGCCGCCGTCCTCGCAAGCTCCTCAGTGCGGCGTAGCGCTGTTTATGCCCGCTGTTTGGGTACTACGCCTCCCTCGAAGCTTTCTGCGGGTGCGACGATCTGACCATTTTTGAGCAACCTGTTGTAATGCTGGATTCATGTAAATCAGAAGGGGGGCGACGCCCCCCTTTTTCGTAGGTCTTGCCCTTTTCCAACAGGACCGGTATGATGAGGACGCTATGGACCTGAAGTACGGCGACACCGCATTCTCCCTGCAGTCACCCGAACGGCATCTACGGGGCATCATCCAGGCGCGCCCCACGCTGCCGGCCGAATCACCCGAAACCCTCATTGACCAGGCACTCGACGCTAATGCACCGTTCTTTGCCTCACTGCATTCCGGTCAGCGGGTGGTCATCGTCACGTCCGACATCACCCGCTATACCGGCAGCGAGATCTACCTGCCGCGGCTGGTTGCCCGGCTCAATCAGGCAGGGATTGCCGATGCCGCCATCACGATCATCATTGCCCTTGGCATCCACCGTCAGCAGACCGAGCACGAACACCACAAGATTCTCGGCCCCCTTTTCGGCCGGATTCGCGTCATTGACCACGACTGCGATGATCCGGGCCGACTGGTTCAGATCGGGGTCACGTCGAACGGTATTCCGGTGGAGATCAACCGGAGGGTGGCAGAGGCAGAGGTAGTAATCCTCACCGGCACCATCGGGTTTCACTACTTCGCCGGCTTCGGTGGCAGCCGCAAGAGCATCCTTCCCGGTGTTGCCAGTCGCAAGAGCTGCATGGCCAGCCATTTTGCCGTGCTCAACCACGGTGAGGGAACCGGGAAGAACCCGCTGGCCACGACCGGCAACCTTGAGGGGAACCCGGTTCACCAGGCGATGATGGAGGCATGCGCCATGGTCAAACCCGCCTTCATCCTGAATACCGTTCTTGCCCCGGACAAAAGGATTATCGCCGCCTTTGCCGGTGACTGGCAGGAATCGTTTGCCGCGGGGAGCCGCACCTATGCCGAACATTTCAGTTACCCCATGGCGGAGCGGTCCGACCTGGTGGTGGTTTCCTGTGGCGGCTTCCCCAAGGACATAAACCTGATCCAGGCCCACAAATCGATGGAATACGGCTGCCAGGCCCTGAAAGAGGGCGGCGTCATGATACTGCTCGCCCAGTGCCGGGACGGCTACGGCAACGCCACCTTCTTCAACTGGTTCCGCTTCCGGGAGCTGTCCGAGTTTGAGGCCCATCTCCGACATCATTATGAAATCAACGGTCAGACAGCCTACGCCACCCTGCAGAAGGCCCAGCGCTTTCAGGTGATCCTGGTATCCGACCTCCCCCCGGAAGAGGTGCGGACCATGCAGATGACCCCGGCGTCAAGCCTGGATGATGCATTGGCCCTTGCGGAACAGAGGCTGCCGCACGATTACACTGCCTACGTCATCCCCGAGGGGGGTACGGTTCTGCCGGTGGTTATGTAGGGGCGTGGTTGCCGCGCCCGGGGCAGGGGAACCCTGCCCCTACAATTTCAATAATGCGAAAGAGACCCATGCTTGACAAACGCATCCTTGATCAACTGAGAAGCATCGTCGGCGCCGACAACGTCGTCACCGATCGACAGGACCTGATCTGTTACGGTTACGACGCCACCCAGATGGAATTCCTCCCCGATGCCGTCGTTCATCCCGGGAACCCGGAAGAGGTCGCCCGGATACTCAAGCTGGCCAATACCGAAAAATTCCCGGTATTCCCCCGCGGTGCCGGCAGCGGCTTCACCGGTGGGGCGCTCCCCAAGGGGGGGGGTATCGTCCTGGTGGTGACACGGCTGAACCGCATCCTGCGCATTGATACGGAAAACCTCATCGCCGAGGTGGAGCCGGGCGTGGTCACCGAGCAGTTCCAGATCGAGGTTGAAAAGCTCGGACTCTTTTATCCGCCCGACCCGGCATCCCTCAAGTTCTCCACCCTGGGCGGCAACGTGGCCGAGAATGCCGGCGGTCCCCGCTGCGTCAAATACGGTGTCACCCGCGACTTCGTCATGGGGCTGGAGGTGGTGCTGCCGACGGGCGAGATCATCCGCACCGGCGGCGAGACCTACAAAGGGGTGGTGGGATACGACCTGACCCGCCTGCTCTGCGGATCGGAAGGAACCCTCGGGGTAATCACCAAGATCATCTTCAAGCTGCTGCCGTTACCGGAAGCAAAGAAGACCATGCTCACCATCTTCGACTCCATCGACGGTGCAGCCAAGGCGGTGTCCACCATCATCGGCAACAAGATCATCCCGACCACGCTGGAATTCATGGACTACGCCACCCTCCAGTGCGTCGAGAAACGATTCAACCTCGGCATTCCCGCCAGCGGCCGGGCAGTGCTGCTCATCGAGGTGGATGGCGACCGGGACCTGATCGAAAAACAGGCGAGCCGTATCCAGGAGTTGATCAAGCCGCTCGGGTTGGTGGAGTGCAAGATCGCCAAGGATGCCGCCGAGTCCGAGGCCCTCTGGAAGGTGCGCCGCCTGGTGTCCCCTTCCTTACGGGATGTGAACCCGGACAAGTTCAACGAGGACATTGTCGTGCCGCGCTCCAGGGTGCCGGAGGTAATCCGGCAGATCGACAGGATTCAGCAGAAATACGACATCCCGATCGTCAATTTCGGCCATGCCGGTGACGGCAACATCCATGTCAACGTCATGATCGACAAAGCCGTGCCCGGACTGGAGGCAAAGGCCCATGAAGCCATTGCCGAAATATTCCGGGCCGCCCTTGACCTGAACGGCACCATGTCGGGCGAACACGGGGTGGGCCTGGCCAAGCAGCCCTACATCCACCTGGAACTGAAACCGGCCCAGGTGGCGGCGATGCAGGCGATCAAGGCGGCGCTGGACCCGAATAACATTCTCAACCCGGGCAAGATGTTCCCGGCGTAGACGGGGACGCCGCTTTTCCGCAATCTCGGCGTTGCCCTTCGGGATTCCTTGTGCGGCGTAGCGCTGCTACGCCTCCGCGTCATCCCTCGGGCGCCTTGACCTTGCGAAAAATCGACGCCCCTCAAAAAGGTCGATAATTGGAAAAGAAGAATCAACAAGTTGAGGCACTCAAACGAGTCGAACAGGAACTGAAGAAATGCGTCAAGTGTGGCGCCTGCCGGGCGCACTGCCCGGCATTCACCGCCTTTCAGCGTGAGCCGGCCGTGGCACGGGGCAAGGTGGCGCTGGCCCAGCACCTGCTGAAGGGGGACATAACGCTGGATGACGCCACCTATAGCGCCATGTCCAAGTGCCTGCTCTGCGGCAGCTGCGTGGAAAAGTGTCCCAACGAAGTGCCGACCGACGAGATCGTCATGGTTGCCCGGGAGGCGCTGGCCCGGCAACGGGGCCTCACCACCTTCCACTCGGCCGTGGGGCGGGTGATCCGCAACCGGTCGTTGATGAAGTTCGGCGCCGCAGCCGCCCGGATTCTCGGCCCCCTGTTCTTCCGCAAGGTGCCGGAGACCTCGGGCTTACGACTCCGGTTCCCACTCCCCTTTGTCGGCGGCAAGCGTCACATTCCTCCCATTGCCAAAAAACCTTTTCTGGAGCGGCACCCCGAACTGATCCCCGGTGAACCTGGCAAGCCGCGCATCGTCTATTTTGTGGGGTGCATGACCAATTTCTGCTATCCGCAGGTGGGAGAGGCAGCACTGGCATTGTTCCGGCATCTCGGGTGTACCGTCATCATTCCCAAGAACCAGCAGTGCTGCGGCCTGCCGGGGATGTCCGGCGGAGACCTGGACACGGTGCGGGAACTGGCGGAAAGAAACCTGGCCGAACTGGAGCGTTTTGACGCCGACTACATAATGACTGCCTGTGCCACCTGCGGAGGGGCACTGCACAAGTTCTACCCCAATCTGGTGGGGAAGAGGCACCCGGAACTGGCGGCCCGACTCAAGGCAATTGCCGCAAAGACCGTCGACGCGGCCCAGTTGCTCCAACAGCTGGGATTGAACCCCGAGGAAACCGGAGCCGGCGGTGAGGTGCGCATCACCTACCATGACCCGTGCCACCTGCGGACCCGGGCCATCACCAGACAGCCCCGGGAGCTGCTAAGAGCTACACCCGGGATCGACCTTGCCGAGATGGAGGGGGCCGACAAATGCTGCGGCCTCGGCGGAACCTTCAATGTCTATCACTACGAGAGCTCTTTGGCCATCAACCGGATGAAGAGCGCCGCCATCGTCAATACCGGCGCCCGGGCCGTAGTTACCGGCTGTCCCGGCTGCATGATGCAGCTTTCCGACGGCCTCAAACAGCACGGCAGTGGCGTCAGGGTTCTCCATACCCTTGAACTCCTGGCCCGCAGGCTGACCGTGCCGGCTGACAAACGGAAACAACGTTGAGCCGCGCTACATCATGACCGTATGCAAACCTCCCCACGTTTGCATACGGTCATGAAAACAGATTAGGTAAACACCGTCTGCGCCCCCACCCCGAGCCGTTCCCACCAAGCCCACATTTCAGTCAAATCAAAAATTCCCCCGCCCCCACGCCCAATCACCGCGCAGACAACGTCATACAAGCTCCCCTCTTTTTCCTTTATGCATGCCATTTTAGCCTGCTTGTGTATACAAAATAACTATTGACAGCTTTTTGCTATTTGAGTATTTTTAGCCGAAATAAAAACCAGTTTTATTGCAATCTGTGTAGAACCGGAGCATTGACAGATGACCGACTACAATATCGGGGCAAAGATCAAAAGGCTGCGCCTCGCCAAAAAGCTTACCCTTCAAGCGGTTGCCCGCGAAACCGGGTTCTCGCCCGCACTGATCTCACAGATCGAGAACAACAACGTCTCGCCTCCCATCGCCACCCTCTCCAAGATCGCCAAATTCTTCGACGTGAAGATCGGCATCTTCTTCACCGAGGACGAGGAAGAGTACCGTTACGAGGTGGTCCGCAAGGAAGAACGAAAGATGATACCGCGTGTCATCTCGCGGGCCGGCACCAATCAGGGCTACTCGTACGAATCCCTCTCCTTCCGCAAGCAGAACAAGAAAATGGAACCGTTTCTCCTGACCGTTTCGGAGAAGGCCGTGGAAGAAAACACCTACAGCCACGACGGTGAAGAGTTTCTTTTCGTCATGAAGGGAACAGCGGAACTGCTCCTGGAAGACGAACGGATCACGCTCTATGAAGAAGACTGCGTCTACTTCGACTCTTCGTTACGCCATCGCCTCCTTTCCAAGGATGGCAATGAAGTCAAGGTGCTGGCGGTCGTTACCAGATAATCTTTGATTCGCGGTTTGCAGAGCAGTCCGCTCTTGAACCGAAATTATTTGCGGTACTTAATCCCATGAACCGGAAGGAAGTCCGAGATGTCGAAGAATGCGATCAAACCCCAGTTGAAGAACCCGTTTGACCCACCTGAGAAAGTCGAATTTACCATTCCGGGCGAGATCTCCCGGGTGACCGGCGGCTACGAAGAGGCGATGAAGGAGGGGTACGACCTCATCCAGCGCCCCATCAAATCGGTCAAGATCGATCAGATCGAAAAACAGCACTTCAAGAAGCGGATGACGGTCTGGGAGAGGCTCAAGGTGCTTTCCGACAAGGCCCCCAACGTGCTGTACCAGAACTGGGGCAAGAACCTGGACGGCGCCTCCCTGGTGACCGCCATTCTCAATATCGGCGGCCGCGACGTGGCGGTGTACGGCCATGATTTCACGGTCCGCGCCGGTTCCATCGACGCCACCAACGGCAGCAAGCTGGCCCGGCTCTTCAACATGGCCGGTGAGAAGGGTATCCCTCTCATCGGCATGAACGACTCGGCAGGCGCCTTCGTGCCGGCAGGGGTCGGCGGCCTTGACGGCTACGCCGAGGCGTTCACCGCCCTGCGCAAGATCAGCGGTGTGGTTCCCTCCATCATGTGCATGTTCGGCTTCAACGCCGGCGGCGGCTCCTACCTGCCACGCCAGGGAAGCTTCGTCATCCAGCCCAACGACACCTTCTTCGGCCTCACCGGTCCCGGCGTGGTCAAGTCGGTCCTGGGCGAGGACATCACCCCGGAAGAGCTTGGCGGACCCAAAGTGCACGGTAAGTCCGGCGTGGCCGACCTGACCGTGGCCGACGAAGTCGGGGCTCTCAGGACCGCGGTGCGGCTCCTCTCCTACATCCCGGACAACAGCGGCGTCGGTGCCCCCTTCCAGGAGACCAGTGACCCGCTCGACCGGAAGACCTGGGAGATCAACACCCTGCTGAAGAAGGCCTTCAACTCGCCAACCGGCTTCAACACCCCGTTCGACGTTTCCATCGTCATCCAGCAGATCTGCGACCATGGCGACTATTTCGAACTGCAGCCGGAGCGGGCCAAGGAAGCGGTTACGGCCTTCGGTCGTGTAGGCGGGCAGGTGGTCGGCTTCGTGGCCAACAACTCGGCGGTCTCCTCCGGCCAGATCGACTGCGATTCGGCGGTGAAGATCGCCCGCTTTGTCCGCTTCTGCAACATCTACAACATACCGATCATCTTCATGGAAGACACCACCGGCTTCCTGCCGGGTCGCGAGCAGGAGTCCCGCGGCATCGTGCAGGCCGGCCGCTCCATGCTCGATTCCATCGTTGACGTCCGCACGCCGCGGATCCTGCTGATCCTGCGCAACGCATACGGCGGCGCCTACGCCTCCTACAACAACTACCCCACCGGCGCCGACCTGGTGCTGGCGCTTCCCACCACCCGCCTGGCGGTCATGGGGCCGGCCGGCAAGGAGTTCGTCTACAAGGACGATCTCCGCAAGATACGCGCCGCCGCTGCCGACCTGGTCAAGAAGGGAACCGAGGAGCGGATCAAGTGCGGTATGGAAGGTGCCTCCGCCAAGCAGGATGCGGAGAAGGAAGCGGCTGAGTGGCTGAAGGGCCAGGAAACTGCCCTGAACCAGCGGTACGAAAAGGAACTGATGAACCCGAAGGAAGGTCTGGCCCTGGGCTCCATCTCCTCCATCGTCATGCCCACCGATCTGCGTCAGGTACTGGGAGAAAACATAGCATTCCTGATGCGGCACTACAAGCCGGCACCGATGGGCGGCCCGCAGCGCGAGTTCCATTAGAGGCATATCTAGTTCAACACAGAGACACAGAGAACTGCAAAGGCACAAAACTATGCCGAACAGGCCGATATTGGACAAAACGGTTTTCTCTGTGTCCTCTGCGCCTCTGTGTTGAATCGAATTTATCTTATTCTTTGAATTGGAGATAGATACCAATGACCGACCTGTACATGAACAACCCTCTTATTCACCGGGACCGCCGCCTGGGCAACTCCCCATCCGAATGGGTCCGCACGTTCGCCTGTGAGGACCTGAAACCCCTCATTGTCTGCCGTGGCCCGATCAGGAAAGAGGCCATGGATGTCTTTGAAGAGATGGGGATATCCCATTACGGCATCCTCCTCTCCGAGAAGGACTCCATCGTCTACGCCAACGCCCTTGCCCCCGAACTGCGCCAGCTGACCGATTCCACCCGTGTCCACCGCGTACCCGACTATACCGGTGCCAGCAAGGAAGAGCGGGTCGAACGGATCGGCCAGATCATCCAGATTGCCAAGGACAACAACTACGACTCCGTGTTCGCCGGCTATGGCTTCATGGCCGAGGACGAGGAGTTCGTTGCCGAGATCGAAAAGGCCGGCCTGTCGTTCATCGGCCCCAACTCCCGGACCCAGGCCGATGCCGGCAAGAAGGACGAAGCCAAGCGGACCGCCCTCCAGGTGGGAGTCAGCGTTACGCCGGGCATCAACAACGTCACGGCCCGCACCCTGGTCAAGAAGCACCCGACCCGGGAGAAGCTGCTGGCCCTGGCCAAGGCCGAGGGGATCGAGCTGGACGCCAAGCTGCTGAAGGATGCCAAGCTCTCCTTGGAGGACCTGGCTGACCAGATCCTCTACGCCTCCTACGAAAAGGGGCTCGATCTCTACTCCATTGAGGAGCTCTCCGCCCAGGTACAGGTCGAAGTCGTGAACATGTTCAAAGAGTACCCGGGGAGCAGGATCCGCCTCAAGGCGATCGGCGGCGGCGGCGGCAAGGGGCAGAGGATTCTCGGCGCCTCGCTGTTGACGGCCAAGAACCCGACCGAAAAGCAGATCAAGGACGCGGCAGCCGAAACCCCGACCCTGGTGCGGGAAGTGCTCAACGAGGTCAAGGCCAACGGCATCGGTGACAACAAGAACGTGCTGGTCGAGCTGAACATCGAGCAGACCCGCCACAACGAGATCCAGCTGCTGGGAAATGGCGAGTGGTGCGTCTCGCTGGGTGGCCGCGACTGCTCCCTGCAGATGCACGAACAGAAGCTGCTGGAAATCTCCGTGACCCAGGAAAGTCTGGCCCTGGCCATCGAAAAGGCCAAGCAGGCGGGTCGCAAGGCCGAGGTGAAGGCGCTGGAGAGCGACCTGAAGGTGCTGAAAAGGATGGAGGAGGACTCCACCAAGTTCGGCCAGGCCGTTGGGCTCGATTCCGCCTCCACCTTCGAGTGCATCGTTGACCGGGACCGCTACTACTTCATGGAGGTAAACACCCGGATCCAGGTTGAGCACCGGGTGTCCGAACTCTGCTACTCGCTCAAGTTCACCAACCCCAAGGACAAGAACGACTTCTTCATCGTCGAGTCACTGGTGGAGGCGATGGCCCTGCTGGCGCGACACAAGAAGCGGCTCCCCAAGCCGGAGCGGATTCCCCGCTTCGGCGCCAGCGCCGAGGCCCGCCTCAACGCCACCGATGCGTCACTGTCACCCCACGCCGGCGGCATGATCCGTTACTGGTCCGCGCCGATCGAAGGCGAGATCCGCGACGACCAGGGGATCTGCCTGGTGAACCCGGACACCGGCATGTTCATGCGTTACAAGGTGGCCGGTGCCTACGACTCCAACATCGCCCTGCTCCTCACCAAGGGGGAGGACCGGCTCGCCAGTTACCTGCATCTGTCAAAGGTGCTCGGCAAGACCACGCTCCGCGGCTCCGACCTGGCCACCAACCTGGAGTTCCACTACGGTCTGGTCAACTGGTTCCTCGGTCAGAACGTCATGGCCAAGCCGACTACCCGTTTTGTCGTGCCGTACCTCACCCTGGTCGGCCAGTTGAAGGAAGAGGCCAGCAAGCTCGACACGGTAGCGGCATTTTTACAGCTGAAGAAGCACTACGCCAAGAAGATGGCCGAGCAGTTCCCGGACGACGCCACCATCGGCAAGAGCATGTCGCAGATCCTCGACCGCAAGGGGACCCTGGTTACCCGCCCCATGGACCGGCTGCTGGAGGATCCGCACCTCCTCTCGGGCTGGCTCTCTCTCAACCGGAACAACTTCACCATGGAGAAGGGGAAAGTGGTATGGCATGACAACCCCTTTGTCATACTGGCCGACACCTATGAGTACCTGAACATGACCTTTGATCCGGCCGCTCCGGCTGCCGAGGTAATCTGGGGCCATGACAACGACCTGCTCCAGGATGGCCTGCGTTTTTATGCTACCCTGTCCGAACGGTTCACGCTGGGGATGCACGAGTTCGACAAGCTCTCGGCTCTGCTGGAGAAGGAAAAGCCCCAAGGAGGGTTCTCTGCCGAAGAGTGGCTGGAGATACAGTCCGCCCATATGGGATTCGAGGCCGGCCTGGAGCTGCTCGGCATGCTGTTCATCATTGCCGACAACACCAAGTTCTGGGCGTTCAAGGTGGAAGACGACCTGGAGGTCACGATCCCCGACTATCTGCACGACGCCGAACTGCAGACCCGGATGAAGAAGGTCCTGGTACCGCCGCCCGCCACCAAGGCCGACGAGATCGTCGCCATCTGCGGCGGCATGTACTATGGTCAGGAGGCCCCCGGCCTGCCGCCGTTCGTCACCGAAGGGATGCATTTCGAAAAGGGCCAGGCCCTGTACATCATCGAGGTCATGAAGATGTTCAACACGGTCCGGGCCACCTTCTCCGGCACCATTGAGCGGACCATCATGCAGGGAGCGGACGGCAGCATCGTCCAGAAGGGGCAACCGCTGTTCAAGGTCACGCCTGACGAGAAGTTCGTGGAAGTGAACCCGGAAGAGATCAAACAGATGAAGCGGGAAAATACCATCGCCTATCTGAAGGCCATCATCTAGTTTTCATCCGTGAGGTTACGGATGGATACTACTAGGAGGATACCGTGAGAAAAGGGAAATTTATCGTTATCGAGGGGATCAGTGGCTCCGGTCAGCAGGTCAAGGCAGCCATCGTCGCCTTGCACAAGGCGCTGGTCGAAATGAAATACGACGTTGTCGAATGCGCCAATCCTGACTCCGGGCGGGTACAGGAGTTGGGCATGGCGTCGATGCTCAACTGGCCGTTCGGTAAAAATCCCCGGGCCGACTTCATTTTCGAGGGCGCAGTGCGGGCCGAGATCTTCAAGAACATCGTCGAGCCGGCGCTGCAGCAGGACAAGATCGTGCTCTGCAAGCAGTCGAGTATCTCCTCGCTGGCCAATGCCTGGGTGAACGGCTACACGAAGCATTTCGACGTACTGCGCCATCTGGACAAGATATCCCGGGGCTTTCTTTTCGAAGACGAGATCTACCCCGACCTGACCATCTTCATCGACGTGCCGGCCGAAGAGGCCCATGAACGGATCGAGGATGTACTGCAGATCCATCACGAGGGTGGTCTCGAATATTATCAGCAGATGCGAGAATTCTATCTCAAGGAAATCCACCGCTGGCGCGGGGTAAGGGTCGATGCATCTACGGCCAGAAACCCGGATGAGATCACTGACGAAGCACTGGCCCTGGTCAAGGCCATCCTCTGACCACATCCACAGCTTCATGAAATGCCCTTGCATCCCCTTTTCTCTGCCGGCATTCAGGTTGATCGCCGTGGGTAAAGGGGATGTTGTCATGTACCGCCATCGAAGGAGAATTCAATGAGCATCGTTGACAAGAAAAAGAGCTGGCAGGAAACCGTTGTTGCCAAGAATATTGCCAAGGCCCCGGAAAGAAAGCCGCGCTTTCTTACCTCCTCAAACATCGAAATGGACCGCTGTTTCGCCCCGGAATTCGATTATCCGGGCTATGACGAACAGCTGGGCTTCCCCGGCCAATACCCGTTCACCCGCGGCGTACAGCCGACCATGTACCGGGGACGGTTCTGGACCATGCGCCAGTATGCCGGCTTCGGCACCGCCAGGGAGTCGAACGAACGCTACAAATACCTGCTCAACGCCGGCCAGACGGGCCTGTCCGTGGCGTTCGACCTGCCGACCCAGATGGGGTACGACTCCGACCACGGCATGAGCCAGGGCGAAGTCGGCAAGGTCGGGGTGGCCATCGACTCGCTGGCCGACATGGAGGTCCTGTTCGACGGCATTCCGCTGGATAAGGTTTCGACCTCCATGACCATCAACTCCACGGCGTCGATCCTTCTGGCCATGTACATCGCCGTGGCCGAAAAGCAGGGGGTCTCGCCGGACAAGATCTCCGGCACCATCCAGAACGACATCCTCAAGGAGTACATGGCCCGCGGCACCTACATCTATCCCCCCAAGGAGTCGATGCGGATCATCACCGACATCTTCGCTTACTGCAAGGACCATGTGCCCAAGTGGAACACCATCTCCATCTCCGGCTACCACATCCGCGAAGCCGGATCATCGGCGGTGCAGGAGGTGGCCTTCACCCTGGCGGACGGTATCGCCTATGTGGAAGCCGCCGTCAAGGCCGGGCTGGATGTGGACGAGTTCGCCCCGCGGCTGGCCTTCTTCTTTAACGCCCACAACAACCTGCTGGAGGAGGTGGCCAAGTTCCGGGCAGCCCGCCGCATGTGGGCCAGGATCATGCAGTCGCGGTTCAAGGCAAAGGACCCCAAGTCACTGATGCTCCGCTTCCACACCCAGACCGCCGGCTGCACCCTTACGGCCCAGCAGCCGGACAACAACATCATGCGGGTCACGATCCAGGCCCTGGCGGCAGTACTGGGCGGCACCCAGTCGCTCCACACCAACTCCCGCGACGAAGCCCTGGCCCTCCCCACCGAGGACTCGGTCAGAATCGCACTTCGCACCCAGCAGGTCATTGCCTACGAATCCGGGGCTGCCGACTCCATCGATCCGCTGGCCGGGAGTTTCCTGGTGGAGTCACTGACTGACCAGATCGAGCAGGCTGCCACGGCCTATATCGAAAAGATCGACCAGTTGGGCGGAGCAGTGGAAGCGATCTCCCGCGGCTTCCAGCAGAAGGAGATCCAGGACTCGGCCTACGCCTACCAGAAGGGGATCGAGACCAACGACATGATCATCATCGGCGTCAACAAATTCACCGTCGAGAACGAAACCGCACCGGAACTGCTCAAGGTCAAGGAAGAGGTGGAAATCGCCCAGAAGAAGGGGCTTGCCGAAATGAAGGCCGGACGCGACGAGGCCGCGGTAAAGGCGGCCCTTGTCGAGCTGGAGTCGGTAGCCAGGGGGACCGGCAATGTTATGCCGGCAATTCTGGCAGCGGTCAAGACCTACGCCACCCTGGGCGAAATCGCCGACGTCTTCCGTGGCGTGTTCGGCAAGCATACGGAGACGGTGGTTTTGTAATAAACCTGAAAACCCACCACGGAGACACGGAGGCACGGAGAAAGTCTGAGTGATAGACGAGGAAATAACCGAAAGCGTTATCAAAGGGGCAATTGAGGTTCATCGGCAATTAGGTCCCGGCCTGCTTGAGTCAGCCTATGAGGAGTGTCTGTGCTATGAACTTGATGCTCTGGGGCTGGTCTATGAACGGCAAAAGATGCTGCCCGTGACATACAAGGGGAAAGCGCTTGATTGTGCCTACCGGTTTGACCTTCTTGTCGAAAACAGGGTCATTGTCGAGCTCAAAGCTATCGAGAAACTTCTCCCGGTGCACGAAGCACAATTATTGACATATCTGCGCCTGTCCGGTGTGAAGACCGGCTTGCTCCTTAACTTCAATGCTCCGCTGTTGAAGGATGGCCTGAAAAGATTCGTTCTCTGAATTTCTCCGTGTCTCCGTGTCTCCGTGGTGGATTCTAAAAAGGACTTTTTCATGCTTAAGAAAATCAGTCACATAGGTATTGCCGTACAATCCATCGATGAAACCCTCCCCTTCTACCGCGACCAGCTCGGCATGGCCTTCAAAGGAGCGGAGGAGGTGCCGGAGCAGAAGGTGCGGGTCGCCATGCTGCAGATTGGCGAATCGAAGATTGAACTGCTGGAGCCGACTTCACCGGACAGCCCGGTTGCAAGGTTCCTGGAAAAGAGCGGTCCGGGCATCCACCACATCGCCTACGAGGTCGCCGACATCGAGGCTGCAATCGCCGGGCTCCAACAGGACGGTGTCAGGATGATCGATGCCGTGCCGAGAAATGGCGCCCATGACACCAGAATCGCCTTCGTGCATCCCAAGAGCAGTACCGGCGTCCTGACCGAACTTTGCCAAACGGGCCACTGATACACGGCCACACCCAACGCAAATTCAAACAAAACAGGCACCTCCCAATTGATCCGGGAGGTGCCTGTTTCATTTACCTCACAACTCCAGACTAGAAGAAGTAATAAAGTGCCAGGCGTCCGATATTGGCATGACCGGACTCGGCCAGTCCGGCCAGGTTGCCTGCTCCGTTCGTCACGTTACCGTACTGCGTGTTGATATTCTGATACTCGGCAGCAACCCTTACCGCCGCATTCAGATCATAGGCAGCATTGACAAAAACCTGAGAGTTTGACTTTTCGAAATTGTTGATCCCTGCATAGCTCGCATAATTATAGGCATTTCGTCTGCCATAACCAGCGGTAAGGCCAAGATTCTGAGTGGGGTAAAAAATGACTTGTGCTGCCACGCCGTAGCCCTTGGCCGGTGATTTGTTCGCAAGCACGTCTTTGGCTGTCGCGCCAATTCCGGCCGGGGAACTCAGATTGGCCGCCATGTACGCCTGTCCCTCAAATGTGGCGGTCATTGTCCGGTCCTTGCCGTCTTTTGATTTCAGTACAGGGACGAACGTGTAAAAACCATACCCCCAGCTATTTACCCGGTTCTTAGCGCCCGCAACGTCCTGGTTGCCGTAGAGGCCGAACACGCCTGCAGTCAGCGAATTCATCGGCAGGCCATAATAGCCCGGCGAAACACCGAGGGCTTTACTGACCAACATCGCCTGACCGGCCATGTTTAACATCGACCCCCATGAATCGCTCCCTGTTCCGGTTTGTAAATTAGCATCCTGTACCGGGTTCTGCACACCGGCAACCAGTTTCAGTGCCGTGCCGGAACCGAGATCCACCTTCTGGGTCACCCGAATCTGCGGCACCCGCGGATTGTTAGGAGAACCCGTGGTTGCCCCGGAACCGAAATCAACCGTTGACCCAACATACGGACCGAAAATATCGTACGCTTGGCCAAACAGCACCTGGGTATCGGCCCAGTCCAGGGTCGCCTGCGCAAGACGCAGCCTCATGGTAGCGGACTGGTTCGCGGACTGGTTGGCTGCGCCAGTACCGTAGAAATCCGCCTCTATGAGTGCGCCGGTTTTGGCCCTCAGAAACGTAGGACCGGCAACCTTGAGCCAGAACCGGGACTGGCGGGCCGTAAAGATCGACTGGTCCTGCTGTCCGGCTACGGAACTACTCTTGGGAATACCAGGCTGTAACGCCCCCAAGGCACCATTGTTCCCCAAGTTTACGGAGTTATAGGCATAGTCCAATTTTACGAAGCCGCCGATAGAGAGATCGAATTTACTCTTTGCCGGGGAGCCCATCCTGCCGTAAATACCGGGGGCCACCTCACAGCTCGGCTGGAAATCGCAATTGTAGTTTGGCGGTGCCACCTGGGGGACTTCCTGGCTAAGGGCCGGAGACACAAGCAGCAGACTGGTAGCAATCGAAACCGAGATCTTTTTAATCATGAACACCTCCTCATTTCATTTTTTTCGTAGTGTGGAAATGTAATTACAGATTCCCGCAGTGCCTGATCGAGTTAAGTTATGATGGTTCACCTCCTTGTCTTTCTGCAAAGTGCCGGTCGGAGTACTCAGGTTATTCAACCCCTACCAAGTCATTTAGCCGCACCTGTCCTCCCGGTTTGATAAGGCCGTAGCTGCCCTTTGCGCCGACATAGCCAACAACTTCGACGGTTCCAACCAGCTCTCCCTGGGCAAGACCGAGCCCTTCGACAATGGTTCCTCCCCGATATATTTTCAGCATCTGCCCCGGAGCAATGCCGGCCTCCCTGCCAACATTGAAGTAGATCTTCTCGCCATCCACCGCCACTACCAAACCAAACCTGGGAATAAAAGCTGCGGGCTTCCCGGCCAGCCCGGTTATCCCCGCCTGCTGGGCCGTGACCGCGGGAGAGGGAGTTGCGGTGGCGGCACCGCTACCAGTAACAGCCTCATATCCACGCTTCGCCAACTCACCACCGCGCGGAACTCCGCTTTCCACATACCGTCGCGGTACCCAGATCGTCTCGGGAGCATTGGGGGACATGGTAAGTGCGGGATTGGGTACTTCCACATAATCATTCGGTCCGGGCGATTGGGCTTTTGTGCTTGCGCAACCGGCGGCCGTGGCAAACAACAAAATGGCAAGCATTCGACAGCTCAGATTATTACGGAATATTTTGACGGGTTGCATGTTCACCTTTCTCTACGGGGGAGTAAGCACCCCCTTACAGGTTTATGTGACGGGTAGCGAAAAAAACATATAACTTTAAACCTTGTTTTAGCATCCTAAATACATCTGGCTCTTTAACGGCATTTCGGTCAGCCGCGATGGCATCTTTCCATACCATGCTGCGCTATCCTCTGTCCAGCTTTATTTGCAAAAAAGCCATGTTAGGCTTGGCGGCCAATTCGTTTACTATAAAATAATACATTGGTTTGAACGTTTCGGGCAGCCCCAGAAAAATGCGACGCCTGCACAATTGTATGCATAATGATGGACCGGCACACGAAAGGAGCGCGAGAACGAGGGCTACAATTTCTTGAGCCCGTGGAGGCGCCCACACGTACTATCAAAGTGCGAAATTTCGCTGTTCCTTCAGGCACCTTGCGGATCAGCCCTCATCCATTGATATCATAACAAAACTCATCCATCACGCACGTGACGGTCGTGTTACAACGAAGTAAAATTCAGATAATTACGACGTGATATCTTGACAAGTCCATTCCTAGCAGTTATTTTATGCAAAATTTAATGATTCCGGGTGACGATGCTACTTCTTACCTGCAGAAACACGGGGAGATGAACAAGTCCTTCATTGCGTTCGTCCGGTGGCGGACAACCACACGTAAGGGCTTTTCTTTACCTGATTCGTTCTAATTCGCGGCCAAGCGCAAAAAGCTTTCTGGACGGCACCCGGTGTGGGTAGCGGCGTAGACTAGTCTTGTGAATATAGTGGACAGGTTGAACCGACGGTTGAAGCGGTACTGGTATTCTGTCAGATAGCGATAGCCGTATTTCTCAAAGTCAAAGGCATGATAAGTTCCGCTGATGGCGGTCTTCAAATTGCCGAGTATTGTATTGATCCAATTGAAGCATTCCATGTCGGTGCTCTTTAGATTTTTACCTACAACTTCACGATGATGAATACAGCCAGCCTTTTCTACAGCTGTGAAGCAACCGAGTCCATCAGAAACCACTACGGTATCAGGGACTAAAGACTGCTTGGCCCAGGAAGTGACCTCATCGAGGCTAAATCTCTCAACTTGCCGAAAAACGGCATATACAGGATTGTTGCTGGCATTGGTCTGGATTGCTGCAATAAAAGGCGTCTTGTTTTCTGAACCACGCCCGACCTTACCCCCGGGGTGTTCACCACCAAGATATGCATCGTCAACTTCGACGCGGCCATGAAGCTTGGTTGTTTCTTCGCGCTCATACATGACTTGCATAAGTTTGTGCTTCACGCGCCAGGCTGCGGAATAGCCAACCCCAAGATGCCTTTTCAGTTCCAGGATCGAGATGTTATGCCACTTTAGCACGCTAAAATATGCATTTTACAATACTATGGCGGCGGGCTCCGCGAGTTGTCCACTTCTACAAATGGTCATCTCTGGAGGCCGAAATAATTGCCAAAATGAGGAGGAGAAAGTGAAAAAGAAATTGGCAGCAGCAGTAACTCTGGCCGCCGTACTTGCGGGCCACAATGCATTTGCGAAAACCCTTGAGGATGTCCTGAAGGAGAAGGGGGTTATCACCGAGGAGGATTACAAGGCGGTGACGAAGAGCAGACCACTGGATTACAAGCTCGGCAAAGGATTTACCTTTACCGCACCGGATGAAAAATTCCAGCTTTCCCTGGGGGCTCGCCTCCAGAGCCGGTATACTTTTACCGACAAAGACTCCGGCCAGAATATCTCCGAATTCAGGGTCCGCCGGATGAAGCTCTTCATGAGCGGCCATGCCTATACGAAGGACCTGACATACAAATTCCAAGCGAATTTCGCTGATTCTTCCAAGCTCTTGGAAGACGCCTGGCTGAATTACAGGTTTATGGACGAGACCCAGCTTCTGTTCGGCCAGGAGAAGGTCCAGTTCGCCCGCCAGGAGATCACCTCCTCCGGGGCTCAGCAGTTTGTGGATCGCGCCAACGCAACCGACACCTTCAAGGTGGGACGCGACACGGGCCTTATGCTGCACGGCAAAGTCGCCAAAGGTCTGGTGAACTACAACGTGGGGATTTACGGTGGTGTTGGGCAAAACACCCTGCGCAGCACGAACGATAATGCCCTTGCCGCCAGGGTTGCCTTCAATCCCTTAGGCGACATGCCCTATTCCGAGGCGGACCTGGAGCACAGCGAGAAGCCGCTCGTTTCGATCGGAGCCAATTACTTCACGGACACCCTGAAAAAGACCGGTGCTACTGCCTTTGAAAGCAATAATCTGACCTTTGCCGGCTCCAACGGCTGGCTCGGAAAGGGAGCTTCCACGTTCGGCGCCTCGGAGAAGGTCGATATTGACACCTTCGGCATTGACGCCGCCTTCAAGTGGATGGGCTTTTCCGCCCAGGGCGAGTATTTCGTAGGTCAGGCTGACGGGCAGGATTCCGGCAATAAGCTCCGAGCCCACGGCGCATACGCCCAGGCAGGCTACTTTATAATCCCGAAGCATCTGGAGGTTGCCGCCCGTTACTCTTATGTCGATCCGAACCGCGACAGGTCGCTGGACCTTCAGACCGAAACCCAAGGGGCCATATCCTATTATTTCAGTAAGCACAACCTGAAACTCCAGGCCGACGTGACCAACATCCACAAGCAGCCAGCCCGTTCAGACGACATGCAGTACCGTATGCAGGCCCAGATTATTTTCTGATTGCACCATACTACTTTTATCGGCGCCCTTGCTACTCCCTCGGCAGGGGCGCCATTTTTTGCTTCTTCATAAATACGAGTGCGAATTCGGGGACATAATGCCTATATCTTCTTATCGAATAGCCTGCCTTCGCAGGCCATTCGTTTTTCCCTTCGCGTCGCACCTTCAATCGGCTTGGCCTGCACACCACGCCGGAAAATGCTAACGAGCTTGCCTTATTCGCCCCAGGGATGTTGCAGCCAGCGGAGGGGGGAAGCAGCTTAACGAGTGACCAGACCGATAGTTACGCCAAGGTGTACCACCTGATCGCCCGGACCAAATACGGGCTCATGGTGCAACTCATGGCCGGGTTGATTACCTACCTGTTGCTTGCGATGCACTGCCATGAAGAGCATGGCGAAACGGTCAGCATTAAGCGAGTCAGAGAGCTGCGCTTCGCAATCGAAAACGAGGCTGTCCTGTTGAATCAGCAGACAACATCAAAGAAGCACAGGCGGCGTTTCGGACGTTTCGCCGCTGCAAAGACCTAACCGGACACAAATGAATCCACCATAAAAAGGAGGCAACGCAATGAAGAAAAAGCTTTTCGTTGTTTCTGCAGCAGCCGCCCTGAGCGCTGCCGCTGCCGTTCCGGCCTTTGCGCTGGAGAACGAGTTCCATGGCTTGTACTAAGTTGAAGTATTTTCTCTCCAACTACGAGAGTCGTGGCGCTGCCCAGCTTAACGCCAACAAGGCCAGCGCCACGGCAGCCAACTACTTTGATCAGCGAGCCCGCATATTCTATAGCGCCAAGGCCAACGACGACCTGAAGCTGGTAACCGGCTTCGAAATCGACTCCGTATTCGGTGATCGGGCACAATCTGTGGGAGCCAGAGGTTTTGGCGGCGCCCTCGAGTCCGACTCCGTAAACCTTGAGACCAAGTGGGTCTACCTCGACTTCAACATCCCCTCCACCCCGGTCAAGGTTAAAGCCGGTATCCAGCCCTACAAGGACGTCTTTAAGGGGATCTTCCTGGACGCCGACATCGCCGGTCTCTATGCCACCGCCAATTACGGCAAAGCCACCACCGGCATCGCCTATTTCAGGGCGTATGAATCAACGTCCAACACTGGCGTTGTCGTTGCTCCGCGGGGCACTGACAACCTGGATATTGCCCTTCTGGAAGGGAAGTACCGCGTAAGCAACGACCTGTCTGTGGGAGGCGGATATTACCTCCTTTCCGACTACCGTACAAACCAGCCGCAGACCTTCCACACCTTCGGCGTCAATGCAGAGGCCAAGCTCGGCCCGGCAACCGTGAGCGGCTTTGCCGCATATCAGGCCGGCTTCAGCAAGCAGAACACAAGCGGCCTGACTGCGAGCAAAGGGACCACCATCAATGCCTGGTCCGTAAACCTGGCGAGCAAGATTCAGGCCGGTCCGGGCACGGCCAAAGCCGCCTTCCTCTATACCTCAGGCGACCAGGACAAGAACGATGGCGTCGACCATTCCTGGCAGAGTGTCTCCCAGACTCAGCAGGGTGTCGCTTTACCGCAATCTGCTGCCAACAGCTACACCGAGTCAGGGATGATGCTTCTTAACCGTAACCCTGCGACCGGTGGAACGACGTCGGACACGAACATCATCTATACCACCAACAACAACGCGCAGGGTGCCGCAATCATCACCGCCGGTTACGATGCGACAATTACACCGAAAATATTTGCCACTGCCAATATTGGTGCCGGCCTGACGGCTGAAAACAATCAGAACTCCAAGGGCAACGGCAGCCACTACCTGGGTACCGAGATCAACGCCGAGGTCGGCTATAAGCTGTACGACAACCTGACCGCGAGCCTGCAGGGCGCCTACCTCGTTCTCGGCCCCTACTACAAGGATACCGTCACCGTGGGGACCGGAAAAGTGGATCCTGTAAACCCCTACACGGCGAGAATCAACCTGACCTATACCTTCTAATCCAGACATGACACTGCCGGAGGTCAGTCCTCCGGCTCATATCAAAACACTCCACAGGAGGTCATACTAATGAAAAAAACAGCCGTTATGATTCTGGCTGCCTTAACCTTTTCGGCAACAATGCCGGCCTTTGCCCAGATGACCAAGGAAGAGAAGGACCAATGCCTGCTGGCCTCCAAGAACTGCGCCACCGAGGTCAACAGCATCCAGACCAAGATCAAGAAACTGAATGCCGAAATAAAGAAGGGTGCCAAAGTCTATACCGCGGACGAGATCAAGAAGCTGCAGGATAAGTTGCAAGAAGCAAATGATCTTCTTGACGTAATGCTGAACAAGAAGGGAAATTGACAGCCTCTGACATTGACACAGTAATCACGCATTAACTGTGATGAAGAGCGGGCCATCTGGCCCGCTCTTTCTATTTGTGTCTTACCAAAAAATCGAGTAGTTTGTGCGAAACACTACCCGGGAGGTACTCAGTTGAAACGATTGATGCAGTTATTCCTGGCCTTGGCTATTGCTCTGACGATTGTCAAACCGGCCCTCGCAGCCCCACTGAATGTCTATGTCCCAGAATTCAAAATCACCGGCTCCGCCAATCGGGACGAATTGAAAGTGAACCTGCCGGGCCTGCTGGCCTCCCGTCTTTCGTCAGAATACACGGCCATCGTAGAGTCACCAACCGCTGCCGGCCTGACCATCACTGGCGCCTATATCACCTTTGGCAAGATATTCAGCCTCGATGCGCAGGTGAAAGACAACACCGGCAAGGTCATCGTCCGCGCCTTTGAGCAGGGAGACTCGTCAGACGATATCATCCCGGCTGTGACCAGACTGGCCCAGAAGCTGAACGCGGAGTTGGCCAAGGTAGTTACGCCGCTTAGGGACAGGCAGCCTCCAACCTCAGCATCATCTGTTGCACCCCAGATGCAGCAGCCCACACCGGTCCCGGCCAGCAGTGCCCAGGTTGTCGCCACTCCGGCCCTGATAGTCCCGCAGGTCATGCCGCAACCGGCGGGCGACATCATCCGTCCGCAGAACGTCGCCAAGGCCGGGGAAAGCGGCATGATCGGCCAGCGACTGGACGGGGCCATGGTCGGCCTGGCGATCGGGAGATCACTCCCCTCCGGAGAGCGGGAACTGTTCCTTGCCCTGGGGCAGGAGATCAGGCTCTATCGTCAGGGTGAGAGGCTCACCCTGATCGCTGCCGAAAAGGGATTCCGGTCAAATGAAAAGATAATCGGCATAGATACGGCCGATCTGGACGGAGATGGCAGCGTGGAGCTCTATGTCACCATGATGCGCGGCGACGAACTGGCCTCCCAGGCCTGGATCGTGGAGCATGGCGCATTCAGGCAGCTTGCCCGCAACCTGCCGTACTTCTTCCGTGCCCTGCCCGGACCGGATGGCACACCGCGACTCTACGGCCAGCAGATGGGAAGGGACACGGATTTTTTCAACGACGTCGCCGAAGTGGTGAAGACCGGGGCCGGGTACGAACTGAAGAATCCGGTGAAACTGCCGAAATTTGCGACCATTTTCAATTTCACCCGGATAAAGGAAA
Source organism: uncultured Geobacter sp. (assembly GCA_964432205.1). GTDB lineage: Bacteria > Desulfobacterota > Desulfuromonadia > Geobacterales > DSM-12255 > Geomobilibacter. The sequence goes on along the minus strand of CAYSMK010000021.1, from coordinate 40,335 downwards.
AGGGCGGGACCGTCCGCACCCTGGCCATCAGCTCGGATGGCTATCTGATCGTCTATGCGGCTAACGGTGAGGAGCTCTGGCGCAGCAACGATCGGCTGGGGGGCTCGGAAACCTATTTCTCCCGCGACGACCAGCAGAACGTCCGTGTAACCGGGGAACTGCTCAGAAAGGTCTTTCTTGAACAGAGGATACTGACGACAAAGGAAGGCAACATTCTCGTCCCCAGGAATGAAGGTTTCTGGGTCATCGGTAACAGCCGCTCCTTCTCCAAGAACTCCGTGTACAGCTTTGCCTGGAACGGCGCCGCCATGGAAGAACGCTGGCACACCAAACCGAGCCAGAACTACCTGGCCGACTATGCCTACGACGAAGCACGAAAAGAGCTGGTACTGCTGGAAGTAGTCAAGAAACCGGGCATGATCGAAAAAGGCGCGAGCGCCATTTCGATCAAAAAGGTGGAATAACTTCTGTTCAACGTTCTAGGTTCAAAGTTAAAGTTGAAAACCTGAACCTTGGACCGAAAGCTTGAATAGTTACAAAACCTTGAACATTGAACGTTGAACCTTGAACTGAAAAAGGGTGGCCGCCAGGCCACCCTTTTTCATTGACATGAGAAGGGTATGTTGTTAGGATTTCCGGCGCTTTACGTCGCTCTGACAGGCAGCGGTATCCGCCCGGAGACAGCTTTGACCACAGCAACAGGCACAGATGCAACCCTTCCCAAAGGGGTCACCGACTTTCTCCCTGAGCAAGCCGACAAGATCGGCTATATCGAAGGGAAGATCTGCTCGGTCTTCGAACTGTGGGGATTCCGGCGGATCATCACCCCGCTGCTTGAATTCCAGGATGTACTTTCCATCGGACTTGACGATGAACTCCGGGAAAAGACCTTCCGCTTTGACGACCGCCAGACCGGCCGACTGCTCGCCATACCGTCCGACATCACCCCCCAGGTCGCACGTATCGTGGCAATGCGACTACGCAGCCTCCCCCTCCCCCACCGCCTTTATTACAACGGCCGGGTACTCAGACATACCGAGATCCAGTCCGGACGGAGCCGTGAAATATACCAGGCCGGCGTCGAACTGATCGGTCTCGACTCGCCTGAGGCAGATGCCGAGATGGTGGCCATGGCAGTGGAGGTCCTTCGTGAACTGGGCTTCACCGACTTCAAGGTCGATCTGGGGCAGGTCGAGTACTTCCGCGGCATCATGGCTGCTGCCGGGCTGACCGGTGAGGCGAGAAATGAGCTCCAGGAGGCTATCGCCAAGAAGGATGCTTCAGCGGTACGCGCATTTCTGGAACGGGAGAAACTCCCCGAGTCGGTAACAGAGGAAATCAGCGCCCTCCCCAGGCTGTTCGGCGGGCGAGAAATACTTGCCGAAGCAAATCGGGTGACCAGCAACGAGCGTTCACGCCGGGCACTGGAGAACCTGCGTCAGGTGCTGGAGATCCTGGAGATCTACGGCGTGGCCGACTACCTCACCATCGACCTTGGTGAAATCCGGGGGCTCGGCTACCACACCGGGATAACGTTCGAGGGGTTCGTGGCGGGCGTCGGGGAACCGGTCTGCAGCGGCGGGCGTTACGACGATCTGACCGCCAAATACGGTCATGCCGCTCCGGCAACCGGTTTCGCCTTCAATATCCTGCCGCTGCTCCACGCCCTGGAAAAACGCCCCGATGTGGAGGCACGTGCCACCCGCGACTTTCTCATCTTCAACCTCCGGGAGGACCGCAGGGATGCCCTCCGTATCGCCCAAGCGCTTCGCCGGCGCGGCTATTCTGTGGCCAGGGACATCATCCGGCGCGACCTCACCAACTCCGTTGCCTATGCCCGGCGGATGAACATCAAACGGGTACTGGTAGTTGGCGGTGAGTACTGTTCCTCTGACGAAGTGCATCTGCTGCGGGTAAGCGACGGAGCAACAACCAATATCAAGAAGGATGACCTGTTCCGGCAGGATATGCCGGTCATCAGGTTTGATCCATAGCAAGGAGACGGTCATGGCCAACGTAGTGGTAGTGGGAGCCCAGTGGGGCGACGAAGGAAAAGGAAAGGTCGTTGACATTTATACCGAGTATGCGGACGACGTGGTCCGCTACCAGGGTGGCAACAATGCCGGTCACACCCTGGTCGTCGGAGACGAAAAAATCGTCCTGCACCTGATTCCTTCCGGTATCCTTCATGCCGGGAAGCGCTGCATCATCGGCAACGGGGTTGTGCTCGACCCGGAGGTGTTCATCCGGGAGATCACCAACCTGAAGAGCAGCGGCAAGTTCCAGGACGACAGCGTCCTCCTGCTGTCGGAGAACCTCCACGTCATCATGCCGTATCACAAGCGGATCGACATTGCCCGCGAGGCCAAGAGCGGCGCCGGCAAGATCGGCACCACCGGCCGGGGGATCGGTCCGGCATACGAGGACAAGATCGGCCGCCGCGGCATCCGGCTCGGAGACCTGGTGGATCGTGATATCTTTGCCCGCAAGCTGAAGGAAACCCTTGAGGAAAAGAACTTCCTGCTCCAGAATCTGCTGAACGAAAAACCGTTCACCTTCAAGGAGATTTACCAGGAGTATTGCGGCTATGCCGACAAACTCCGCATTTACATGGCCGACACGGCGCTGGTACTGCACAAGGACATTGCCGCGGGCAAGAAGCTCCTCTTCGAAGGGGCGCAGGGAACCCTGCTGGACGTCGACCTGGGGACCTACCCATTCGTCACCTCATCCTCGACCTGCGCCGGTGGTGCCTGTACCGGTACCGGCGTTGGTCCGCGGTCTATCCATGAAATCATCGGCATTTCCAAGGCATACGTCACCCGGGTGGGGAGCGGACCGTTCCCGACCGAACTGACCGAGGAAACCGGTGAGAAACTGCGCCAAAACGGCCAGGAGTTCGGCGCCACAACCGGTCGCCCGCGCCGTTGCGGCTGGTTCGATGCCATGGTGCTCCGATACGCGGTCCGGGTTAACGGCCTCACCGGCATTGCCCTGACCAAACTGGATGTGCTCGACAACTTCGAAACGATTAAAATCTGTACCGGTTACACCTGTCAGGACAAGGTGCTGGAAGAACTGCCGACCAACCTGGAGGCGTTTGCCCAGTGCCAACCGGTCTACGAGGACGTTCCCGGCTGGATGACGGATATCAGCGCTGCCCGCAGCTTCGATCAGCTTCCCGAAAAGGCCCAGAGCTATGTTCGTCGCCTGGAGCAGCTGGTTGGCTGCCCCATTGTCCTGGTCTCCGTCGGTCCGCGTCGTGACCAGACCATCAGCCTGAAGAACCCCTTCGCCTGAATAAGAGCGCATAACCCCTTCCCCCCTCGTGGAGGCGGAAAGGGGTTATGCGGGTTGCAATCGCAACGATTACGGTTAAACTCGTTCCATTGTGTAGCGACCAATCCGGACACGACCAGAGACTATGGCTACCAGTATCCTGATCATCGACGACTCAGATACCATCCGGGAGCAGATCATCCAGACCCTGATGCGTTTCGGTGTGTTTGACCGTTACCTGGAGGCCGGCGACGGTATCGAGGCCTTCAAAACGCTCCTCGGCACCCAGGTCGATCTGGTTCTCTGCGACCTCGAGATGCCCAGGATGGACGGTTTCAAGTTTCTCGCCATGGTCAAGACCCGCGAGGAGTTGCGGGACATCCCGATCATCATGCTGACCGGCCGAGAGGACCGTGAATTGAAGATTCGCGGGCTTGAGCAGGGAGCATGCGACTACGTGACCAAGCCATTCGACCCGGGGGAGTTGATGGCCCGGGTCAAGGTCCAGTTGAAGATCAAGATGCTGCAGGACGAGCTGAAAAAGTCCAACGACCTCCTGAAACGACTATCCAACACCGACCACCTGACCCAGCTCTATAACCGCCGTTACATGATGGAGGTTCTGGAGCGGGAAATCCAGCGTTCCCAGCGCAAATCATCCCCCATATCCATGGTGCTCATGGATATCGACCACTTCAAGCGCGTCAACGACCACTACGGGCACCAGGACGGCGACTGCGTCCTATCGAGCATTGCTCATCTGGCCAAGGAGGATCTGCGCAGCTACGACGTAGCCGTCCGCTATGGCGGCGAAGAATTCGTTCTGGTCCTGCCCGAGACCTCTCACGAAGAAGCGATCATGGTGGCTGAGCGGCTGCGGATCAAGGTTGAACGGCAGACCTTCAGCGGCGATCTGAAGAACCTGCGACTGACCATCAGCATGGGAGTTGCCACGTACCCGTCTCCCAGCATGTCCTCCATAGAAGACCTGATCCGTGAAGCAGATGCCGCCCTCTATCGAGCCAAACAAGGGGGAAGGAACCGGGTCGTGTCCATGTTCCAGCAGTAAAAGGCTCGGGGCTCGGGGCTCGGGGCAAATCTCACTTGTTGCGAGACAAACTGCAACCGCTTTTATCCTCGGTCCTCGTACCTTTCTCCTCGATCCTCATTCCAGAGACATATTCCTGCAACCCGCAAGACACACCCCTCGCATAATGGCCGTTTCCGGCAGCGCTCCTTGCAGTGCTGTACGATCAGGGCATGGTACTCGTTGAACAGGTTCACCTCCTGAGGAAGGGCATTCATGAAGAGCGAGCGCACTTCCTCGTAGCCGGTATCTTCGTCCCTCAGCAGCCCCAGACGGAACAGAAGCCGCCTGGTGTAGGCATCCACCACAAAGGTCGGCTGTCCTCCAGTATAGAGCAGAATGGAATCTGCCGTTTCCGGCCCTATCCCGCTGATGGCAAGCAGTTCCGGGCGCAGCTGGCGCCAGCCGGTAGCGAACAGCCGATCCAGACTCCCGTCTGCCCTCAACATCAGCCAAGCCACGAAGCTCTTCAGCCGTCTGCTCTTTACATTGAAAAAACCGGCCGGCCGGATTACCTCTCCCAGCTCCAGCGGGTCGACAAGAACCAATGCCTCCACGGACAGAAGCCCTGCCGCCTTGAGGTTGGTAATCGCCTTTTCCACGTTCACCCAATTGGTGTTCTGGGTCAGGATCGCACCGACGCAGACCTCGAACGGCGTATCAGCCGGCCACCAGTGCCGGGGACCGTACGTCGCCAGGAGGAGCTCATAAATATGCAGTAGCTGCTCCGTCATGCAGCCTGCCATGCGGCCGGGTCCAACCGGTAGTAGGCCTGAAGGTGGGCGTAAAGGTCGGGGTGGTATTCCCGGATCATCCCGGGTAGGCTGAAAAAACATTCGGTTGCGCAGGCAAAGAATTCCGGCACACTCTCGGCTCCATAGGGGTCAAAGACGGTTTCGCGGCCAGCCTCCAGATCGGCACAAAGCTCTTCGTATGCCTGCAATAGTGCAGTACCGAACGCAGAGACGTTGCGGCCGCCCTCCAGGAGCGCGGTGATCCCCTCCTCCGCATCCAACTGGTGGGCAAATTCGTGAATCACCACATTGTAGTCGTCCTTGCCCGGCGTGCCGGCGGCAAGCACGTCTACCCAGGAGAGCACCAGCGAGCCACCCTCCCAGGATTCCCCCGAGCGCACCTCTTCGCCCTCAGTCACCACGCCGCCCTCATCAACGTCCTGCCGTCGCGCAACAAACTCGTCGGGATAGATGATGATCGAGGAGAGTCCTGGAAAGTAGTTCCCGTCCCGGCGGAGAATCAACAGGCAGGCCTGGGCAGCGACCGTCAGCCGCATCTCGTCGGTTATGGTCAATCCGAGCGCCCCCTCGAACTGCTTTTCCGCGAGAAACACCTGAATATGGCCGTGCAGCTCTTTCCGGTCATCTGCCGGCAGCGTCCGGTAGAGGGGAACATGGTCATGCAGGAACGCCTGCCACGACAAGGGGAATGGCTGGTTGCGCAGACTGCGGCGGCGGATTCGCTTCAGGAGAAACATGGTCGGCCCGATCTCAAATTCCCAGCATCCGCTCCAGCAGCGTCTCGTACTCGGCAAGTTTTCTTTCCAGAATTGACAGCTCCTGCTCCGAGTATACGTCAAGGCCCTGCTCTATCTCGCGCTTCAGGTCGGCGATGGTCTCCTGGACGGTTGGCTGACGGCCCGGGCACTCTTCCCGGCCCAGGAGGCGCAGGTTTTTCCCGCTCGTCATGCCGCCCCCAGGATACGATCGTAAACCTCACGCACGGCGGCGGTGCGCTCTTCATAGTCCTGCATCAGGGCATCGCCCGGATGTCTCAGCTTCGGATCGTACCCGAGGCGACGGGCCAGCGTGTCCAGGTATTCCCTGGACCCCCCCAGGTCGTTCATGGAGTAATCGTGGATGATGCGCAGGCGGTTTTCCAGGCGCCGGAGGAATTTGTAGCCATCGATGAGGATGGCACCGTCCTCTGCGTCGATGAGGCCGGCAGCCCGGATCGACTTCAGCGCCAGCAGGGTGTTGTTACTACGGATTTCGGGGAGGGCGTGGCCATGGGAAAGCAGCAGGTACTGGACAATGAACTCCACATCCACCATGCCGCCGCGGCCGGTCTTGATATTGTAGGAACCCGCCTTTTCCCTGGCAATCTCTGTCTCCATCCGCATCCGGAGGCGATGGATCTCCCGGGGTGCAGCCTCGTCGACACTGCTGCCGTACACGGCATGACGGATCACCTCGTCAATCCCTTCCGAGAGTTCCTGCCCGCCAAGGACCACCCGGGCTTTGGTCAGGGCCTGGCGTTCCCAGACCTGCGACTCTTCCAGGTGGTAGTTCTTGAAGGATTCCAGAGAGGTTACCAGCGGGCCGGCGTTGCCTGACGGGCGGAGACGGGTATCGATCTTGTAGACGAACCCCTCGCGGGTCGGGGTGGTGAGGATGGAGATGATCTTCTGTCCCAGCTTGGCGAAATACTCGTGGTTGGTCACCTGTTTTTCGCCGTTGGTCGTCCCCTGGTGGTCATAGATGTAAATGATGTCCAGATCGGAGTGGTAGTTGAGCTCCATTCCCCCCATCTTGCCCATCCCGATCACCGCAAAGTCCGCCTCGCGCACTTGACCATCCATGTCGTGCCAGGTCGGCCGGCCGAAACGGACCAGTTCCTGACGGGCCATGTCGCACGCCGCAGCCAGACAGATATCGGCCAGGTTGGTCAGCTGGGTCGCGATCTCCGTCTGTCCCACCATGCCGTTGATGTCGTTCAGCCCGATCCTGAGAAACTCCTCGTGCCGGTAGCGGCGCAGGACATCCAGCCGCTCCTCGTAATCATCGGCCCGTGACAGCAGGGCGGTCAGCTCCCGCTCCATCACCTCCCGCTCCTTGAAGGAGGAGGCATAGGTCTTGGCCACCATGCTTTCCAGGAGTTCGGGGTGACCGATAAAGATCTTGGTCAGGAACTCGGACATGGCAAACAGGGAGGCCATCAGTTTCAACACCTCCCGTTTTTCTGCCAGCAGGGCGTAAAAGAACGAGCGCGAGCCGACGGCACAGAGGAAACGGTCCAGGTTGGCCAGGGCCATCTCCGGATCGGGGGAGGCGAAGATCTCCTGCAGGAGGGGCGGGCCGATCTGTTCCAGTATCCGCCGCGCCCGTTCCGTCAGGATCGCCCTGGGTGGCCCGTCCCTGAGCATCATCAGGTGCTCGTAACCGCTGTCCACATTCCTGAACCGGCGCTCGGCCAGCATGTCCTTGATCAGGTCGGCATCGGCCTTCCGATCGAAGAAGAAATAGATCTCCGGGCTCACCTCTTCCTTGAGCCGCTCGTCCCGGGAGAGGAACAGATCTCCGTAGATGGCCGACACCGCCCCCCGATGTCGCTCCAGCACCTCCCGGAACCGCTCGCTACCGTTCTTCCGCAGGAACCCGCAACGACGGGCCAGGGCTGCAAACTCCTCATCCTTTCGCGGCAGGCTGTGGGTCTGGCGCTCCTGGACCACCTGAATCCGATGCTCCACGGTCCGGAGGAAGCGGTAGGCATCGGCCAGGGCCGTGTAATCGTCCTCCTTGATGAGCCGGCCATCCTTGAGGACTGCCAGTGCCTTCAGGGAGTTCCGTTCGCGCAGGGCCGGATTTTTCCCGGCATAAACCAGCTGCAGGGCCTGGATGAAAAACTCGATCTCCCGGATACCACCACGCCCCAGCTTGATGTTGAACTCGCCCTCCCGCTCCCGGGCCAACGAGGCATCGATCTTCTTCTTCATGGCCATCATGTCCTCGACCAGGTTGTAGTCCAGGAACTTACGGTAGATGAACGGCTCCAGGGCCTTGAGAAGCTGATAACCGAGCGCGAGGGAACCGGCCACCGGCCTCGCTTTCAACATGGCAGACCGCTCCCACGTCTGGCCCCACATCTCGTAGTAGAGCTCGGCGGAAAGGGCGGAAACGGCCATATCGCCTCCCTTTCCCTCCGGCCTGAGCCCCAGATCCACCCGAAAGACGAAACCGTCCTCGGTTACCTGGGAGAGTGCCTTGGTGATCATCTCCGCCTGTTTGACGAAAAAGGCGTGCAGGGAAATCTTCCCGCTGACGCCACCCTGGCCGTCACCGATACCGGTGGTTTCGCCCTGGTCCGAGTCATAAAAATAGATGATATCGATATCAGACGAAAAGTTCAGCTCCCGGCCGCCGAACTTTCCCATCCCGAGAATCACGAGTTCTGCCTCCCTCAGTCCGCCAGGGATCTCCATCATCGGCAGGCCGTGCTCGGCAACCAGATGCCGCCGGGTTACCTCGTAGGCCATCTGCAGTGACGCCGCCGCCAGGGAGGAGAGTTCAAAGGTCACCTCCTCCAGCGAGGCAAGTCCGTTCAGATCGCGGGCCGCAATGCGGAGCATTTCGCGAAACTTGAACCGGCGCAGCAGGGGAAACAGTGCCTGGCAGCCGGTTCCCTTCGGCAGAAACTCCCGCAGGGCGACCAGCATCTCCTCCTCTGTCCGGCTGATCTCGATCAGTCGGCCGGCGAACAGGTCATGGAACAGGTCCGGATCACGACAGAGGATATTGGCCAGGAACGGTGAGGAACCAAGGATGGTCAGCAGTCGGGGAAGATGGGACTTTTTCTGGCAGATGGCAAGGAGGTCGTCGCGGCCGACCATGGCAGAGACTCGCTCCAGGTTGTTGAGAGCCATGTCCGGAGCCGGTGCTGCCAGCGCCGACATGGCCAGCCGGCTGAGACAGTCCAAGGGCAGCGTTTCGGCAAGAAGCCGGATGTTGGTGGCGGTGCGGGCAGGATAGTCAAAGCCGCGGTCGGCCAGAAAAGCGATCAGGCGCCGGTCAACATCGCTCTCGGGCTCGCCGGCCAGCGCCTCCTGCAGGATGGCGATGAAATCGGCCGACCAACTGCTCATTGACCGACCAGCGCCTTCAGACCGGCCTCGAAGTCACCCCGTACCACCCCTTTTTCGGTGATGATGGCCGTGACATACCTGGCCGGCGTCACGTCAAACGCCGGATTGCGCACCGTTACCCCTTCCGGTGCCAGAGAAACCCCCTGGACATGGGTCACTTCTCTGGCAGTGCGCTCCTCGATGGGGATTTCGTCACCGCTCTTCAGGGTCAGATCAAGGGTGGAGATCGGGGCGGCCACATAGAAGGGTATCCGGTTTTCTTTGGCCAGCACCGCCACGCTGTACGTGCCGATCTTGTTGGCCGTATCGCCGTTGGCCGCGATACGGTCGGCCCCCACCACCACGCAGTCGATTTCCCCTTTTTTCATGAAGAAGCCGGCCATGTTGTCGGAGATCAGGGTAACGGGAATGCCATCCTTCATCAGTTCCCAGCTGGTGAGCCGCGCCCCCTGGAGCCAGGGGCGGGTTTCGTCGGCAAAGACCTGGATTTTCTTGCCTGCTTCCCGGGCGGCCCGGATGACTCCCAGGGCCGTGCCGTAGCCGGCCGTGGCCAGCCCACCGGCGTTGCAGTGGGTCAGGATGGTCGCCCCGTCCTTGATCAGGGCGGCACCGTTGGCACCGAGCGCCTTGCAGATCCGCAGGTCCTCCTCCTCGATGCTGATCGCCTCGGCCCTGAGGATGGCCCGGATGGAGTGGAGGTCCTTGTCCCGGTTGGCTTCGGCGACCCGGCGCATCCGCTGGATGGCCCAGAAGAGGTTGACCGCAGTGGGGCGGGTCCCTGCCATGACGTCGCAGACGTTGTCCAGCTGCTTGAAGAACGACTCATGGGTATCGGCAATGATGTCCCGGGCGCCCAGGGCGACGCCCATGGCTGCGGCCACGCCGATGGCCGGCGCCCCCCGGATGATCATCCCCCGGATCGCCTCCGCCACCCCCTGAAAATCGGTGTACTCGTTGTAGATCTCCTCGCCCGGCAGCCGGGTCTGGTCGATCATGATCACCTTGTCGTCGCGCCACTCGATGGTTCTGAAGGACATAGCTGTTGCTCCTTTGATGGTATGCTGGAAGATACTACGCTTGGTTATAACGGTCAAGATGAGTAAACGACGGTTTCCCGGAATGCCCTCTTCCACTCCGCCGACCCGTTCCGTGCCAGCGTTTTCCTTGACAGCCGACAAGAAATAACTACAGTAAGTTCCAGTCCCGACCCTGCCGCTCAAGAGGCTTTTCCCCAAAACCCAGTTGCCTGAGCCGGGAACAAGCCACGAAAAGACCGTTCCATGCAACTGAACCTCTTTGAAGACAACCGCCCCGGCATCCTGCTGAACATTGCCGACGAGTATCTGCACGCCGGGGACCTGGACCAGGCCGTTTCCGTGTACGCCCAGATACTCGATGAGTATCCGGACAACCGGTCGGCAAGCGAACTCGGCTCGCTGGTGAAGAGCTGGCGCGACCGGCTGGCAGCCGTCGATCCCCGGACATCCGCTCCCGAACAGCTCGCCTCCTTGCGATCTGCGCTTGACCAAACCACACACCTCCCGCTATGGCGGGCGGTGATGGAATTCATCCTGGAAGCTCTCCACCAGCACCCCGAGCCCGATGCCGTCTACCGCCCTCCCCGGTTTCATCGGGGTCAGCTCCTGATGGAGCTGAAACGGTATGCCGAGGCAGCTTCTGCCTTTCAGAATGCCCTTGCCGTGCCCGACCTCCCGTGGGGACGCTTTCTGGCCTGGCAGGCCGACGCCCTGACCATGGCGGGCCGGAGCGATGACGCACTGCTCCTCTATCTGCAGGCGTTTCTGGACGATCCGACAACGGTGGAGATCGCATCAGTACACCATGCCGACATCAAAACGCTGCACCTGTTCATCGGCCTGGAGGACGGCTGCATCGTGGAGGAGGATGAGGCGGCCTGGCTGCCGGTGTGGGGGTGGATGAACGGACTTTTTCCGCTCCCTCTGCATGCGCCGCCCGGCCAAGAGGATGAAACCTTGCCGGTGCCGCGCCGCTGGTTCGACCTTCTGACCCGTGCCGAGCATCTGCGCACGGTGGAAAGGGACGAGAGGGAAATGGTTGCCGCACGTCGGCTGATGAAGCGGTTGCACCCAGCACTGTTTGCGTGCTACATGGAAAAGATCAGGCAAACCCCGTAACCAAAGGATTTTCAATCCCCAATGACCCAGCCCTCCATTGCCGTTTCCGATTCCCCTCTGCTGCAGCGGTTCAGGACGTATCTGGCCGGCGACATTCACGAAGTAGCCGCAAAGGTCCATCTCGTCGCCGGCTTCAGGCAATGTGCGGCCAATCTCTTTGTCAGGGCGCTCTGGAATGAGGATCGGACCGCGCTGACCGTAACATTCAGCGACCGGGCGGAAACCACCCTGCTGTACCACAGACACGACATTCTCACAAAGTGCAGCTGCCGCGACTGGCAGCCGTCACGCAACTGCCCCCATGTGGTGGTGGCATGGGCGGCGCTCAAGCACCTGGTCTCCCCCGAGGCCCTGGGGCACATCAGCTTCAACCAGCAGATGCTACGAAATATGAGGCGCTGCGTAGAGGCAGAACCCGTCTCCGCGGCCACGCCCACAAAGAGCGGACCGGACAGTTTGAAGTCCAGGCTCGAAGAGGCCCGTCTCCTGCGCAAGGCGGCCCTGACAGCGGCGCCTTCGCGGGCAACGGAGGCCGGGTACAGGCTGCTGCTCGAATGGAATTCAGCGACAGGCAGGATCAGCGGGGGGATCAGGCGCGGAGAACAGACCGTCTACGGTTGGAGCTCCGCCGGCCTTCCCACGAGTCTGGCCCGCTTCCTGGCAACCCACTCCGTCTACCAGTCGACCGGCAGGTTTTTCACCGATTTCACAAAGATGACCGGTGGAAGCTATCCCATCCGGTTCAGGGATTCCTCCGGCGCGGAGACAACCCTATCTTTCTGCGCAGAGCGGACACGCGTTGCCGGGATAACCTTCGATATCCGTGGCGAAGAGGTGCAGATAACCAGGACCATGCAGGATGGTGCCCCGCTGCCGCCAGGCGCCATGGTGGATGGCGAGCTCTTGATCGATCCGGCGACCGGGTCGGTGGAGCAGGTCCTGAACCTGGGCGCCTGGAGAAGCTGGGACGCAGTGGTGGAACTGCTGCTGGAGACCGCGGACGTGGAGCAGCGTTCGGTTGATGAGGCTTCCCGTCTCCGTCGCTCGGAGCATGCGGTCGCCGTTCCCGCAGAACTGTTCAACAAGGCCGGCATCACCCTGGTGCCAGCCGCCCTGGACGATCCGGACACAAACTTTTCCTTCCTGACGGGCGGGGTTCCGGAAATCAACAGGGCAATTGTCTCTCCTTCGTATGTCCTTGACATCCTCTACGACCTCTCGGCCCGCACCACATCCCTTGTGCCGCGGTATCTGCATAATGGCCGGACGTTCCCCCTCCATGACCTGCTGTTTTGGGTCCTCAATCCGGGTAGCCGCGCCGCTTCGAGTATTCCCGCACCTCTGAAGGCAAAAAAGCGGCTGAAGGTTCTTCTGGATGCCGCCTTTGCGATGCGGAGCGAACGCGGGGAAAGGGCACGGAACCGCACCATCAGCTCGGCTACCTCAGCACCCGATTTCTCCAAGACCTCGATAAAACGCGAGGCAAAGCGGCTGTTGAGCTACCTGAGCGAGAGATGGAACGGCTCCACGGTTACCACCATGGCGGATGCCGAAGAGTGGCATTTTGTTACCTCCGACCATCGCATCCAGGTCGAGCTGGTGGCGATCCTGTACGACCTGTTCGGGCTGGACGCCTTTGTGTCCGGCCCTTCCCCGGGAGCGGTGGAAGTTCCCACGGATGAGCTCATGAAGCTCCTTTCCGAGCTGCTGGAGCGCCTCAACAGCTCGGGCTTTTCCCTGCGGATGCAGAGCGAGCCGCTTGCAAAGGCAGAGTGGAGCTTTTCCGTCGATGCAACGGTCAGTAGCCTGGACTGGTTCGAGCTGAGACCGGAGATCCGCTGCAACGGCGAGCTGCTGACGGAGGAAGAACTGGCGGAACTCCGTGCCGGCAGCGGACTGCTGCGGCGCGACGGCAGGCTCCTGATGCTGGACGACGAAAGCGCACGGATTGTCGCCCTGTTCGGCGAGGCCATGCGGCCCGGCGGAAAAACGGGTAAACGGGGGGAAGCGGAACCGGTCAGGGTGCCGCGCCTGCAAATACTGGACTGGCTCCAGATGCGCAGCCACGGTGTCGAGGTGCGGCTTTCCGCCGAGGATGCCCGCATCCTCGACAGTCTGCTCAACTTCGCGTCCATACCTGAGCGGCCGATGCCGGCCGGACTCACTGCTACGCTCCGCCATTATCAGGCCGATGCCTGGCGTTGGCTGGCCTTTCTCTACGAGCACCGTTTCGGAGCCTGCCTGGCGGATGACATGGGGCTCGGCAAGACCCTCCAGGGGATCACCCTCCTGGCCGGGATCATGTCCGGTGAACTGCCATCCGCCGCTCCGGCCGGGACCCCCCACCTGGTGGTGGCGCCCCCATCACTTCTGTTCAACTGGGAAGCGGAGATCGCCCGTTTCCTCCCTTCGGCGCGGACCCTCGTCTATGCCGGAACCGGCCGCTCCGTGGAAGAGATTGCCGGCGTGGACGTGATCATCACCAGCTACGGCATCGTGCAAAGGGACTGCGAGCTCCTGGCCCGGCAACGGTTCAACACGATCATCTTCGATGAGACCCAGGTGGTGAAAAACCTGAAGGCAGCCACCACCAACGCCGTACGCAGGCTAAAAGGGGCGTTCAACCTGGCCTTGACCGGCACCCCGCTGGAAAACCACCTGGGGGAATATTTCGCCATCATGGACCTCTGCCTGCCGGGACTGCTGGGGAGCCGTGAGGAGTTCACCCGCTCCCTGGGAAGGGATGGGGCCGGCGCCACCATGCGGCTCATGGGGCGGACCCGCCCGTTCGTGCTGCGCCGCACCAAGGCGCTCATCGCCTCCGAGCTGCCGCCGAAGACGGAGATCGACATCCCCCTGGAACTCACTACCCGGCAGAAGGCGTTCTATCAGCGCACTATCGAGGAGGTGCGGGGCCAGGTGAAAGATGCCTTTGAGAGCCATGCACCGGCCCAGGCGCGCATCATCGCCCTTACCGCCATTCTGCGCCTGCGCCAGATCTGCCTGGCACCGTCGCTTGCGGCACCGGGAGCCGATGCCGGTTCGCCAAAACTGGATTTTCTCGCCGATCAGTTGGAGGAGCTGCGGGACGAGGGGTACAGTGCCCTGGTGTTCTCCCAGTTCACCGGCTATCTGGACCTGATCGAGGCCGGGCTGAAGAAACGGGGGATTTCCTGTCTGCGCCTGGACGGCACCACGCCGGTCCCCCGGCGAAAAACGCTGGTGCAGAGCTTCCAGAACGCCACTGAGCCGCTGGTGTTTCTCATCAGTCTCAAGGCAGGCGGAAAGGGGCTGAACCTCACCCGTGCCACCTACGTCTACCACATGGACCCCTGGTGGAACCCGGCGGTGGAGAACCAGGCATCCGACCGGGCCCACCGCATCGGCCAGACAGAACAGGTCACCGTCACCAGACTGATCATGCGGCACACGATAGAAGAAAAAATGATGGCGCTGAAGGCGCGAAAGACCGAGCTGTACAGAGCCATCCTTGAGGAAGGCACGGGCAGCGGCGGCGCGGCCCTTACCCGTGAGGATTTTGAGTTTTTACTAGAGTAGTATACTCGTGGCGTGGCGCTGCTACTTGTGGAAGGCGCGGTTGTTGTGGATCAGCACCGGTGATTCTGGCTTGGCGATGACTTGGGCGGCTTCTTCAAGGGTGGCCAGCGGGATGTGCGGATCGATCTTCTGCAGGGCGACGATCAGGCGGCTGGGCAGGATAGTCTCGTATAATCACGCCGTTCCGGCGTGTCGCCGTCATGGGCGATATCGGGGCCGTAGGCGTATTCGTAGCCGCCGGCGAGGAACCAGTCGAGGAAGAGTTGTTCGAGGTGGTCTTCGGTGATTTTGGTCATGGGGACATCCCGTTGATTTCATCCTCAAGTGTCGTCAACCTAGCCATGATCTCCTCAATTGAAGGATACTCGCCGAAAATCATGGTCTCCATGGCGCGATAATCGGTTGTAACCGTTGCCAGGACATGTCCTTCCGGTACCAGCCGCAATGTTCCCGGTTTGGCAAGATCGTATCTGGCCCAGCCGCGCGGATAGAAGCGTTCCTTAAATTCAACAACAGATGCCAATAGGCCGATATCAGCCAAGGCACGTTCTTTGACGGGAGAAACAGCCATTTTTGCCAGATCGTAGTAATGCCGGGAATTACGCGGAGGCTGGGGACTCGTTTCAGGCCGGTGAGCTTCATGGTGCAGAATGGTCGCCTTCTCCCAAAAGGTCCGTTCGGCCTTGATCGCCTTCACGCGACACTCGCTACGATCAAAAAGAGCAGGAAACTCCTCGGCGGCGTACGGTCGTATCGTGTAGCCATCATACGGCAGCCAGGCTGCAAGCGGACCTATTTCCAGCCGCACTTCAGGCCGCAGGTAGGCATCTGCAAAGGCGCCCGGATAGCGGATATTCAGGACGTGATGATCATCTGCGTCAACGTAGCATTCGCAGACCGGGGTAACACATTCGGTCACCTGTCGTAGCATCTCTGCTGCGATGTACTCTTGTCCGCGTTCATCTATTTCCCGATTCAACAGTTGCTGTTTCGATTTAGATCGCATAGCCAGTGGATCGTCGCCAGTAAGGATAGTCCAGTCGAGAATCATGTCGATGTCTTCTGAAAACCTCTCGATCAGTCCAAACACCTTGGAAAGACTCGTCCCACCTTTGAACATCAGAATGCGGGAAAGTTCCGGGTGAGTGAACAGCTTGTCCAGCGTCCAGGTCACCCAGAAATCCTTTTCCACGATTGCCTGAGTCATCCCCCGTCTGGCAGCCGTCTCGGAAAAGAGCTCGTTGCGCTGTTTAGCCGGTAATCCGGCGACCTTATCCATTCGATTCCTCTCGGAAGATTTCCTTAATGAAGTCGTAAACCCAACCGGTGACCGTCTTGGTGTCCTTCAGGATTTTCGGATACATTTCAGAATCAATTGCCTTACGGAATTTACCCAACAATTCAGTGGTGATCCGCTCTTTCCCCAGGGCCTTTAGCGCCTGAACGATAATGCCGCTTTCCCGATGTTTGAAACCGACTTCCTTGAGAACCGTCTTTTTGAATTCCAGCTTGTAATTGCCAATGGCGTAGGAGCGATTCGGACCATCAGAAAGATAGATGTACTTTCCAGGAACCTGAGTTGATAGACCGAGCAGGTTAAGTGCTGTGTCACCGCTGGGTTGAATGCGCCAATTGAACTTGCGGGCAAAGGCCCGTGCAACCTGATCGAAGTCGGGGCTTAACTCCTGGCCGAGCAGCTCGCTGTATTTCGGGTAGTCGTACATCCCCCGGCAGATGCGGCGAATCTTGCCTTCGGCAGCCAGATCAGACAGGGCATTATCAATCTGTTTCCGGTCAAACTCACCGACAAACTCATTTGGGAAGAATGCCCAACCCCTTCCGTGGCCATATATTCTAAAAAGTAATTTATTGCCAATAGGTTGCAAAACTTTACTCCAATAAAATTTCTAGAAAAAAATGCTACTTTTTCTAGAAAATCCATACCCTTTTGCCTTGACAAAATCAACCGGAAAAATCTATTTCATATGTGGGGCTGGGGATACCCGGTCGACTTAAGGCTTCGGCGGATGCGCCGGGGCTTTTTGTTTATGGGGACTCCCCTGCCTCCCGCTCCTGCAACTCCTTGAGCGTCTTGCCGCTCGCATCTTTCCACTCAATCCGCCCGTTGGCGCTGCGCCCGAGGACAACCGCAGCTGCCGTGGAGGGGGAGTTGAAGGCGTAGTCCTGGCTAAACTTGAAATTTCCGTTGTCGTCTTGCAAGACGCCGTTGTTGATCAACTCCTGGCGCAAATCGTACATCCCCCGCACATGCTGCTGCATCGACGGCGCGGTTTCACCCGTGGCCTGCGAGCCGGCCTTGACCACGAACCCCTGAGTAGATTCATAACCTGTGGAAGAAACGCCTTTCCCCTTGCAGGTCAGCAGAGCATTCCTCTTGACCACAGCGACAGACGACGCCTGCTCAAAGGCATGAATCCCCAGCACCGGCAACATGCCGAGCATGTTGTCGAGAAAGACCTGCATGTCTGCGCGGTCGGCCTCGGAGAGGGTCGGCTCAGTAGGTGAATCAACACGCTGCAGGAACGAGTCAGTTACAAGAAAGGGGCGCCGCCGCTTCACGACAGTGCCCCTTTTGCCTGTTATCCCGACTGTCGTCGGGCGTTACCCCTTCAGCTTTTTCAGCAGCAGCTCGTTCACCACCGCCGGGTTCGCCTTCCCTCGGCTCTCCCGCATCACCTGGCCGACGAAGAAGCCGAACACCTTTTCCTTGCCGCCGCGGTACTCCTCCACCTGCCCCATGTTCGCGGCCATGATCTCGTCGATGATCTTTTCGATCTCGCCGGTATCGGAGACCTGCACCAGCCCCTTCTCCTCGACGATCCGCGCCGGGTCGCCGCCATGTTGCCACATCTCGTCGAACACGGTCTTGGCGATCTTGCCCGAGATGGTCCCCTTGTCGATCAGCTGCAGCAGTGCCACCAGTTGGGCCGGCGCCACCGAGCAGGCCGCGATCTCCAGGCCGGCGTCGTTCAGGCCGCGGGTCACCTCGCCCATCACCCAGTTGGCCGCCACCTTGGCCTGGGCACCGGCGGCCAGACAGGCCTCGTAGTACTCGGCCAGCGGCAGGCTGGCGGTCAGCACCTCGGCGTCGTAGGCGGTCAATCCCAGCTCTGCCTGGTACCGCTGCATCTTCGCTTCGGGCAGTTCCGGGAGGGAGAGCTGCACTTCGTCCACCCAGTCGTTGCTGATCACCAGCGGCACCAGATCAGGGTCCGGGAAATAGCGGTAATCGTGCGCATCCTCTTTGCCACGCATGGAGCGGGTCTCGCCGGTCGTGGGGTCGAAGAGCCTTGTCTCCTGGACGATCTTCCCCCCATCCTCGATCACCTCGATCTGCCGTTCGATCTCGTACTCGATGGCCTGCTTGACGAAGCGGAAGGAGTTGACGTTCTTGGTCTCGGTGCGGGTGCCGAACCGGTCCGAGCCTACCGGCATCACCGACACGTTGGCGTCGCAGCGGAAGCTCCCCTCCTCCATGTTGCCGTCGCAGATGCCGAGGTAGACCACGATCTGGTGCAGCTTCTTGAGGTAGGCCACCGCTTCGTCGGCCGTGCGGATGTCCGGTTCGGAGACGATCTCCAGGAGCGGGGTGCAGGCCCGGTTGAGGTCGACGCCGGAGCCGCTCCCGAGGCCGGGGATGTCGCTGTGCACCAGCTTGCCGGCATCCTCTTCCATATGGATGCGGGTGATGCCGATAGTCTTCGTCCCCCAGTCGCCGGCGATGTCCAGATGGCCATGCTCACAGATGGGAAGCTCGTACTGGCTGATCTGGTACCCCTTGGGAAGGTCGGGATAGAAGTAGTTCTTGCGGGCAAAAACCGAGCGGGGGGCGATCCGGCAGTTGGTGGCCAGGCCGGCCTTGATGGCGAACTCCACCACCTTCCTGTTCAGCACCGGCAGGGCACCGGGCAGCCCCAGGCAGACCGGGCAGGTCTGGGAGTTGGGGGAGGCGCCGAACTGAGTGGAGCAGCCGCAGAAGATCTTGGTGTTGGTCTTCAGCTGGACATGGACTTCAAGGCCGATGACGGCTTGGTATTTCATATTGATTTACTCCGGAGGGAATTCATTATTAAGCAAAACAACTTGTTGGACCTTCATGCAAGTCTATAGCGCCAGTATTCAGGCCGGCGCTTGTGGTGAGCAATCGCCATGACCCTGACACGATCAGATTCAACAGTATAGATCACCCCGTAGGGAAACCGGCGTAACACCTTCCGTCGCAGGTTTTTCGAAATAAGTTTACAGGTTTTCGGATGAGCAAGAATGGCGCTGACTGCTTCTTCCACATCATCGATCAATGCCTGTCCGAGACCTGGAACACAGTCCTCGTAATAGTGGGACGCCTCTGCCAACTCCGCACGAGCATCCTCATGAAACGTAACCTGTTTCACGTGAGAGCAGCTCTTAGACTTTGGAAAACTTCGCTTGCCGGATATTCACGAGCTTTCCCGGCGCGAAGATCGGCAAGGCGTCGTTCAGCTTCATCTACCCAAAGCTTAAGGTTTTCCGCTTCGCTTGGAGCGTCAATGCTGATGATTAGCTTTTCCGCCAGATGCGCCCGAGTATTCAGGTCAAGATTAAATAGCTCGTTTTCAAGCTGTGGAATGGTCAATGGCATGGTGCTTCCTCCGTTGCATTCATGAGATACAACTGCCAAGTTAGATTGTTCCGGTTACACCTTCGCCTTTCTTGTATGCCACTCCGTGGCCTGCTCGAACGCGTA
The DNA here is from genome assembly GCA_964432205.1 of uncultured Geobacter sp. Taxonomy (GTDB): domain Bacteria; phylum Desulfobacterota; class Desulfuromonadia; order Geobacterales; family DSM-12255; genus Geomobilibacter. Next base: position 20,635 of record CAYSMK010000021.1, on the reverse strand, counting down.
GGCCGCGCGGATGATCGTCTCCTCGCCGAACGGCTTGCCGATGAGCTGCAGGCCGATCGGCAGACCGGCCCGGCTGATGCCGGCCGGGACACTGATGCCGCAGGTGCCGGCCATGTTCACCGGGATGGTGAAGATGTCGGACAGGTACATCTGCAGCGGGTCGCTGGTCTTTTCGCCGATCCTGAAGGCCGGGGTCGGCGCCACCGGTGTGAGGATGAGATCCACCTGCTCGAACGCCCTGAGGAAATCCTGCATGATCAGGGTCCGCACCTTCTGGGCCTTCAGGTAGTAGGCGTCGTAATAGCCGGAGGAGAGCGCATAGGTGCCGATCATGATCCTTCGTTTCACCTCGGGCCCGAACCCTTCATCGCGGGAGCGGCTGTAGGTGTCGATCAGGCTCCCCGGTTCTTTGGAACGATGGCCGAAGCGGACGCTGTCGTAGCGGGCCAGGTTGGAGCTGGCCTCGGCAGTGGCGATGAGGTAGTAGGTGGCCACGGCATAATCGGTGTGGGGCAGCGAGATGTCGACGAATTCGGCCCCCATCCCCCGATAGGTCTCGATGGCCGTCTCCAGGGAGCTCTTCACCTCCGGGTCGAGTCCGGCAATGAAGTATTCCCTGGGCAGGCCGATCTTCAGCCCCTTCACTTCCGGCACCAGCGACTTCATGTAGTCCGGCACCGGCCGGTCGACGCTGGTGGAATCCAGCGGATCGAAGCCGGCCACGGCACCGAGCATGATGGCGGCGTCACGCACGTCCCGGGTGATCGGTCCCACCTGGTCAAGGGACGAGGCGTAGGCGATCACCCCATAGCGGGAGACCCGCCCGTAGGTCGGCTTGAGGCCGACGCAACCGCAGTGGGAAGCGGGCTGGCGAATGGAGCCGCCGGTATCGGTCCCGAGCGTCGCCGTGGCCTGCTGGGCGGCGATTGCTGCGGCGGAGCCGCCGGAGGAGCCGCCGGGAATCCGCTCCAGGTCCCACGGATTGCGGGTCGGACCGAAGGCGCTCCCCTCGCAGGACGAGCCCATGGCAAACTCGTCCTGGTTCAGCTTGCCGAGCAGCACGGCGCCGCGCTCCTTCAGCTTCAACCAGGCGGTGGCATCGTACGGGGGGACGAAGTTCGCCAGAATGTTGGAGGCGCAGGTGGTTTTGATGCCTCTGGTAAGGAAGATGTCCTTCAATGCCAGCGGGATGCCGGTCAGCAGATCCATGTTACCGGCGGCAATCCTGGCGTCCGCAGCGGCAGCAGCGGCGAGCGCCTCGTCACCGGTGACGGTGATGTAGGCGTTCACCTTTTCGTCAGTGGCGGCAATGCGGTCCAGACAGGCCTGCGTTGCCTCGACCGACGAGACCTCCCGCTTTTTCAGCTTGTCGTGCAGTTCGTGGATAGTCAGCTCATGCAGTTTCATTATTTGAATCTCCAAATTAAACGTAAGAGGTGAAGGTAAAGGTGAAGGTAAAGAACTGCTGTTTTCAATCTTTACCTTTACCTCAACCTTTACCTGGAGTTATTCGATAACCTTGGGCACCCGGAAAAAATCGGCGATCCGGTCCGGGGCGTTGGCAAGGGCCGCGTCGGCGCCGATGGACGGTCGGACGACATCGTCGCGGAAAGCGTTTTCCATCGGCACGGCATGGGAGGTGGGAACGATGCCGTCGGTATCCAATTCGTTCAGTTTCTCCACATAGGCCAGGATGTCAGCCATCTGGCCGGTAAACGTCGCCACTTCATCGTCACTCAGGCTGAGCCGGGCCAGCTTGGCCACATGCTGCACCTGTTCACGGGTTATTTTCATCACGTGCTCCTGTTGTCTTAACGTGCGGAAAGAAAACCAATTTTTAGCATGAACCAGCGGGAAAGGCAACGGGTTGAAACCGCTCAGGGCAGATGGCTCAGGGTTCGGGGCAAGACTAAACCCGAGCCCCCAGCCCCGAGCCCCGAGCGGTTCTACACCCGTTCCAGGCCGGCAAACCTGACCAGCAGCTTCTTGGGCCCAACCGAGGCGAACCAGACGATGACCTTCTGGTCGTCGCCCCGCCCCTCGATCTTCCGGACGGTGCCGACACCGAACTTGGCGTGGCGTACCCGCATGCCGAGGACGATCCCCTCGGAATCCTCCGGCACCACCTCCACCTCGTTGGCAGGCACCTCATCCGACTCACTCCGGGCAAAGACCGCGGCCAGATTGTGTCCCGTCGGCGATTCCGTCTTTACCGGGCACCAGCCCTTTAGGCCCTCCTGGGGTCCGGTTCCCGATTCCCGCCTTTCCGAACCCCGAGCCCCGGGCCCCGAGCCCCGTTCTTCCAGATCCACCAGCTCCCGGGGGATATCGTCGATGAACCGGGATGGCGCATTGTACTGATCCTGGCCGAAAATCCGCCGCCGGCGCGCATTGGAGAGGAACAGCCGCTCCCTGGCCCGGGTCATCCCCACGTAGCAGAGACGCCGCTCCTCCTCCATCGCCTCGGGATCCTCCAGGGAACGGACATGGGGGAAGAGCCGCTCCTCCAGGCCGACCAGGAAGACCACCGGAAACTCCAGCCCTTTGGCCGCGTGCAGGGTCATCAACGTGGCAGATACCCTGCCGGCCTCGTTCCGCTCCAGGTCGGAGACCAGTGCCACCTGTTCCAGAAAGGCCGGCACCCCCTTCTCCTCGCTGGTCCGGTCGAACTCCTCCATTGCCACCAGCAGTTCCTGCAGGTTGGCCAGCCGATCCTGGGCCTCTTCGCTCCGGTCCTCCTGCAGCTTCGCGGCATAGCCGCTCTCCTGGATGATCCGGGACGACAATTCGGCCAGTGGCAGGGTGGCTACGTAGCCGCGAAAGGTCTCCAGAAGCCGGACGAATTCGGCCACCTTTGCCTTTGGCCCGGCGGTCAGAAGCCCACTGGTCGCCGCTCTGCGCAGGGCATCATGGAAAGTGAGCCCCTCCTGCTGGGCGCTCTCGTTGATCCGGTCAATGGTGGCATGGCCGATACCCCGGGGCGGGACATTGATGATCCGCTTCAGGGAAACCTCATCGGCCGGATTGTCCAGCACCCGCAGATAGGCCAGGGTGTCCTTGATCTCCAGCCGCTCGTAGAACCGCATCCCCCCCACCATGTGGTACGGGATTGCGTCCGCCACCAGGGCGTCTTCGATGGACCGGGACTGGGCGTTGGTCCGGTAGAAAACGGCCACATCCGAGAGGTCTCCCCCCCGGCGAACGAAGCGGGCAATCTCGCGGCAGACGAAACGGGCCTCTTCCCGATCGTCCTCAAGGCGGCGATAGACAATCCTTTCGCCGGCCGGGTTCTCGGTCCAGAGGGTCTTGGCCTTCCGGCCACGGTTCCTGGCCACCACCGCGCCGGCCGCGGCCAGGATGGTCCCGGTGGAGCGGTAGTTCTGCTCCAGCTTGACGGTCTTGACGCCGGAGAAGTCCTTCTCGAAGTCCAGGATGTTGCGGATGTCCGCCCCTCGCCAGCGGTAGATGGACTGGTCATCGTCCCCCACCACGCAGAGGTTGCGCCGTTCACCGGCCAGAAGCTGCACCAGCCGGTACTGGACCGGGTTGGTGTCCTGGTATTCGTCCACCAGGAGCCACTGCCACCGCTCGCGGTAACGGTCAAGCACCGCGGGATGTTCCTCGAAAAGGCGCACGGTCAGGAGCACCAGATCGCCGAAGTCGAGGGCATTGTTCTTCCGCAGCCGCTCCTGATAGGCGGTGTAGACCCGTACCAGCTGGGCCGTTCTGGAATCGCCGGCCGGCAGATCCTCCGGCAGCCGCCCGGCATTCTTGCAGTCGTCGATGGCCGCGGCGAAGGCCCGCGCCGGATACCGTTTCTCGTCAATATTCAGCTGGGCAACGATCTCCTTCAAGAGCCGTTCGCTATCCTTGTCGTCATAGATGGCGAAGTTCGATCCATAGCCGATCAGCTCGATCTCCCGGCGCAGGATGCGGACACAGGTGGCATGGAAGGTGGCAATGAGGGGGGAGTCGGCCGCGCCGACCAGCCGCTGGACCCGCTCCCGCATCTCGCCGGCCGCCTTGTTGGTGAAGGTTACGGCCAGGATCTGCCAGGGAGGGATGCCGCGTTCACGGATGAGCCAGGCGATCCGCTGGACAATGACCCGGGTCTTGCCCGAGCCGGCACCGGCCAGGATCAGCAGCGGCCCCTCGCCGTGGAGGACGGCTTCTTTCTGGGGGGGATTGAGGCCATGCAGGAGTTTCATGAGGGTGCTCCGGCAGCTGGTACAAAAAAACCCCATCCGGCAAGGATGAGGCTTTCTGTAGGAAATGGTCGGGGCGAGAAGATTCGAACTTCCGACCCCCTGCTCCCGAAGCAGGTGCGCTACCAGGCTGCGCTACGCCCCGACAAGGGTCAGAAATTAGCCGTTTCGAAGGGTTTTGTCAAGCGGAAATTCTCCGGTAAGCCGTTGGCCCGACCTGTTCGTATTGACTTTGAGCATGTGTGCCGATATTTTGCATGCATTGCATTAAACACCGACCACCGCCTGATAATGAAGAGTAGATCCGCTCGTCGGATACGGGATTAATCACGCAAGGACCACCAACTCATGCGCGTTGCCATCGTTTCACCCTACTCCGTAGGCCCCATGCGGGGAAACATCACCACTGTCAGGCGGATACGCAGATTCCTGGAACAGGTCGGAATCGAGACCATTGTCCTGCCGGTCGACACCATGCCTGCCAGCGAGATGAGACAACACGTGGTCTCATTCGCGCCCGACATCATCCACGGGTTCCACGCCCGCTACTGTGGTGAAACGACCCGGCAACTTGCCAATGGCCTGTCTCGCCCGTACCTGATCACCATAACGGGCAGCGACATCAACGACCCGGCCCTCCGCGACCATCCCGATACGGCCCGCGCCGTGGCTGCCGCTGCGGCCATCGCCTGTTTCGATGACCAGGAGGCCGGCACGGTTGCCACCTGTTTTCCTGACGCCAGAGAGCGGATTTCCGTGATCCCCCAAGGGGTCGAACCGCCGCCCATCACCGGCCAGTGCCCCTTTGAGTTTCCGGACAACGCCCTGGTGCTCCTCCTCCCCGCAGCCCTCAGACCGGTCAAGAACGTGGCATTCCCCATTAGTGCCCTGCCGCCGCTTCTCGGCGACAATCCGGCTCTGCTGCTGGCCATTGCCGGCGGAGTCATCGACCAGGGCTACGCCGCTGCCATCGGGGAGATGCTTAGCGCTGCCCCTCGGGCCAGATGGCTCGGCGAGGTCCCCTACGAGCGGATGGGCGATCTCTATGCCCGGGCCGACATCGTCCTCAACTGTTCGCTATTCGAAGGGATGCCCAACAGCCTGCTGGAAGCCATGGCCCTGGGACGGCCGGTGCTGGCGGCGGATATTCCGGGAAATCGCTCGTTGATAGGGGATGGTGAGACAGGAGTGCTGTTTCGCGATGAAACGGATTTCCGGCGGCAACTGCTGCGGCTCGCCAATGATCCGGCGTTGCGGGCGAGCTGCGGCCGGAATGCCCGGGAGTACGTGCTGACCCATCTGTCGCCCATGCGGGAGACCGAAGGGTACGTAAGCCTCTACAAAACTGTGCTGCACGGTTAAGCGAATGTGACAAAGTAGGATTACGTGGCCGGCTGGTTCGGCAGATACTGCTCGAACTGCTTCTTGTCGATGGCGCAGCGGTAGGCCTCCTCCGGGTTGATCCGTTTGGTCTTGAGGAGATCCAGCAAATGCTGGTCCATGAGCTGCATGCCGTCCTTCTTGGCGGTCTGGATGATGGAAGGGATCTGGAACGTCTTCGCTTCCCGGATCAGGTTGCCGACAGCCGGAGTGCCGAGCATGATCTCCAGGGCCGCCACCCGCCCCTTGCCGTCCGAGGTCTTGAGAAGCTGCTGGCAGACCACCCCTTTCAGCGACTCGGAGAGCATGGCCCGGACCTGTTCCTGCTGATCCGTCGGGAACACGTCGATGATCCGGTCGATGGTCTTGGCCGCCGTATTGGTGTGGAGGGTACCGAAAACCAGGTGGCCGGTTTCGGCGGCGCTCATGGCCAGGCTGATGGTCTCCAGGTCGCGCATCTCGCCGACCAGGATGATGTCCGGGTCCTCCCGCAGTGCCGCCCGCAGTGCCGAAGCGAAGCTTTCGGTATGCTCACCGATCTGGCGCTGATTGATGAGCGACTCCTTGTTTTCGTGAATGAACTCCAGCGGATCTTCCAGGGTCAGGATGTGCTCCTTGCGGGTCGCATTGATCAGGTCGATCATGGCTGCCAAGGTGGTCGACTTACCCGAACCGGTCGGACCGGTAACCAGCACCAGCCCCTTCTTGAACTGGGTCATCTTCCGGACCCCCTCGGGAAGCCCCAGGTCGTCGGCAGACAGGATCTTGCTCGGGATGATCCGAAAAACGGCAGCCACTCCCCGGTGCTGCATCAGGTAGTTTGCCCGGAAGCGGGCCAGGTCCGCAATCGCATAGGCAAAGTCCAGGTCCTTCTTTTCCTCGAAATGGGCCTTTTGCTTTTCGTTGAGGATTTCAAAAAGGATACCGGTCAGTTCCTCGTGGTTGAGCGACTTGTAGTTGAGACGGACCATTTCGCCGTGCAGCCTGAAGATCGGAGGATTGCCCGTGGAGAGATGGAGGTCGGATGCCCCCTGCTCCTTCATCATTCTGAATAATGCGTCGATGCGTGCCATTGCCAACTCCCTAAGTAGTATCGTCGTGGTCTGTCAGAGAACGAGGGCGGAAACGTATTCCGCCGGCGAAATCTCGCCCTGCCTCAGAAGCTCCGCACCCTGTGCCATAATCCCCCGATGCCCCTGCTCATCGAGGAACCGGACCAGGTCGCCACTGTCCCCGGATGTTTCCAGGCGGCCGATCAGCTCCGCGGTCACCGGGATTACCTCCAGCAGGTAGCGCCGCGCCTTGATACCGGTATGGTCGCAACTGTCGCAACCGGCAGAGGTCCAAAAGCGGGCTGGGAGTTCCGACAACCCCAGGGCATCCAGCTCATCGGGCTGCGGCATATATTCCTTGCGACAGTCCGGGCAGAGAATCAGCACACCTCGACAGGCAACGATCCCTTTCAGATAGGCCGGAATAAAGTGGTGCCGCTGCCAGAGGTGCCCCAGGTACCTGAAGAGCAGTGCCAGATCATGAAAAGGCACACCGGCCACGGCGAGCTTCCTCCGCATGGCCACCCTGCCTGCGGCCAGCAGCACCTGCTTCTCGCCCGCATTGTCTATGGCAACCACGTCAGGATCATGTTCCAGGCCTGCCGAGATGATCTCCGCAAACTCGCCGGCAGACAGCTCTTGGCGGGGGATCCGCGGAAACCGTTTCCGTCCGCGCCCCACCCCGTCGCCAAACAGTATGACCGCCCGGCCCCTGGTTTCGAGCTCGTCCAGGTAGAGATCGACGAGCCGGTCCCTGTCGGCCGGATTGCGTGATGCGCAGATGATAAGTCCGCTCTGGATTTCTGTCAGTTCGCGGAACGCCTTTGTCACTGTGCCTGGAGCGGAAAAGTCGCTGCAGATTGCGGGGAACGGTGAAAGAACCTGCATCCTGAGGGTAACGACATCTCCCCCCTCCCCACGGAGGACCAGGGCTTCAAAGGCAAGCTCCGTCCCCCGGAAATGGAAGACGAGCTGCCCCCTTTCCGCTGAACCGTCGCCGTGGATGCCGGCGAGACGGCGAAGCCTCTGGAAGAGCGGGCTGGCACTGGCCAGGGGGCAGGTACCGATCTCCCTGACGGCGCTTCCCTTGCGGGCCATGAAATGCACTGACTCGTCAACCGGTTGGAGCGATACGGACGTAAGACGCTGTTGCACCAAGTAGCTCAACAGGTAATCAACGAGTTTGGCGCCGGTCAGATCGGCATTGATCTTGTCCAAGGCATCTGCCGGAAAGAGGGCGGAGATAAAACCGAGCGAGTCGGTCGATTTGGGTGGGCCGTAAAACAGTTCGTGCATTTCCCGCATTTCCCGGATCAGAGCAACCGACACCGACACCCGACAGTCGGTCTGGTGTTCCACGGCGGCAATGGCCTCCTTGTGGAGCGGATCGATCATGGCGATCGAGAGCTCGTCACCGGTCCGGATCAGCGGGATCAGGCCGTATTGCCGTGCAAGTGACGCCGGAACCAGCTCTACCGCAGCCCGGTCGATCATCTCCGCCTTCAGCCTGACGTAGGGGATGTTCAGCTGATTGGCCAGTGCCCAGTCGATATCCTCCTGGGTAACGATCCCGAGTTTCACCAGGGCCTCGCCGAAACGACAGCCGTTCTTCTGCTGCTCGTCCAGGGCCGCCCGGATATCATCCTCGCCGATGATCTGCGACATGAACAGGATCGAACCCAGCGAGCCCTCTCTCATCAGACCACTCATACCATCCTCCATTCCCGGACTTATATTTCTGACGTTTGGTCAGTCGGCCAAAGATTTATACCCGACCCGCACCATTCCCCAGTGCCGCCCGTTGATGATGAGGGGAGTGGACATGTCGTTCAGGATCTCGCCCGTGTCTCTCAGATAGGTCTGGAGCAGGAACGGCGTGGTGTTTTGGGCGGCCCGTTTGCCGGTCGGGTCGTCGAAGATCCTCTTGGTTCTGTTCTGTACCTTGTCGATCTCCGGGTCACCGGTGAGCGGCTTGCTGAACTTCAGGTGGTGGCTCGGCACATAGCCGTGATCATCGCCGCAGATGCTGAAGATCAGGTTGCTGTCCCTGGCGAGCACCTCCTCCTGGAGCGGGGAGATGATCTGATCGAACAGGCTGTCATAGGAGGTGGAGTACTTCTGGGGAAAGGTGTTGGGTATCGGCCGATACTGCCTGGAGAAGAGGGCTTCTTCCGTTATCCGCCCCTGGGCCATTGCCTGTTGCAGCGCTCCTACCACCCTGTCACGCAGCTCGCAGGCATAATCTTTCATCGTATCGTGGTAATTGCCGACCTTGAAGCGTCCTAACGACGCATAGATCTGTTCCGCGACCACACTCAGCTGACGGCAGGTCTTATCGTTGACGGTCATCAACTCGTTGACCTCCATGGCCACCTGGGATATACGCTGGATCTTCTGGGTAATTTCCTGGGTGGTGGCGCTCTGTTCCTCGGTGGCAGTGGCAATCTGGTTGATCATCTCCGTGGAGTCGCCGGTCAGGGAAAGGATTCGTCCCAAGGCCTTCCGGGCCACCTCCGCCGTTGCCACCCCTTCCGCTACCCTGGCCTGCTCATCGGCCATGGACACCGCCGCGGCCTGCCCTTCCTGCTGAATCGTCGCGATGATCCTGGATATTTCCTTGGTGGAGGTGGCTGTTTTCGCCGAGAGGTTCTTGACTTCATCGGCCACGACGGCAAACCCCCGACCGTGCTCGCCGGCACGGGCCGCTTCGATGGCGGCATTGAGAGCCAGCAGGTTGGTCTGGTCGGCAATGTCCTCGATAAGGCTGACGATCTCGCCGATGGTATTGGACGATGCCGCAAGCCGCTGCACGGTAACCAGGGTCTGGTCAACACTGGATTTGATCCCTTCCATGCAGTGCCAGCTCGCGTCGACCGCGGTCATCCCTTCTCCGGCAGCCTCGTTGACGGCTGTCGCCAGATTGGCCGCCTGGTGCGTATTGACCGCAACCCCGTTGAGCGTGGCAGCCATCTCCTCGGCGGCCACGGCAACCGTAACCGCCTCTTCCTTCTGGGATCCCGCCGCCGTCACGGTCTTCTCCGTCGTCTGGGTCAACTGGCAGACCTTGAACGCGACCCCGCTGCCGTGGTCATAGAGAGAGCCGATAATTTCCCGCAGCTTGGCGGTCAGATGATTGATGTCCTTCCCCAGTCGGCCGATCTCGTCATCGGTCCGAATTGCCACCTCCCGTGTCAGGTCACCCTCGCCCTTGGCAAGTTCGGCCACATTCCCCGACAGGTTCAAAACTTCTCGAATGATGGTCCGGTTGAAGAAAAACGCGAGTCCCCCCAGGATGACCGCAAAGGCGATTACGCCGGCAATGGTGAGTACCAGAGAAAGGCGCATGGCGCTCTGGTAGCCGGCATCCAGCGAGGTGGTCAAGACCAGTACCCCGAGTTGATCCGGGTCCGAAGGATGACACGACTTGCAACGGGCCTCGTTTTTCAACGGCACTGCCCTAGTGAGCAGATGCCTTCCATCTTCCGTGGCCTGTAGCTCGCTGGCCTGGCCGGTTCGCAGGGCCGTTTCTGCCTCTTTCCGGTATTTCGGGGCAGCGCCGCTTCGATCAACCCCTTTCCTGTCGAACAGGCGGACGTCGACTGCAAAACGCTGCTCCTGGATCTGTTTCAGGTAGTGCGCGGCCTCCTTGGTCTCGCCGCGCATCAGATATTCATCGAGATCGCGGATGATGATCCCGGAAAGGGTACGGCTGTTGTTCACCTGGAGATCGATGGTTGAACGAAACTGCAGCCAGAGGGCGGTCACTCCCATCCCGGCAAAGCAGATGCAGAGGATGATGCCGATGATGGCAAGCACCTTGTAAATCAGCTTCTTTTTCATGTTCTCTCCGGTGATTCGTTGCTGACTGTGAAAATGTAGTTGGTGAATTGTATACAGTTTTCGGTAATGTCTCTGAATTCTTGAGCTTAAGTTGTATTTTTTCTAAAAATTGTAACAGCTGACAACAAAAAAAGGAGGGTCTCCCCTCCTTTTCTCGTTTCGACCAATGAAATTTTCTTACTGACCTTGCGTGCCTTCCGCCGGTGCACTGTCAGTTTCGCCTTTCGGTGGCTCGGCTTCCGGTTGCCCGGTCGGCTCCTTGTTCTCCTTTTCCGTTGCGGGAGGCTGTTCAGGGACGGGCAGCGATGCACTGCTGAGTGGCTTGAAGCTCTCCTCGCGCTTGATGCTCTCCTCCACCTTCCGCTGCAGACCGGCAATATTGGGCGCCTCTCCTAATGCAATCCGGTACTCCCCTTCACTCAGCACCCCTTTGGCCCTGAGCAGTTTCAGAATCATGTCCGACCGGCGCAGTACCTTGGCCATGTTCCGGTATGGGTTGTACGCAACCCGCGGGCCGGGAAGCATGGCCGCCAGAAAGGTACATTCCCTTGGCGTCAAGGCCGACGGATGCTTCCCGAAGTAGTAGCGGGCGCCATGGCCGATGCCATAGACTGAGGGACCCAGTTCCACCACGTTCAGATAGAGCTCGACGATCCGCCCCTTGGTCAGTTCCTGCTCCATCCTGAGTGCCAGGTACACTTCCTTCAGCTTCCTGGTAATGGTCTTTTCCCGGGACAGGTACAGGTTCTTTGCCACCTGCTGGGTAATGGTGGAAGCACCCTTGGCGAACGACTTCTTTTCCAGATCGTGCTTGATCGCGTTTTTGATCGCCTTGACATCAATCCCTTCGTGTTTATAGAAATTGGCATCCTCGGCCAGGATGACACTCCATTTCATCTCCGGTGGAATGCTTGCAGACGGTGTCCAGTAGCGGTTCTTGGGGCCAACCGTAAAGGGATGGTACGCGCCCTGCCAGTCCTTGACCTGGATGGACACATTGGCCTTGCGATTCGCCAGGTCGGCCACCGGCGGCAGAAGGGCGAGGGATAGCACGACATAGCTGATGTACAGAACAATGAGGACTGCAATCGCGACAACTGCCTTTTTCATGGTTTTCCAGTTCCCCGGTCCTTTAGGCCCGCTTGGGTCCTCGGTCCCTGTTTCACAGCTGCCATACCGGCGGCCATGACAATCGCGGCCTTCATGCTCTCCGCAGATGCCCGGCCTGTCCCGGCAAGGTCGTAGGCCGTCCCGTGATCGACTGATGTGCGGATGATCGGAAGCCCCAGGGTGACATTCACCCCGTCGTCGAAATGCAGCAGTTTGAGGGGGATCAGCCCCTGGTCGTGGTACATGCAGACCACTCCGTCATAGTCGCCGCGAACGGCAAAGTGAAAGAGCGTGTCAGCGGAGAGCGGTCCCACCGCATCGATCCCCTCCTGCCTGGCGGCAGCCACAGCCGGGGCGATGATCCGGGCCTCCTCGTCACCGAACAGTCCACCTTCACCACAGTGTGGGTTGAGGGCCAGCACGGCCAATCTGGGGTCCGGCTTGTAGTATCTGGCAAGGTCGTCGCGGGTAATCCTGATCGTGGCCAAAACCCGCTCGATGGTCAGCAGTTCGGGGACATCGCGTAGCGCCTCATGGATCGTGACCAGCGACACGCGCAACCGCTCACCGGCCAGCATCATCACCACATCCCGCGTGCCGGTCAGTTCGGCCAGGAGCTCGGTATGTCCGGGGTAACGGTAACCGGCGCGGTTAAGGACCTCCTTGCTGATCGGTGCCGTGGCCATGGCAGCGGCAATGCCCGACTGGCAGAGCCTGACCGCCTCGGTGATGTAGCTGTAAACTGCCCGTCCGCCGGCAAGGGTCGGCGTGCCGAATGACATTTCGGCGGGGGAGAGGTGCGACAGCGGCAGCACGTGCAGGGTGTCGACGGGGAAATGCTCCGGCAAGGCATCGGCCGAGACCGGTTTCAGGGAAAGACTAGTTCCGGTAACGGCGATAGCGCGCGCCATGGCACCCGCATCGCCAAGGACCAGCGGTCGGCACAGGTGCGATACGCCAGGCAGGGAAACGGCGCGGGCAATGATCTCGGGACCGATCCCACTAGGGTCTCCCATGGTTACGGCAATAACAGGCAAGGTCGTGTCCATGCGGCCACTCCTTTCAACATGATCGTATTGGCATTGTTATGCCATGAGCTCCTCTATCTCTCCAGCGATATTGCTGGCAACGGACATAAAAAAAGAGCGGCCTGGCCGCTCTTTTTCAATCATATATTGTGTCGCTTACTTGCGGGCTGTCTTGCCGGCAACCTGCATCCGGATAAGTGCCCGCTCCAGTGCCGCCTCGTAGACAACAAAGTTCTTGTCCTCGGGAGTGAGCTTTTTGAGAGCTTCCTCCGCGCGTCCCAGTGCTGCCTGGGCCCGCTCCAGATCGATCTCATCGGCAGGCTCCGCAGTCTGCACCAGAACCGTCACGGTGTCGTCCTCCACCTCAAAGTAGCCCCAGTTCACCGCCAGATGGGATACGGTGGCACCCTGCTTATAGGTCAGCTCGCCGATCTTCAGGGCGGTGAGCATCGCGGCATGGCCGGGCAGAACACCGAACTCGCCGAGCGAGCCATTGGCCGTGACTTCGTCCACCTCAGCCGAGAGGACTTTCTTGTAGGGGGTAACCAGTTCGAGCTTCAGTTTTTCTGCCATATCAATAAACCTCTAGGCTCTCGGCTCTAGGCGCTGGGCACTAGGGTTCCTAGAGCCTCGTGCCTAGAGCCTCGTGCCTGCATTTTTATGCCGCCAGCTTCTTGGCCTTTTCGATCGCCTCGTCGATGGTACCGACCATGTAGAAGGCCTGCTCCGGCAGGTCGTCGTACTTGCCGGCAACGATCTCCTGGAACCCTTTGATGGTATCCTTCAGCTCGACGTAGACGCCGGGGGTACCGGTAAAGGCTTCGGCAACGTGGAACGGCTGGGAGAGGAAACGCTGGATCTTCCGGGCACGGGCAACGACCAGTTTGTCCTCCTCGGACAATTCGTCCATACCGAGAATGGCGATGATGTCCTGAAGGTCCTTGTAGCGCTGGAGCACGTACTGGACGGAACGGGCAACGGCGTAGTGCTCCTCGCCGACGACCTGGGGATCGAGGATCCGGGAGGTGGAGTCGAGGGGGTCAACGGCCGGGTAGATCCCGAGCTCGGCGATCTGCCGGGAAAGAACCGTGGTGGCGTCCAGGTGGGCGAAGGCGGTGGCCGGCGCCGGGTCGGTCAAGTCGTCGGCCGGAACGTAGATCGCCTGGACCGAGGTGATGGACCCCTTGTTGGTGGAGGTGATCCGCTCCTGGAGCTCGCCCATCTCGGTGGCCAGGGTCGGCTGGTAACCGACGGCCGAAGGGATACGGCCGAGAAGCGCCGAAACCTCGGAGCCTGCCTGGGTGAAACGGAAGATGTTGTCGATGAAGAGGAGCACGTTCTGGCCTTCCTCGTCGCGGAAATACTCGGCAACGGAGAGGGCGGAAAGGGCAACGCGGGCACGGGCTCCCGGCGGCTCGTTCATCTGGCCGTAGACCAGAGCGGTCTTCTCGAGAACTCCGGACTCACTCATCTCGACCCAGAGATCGTTACCTTCACGGGTACGCTCACCGACACCGGCGAAGACGGAGAAGCCGCCGTGCTGCTTGGCGATGTTGTTGATCAGCTCCATGATGAGAACGGTCTTGCCAACGCCGGCGCCGCCGAAGAGGCCGATCTTGCCGCCCCGGGCATACGGTGCCAGCAGGTCAACGACCTTGATGCCGGTGGTGAATGACTCGACCTTGGTGGACTGGTCCTGGAACGAAGGAGCCGGACGGTGAATCTCGTATTCCTTCTCGTGGCCAACCGGGCCCCTCTCGTCAACGGGTTCGCCAATTACGTTCAGGATTCGACCGAGAGTCTTGCGGCCAACCGGCACAACGATCTGCTTGCCGGTGTCCAGTGCCTGCTGACCGCGGACCAGACCGTCGGTGGAGTCCATGGCGATGGTACGAACCGCATTCTCCCCCAGGTGCTGGGCAACTTCGAGGACCAGGTTCCATTCCTTGTCATCGATAGCCGGGTTGGTAACCCGGAGTGCGTTAAATATCGGCGGAAGCTTCCCCGGCTCGAACTCGACGTCGACAACAGCGCCGATAACCTGTGAAATTTTCCCAAAGTTCTGACTCATGGTGTTTCCTTCCTCCTGCACCCTGGCGGGGGCTCTATAATGTGGATACGAAATCCGCTGTTTTATCCTTTGATCGACTCGGCGCCGGAGATGATCTCCATCAACTCCTTGGTGATGGCAGCCTGACGTGCCCGGTTGTACTGGAGCGTCAGCTTGCTGATCATCTCGTTGGCGTTCTTGGAAGCACTGTCCATGGCGGTCATACGGGCACCATGCTCGGCGGCCACCGACTCGAGAAGTGCCCGGAAGACCTGCACCTCGATATGCTTGGGGAGCAGTTCAGCCAGCAATTCTCCCTGCGACGGCTCGTAGATGTACTGTGGCGGCACCGTCTCTTCCGCACCGGCCGGCGACGTGATCGGCAGGAGCTTGTCCAGGGTGATGTCCTGCGACATGACACTCCTGAAGGCGTTGAACAGGAGATGGACCTCGTCATATTCATCGGCAACGAACGACTCAATGACCTCCTGGGCGATGAGCGCCGCCGTCTGGTAGTTGAGGTTCGATTGGATGTTGGTGTGGTTTTTCACAACCTTGTGCCGGTTCTTGAGGAAATCGTACCCCTTGCGGCCGATGGTCATGACGGAGAGCTCTTTGTACTCCCTGGCATGCTCCTTGAGAAAACGATCGGCAGCCTTGCAGATATTGGCGTTGAAACCGCCGCAGAGACCGCGGTCGGAGGTGACGACGATAAGCAGCAGTCTCTCCTTGGGACGCTCCTGGAGGAGAGGACTGACGTCCGTACCCACATTCTGTGCCAGACGTCCGAGCACCTCGGCCAGCTTGCCGGCATAGGGACGGGCAGCGACGACGTTCTCCTGTGCCCGGCGGAGCTTGGCCGCCGAGACCATCTTCATCGCCTTGGTGATCTGGCGGGTATTCTTGACCGATCCGATCCGCTTTTTAATACTCTTCAGGGTTGGCATAACGGCTGACCGTCCTTATTAGGCAGTAAATTCCTTCTTGAACTCATTGAGGCCGGCAACCAGCTTCGCCTTCAGATCGTCGTCGATCGCCTTCCTGTCGCGGAGTTCGGCGACAACATCGGACTTGCGGGAATCGAAGAAGGAGTTGAGCTCCTGCTCGTAGCGCTTGAGCGACGATACCGGGTACTCGTCCAGGTAGCCGTTGTTGGCGGCGAAGACGATGAGCACCTGCTTCTCGACCGGCAGCGGCTGGTACTGGGCCTGCTTGAGGATCTCGACGAGACGCTCGCCACGTGCCAGCTGCATCTGGGTCGCCTTGTCCAGGTCGGAACCGAACTGGGCAAACGCAGCCATCTCACGATACTGGGCCAGGTTCAGACGCAGCGTACCGGCAACCTGCTTCATTGCCTTTACCTGGGCAGAACCGCCGACGCGGGAAACGGAGATGCCGACGTTGATGGCCGGACGGACACCCGAGTAGAACAGGTCGGACTCCAGGAAGATCTGGCCGTCGGTGATGGAGATGACGTTGGTCGGAATATAGGCGGAAACGTCACCGGCCTGGGTTTCGATGATCGGCAGAGCGGTCAGGGAACCGGCGCCGCAATCGTCGGACAGTTTGCAGGCACGCTCGAGCAGACGACTGTGGAGATAGAAGACGTCGCCCGGATACGCCTCGCGCCCCGGCGGACGGCGAAGGAGGAGCGAAAGCTGGCGATAGGCAACGGCCTGCTTGGAGAGGTCGTCGTAGATGATCAGGGCATGCTTGGCATTGTCGCGGAAGTACTCGCCCATGGTAACGCCGGTGTAGGGGGCGATAAACTGGAGCGGTGCCGGCTCCGACGCAGTCGCGGCAACGACGATGGTGTAATCCATGGCGCCGTGTTCCTGCAGCTTGCTCACGACCTGGGCAACCGTGGAACGCTTCTGCCCGATGGCGACATAGATGCAGACGACGTCGCCACCCTTCTGATTGATGATGGTGTCCATGGCAACGGCGGTCTTGCCGGTCTGACGGTCGCCGATGATCAGTTCCCGCTGACCGCGCCCGATCGGCACCATGGAGTCGATAGCCTTGAGACCGGTCTGCATCGGCTGATGCACCGACTTACGCTGAACGATACCCGGGGCCTTTACTTCCACCTTGCGGAAATCGCTGCTGGCAATCGGTCCCTTGCCGTCGATCGGCTGACCTATGGCGTCGACGACGCGGCCGATAAGGGCGTCGCCCACCGGCACCTCGACGATGCGGCCGGTCCGCTTGACCGTGTCGCCTTCCTTGATGGCCTCGAAGTCACCGAGGATGGCGGCACCGACGTTATCCTCTTCCAGGTTGAGGCACATCCCGGAAACACCGCCGGGAAACTCCAGCAGCTCGCCGGCCATGGCCTTGTCCAGACCGTGGATGCGGGCGATCCCGTCACCGATCGAGATAATCGTGCCGGTCTCGGCAACTTCGACTTCCTTGCCGTACTCCTTGATCTGCTTGCGGATTATTTCGCTGATTTCTTCGGCTCTGATTTCCATTGGTTCGTCTCACCCCTTCTGTAATGTATCTTCAATCCGAGTTAACTGGGTTTTCACACTGCCATCGAACACCGTATTGCCGATCTTGGTGACGATACCGCCGATAAGGGTCGGATCGACATTCACCGTGAGCGCCACCTTCTTGCCGGTGTTTTTCTCAAGGGCAGCCTTGATGTCCGCCACCTGACCGTCTTCCAGCGGCTGGGCCGTCGTCACAACCGGCCGGACCACACCGGAAAGCTCGTCGGCCAGGGCGCTGAAACTGGCCACTATCTGGGGAAGTGCGGCAATCCTGCCGCGCTCCAAGAGCAGGAGCAGAAAATTCCCGATGGTCGTGGAAGCAGCCAGCCTGGCGTTCACGTCCTTGAGGATTTCACGCTTTGCCTCGATACCATAGGCCGGGTTGGCAAACAGGGCACCGAGGGCCGGATTGGAAGCGAACAGGGACTCGACAGTGGTCAGTTCGCTGTGAAACCGCTCCACTGCTCCCTCTTCCGCACCGAGCTGCACGAGGGCCTTGGCATACCGTCTTGCTATCGCGCTTGCACTCACTTTAGATTTACCACCTTGGTAAGATATTCACCAACCAGGCGATCCTGGTCGTTCTTCTCGATCTTTTCCTTCAGCGTCCCCTCTGCCAGTTGCACGGCCAGGTGGGCAGCTTCCCTGCGGAGCTCGGCCCTCGCCTTCAGGACCTCCTGATCGGCTGCGGCGCGGGCCTGCTCACTGATCTTCGCAGCGCCGGCCTTTGCCTCGGCAATGATCCGCTCCTTCTCGGCAACCCCTTCACGACGGATGTTCGCCTGCAGTTCCTCTATATCCCTATTGGCCTGGGCCAGCTTGGTATTGTACTCGGCAAACTTCCGCTCGGCCGCGGCCTTGGCCTCTTCGGCCTCCTTCAGGGCCTTTTCGATGCCGGACCGGCGGTCGGCCAGCGACTTCTTCATGTCGGCCTTCTTGATGGCCCAGACCAGGATCAGGACGAGCGCCGCAAAATCGATGCAACGCCACATGAAATCCTTCATCTGCGCACCACCGTGACCGCCGCCATGGGCGCCGCCCCCCCCTTCGGATGCAGAGGCAACTACGGCGAACCCGAGAAAGAGGAGCGTGGCAGCTGTCTTCACAACAGCAGGACTAATCCGCACCGACGAAATCCGCCGCATATTACAAACTCCTCCCGAGAACCTTCTCACAAATTTCCAGCGACAGGGTGCGGGCCTGCTCCTGCAGAAGAAGCTTGGCATCAGCGGCTTCCCGTGCAACCCGCTCCTTGATGGCAGCCAGCGAATCGGCAGCCTCTTTCCGCGCCTTCTCCAGCACGGCCGCTTCCTCGGCCTGGGCCTCCTTGATCAGAGTGGCCCGCTCACTGCCGGCCTCTCCCTTCACGGCCCGCAGCTTGGACTCGTACTCCGCCATCTTGTCCTGGACATCCTTGTCCACAGCTTCGGCCCTGGACTTGGCCGCAGCCAGTTCGCCACTGCGGTCGGCAAGCACCTTGCGGATCGGCTTGAACAGAAATACGTTAAGAATGAGCACCAGGATCAGGAAGTTGATCAACTGGATGACAAAGGCTAAATCGAGATTGATCACCGTACCACCCCTTGCCGGTCAGATAGATATCTTGTATACATAAATTGTATACTGCATACAATAAATGGGAGGACCGCGGCCCCCCTGGCTTCAAAACGGTCGATAGGTACCACAGCCGACCAGGGGTGTCAAGTTTTTTCAAGCCATGAAATTTCTTTAACTTATCGGTTTCCGGCGCTTTCCGTTCATTCTCCGCAACTGGTACCGTCCGACATTCCATTCCGCTCTAACCCGTGTTACCATGCGTCGCACTGCAGATACGTCAATTTCGTATTCCGCCGCGGAGCTCGCCCTGAACCTGATCGCCAGAAACATGTGTATTCTTTTCACCCTGATTGTGCTGTCAGACTCGATGGCGGGGTGTGCGGGCAGTCGAGCCAACTGGGTCGCACGGAACGACCCGGCGGCCTTTACCCGGATGATTGCCGACCTGCAGCAGGCCCGGGTGATCTTTGTCGGCGAGTTCCACGACCAGCAGTCCCACCACCGGTTGCAACTGGACATCATGACCAGTCTCCACAAACGAGGCATCCCCCTGGCCATCGGCCTTGAGATGTTCGATCTGGAGAGCCAGCAGGTCCTGGATCAGTGGGTCAAAGGGGCCATGGGACTTCAGGAATTCGGCGAGCGTTACCGAGCGAGTTGGACCATCGATTGGACCGAGTACGACACCATCCTGTTGTTTGCCCGGAACAACGGCATCCCCCTTATCGGCCTCAACGCACCGGAAGAGTTGGTCAGAAAAGTGGCCCGCGGCGGTGTGCAGTCTCTTGCTCCGGCCGACAGGGCAAGAATCCCCCATGGTGTAAATGTCACGCAATCCGACTCATACCGCTCATTCCTCAGAGACGCCTTCGCCGACCACCCCCTGCCGGAAACCGCCTTCAAGACATTCAGCGAAGCCCAGGCTCTCCGCAACAACACCATGGCACGGCTCATACAGGACTACCTGATTCGCAATCCCGGAAAAATCATGGTGGTCGTCACTGGCGTTGGTCACGCCATGCGGCGTGCCGTGGCCGAACCATTGGCACAGGCGGCAGGAATTTCAGCGAAGGTCATCATCCCGGTAACCGAGGGGATTATTGAGCGGCTGGAAAGGTCAGACGCAGACTATTTCGTCTATCCTTGACTGTGATACAGCAGACTGGGGACTTACGTGAGTGGCGCGGCTGAGTTCAGCAGGCCATCTTGAGAGCAGTCTCCGCCACCCTCCGTCCCAGGACCGATGCCGTCTCCCGGTCACTTCTCGGCGGCGCGGCATCGCTTCCCAGGTCGATATTGGACTGGGCCATGGCCCCCAGATAGGAGCCGATGCGATTCAGGTCTGCAGGGCTTCCGGTTGAGGAGTTGTTGCCGGGCAAGATTCCGAGACTCACCCAGAGCATGCCATGCTGGGCGGCGAAAATCGCCAGCTGCAGCAAGGTATTCAACTTGTCGCCACTTTGACTTCCCGAATTGGTAAAGCCTGCAGCGAGCTTATCCTTCCACTTCTGCTCGGCCCACAGCTTGGAGCTTGCCTCCATGAAACGCTTGAATTCGGCCGACGCGCTCCCCATGTAGGTTGGACAGCCAAATATTATCGCATCCGCACTATTAAGATCATCCCAGTGCTTTTCCACCTCTGCGACCGGTAGGAGCAGGTGAGAAACCTTGTCGACCCGTTGCACCCCCTGCAGGACCGCTTTCGCCTGTACCTCAGTGTGCCCGTAAGTGCTGTGATAGACGATGACGACCGTTGGCATGGCTGGCTCCTTTCCGTGCCGCTCATGCCGAAAATTTTATCATAATTGTCGACCTTTACCACACCCAGTGCAGTAAAGGTATGTGGCGGATGGAGCGTGCGGATCAGAACTCCTGGGGCATCTCCCTGACCTGCCTGGCGGTAAAGACCGGGCCGTCC
>CAYSMK010000020.1:0-98861 GCA_964432205.1 uncultured Geobacter sp. | reverse complement strand
CATGGACAGAGCATATCAAAACTGAAACGAGTGTCAATTAAATATACTGTCCCCGAAACTCCCCTGTCCCCGAAACTCCCTGTCCCCGAAACTCCAAAACTGAAACGAGTGTCAATTAAATATACTGTCCCCGAAACTCCTGTCCCCGAAACTCCCGAAACTCCACTGTCCCCGAAACTCCACCCGAGTTCACGAGTGTGGGGAGGGGGGGTAACTGCCGAAGTGCTAAAGGGCTCCACCTTCGGCTGCCACGGGGCGCCTCTATGAATCCTGCAAGAGCCTTTGGTAATCCTCCTCCGTGTCGATGTCCGCCAGGATGGCGGGACTCTCCACCGGCACCGTGACAATACGCCCCGTGTACTGCTCGAAAATCCCCCGGGCGCCGCAATCCCCGCTGAGGTTGAGGATGGCGGGAAAGGTTTCCCTGGCGAACAGTACCGGGTTGCCGCGCCTCCCTTCGAATACGGGCATGACGATGGGGGAGGGGGCCGTTGCGTAGGCGGCCAGGATGAGGTTGATGGTTTCAGGGGTGACAAGCGGCTGGTCCCCGAGGAGGAACAGTGCTGCCTCGCTCTCCTCGGTCAGCGCCTGAAGGCCGGCCTTGAGAGAGGAACTCTGCCCCGACTCGAAATCCGGGTTGATGACAACAGTGACATCCCTGTCCTTCAGTAACGATGCCAGTACATTGGCCTCATGGCCGAGCACCACGATGACCCGGTGCAGTGCCGATGCCAGGGCGTTGTCGACCACGCATTCCAGCACACTCTTCCCGCGGAAGGGGAGCAGTTGCTTCGTCTTACCCATGCGGGAGCCCTTGCCCGCTGCCAGGACGATGCCGGTAACTCTGCGAACTTTACTCATTGCGGTCTCCCTGAATACAATCCCGATCACCACCAAGCGTAAAGTCCCCCTTTAAGAAAGGGGGATTGAGGGGGATTTGAGAGTTGCAGGGAAATCCCCCCATGCCCCCCTTTCTCAAAGGGGGGTAACTTCTTGGCGGCCTAACTGATACAGGCCATGGATACGTATCCCGTCCAGGGTCTGGCCGACGATCACTGCCTCTGCCACGGGCGGGGCATGCCGGCGAAGCTCGGCGGCGACCCTGGCGGCCGCCTCTCTGCGGAGGGGGGTGTCGGCCTTGTTGAGAAAGATGAACCGCCTGGCCTCGGGCGGGGCGCCCTTGAAGGCACCGGCAGGATGGGCGAGGAGGCGCGCCAGGGCGGACTCGGTGATGGTTTCCCCTGCAGACAGCCCCATCAGCTTCCCGGCGAGCTCTAGCCGGAAGACCAGTTCCCCGGTCAGCGGGCTGCCGATGACCTCCAGACCGGCCAAAGCGATGAGGATGGTCGTGTCGGGAGGGATGACCGGTTCATGTGCTGCCGGCGCCTTGAGCGGGCGCCTGGCCGAGCCGTCGGCCTCCACGAGGATCCAGTCGAAACGTCCCGACGCGGCGAAGGTCCGTATCGCCTCCGGCGCGAACCCCTTGAGTTTGCCGGTATCGGCCATCAGCTCTGCGGCCGCGGTGATGTGCCGGGTTTCGCGATGGCACGCTTCTGACTGCCGCAGGATTTCTTCCGGGGCATTGGCGACGAGGACTGTTGCCGACTGCTCAGTTGTGGGGACGAAGATCCTGGTCGTGGTGGTGGTCAGGACCCGCATGCCGGCCAGGGCAAGCTGCCGGGCCAGATGGAACATCAGGCTCGTCTTGCCTCCCCCCCCGACAAAGCTCATCACCCCCCGCGGTTCGAGGCATAGGATCTCTTCGATGTTATTCAAATGGCCGTACATATCCGTTCGTCTCCCGACGCGTGGGCGCCTATTGCCGCCTTACTCCTGCTGGAATATACCATACGGTAATTAACCTATAAACGGCTTTTAGGTCCACGAACGACACGAAAAACACGAAAAATAAAGCATTGCAGCAGATCAGTAATTCACCGAACAGGTTGTACTATTGCTCCGGCGAATAAACATGTAAACCCCACGTAGGGGCACCCCTTGTGGGTGCCCTGACTGGGCGGGCACAAGACCCGCCCCTACGTTGGTATGTTTAGCACCGGATCAATATAATGTTTCATTTCGCTGATTTAGTTCGTGTTTTTCGTGCTTTTCGTGGACAGCGGCTTTTTCTAGGATTAACCGGAACGGGGGGGGGACGGAGAGATCGAGTTTCGGTGAGTATACGGGCAGCGGTCGTAACCGCTGCCCATACGGAGTAACGTCAATCATTGTACTTTTTCAGCAGGGCTCTGGCCTCGCTCAGGAGCGTCTTGCCATTTCCCCCTTTGGCATTGACTTCCTTTATCCACTCGTTGTTGACCGATTCGGTCGCCTTCACCCAGCGTTGGTATTCGGCATCATTCAGGACGTTCATCGTGTTATGGCGATCGGCAGCCATCTTACGTGCCGGCGCCGTGCCTCTGTCCCAGACCATTCCCACCCACCTGGATGTTTCACGCCCGCTGTTCTGGTCGATGACCTTCTTCAGGTCGGGCGGGAGTTTGTTATATTTGGCCTGATTCATGGCCAGGACAAATATTGCATTGGCGCGCTTTGCCTGGCTCGGCGGGGTTTCAGTGTGGGTTTTGCAGATTTCCTGGATCTTGTATGCCGTCGATATCTCCCACGGCAGGGACGTGCCATCCACCACACCTTTTGAAATTGCCTCGGGCACCGCGGGCATCGGCATCTGCACCGGGATCGCGCCGAGCGCAGCCAGCGTCTTGGAATCAATGCGGCTGGTGGCACGAACCTTCAGGCCTTTCAGGTCTTCCAGGGTCTTGATCTGCTTCTTGCCGAAGTGCAGATGCGCGCCGTCATGGGTATGGGTCGCGATCAGTTTGACCCCTTTATACTCGTCCAGCGCATGCTTCTGGATGTAGTCCCACATGGCCTGGCTGGCAGTTTCCGGATGCTTCACCATGAATGGCAGTTCAAAGACTTCGGACTTGGTGAAAAGTCCTGCCTGGTAGCTGGGCAGGGTCCAGGCAAGGTCGGCCACCCCGTCACGCACCTGGGTGAAGAGCTGCTGCGGCGTACCGCCAAGTTGCATGGACGGGTAGATCTGGCACTTCAGCCTGCCGCCCGATTCCTTGCTGATCTTGTCGCACCACGGCTCGACGATATCCTTGTTGAAATGGGAATTGCTCGGCCAGAAGTGGGCCAGTTTGAGGACGACGACGTCGGATGCGGCAAAGGCTGAGCCGGTTCCGAGCATGATGGCGGCAACGGTCAACATGATGCATGCTTGCAACGTTTTCATGATACGCCTCCTTCTTGTTTGTGGTTGGGCCGAAATAACTCACGAATGGCAGGGTGAGCAGCGGGAATCGGGTCTGGCGTGTGACGTCGCCCCCTTGTCTTGCAGGGCAATCTTTGCCGCGATGTCTTCGCGTAAGGCCTTTTTGTTTATCTTGCCTACGTTGGTGAGGGCCAGGGTCTCGACGACCTCCAACCGCTCGGGGAGCTTGAACCGGGCAATCTTTCTTTCCGTGGTCAGAAATTCGCACAAACCATCGAGGGTCAATGATGACCTGGGCATAAGGACGACATAGGCACAGCTCTTCTCTCCCATGAGAGGGTCCGGCATGGCCACCACTCCGCAGTTGAGCACCGCCGGGTGGGCAATGATGTGATTCTCGACCTCTTCGGCGCTGATCTTTTCCCCGCCGCGATTGATGCAGTCCTTGCTCCGTCCCTCCACAACGACATTGCCGCTCGGGTGCAGCCGGACCAGGTCGCCGGACTTGTAGAACCCGTCGGGGCTGAAGGCATTGGCGTTATATTCGTCGGCGCGGTAGTAGCCCCGGATGGTGTGTGGTCCCCGGCACCAGAGCTCTCCCCTCTCGCCGGGCGCCACATCCAGGTTGGTTACGGGGTCAACGATCCGGAATTCGTCGCCGGGGGACTGGGGCCGCCCCTGGGTGTGGAGCCGTACGTCGTCCGGGTCGTCCAGGCGTGTCCAGTAGAGAGGGCCTTCCGCCATTCCCAGCACCTGCTGGACTTCGCAGCTCAGTTCGGGGCGCAGGCGCAGGGCCACTTCCGGATTGAGCTTAGAGCCGCCGGTGAGGATCATCCGCAGGGAAGAGAGATCGTATCTCTGTCGGTCCGGGTGGTTGAGGAGGGCGAGAATCATGGTCGGCACTGCAACGAAATGGGTCAACCGGTGCCGCTCGATCAACCCCATGAGGTGCTCAGTGGTCGTATTTGCCGACAGGAGTTCGCAACCGCCGGTGGAAAGAACGCCCAAGAGCCCCGGGCAGGCAAGCGCGAAATTGTGCGCCTGCGGAATGGCGACGAGCATGGAGGTCGCCTCGTCAAGCCCGCAGACTTCGGCACAGCGGAGAACGTTGTACGCGTAGTCGTTGTGGGTCCTCGGTATGAGTTTCGGAATCCCGGTGGTCCCTCCCGACAGCAGGAGAACGGCCGGGAGATCGGGGTCGGGCCGCGGGAGTATCCCGGCGTCTACCCGTTCCTCGATCGGGTCGCGCAGCATGACATCGATTGACTGGTAACCGGGGCGGGGAGTCCCCCCTGTCACCAGCACCAATTTCAAATCAGGAGACTGTTCCTGCACCGTGCCGGCAAGCTCCTGGAAATCGTACTCCCGTACCTGACTCGCTATGGCGTAGCCGCGTGCTCCGGACAGCTTGGCAAAGTGAACGATCTCGGCTTTCCGGTGCGGCGGCAGTGCCATGACCGGTACGGCGCCTGCCTTGAGCAGCCCGAGGAACGTCAGGACGCATACGGGGCCGTTAGTGATCTGGTGTATGACCCGATCGTACGGCCTAAGCCCCAGCCGGTTGAAGTGCAGCGCCAGGCGCGTGGATAGGCGGTCCAGATCGGCATAGGAATAGCGTGCCCCGTCTTCGGAGATGAGCGCGGTTCTGTCCGCGAAACGTTCGAAACGCGCTGCGAGCAGTTCGCTGATCGTCTGGTCTTGCCAGTAGCCCGCATCGCGGTATCGCTTGGCGAAATCTTCCGGCCAAAAATTAAAACTATTTTCTATCATCTGTTATCCTCCTTCAGGTATTGATGTGGCGGAAGCTGCTTCATGATCAGCTTTCCCTTTTTTGCTGGTGTGTGTGGTTATCAGCAAACGGCATGCCAGAAAAACAGTGGTTTATTTTCTGGTTTTTTATGGGGTTGTGGAAAGAAACTTTCAATGGTATCGTTTGTGGGAGATCGAATTTTTCAAAAACATCGTTATGTGGGGCAAGCGGCAACTATCCGGTTAATTAATGCCGAGATTCATGGAAAGTTACTTTCACAGTCCCTCCCAACGCAAAGAGATGTCACAGGAAATTGCGTAGAGGGGCTGGCAGCCGGAGGTAGTGATGGATGTTTTCAAGGCCCTTGGCGAGCACCACGACGAGGTCGTCGACGAGTGGGTCCGCAGGCTGCTTACTGACCGTACGAGTCCCTACAGTCGTGAACCGGAAGCGGAGCTCCGTCCGCTGGTGAATCAGGGGGCAGTGGCGTATCGCCTGGTCCTTGAGGGGGGAGCCTGGGACGACCTCGACGCCTTCATAACGCTTATTGCGCGAAGGAGGCTCTCTCAGGGGTTCAAGCTGTCTGATGTGCAAAAGGCCTTCATGCTGTATCAGCAGGTGGTCATGCCGTTCATCATCAGAAACGCGCGGGACGAAGAGCGTGACGAGGCCATCGCCCGGTTGGGCAGTTGCATCGCGCAGACGGTCGGAACGTTCAGCGATTTCTTCCAGGGGCTCCATGAAGAATACATGCGGCAGCAGACGGTCGTGCTGGAGAACGAGGTCGCAAAGAGGACGCGGGAGCTGTCGGAATCCGAGGCCAAGTACAAGGCCCTTGTGGAGGATATCCGCGACGGCTACTACGTCCTCCATGACGGGATCATACTGTTCGCGAACAACGCCTTCTGCGCCATGCACGGCCGCACCATGAAGGGGATCGTGGGGCGCCCCTTTCTCGAACTCGTTGCCCCGGAATCGAGAGCGGATGTGGAGCGTTCGTACGAACAGTCCCGTACCAGCCAGGCGTCCAGCCTTGTGGAGTATTTCCGCCTGCAGCCGGATGGCAGGAAGCTGCCGACCGAGACGCTGGCCAAGATTTCCTTCTACGAGGGGAAGCCGGCAAGCCTGGGGATCTGCAGGGACATCAGCGAGCGCAGGGAGCTGGAGCAGAAGACGAGGGAGGCGGAGATGCTCAATGCCCTGGCCCAGCAGGCGGCCTCCCTGGCGCACGACATCCGCAATCCGTTGACGGCCATAAAGATGAACGTGCAGATGCTGGCGGCGGAACTGAAGGACAACGCCACCCATCATCGCCTCCTGGAGATCTCCCGCAAAGAGGTGGAGAGCATCGAGCGGTCGGTCCTGGAGATGATGGATCTCGCCCGACCGTTCCGCCTGAACCGGGAAATCGTGCTCCTGCGGCCGTTCATGCAGGACTGCGTGGACGCGCTCCGGTCGCGCATGGCCCACAAGGAGGTAAGCGCCTCGCTACGGCTGAGTCCGCAGCTGGACCGGTTGAAGATCGATCCGCACCGGATCGAGCAGACGCTGGTGAATCTCCTTTTCAACGCCATCGAAGCCGTGGCGCGGGGAGGGCGCATCTATGTCTCCTCGGGTCGGGTGAAGTCACAGGGGCGCAGCTGGGCACGGATATGCGTGGCCGACAACGGCCCCGGCATTCCCCGGGAGCTGTTGCCGTACTACTTCGACGAGAAGCGCAACCGGCGCATCGGTCTGGGGCTGGACAACGTGAAACGAATCGTCGAGGCGCACGGCGGTGCGGTCGACGTCGGCATCCGGCAACCGCATGGCCTTCGTGTCTGCCTGCGCTTGCCCCTGGAGTAATGGTCATGACAGCTTCGGTTCTCGTTATTGACGATCAGCCCTCAATCCTCCAGTCCATGGAGGTCTTTTTCCAGCTGCGGTCGTGGAAAGTCCATACCGCCCCGAACGGGAAGAGAGGGATTGCGCTGGCCAGGAAGGTCCGACCCGACCTGGTGGTTCTCGATATCAGGCTGCCCGACATCGACGGGTTGGATGTCCTCAAGGAGCTCCGCTCCCGGGTTCCCGATGCCGAGGTGATCATGATCACCGCCCACCAGGACATGGAGAGCACCATCCGGGCGATCAAGTCGGGTGCCTTCGACTACCTGCACAAGCCGATAGACATCGACGAGATGGACAGCGTTCTCAAACGGCTGCATGCGGTGCGGGCGGCCGCTCCAGCGACGGTTGCCGATGATCTGCCGAACCAGTTGTTGCCGGAACTGGACACGCTGCACCTGGTCGGCAAGAGCAAGGCAATGAGGGAGGTGTTCAAGACGATAGCGCTGGCATCCGGGTCACGGGCGACGGTACTGGTGCAAGGGGAGAGCGGCACCGGGAAAGACCTGGTTGCCCGGGCGATTCACCGCAACAGCCCATGGAGCAATAAACCGTTTACCGTCATGGACTGCTCTACCCTGGCGCCGTCGCTCGTGGAGAGCGAGCTGTTCGGCTACGAAAAGGGGGCGTTTACCGGGGCCGACCGCACCCGCCCCGGACGTATCGAGCTCACCGGCGACGGGACGGTTTTTTTCGACGAGATCGGCGAACTGCCGCTGCACCTGCAGAGCCGCCTGCTCCGTTTCCTGCAGGAGGGGCAGTTTGTACGGGTGGGTGGCGTGACCCCCATCCAGTCGAACGCCAGGGTCATCGCGGCAACGAACCGCGACCTGCACTCCATGGTCGCCGAGGGGACGTTCCGCGAGGACCTCTACTTCCGGCTCAAGGTCGTCACCATCCATATGCCTCCCTTGCGGGACCGGCGTTCCGACATTCCCGAGCTGGCCCGATTTCTGCTCGAAAAGATAGCCGCCCGCACCGCCCTGCGACCCAAGACCTTGTCGGAGGGGGCGATCGGCGAGCTGATGAAGCGCGATTGGCCGGGCAATGTGCGTGAACTGGAGAACAGCCTGACCCGTGCCGCCCTGATGACCAAGTCGACGGTACTGTCCGGAGAGGAGATCGCAGCGGCTCTCGACGGCGACCGGTATCGGCCCTCAATGGAACGGTCGGTAAAGACACTGGCGGAGGCCGAGCGCGACCATATCCTGTTCGCGCTGGAATCCTACGACTGGAACCTGGGCAAGACCTGTCAGGCCCTGCAGATCTCCCGACCGACGTTGCGCGCAAAGATAAGAACGTACGGGATGGATAAGCAGACCCGGAAGTGAAAACATCTTTCCATCCCAATTCGTAGAGTTGAAAAAGAAACGCCGTAAATTCTCCGATTATCCCCCGGCAAGTGCAAACTTGTTTCAACGAGAGTCATAGTTGCTGTTCCGGCATCTGCCCACTCATTGAATAACCAGCCGGCTATCCGCTTGGTCTCCCTTCGCAAAATCCTTCTGATTCAGAGTGTTAGCCACATCTGCGCAGAGCCCAAGCATGTCGTCTTGTGCTCCTCGCCAATCGTTGGCGCATACCTTGCTTATGCCGGAGTTGACAAAAGGTATTGCGGTACCGAATTGTCATTTATTGCTTTGCCACCATGGCAGCTGGGGACTCACGGTCAGGTGCACACGTCACCGGTTAGCTAAATCACTAGAGGAGGATGAATATGAAATTTGCCGTTCTGGGTACAGGAATCATGGGGCGCGGCTGGATTACGCAGTGTGCAATGAGCGGGCACGACGTACACTGCTACGATGCAAGTGCTCAGACACTCGCCGGTACGGTCGCTGGCTGTGAGAAACTTGCTGCCACGGTTGCCAAGAAGTTCAAGCACGACGACAACTTTGTGTCACATGCCATGGGGAAGATTTGCATCCACCGCGATAAAGGCGCGTTTATCGATGCAGCCAAGGGGTGCGACGTGTTCCTGGAGGTGATCTTCGAGGATTTGAAGCTGAAGTGCTCCGTGCTTGCCGAGTACTTGCCGCAGCTCCCGGAATCCGTGGTGTTCTGGTCGAACAGCAGCAGCCTCGACATCGACCCCATGGCCCAGGCCGGCGGCCGACCGGAACGCTCCATCGTCACCCACGGCATGAATCCGGTCCCGCTGATGCCAGGGGTCGAGGTGGTGCCGGGAGCCAAGACCAGCAGCGAGACGATCGAGTTCACCCGGCAGACGCTGCTCGGCATGAACAAGGCCCCGTTCCTGGCGCCGAACATTCCGGGTTTTTGGGTCAACCGTCTGCTCGTGCCCCAGATGCTGGACGCCGTGCGTCTGCTGGAGCAGGGGAAGATCACGGTGGAGGATGGGGATACCGGTTTGATGACCAGCGTCGGGCATCCCCAGGGGACCTTCAAGCTGCATGATTTTATCGGTGCCCCCACCATGTTGCGGGTTGCACTGCAGATGTATCAGGCGTCCAACGATCCCCGCATGTATCCGCCCCTGACGCTTATGCGTATGGTGAAGGACGGAGAGTACGGCGCAAACAGCGGAAAGGGATTCTACGACTGGAGTGACCCCCGCAACCCCAAGGCCAGGGACCTGTCGAAGTACGTTATCGGGACAGCCGAAGACATGTTGCAGCCCTTGACATAGAAGGCCGACAGGGAGGCTCGGCCTGCGAGCCTCCCTGTCGTATTGGTCCTGTTCTCGTGCGAACCGTGTTCCTTGTCAACCCTTTGCACTCCCTTCCATTTTCTTGAATATGCCATAGGCTTCCATGAAGGTTGGGAAGCCCGTGGTCTGCATCAGCAGGAGTAGGGTGTGTTTGATCTCATCATCCGTCACCCCGGCGTCTCGTGCCTTGACGATGTGCGTTTCGAGTGCCGACAGATGGCGGCTGGCACCGGAAATGGCGATTTTCAGCAACCAGCGCGTCTTTTCCGGAACCGGCCCCGACTTCTCATGGATCTCGATACCCAACTCCTCGTGGCCGGCGTTGACCTGCGGGAAATCTTCCTTGAATTTGGTGAACATCTCGTGAAGGTCTTTCATTGATCCGCCCCTTTCCTGCAACAGTGTCGTGTGAAGATGGAACTATACCAGACATTACCCGCGTCTCAATGCCGGAATACAATCCGCGACCCGTGCAGTAATGCATTGCGACATGCCGCTGTTTCTCTAGTATTATAAGAGATCGGATGCCAGTGAGATCAGGACGGGGAGGCGACAATGGGTAAGGTATATGAAATGGACGGGGTCATACCGGTGATCGATCCGACGTCATTCGTGCATCCGGATGCCGTCATCATCGGCGACGTGATAATTGGTCCTCGCTGCTACATCGGGCCATGCGCCTGTTTGCGGGGAGATCTCGGTCGCATCATGATCGGCCCGGGGGTGAACATCCAGGACGCGTGCGTCATTCATTCGTTTCCCGAGGTGGATGTCATCGTGGAGGAAGACTGCCATGTGGGGCACGGGGCGATATTGCACGGCTGTACCATCCGGAGGAACGCGTTGATCGGCATGAACTCCGTCGTGATGGACCACGCAGTCATCGGCGAGAACTCTTTTGTTGCGGCGATGTCGTTCGTGAAGTCCGGTATGTCGGCAGATGCGAACATGCTGATCGGGGGGGTGCCCGCAAAGGAGATACGTCCCCTGAAAGAGGAAGAGATCCTCTGGAAGTCCAAGGGGACCGTGTTGTATCAACGGCTGGCGGCCCACTCCATCATGTCGATGCGGGAGGTGGCGCCGTTGGAATCGGTTGAGCCTGATCGCCGACGGGTAAGCTACTCAAGGACTGACGCTATTCCGTTGAGCGAACTCGAAACGAGAAGGTACTAAGGCGGAACTTGACTACTCGACATCCCCCCTCCTGCCTCCCCCCTCCGGGGGGAGAACTAATTGCCCTCACCTTTAGGCCCCAGAGGGTCCAGCGGGGGAGGGATGGGTGGGGGAAAAACGATGTCGAGTAACCAGCATGTTCCTTAGTAAGTAACAGTCTGAGCTGCTGAATGCGGGCTCGTCCCCTCACCGATGCGAGGGGACGAGACTCTTCAGGTCGGCGGGCGATCAGTTCTTGTACTTATCCAACAAGGCCTTGGCCTCATTCAGGAGCGCCCTGCCATTAGCACCTTTGGCCCCGACCTCCTTGATCCACTCATCGTCAACGGATTCAGTTGCCTTCGCCCAGCGTTTGTATTCCGCATCGCTCAATATGTTGATGGTGTTGTGACGATCGACAGCGATCTTACGCGATTGCGCACTGAAACTGTCC
This sequence comes from uncultured Geobacter sp., assembly GCA_964432205.1. Classification (GTDB taxonomy): domain Bacteria; phylum Desulfobacterota; class Desulfuromonadia; order Geobacterales; family DSM-12255; genus Geomobilibacter. The sequence continues at coordinate 87,709 of CAYSMK010000020.1, read as the reverse complement.
CAGGACTTGCCCACCCACCTGGAAGTCTCACGGCCGCTGTTGTTGTCGATGACTTTTTTCAACTCGGGAGACAGGCTGTTGTACCTGGCCTGATTCATGGCAAATACCATGATGGTGTTTGATATGCCGGCGTGTGCCGGGCCGGGTTCGGTATGGGTCTTACAGATCTCCTGCAGCTTGAATGCCGTCGTTACCTCCCACGGCAATGTGGCGCCATCCACCACATTCTTGCCAATGGCCTCCGGCACTGCCGGCGCGGGCATCTGTACCGGCAGTGCGCCAAGTGCCGCCAGTGCCTTGGCGGAAAAACGTGAAGGCACACGGATCTTCAGCCCCTTGAGGTCTTCCAGGGTCTTTACCGACCTTTTCCCGAGGTGAATGGGGGAAAGGTCGTGAAAATGGGTCGCGATCAGTTTGACCCCTTTGAACTCGTCCAACGCGTTTTTCTGGATGTAGTCCCACAGGGCGGGGCTCCCCTTTTCTGCACTATTGATCATGAACGGCAGTTCGAATACCTCGGTTTTGGTGAACCGTCCCGACTGAAAGGTCGCGGCTGTCCAGATGACATCGGCGATTCCGTCACGTGCCTGGTCGAAGAGCTGTGGCGGGGTACCGCCCAACTGCATGGAAGGATAGATCTGACACTTGATTTTGCCGCCCGACTCCTTGGTGATCTTGTCGCACCAGGGTATGATCAATTTTTGATGTGCATTGGAACTGGCCGGTAGAAAGTGCGCGACCTTGAGGGTCACCACGTCCGATGCGGCCCAGGCAACGCCGGAACCAAGTGCGATTGCTGCTACGGTAACTACCAGGCATGTTTTGAATAGTCTCATGGTACGCCTCCTTACGACATGGTTTGGGTTTGTCCTTCGGTCCGAGGTCCAGGTGTCTCTAAGAACCAGTGCCATTCTGCAGCGGACTGGCGCAACTGCCCGCATGCCTGCACCGGCCCGGTGTCAGCTCCAATCGGTCAGCTTCATTGACCCGTTTTTCAGCAGGGATTTGTGCATGTCAAAGGCCTTGAAGAGCAGATGCGGTTCGTGGGCGCTGCCGCTGGCAACACACTCCTTCAGGGCGCGATCGAAGTACTCCCGCAGGATCGGCCGGTAATCGGGGTGTGCGCATCTGTTGATGACCCTCTGTGCCCGCTGCCGGGGAGCCAGCCCGCGCAGGTCGGCGAGCCCCTGCTCGGTCACGAGGATGTCGAGATCATGCTCGGTGTGATCGACATGGGTAACCATCGGCAAAACGCAGCTGATCCCCGTGGGGTCGCTCGCTGAAGGCCGGGTCGAGGGGGTGTGCATGATGGAAAGGTAGGCATTGCGCATGAAATCCCCGGAGCCGCCGATACCGTTGATCATCCGGGAACCGTTGATCATGGAGGAATTGGCATGACCGTAGATGTCGAACTCGACCGGCGTGTTCATGGCAATCACCCCCAGGCGGCGAATGATCTCGGCGTGGTTGGTGATCTGCACCGGCCGCAACAGGGTCCGTGACGTGTAGTTCTCCCAGTCGGCCAGGAGGCGCTGCAACCCTCGTTCGGAGAGCGCGAACGAGGCGGCGGTTACGTAGTCGAGTTTGCCGGAATCGAACAGATCCAGGAGATTGTCCTGAAAGACCTCGGTCCAGACCGTCAGATGTTCGAATGGGCCGGTACCCAGGCCGCCGACCACGGCATTGGCGATGGAGCCGACGCCCGACTGCACGGGGAGGAGGTTCTTCGGCAGACGCCCGCTTCTTACCTCGCTCTGCAGGAAATCGATGATGTGGTCAGCGATCAGTACGGAATTGTCGTCCGGAGCCTTCAGGGGACGGCCGACCGGATCCCTGCGGGATTCGACGATGGCAACGATCTTGTCGACGTCGCACGGAATGCTGGTGGAACCGATCCGGTCCCGGGGGGTGAGGATGTCGAAGGGCCTTCTGTTGGGGGGGAGATCCGGGCCAATGCAGTCGTGAAGACCCTCCAGGGAGGGTAATGTGGTGTTTATTTCGATAACGATCCTGGCTGCACGTGCAACGATCTCGGCGATGATGCCGACGGAAAGGGTGGGCACTATCCCCCCATCCTCCGTGATGCAACTCGCCTCTATGATGGCGACGTCAATCCTCCCCCCGTTGTCGAGGGTGTAAAAGCCGTACCCGAAATCCTGGGCATACATGGAGAGATGGCGGTCGCCAAAGTTCACTTCTGCGGCATTGACCGCCTTCTGGATGTGGAGCCCCTGCTGTTGCGGCCAGCGCCGGTCCAGCATGCCGAGCCGGCACCAGCGGTCATCCACGTCGATGCCGATGGAGGCGCCGGTATACACATTGAAGCGCATCTTCCCGGCAAGCCCCTTGCTCTCCACGTGATCGGCCAGCACGGCCGGCACCAGTTTGGGATGCCCCTCGGAAAACCCCGAGAACCCGAGATACATGCCGTTCTCGAAAAGCGACACCGTATCCTCGGCCGCCATGACCTTTGACCGGAGCCTTTCATGCCTGATCCGTTCCAGCAGTTGTTTCGATTGTTCTGCCGCCATGGTGAACTGCCTCCGTTCTTGTCTGGTCAGAACCAGCTGTCCTGCATTGCGTAGCAGGTCGGTTCGAGGCTGCCGAGTATCTTTGCCTGGTGGTGCACCTTGGGGAGCTCCCAGTTAAAGAAGAACGAGCAGGCTTGAAGCTTGCCGCGATAAAAATCGCGGTTGGCCATACTGGCGGTTTCGCACTGCCGGGCCGCTGCCTGTGCCTGCCGCAGCCAGATCCAGGCGATGACCACGTGTCCCAGCATCTCCAGATAGAGCGAGGCATTGGCCAGGAAGAGGTCGGCCCCGCTCAGTTCCCTCGCCGCCAGCAACCTCTCCGTGGTCTCCTGCATCTGCTGTACGGCCTGATCCAGTTCCCGCGACCACGTACGCAACAACGCATCACCAGCCGTCTCGTCAATGGTTGAGCGGATCTCCTCCATCAGCAGCTTGAAAGCCGCGCCGTTTTCCATGGAGACCTTCCGGCCCAGAAGATCGATACCCTGAATGCCGTTGGTCCCTTCGTGTATCTGGCTGAGGCGGTTGTCGCGAAACAGTTGCTCCACCGGATACTCGCGCGTGTATCCGTAGCCGCCGAGGATCTGCACGGCCTGACTGTTCGCCTCGAAGCAGAACTTGGAAGGCCAGGCCTTGACGATCGGGGTGAGGATGTCGAGCAGGAGTCCCGCCTTGCGGGTCTCTTGTGCACTCCCCACCTTCTGCCGGTCGACGAGAAGCGAGGCATAGAGTATCAGGGCGAGGGAGCCCTCGACGTAGGCCTTCTGCATGAGCAGCATGCGGCGGATATCGGCATGCTCGATGATCATGACCTGTTTGGAGAGCGGGTCCTTGCCGGAGGGGAGACGCCCCTGGGGACGATTGCGGGCATAGTCCAGGGAATAGAGATACCCGGCGTAACCGATGCAGGTGGCAAACTGACCGATATTGATCCGGGCCTCGTTCATCATGTGAAACATGTAGGAGAGCCCCTGGTTCGGTTCGCCGATCAGGTAGCCGAAACAGCGGCCGTTTTCGCCGAAATTGAGCATGGTGGAGGTTGTCCCCCGCCACCCCATCTTGTGAATGAGTCCCGACAGCGCCACGTCGTTGTCTTCGCCCACGCTGCCGTCCTGATTGACCCGATAGCGCGGCACGATAAAGAGAGAGATCCCCTTTACCCCGGCCGGGGCCCCCTTGATGCGCGCCAGCACCAGGTGGACGATGTTCTCTGCCATCTCATGTTCACCGCCGGAGATGAAGATCTTGTTCCCCCTGATCAGGTAGTGCCCCTGCGGTGTCGGTTCGGCAGTGGTGATCAGATCGGAAATCGAGGAGCCGGCCTGCGGTTCGGTCATGGCCATGGTCCCGAAGAAGCGGCCGGTCATCATCGGCGCCAGATAGAGCCTCTGCTGCTCTGCCGATGCGTGGGCCGCCAGCAGGTGGCTGTTGGCCATGGTCAGCTGGGCATAGCTGGCAGTGGCGATATTGGCGGCACTGAAAAAAGAGAGGACTGCGTTGTTGAGCACCGTGGGGAGCTGTACCCCCCCGAGTTCTGCGCTGTGGGAAGCGCTGAAAAAACCGGCCTCCGCAAACGCCTGCAACGCCTCCTTCACCTCGGGGATGAGCCTCACCCGCCCATCCACCACCACCGGTTCATTCCGGTCCCCCTCCGCATTGTGCGGCTGGAACTTCTCCCGGGCGATCTGCTCGGCCACGTCGATAATAGCCTTGAAGGTCTCCCTGCTGTGCTCTTCGTAGCAGGGATGCGCGGTCAACTGTTCGACATCGAGCAGGTCGTGGAGGAGGAAGTCGATGTCGCGACGACTGATGAATGGTACTGACATGGCGTACGTTCTCCTTGTTGTTAATTGGGTGTAACTATTCAGCATATGTCAGCCATGCAATCGTAACCCCGCCTGTCCTCCCCTTAACTTAAGGGGAGGGACGCTTCGATGCGGCGTCGACGAAAACTCCACCGAGGCTGCTGACCGGGTTCCCCCTCTTAAGATAAGAGGGGGGCAGGGGGAGTTATGATACGGTGCTGAATAGTTACAAATGGGCAACCTCAGGCCAGCTTTTCCAGGGCGTCCCTGACCAGCACGCCGACCAGTTCCTTGCGGTAGCTGGGGGAAACCTCCATATGCGAGACCGGTTTCACCTGTTTTCGTGCCATGTCGGCCATGCGGTCGATCATTTCGTGCGTCAATGCCGTTTCTGTCGGGAAACCTGCCGGGGGGACGACCACCGATGGGGAGGAGCCCACGCCGGTGACGGCGATGCGCAACCGCGGGGCAGCGGTCGGCTCCCTGGTGATGACCGCGGCCACGCCGACGATGGGGAAGTCCAGGGCGCCGCGCTTTCGGTACTTGAGGTAGGTGCCATGTTGTCCCACTCCATGCCCGGGGAGAATGACCTCGGCCAGCAGTTCGTCGGGCTGCAGAACGGTATGGCGCATGCCGTTGTCAACAAAGAATTCCTCAATCGGTACGGTGCGCTCCCCGCCGAGGCTCACCAGCCGTACCTTTGCACCCAGGGCGAGGAGCGCGGCTGCGGTGTCGCCGCAGTAAAGCGCGTAGCAGCGCGTGCTCCCTTTGGCCATGTAACAGACGGAGCCGCCGTTTTTTAAGCAGTCGGCTCTCGCCTGCCGCCAGGAGCTCCCCTGCTGGAAGTACCAGCAGCGCGGTTCAAGGCAGATATTGCCGCCGATGGTCCCCATGTTCTGCAACTGGGCTGCCCCGACCGCGAGGGCAGCTTCCGCGAGTATCGGGTAGCGCTCCTGCACCAGGTCGCAGCAGCGCACCTGGGTGAGGGTGGTGAGGGCTCCCACGTGCAGGTCCTCGCCGACCAGACTTATCCCGCTGAGGCCTTCCACTTTTTTCAGGTTGATGAGGTACTCCGGCTGTGTCACCCCGTACTTCATCCGGACCACGAGGTCGGTGCCGCCGGCGATCACTGCCGCCTTGCCCGCATGTTCTTTCAGAAGCTGGCAGGCTTCAGAGAGCGTCCTCGGCTCGAAGTGCGCGAACTTTTTCAGTCTCATGGCTGTCCCTCCGTAGTTGCCTCGGCCTGCGCCTTCTTGTCCCTCAACGCCTTGAGCACCTTCTCGGGGGTGACGGGGAGATCGGTAATCCAGACCCCGATGGCGTTGTGAATGGCGTTGACGATCGCCGGTATGGTGGAGACCTGGGTTCCTTCCCCTGATTCCTTGGCGCCGAAAGCACCCACCGGATCGATGGTCTCGATCGACAGCGAGACCATCTCCTCGGGCAGATCATAGACTGTGGGGAGGCCGTAGGCGGTCAGATTCGGGGTCAGGTTCTGACCATTTTCCTCGACACAATGCTCAAAGATGGTATGGCCGACCCCACCGGCGATGGAACCTTCGTGCTGGCCTTCTACGGCAAGGGGATTCAGGGCGAAGCCGAGATCGTGTGCCACCACCATGCGCGGTACCGTCACCTTGCCCGTCCGGGTATCAACCTCGACCCAGGCCGCCTGGGTGCCAAAGCTGTAGGCACCGCTTGCATCTCCCTCCCCGGTCTCGAAGTTCATGGGGGGGACGGTCTGCCCCCAGCTCCCCTGGCCGATGATCGAGGTGCCCGACCCCCAGGCCACGGTCTGGCGGGTGAGGTCGCGAAAGCGGATCGCCTTGTCCGGCGCCCCCCTGACGAACACCTTGCGGTCGCGGAACTCGATATCCTCCGGCGCCGCCTTCAGCAGTTCCGCCGCCACCGGGAGGAGCTGTCGCCGGGCGTCCTGCGCCGCGATCAGGACGGCGTTGCCGGCGGTGGAGCTCACCCGGCTGCCGAAACTGCCCGGATCGACCGGGGTAACAGTGCTGTCGGTCTGGGGTACGAAGACATCCTCCAGACGAGTCCCCAGGACTTCGGCCACGATCATGGCGAGCACGGTTTCGGAGCCCTGGCCGGAATCGGTCGACCCTGTCAGCAGCGACGCCGTGCCGTCCTCGTGAACCTTGATCACTGCCGTGCAGCAGTTGTGTCCGGTCAGGCGGGCGCCGGACTGGAACGAATTGCAGGCGAGACCCACCCCTCGTGCGATGCGGCCGAGCGGCTCATTCTTCTTCTCCTGCCAGGGGCGGTAATGGGTCTCCCACTCCGCCGCCTGTACCGCCTCGGTGATCGTCTCCTGCAGGCCGCAACTGTGTATGTTCATCCCGCTTGCGGTTCGGTAGCCCGTATGGACCGCGTTTTTCTGCCTGATCCGTACCGGGTCCAGGCCGAGATCATGGGCGATCATATCCAACTGCACATCTGCCGCGTAACGGATCTGCTGGATGCCATTACCCCGCTGGGCAACCGAGATGGGGCGGTTGGTGTAGGCGCGAAAGGCCTCGTATCTCACGTTGGGGACGACGTAGGGGAGATTCAGGAAATAAAAGGCATTGGCAATGGTGCTCGGCCCCACCCCAGTGCCGGCCCCGCCATCGGCGATGATGCGGCAGTCGTGGGCGAGGATGGTGCCATCCTTCTTGACCCCGGTCTTCAGCCGAACAATCATCGGGTGCCGGCGCCGGTGGGAGGAAAGCACCTCTTCCATGGTGAGCACGATCTTTACCGGACGGCCGGATTTCTTGGCGAGCATCACCGCGCAGAAGTCGACCGGGTACCCGCCGTTTTTTCCGCCAAAGCCACCGCCGATGTACGGCTGGATGAGCCTGACGTTGCTCAGCGGCACGTTGAAACAGTTGGACAGGTTGCGATACAGGAAGTACGGGCTCTGTTTGGAGGCCCAAATGGTGATCCGGTTGGGCGCCTCCCAGAGAGCCAGGGCCGCGTTCGGCTCCAGAAAGCCGTGCAGGACCGACTGGCTGTAGAAACGGTCCTCCCGGATGTAGTCCGCCTGCCGGAACGCCTCGTCCACGTCACCAAAGGCCGTTTTCATATGGACACTGATATTGCCGGGCTTGTCGTCGTGGAGCTGCGGCGCCCCCTCCCGCAGGGCCTCCTCGGGATCCGTCACGGCCGGCAGGAGCTCGTAATCGACCCGGATCAGCTCCAGCGCCTCCAGGGCGGCGTCCTCGTCCACGGCCGCTACCGCCGCCACCTCTTCCCCGAGATACCGCACCTTGCCCCGGGCCAGCGGATACTCGTCGCGCGTATCGGCCCGCAGGCCGTAGCGGTAGTCGCCGAAATCCTCTCCCACGATGACCGCCCGCACCCCGGGGTGCTCTTCCGCCCTTGACGTATCAATACGCACGATCCTCGCGTGGGGATGGGGACTGCGCAATATTTTGCCGTGGAGCATCCCCGGCAGCGACAGGTCGTCGGTAAAGCGGGCAGTCCCTGCCGCCTTGACCGGTCCGTCCACTCTGGGCAACCGTTTGCCTAGCACTGCATATTCAGACATACCTGTTCTCCTATTAAGTACCTTGTAACTTATATTTCTTCGTAGGTTGGGTTAGCGGCCTCATCGCGTAACCCAACAGCCTTGCAGGCTGCCAGCTTGGTCATGTTGGGTTACGGCATACACCCGCCTAACCCAACCTACGAAATCAGCTGAAAAAAGCATTTGTAACGCAGAGCCGCAGAGACGCGGAGAAAAAACAATAAGTTCAGATTATCGCGTGAATTACCAAACAGGTGAGCGGCGTCACTCGTTAAGACATTGATTTTCTCTGCGTCTCTGCGCCTCTGTGTTAATGAACTGCCGTTTTTTTGATGAAGCGTGCATTGCGCTCAGGCCAGCTTTGCAGCGGCGTCTTCAATCGCTTCCACTATCTTGGCGTATCCGGTGCAGCGGCAGAGATTCCCGGCGATGGCCCGGCGCACCTCTTCCCGTTCCGGTTGCGGGTTCTCGTCAAGAAGCGCCTTGGCCGACAGAACCATTCCTGGCGTACAGAACCCGCACTGAACGGCGCCGCAATCGACAAAGCTCTGCTGGAGGGGATCGGGACGGTCGCCGTCACCCAGTGCCTCGATGGTCAGGATCTCCTTTTCCTGTACCTCCACCGCCAGGGTCAGGCAGGACAGAACCGCCTTGCCATCGATGATGACCGTGCAGGCACCGCAATCCCCAACGCGACAGGCCCTTTTGGTTCCGGTATACCCCAACTGCTCCCGAAGCACCTCCAGAAGCGTCCGGTGCGGCGGCACTGCCACCGTGTGAAGCGTACCGTTTACTTTCAGGTGGATCAGTTGATCTAACATGAACTCCCCTTTCACGCGGCAAGGCGCCGCGTCTGTTTAATCCAAAAAAGGCATTTGGAACGCAAAGTCGCAGAGACGCAGAGTAAAAACAAGAAGTTAAGACTATCAAGTGAATCACCAAACAGGTGGGACGCTTTGACTCGATAAGGTCTTGATTTCCTCTGCGTCTCTGCGACTCTGCGTTAATGATCTGCCGTTCTTGGGTTAATTCATCCCCACGATGCGTTTCTCTGTAACTGCCGACATTGCGTTACTGGTCTCATTAATGCTCCTTCTGTGCCAACACAAAAGCGCTGTTAAATAAGCTATTTAAGTAAATGGGCTCGCTTTATTACCAAATACCTCAGTATGCTGTTGATGTATGCGGTAATTAGGTATACAAATTGACAAATATGATAATTGCCCGAAGGAGGAGACCACCGTGATCGTAAATCGTGATGAGTTTTTTCGGGAAGTAACGCGCAGAATATGCAGCAGCCTCCACCTGGAGACGGCCCTCAATAACGCGTTTGTCTACCTGCGTGACTTCTTCCCCCTGGATGACATCTATCTCGACATACTCGACCAGAACCTGGGGGCGATCCGGAGGATAGCCCACGTCGTTACGGGAGAAGGGGCGGCCCATGAAGAGATCGTTCCGGTGCCCGAGGGGCTTTGGGAATGGATGCGCAAAAAGCGCAACCCCTTTATCGTCCTGCCCAGCGACCGGAAGAACTACATTCGCGCTATCGATCCGATGCTGAAGTTTTCCGGTAATTCCGACCTCGTGTTGCCACTTCAGATCGAAGGAGAGGTAATCGGGTTACTGGTCCTGCGGGCAAGGGGCGAAGGGAGATACGCATCTGAGCATATCGATCTTTTGGCGACCGTCTCGGATCCGTTTGCCATTGCCCTGGCAAACGCCCTGGCACATCAGTCCGTGGTGAAGTACCGGGACACACTCATCGACGACAACCGTTATCTGAAGAAGGAACTGCTGGCACAGGCAGGAGACGAGATCGTTGGCGGCAGTTCAGGGTTGCGGAACGTGATGGAGATGGTTCGGCAGATAGCCCCGTTGAACAACACCGTACTGCTCATGGGGGAGACCGGTACGGGCAAGGAGGTGATCGCCAATGCGATTCATTTCGCCTCGCCGCGCAAGGACGGTCCTTTCATCAAGGTCAATTGCGGTGCCATTCCGGTAGAACTGATCGATTCTGAACTTTTCGGTCACGAACGGGGGGCGTTCACCGGCGCGATTGCCGAAAAACGTGGCCGTTTCGAACGGGCCGATGGGGGGACCATCTTCCTTGACGAAATCGGGGAACTTCCCCCCCAGGCCCAGGTGCGGTTACTGCGCGTGCTCCAGAACCGTGAAATCGAACGGGTAGGGGGGAATAAAGCGATATCGGTGGATATCCGGGTGATTGCCGCAACGCACCGCAACCTTGAAGGAATGGTCTCGGAAAACCGGTTCCGGGAAGACCTCTGGTTCCGGTTGAATGTCTTTCCCATCATCCTGCCTCCTCTTCGGCAAAGAAAAGAGGATATTCCTACCCTTGCTCGACATTTCATTGTCCATAAATGCCGGGAGATGGGAATCGCCGTTTCGCCCGACATCGCACCCGGGGCGCTGGATCGGCTCATGCACTATAGTTGGCCGGGAAACGTCCGTGAAATGGAAAATCTGGTGGAGAGGGAGATCATACGAAACCGGGGAGGACAACTGATGTTCGATACGTTACACGCCGAATCCGTCGGCAAGACTCCTGGCCCGGAACCGGGTGGAGCTGAATTCCCCCTGAAACTCGACGAGGCGATGGCCTTTCACATCAGCAGGGTGCTGAAAATGGCCGACGGAAAGATTAACGGGACCGGCGGGGCGGCGGAACTCCTCGGGATCAACGCCAATACCCTGCGGGGTCGCATGAGAAAGCTCGGGATAAGCTACGGTCGTGGCAAGAGATAATCCCGAACGAACAGTGCTCGGTTGTGGCGAATCGCCGCTCGCACTCGCGCACGTGTGGACACGGTTACTGGTGCGGTTATACTTGATCTTCAAGCCATCCATGCGAGGACGCAGAGATAATGATCCCGTTCGAGATCGTTGCCACGATAACCCTCCTGTATATCGGTCTGCTCTTTGCCGTGGCCTACTATGCCGACAAAAGGCGGGCAGAAGGCCGGAGCATCACCTCCAACTCCTGGGTCTATTCCCTTTCCCTGACGGTCTTCTATACCTCCTGGACCTTTTACGGCGTCATCGGGCAGGCCGCCACCATCGGCATCGGTTTTATCGTCCCGTTGCTGAGTTTCACCCTGACCGCCTTCAGCTGGTGGTTTCTGCTGCGCAAGATGGTGCGCGTAGCCAAGGAACAGAACATCCTCAGTGTCGCCGACTTCATCTCCAGCCGTTACGGCAAGTCACCCCTCCTGGGGGGAATCGTCACCATCTTCTTCATTGTGGCGCTTCTCCCCTATATCGCTTCGCAGATCAAGGCGATTTCCTTCACCTTCGATCTCCTCACCACCCCTCCCGATGCCGCCGGTGGGTTCAAGCACCTCATCCCCGCGCTTTCGCCCGCCATTGACAGCGCCTTTGTCGTTTCGCTGTTTCTCGGCCTTTTCGGCATCCTGTTCGGGGCACGGCGGCTGGACGCCTCGGAGCGCCATGAAGGGCTGGTGGCCGCCATCGTCCTGCAGTCCCTGGTCAAGCTCATCGCCTTCGTCACTGCCGGTGTCTTCATCACCTATGGCCTTTTCGATGGCTTTGCCGATATCTTCAGCCGTTTCTCCGCTCAATTTCCCGACCGGGCCTATCTCTTTCAGCTGGGGACACCGCAGTTTCCCTATAGCTTGTGGTTCAGCTGGTTCGTGTTCTCAATGGCGACGGTCATGTTCCTTCCCCGCCAGTTCCACGTCATGGTCATCGAAAATTCCGACGAGGCGCACATCAAGGATGCCATGTGGCGCTTTCCTGCCTACACGTTTCTGATCACCCTGTTCGTCATGCCCATAGCCCTGGCAGGGCTCATCCTGAGCGGCGGGGACAGTGCGGGCTCCGACTTCTTTATCCTCAGAATTCCCTTGCAGACAGGTCATCCCTGGCCGGCCATGCTGGCCTTCATCGGCGGGTTCTCCTCCGCGGCGGCGATGGTCATGCTCGAATCGGTGGTCCTCTCCACCATGATCCTCAACCACCTGGCCATACCGGTCATCCTGAAGCTCAACATCGGTGCCGCCGACATGTCGGGGGTGCTCATCAACATCAAGAGAGCCGGTATCATCGCGGTCGTCCTCCTCGGCTACGTCTACTACCGCTTCATCAGCGAGGCGTACTCCCTGATCAACATCGGGATCTATTCATTCATTGCCATGACCCAGTTCGCTCCCGCGATCATCGGCGGACTCTACTGGAAACGTGCCACCGGCCGCGGGGCGCTCGTCGGGCTCGGAGCGGGTTTCAGCCTCTGGTTCTACACCCTCCTGATCCCCCTGTTCGTTCGGTCGGGATTGCTGGAAAGGGATATCCTTGAACACGGCCCGTTCGGCATCGGTTTCCTCCGCCCGCTGGAGCTCTTCGGCCTGGACGGTCTCGACACGCTGAGCCATGCCCTTTTCTGGACCCTCTTCTTCAACCTGGGGACGTTCATCGCCATCTCCCTTCTGTCCGAGCCTGACAAGAACGAGGCCGAACAGGCCGTCAAATTCGTGGACGTCTTCGAAAAGCGGGAAGAGCCGTTCCAGCGCAGGCGCATGAGCAAGGCGCCCGCGATCGTGGAATTCGTCAGCCTCATGACCAAGTTCATCGGTGAGAAGCAGGCGCACGCCGCCATGGCGGAATACCTGGAAGACAAGCAGATCGACGAGCGGGGGAGTCTGTCGGAATACGAGCTCCCCACGCTGAAAAGCTTTACCGAGCGAGTGCTGGCCGGTTCGGTGGGTGCCGCCGCGGCCGGCGTCATCATCGACAGCTATCTGGCAGCACGGGGGAGTGAAATGGAGGATGTTTTCGACATCTTCGGCACGGTTTCCCTGAGCCGCTCCGCCAGCCGGGAGCAGCTGAGCGTCCTCTACGAGTCGGCAAAGGTCGTTGCCAGCGGCGCGGAGCTGCAGAGTGTTCAGGACGACATCCTGGAACTCCTCAGGCAGCAGTTCAAGTTCGACCTCTGCATGGTCCGCATTCTGGACCCGGAAAGGTCGGTGCTGACCGTTCGCAGCCAGAAGGGGATGAGTTCGGAGCACCTGGAGGAGTCGGACCGGGAGCTGAAGATGGAAACGTACAGTGGAGAGGCCTTTCTGACCAACTCGTTGATTGCGGTCAACGATGCGGACATGATCGAAAAACCGCTCTCCGCCCGGACCATTCACCGGGAAGGGATAACATCCTTTGCCCACGCCCCGATCACCATCGAAGGGGAACCGATCGGCGTTCTCTCCGCCTTCTCGAAATCGATGAAGGGGATTTTTACCGATGAATTCCTCGAACTCTTCAGGAACCTGGCCGCGCAGATCGGGGTGGCGTGGCGAAATGCCCGCCAGATGGAAAGGCTGATCGAAGCGAAGAAGCAGGAACAGGAGCTGCAGATTGCCAGGACCATCCAGCTCGGCCTCCTCCCGGCCGGCGCTCCGGCCATCGGGGGGCTATCCCTGGCCGGGAGCTGCGTTTCGGCTAGCGAGGTGGGGGGGGACTACTACGACTTTCTGCCGCGCGGCACCGATTCACTGGATATGGTCATTGCCGATGTTTCCGGGCACAACGTGGCTGCCGCCTTGATCATGGCCGAGACCCGGGCCTACATCCAGGCGAGGGTGGAAACGATCAGGAACCCGGCAGCGATGCTGGCCGCGCTCAATGACTGCCTCTACGAGGATCTCTCCCGCGCCGAGCTCTTCATCACCATGTTTTACCTGAACTACGACGCCGGTACGCGCTCACTCTCGTTCGCCAGCGCCGGCCACAATCCGCCACTGCTCAGGAGGCCGGGATCGCGCACCTGGGAACCGCTGGACGCGGAGGGTCTCATCCTCGGGGTCCAGCGGAAGGTCGTTTTTGAGGAAAAACTGGTGCAGCTCCAACCGGGAGACATGCTGCTCCTGTACACGGACGGTATCATCGAGGCTGCAGACCCCGAGGGTGAAATGTTCGGCGAGCACCGGCTGCGTGCCGTGCTGGAGGAGCATCACGCGCTGCCACCTGAGCAGATCATCGACTGTCTGTTTAAGCGGCTCCGGTCTTTTACCGGGACCCAGAGCCTGACCGACGACGTTTCGCTGGTCGTCATGAAGGTGGAGTAGTCCGACAGGGAGGGAGCCATCACCGGTTATACTCGGTAAGGGCAGCCTCCAGCACGGCCCCGCCCAGAGACCTGGCCTTTTCCGAAATCGTGTCGCAGTACCCGGCGATGCCGCGCGGGTCCACATCCCCGATTTTGAGCCCTTTTGAGACTGCGGAGCCGGGCCTGATCAGCCCGCGCACGACGCCGTCGATCTGGGCCTTCACCGCGGCGCTGCCGACCCGGCCGATCACCTCCCCCTTCAGGACCGGGTCGCCGATCTCTTTGGTCGTGGCGAAGAGGCCATCCTCCGGCGCGCGCAGCACCCGCTCCTTCGTGTAGCCGCCGATGTCGCCGGGGATGCCGGTATTCGGCTCGGCACTCCCCTCGGTGATCAGCCGGCCCAGATCGTGCCCCCGGTTGGTCTCGATCACCACATGACAGTCAGTGCCGGCCGTGAAGCCGGGGCCGAGCGCCACCACCAGCGGGGCATCGGCCTTGGTGATCCCCAGGTTGCGCTTGGCCAGGGTCGCGTCGATGAGCAGGTCCGGCCGGTAGCGGCCGATGCTTTCTCCCCGCGGGTCCACGGTCACGGCGATCCTGCCCGCTGTCCACGCCTGCTGCAGCTCCGGTTCGTCACTGACCATGACCGCTTCGATCCCCTCCACGGACACGGTCCGCTCGTGAACCGCCTCGCAGAAGGAGACGCGCCGCCTGACCGCCAGGGGGGAAGGGGTTTCCAGCATGAGGATGCGCCGGAAATTGGCGCGAAAGAGTCGGCAGGCCACGCCGGTGGCCATCTCGCCCGCTCCTCTTATGATGATGACGCGATCCTTCAGGGCTTTCATTTCCGTCACTCGCGCCCGTTGTAGGTGGCAAGGAGCTGGCTGGCGATGCTGATGGCGATCTCTTGCGGGGACTTGCCGCCATTGTCGTGGCCGACCGGGCAGCGCACCCTGGAGAGATCCAGCCCTTTCCCGTCCAGGTTGTTCCGGACCCCGGCCCACTTGGACTTGCTGCCGATCATGCCGACAAATCGTGCCGGGTGGGGCAGGACCTCCTCCAGCACCTGCTGGTCGACGGAGCCGTTGTAGGTGAGGATGGTGACAAAGGTCCGCTTGTCGCACCAGGTGGCGTTGTTGATGAAATCTGTCCAGTGGGACTGGTGGCGGATAACGTTGCCCGGAATGGCCGTACCGTTGATCCATTCATCACGCTCGTCGATCAGATGGATGCGGAAGGGGGTCCCGTCCAGGACCTGGCAGAGGGCCTGGCCGATATGCCCGGCGCCGAAGAGATAGAGGCAGGGGTTGTCGTTGATCAGCTCCATATAGAACTCCATGGTCCCGCCGCAGGCCGGGAACTCCCCTCGCTGCTGCAACGGCACCTTTGAACTGGCGCCCTGCATTTCGTCGAAGCATTTACGGGCATCCTCCAGGGCATAGTACTCCGGTACCCCGCCGCCGACCGTGCCGAAGAAGGTGCCGTCCGGAAGGACGATCATCTTGGCCCCGTGCTTGCGCGGGGTCGAGCCGTTGCTCCTGGTGACCGTTACCAGCACGGCCAGCTGGTTCTGGCGCCGCAGTTCGTCCAGTTTGCCGATCCAGTCCCACATGGTTCGCGTTGCCTTCCTTGCCAAAAAAGATACAGGGCTGCTCCGGGAGCAGCCCTGTGGGTTCGACAGTACTAATTGTGTTTCTTGTTGAGCGCTTGGAGAATCTTCTCCGGTGTGATCGGTCCCTCGGTGAACATGATGCCGAGGGCATGGGAGACGGCGTTGGCCGTGGCGCCCACCGGGTTGACCGGTCCTGCTTCACCGACGCTCTTCAGCCCGTAGGGGGCGACAGGGTCCGGGTTTTCCACGAGAATGGTCGTGAACTTGGGCATGTCCAGCGGGCCGAACAGCTTGTAGTCGAAGAAGCTGTGGTTGAGGTTGAGCCCCTTTTCACTGTAGTGCATCTCCTCGGTCAGTGCCATGCCGAGCGCCTGATGGGCACCTCCCACGAGCTGTCCCATAACGGCGGTCGGGTTGATGGCCCGGCCGATGTCGTGGGCGATCACCATTTCCACTACCTTCACCTGGCCGGTATCCGTGTCGATCTCCACCTCGGCGAAGCAGGCACCGAAGGGGGGGGAGTTGTGGCCGGCAAAGTGGCTGGCATACCCCTGGATCTGCCCCGGGACGCCATTCGCCTCACCGTTCTGCGGATTGACGAAGTGGTAGATCCCCACATTGCAGATCTCCTTGACACTCATCTTAGATTCAACGCCCCCGGTCGTGTCCCTCCCCCTGGAGACCACATGCCGGTCCCGTATCTCCAACTCCTCCGCCGGGATGCCGAGCCGGATCGAGGCGCGTTCGATGATCTGGCGGTTTACGTCCTGGCAGGCCTTCATGACCGCGCCGCCCCCCACGTAGGTGGTACGGCTGGCATGGGAGCCGATGTCGAAGCCGGCCGCATCCATGTTGATGTGGAGGTGGATCTCGTCCATCGGAATGCCGAGGGTTTCGGCGGCAATTTGTTTGAGCACCGTATGGGAGCCCTGCCCCAGGTCGGAGCAGGCAAGGGTGATGATGGCGGAACCATCCTCGTTCATCTTCACCGTGCAGGTGGTATGCTCAAGCAGCATCGGCATGGCGCCGCTGGTGTGGTTCATGACCGATACGCCGATGCCGCGGCGCTTGCTGCCGGTCTGGTTGGCATATCTGGCCCGCTTTTCCTTCCAGCCGATGGCGGCGGCGCCCCGGTCCAGGCACTCGTCCAACGAACAGGAGGAGTAGGGGACGCCTATACACCAGCCGTCATCGCCGGCCTGTTTGTGCCAACGCTTACGCCATTCTACCGGGTCGATGTTGAGCTTTTCGCAGGCGCGGTCGACCATCTGTTCCAGAACGAAGTTGGTCTGGGGGTTGCCGTAACCGCGGAAGGCGCCGCTGGGCGACTGGTTCGTATAGTAGCAGTCCCCTTTGTAGCGGATGGCGTTGTACTTGTACATCCCGGTCAGCCACGATCCGGTCGTGAAGGGGACGCCGGACGAGTGGCTGAAGTACCCCCCGGCGTCGGCGGTGAAATGGGCATCGGCAGCTACGGGGGTGCCGTCCTTGAGGAAACCCATCTTGAGCCAGTATTTGCCGGGGTGACGGCTTTCCGAGGCAACCCAGTCCTCTTCCCGTGTCGACTGCACCTTGACCGGACGGCCCGGTACGGCAAGGGCCATGGCACAGGTCTCGGGCTCGAACACCATCCCCAGCCGGCCGCCGAATCCGCCGCCGATGGTCGTCGAGACCAGATTGACCCGGGATACGGGGAGTTCGAAGAGCCGGGACAGTTTGTTCTGGACAGGCTTGGGCATCTGGGTCGAGGTCCAGCAGTTCAGGCGCCCCCGCTGATCGTACAGCGCCACGTAGGCATGGGGTTCGAGCTGGCACTGTTTCACCTTGGGAACGTAGAATGTTTCCTCGATGACCAGTTCCGCCCTGGCCATCTCCGCGTCCACATCCCCCCAGCCATAGGCATTCCCCGGAAACAGCATCTCCGGGAGCTGAAAGGCCATGTTGCCCGGTTTCCTCTCGTCGAACTGAAAGGCCCCCGGCTTGGCCGAATCCTCGGCCCGCAGGTAGACCGGGAGCGGTTCGTAGGTAACGATCACCTTTGCAGCCGCTGCCTCGGCGATCGTTTCGCTCTCCGCTATGATCCCGCAGATGGCGTCGCCCTGATGCCGCACATGGTCAGTAAAGATCCTCTGATCCTCGATGTCGCCGAGCACATGCTCCCCCATGTCCGGAGGCACCATGACGTCCAGTACGCCGGTATTGTAGCGTTTCTGGGTGACATCAAGGGGGCCGAGCACCTTGACGACGCCGGGGACCTTTGCCGCTTCCGACAGGTCGAGACGGGTCACCTTCGCGTGGGCGTGTTCCCAGCACCTGACGATTTTCCCGTAGAGCATCCCCGGAAGCTGGAGGTCAGCGGCGTAAATGGCCTGGCCCGTCACCTTTTCCATTGCGTCCACCTTGGGGACGCTCTTGCCGACATAGGTCATTTCGCTCATTTGCATGAACCTCCTGCACAGTGGATTTCATCCGGATCGTTCATCATCTGGCCGGCCAGCTGCACTGCGCGCACGATGTTTTCATATCCCGTGCACCTGCAGATGTTTCCTTCCAGCCCCCTGCGGATCTCCTCCTCGGAAGGGGTGGGGTTGTTAGCCAGGATGCCCGCGGTTTTCATGACCATCCCCGGTGTGCAGTAGCCGCACTGGATGGCTCCGGCATCGATGAAGGCCTGCTGGATGGGATGCAACTGGCCGTTTTTGGTCATCCCGCCAACGGTTGTGATGTGCTTCCCTTCCATGTCCGCGGCCAGGGTCAGGCAGGAGTTGATGTTGTCCTTGCCGTTCACGAGGACCGTGCACCCTCCACACTCGCCTGATCCGCAGCCGTACTTCACATCGGTAAGTTTGAGATCATCCCGCAGCGCCTGCAGGAGGGTCCGGTTATGGGGCACTTCCAGCCGGTAGTCCTTGCCGTTGACGCAGAGCGTAATCAATCGGGTTTTCATGGTTTATCTCCTCTATGGCTGCCCATCGTAAATGTGTTCATTCTCTTTCCAACTCTATCAGTATCCAAATAGCCCAGACTGTCAGTTAAACCCAAAAACGGCTTTTAGGTCCACGAACGACACGAAAAGATAAAGCATTGCAAAAGAATCAGCAATTCACCGAACAGGTCGTACTATGATGTTGCATTTTACTGATTTAGTTCGTGTTTTTCGTGCGTTTCGTGGACAAGTGCTTTTTCTAGGTTAAAAGGCATACGCAATTTTGAACATGGTCTGGGGACCGGTGGCTATGTTCTTGGCGCCATACTCCCAGTACTGCTTGAGGGTCATGCTGAACGGGCCATGGTTCGGCCAGTACTTGATCCCGACGCCGATGCCACCGACCTCGCTCTTCGCGCCGGATTGAGTGACACCGTCGACTTCGTCGTCGGTCGTCTGCCAATGGTTGTAGCCCACGACGCCGGTGGTGATGCCGTTCTTGAAGGAGTAATCCGCCGCCCAGTCGATGTGAATCTCCTGGCCGGGACTGAGTTTGCTGGTCCCGCCGGTGGCGGGATTGAGGTAGTCGTCGTTGTCGGTGTTGAAGTCGTACATCAACTTGCCGGCGATGGAAAAGTTGTTCCAGGAATAGGTTGCCGCAACAATCGGTTCGATGGTCCAGTGGTTCTTGGAGAGGATCTGGGAGGCGGGCCTGTTCTTGTCATAGTTCCCGGTGGGCAGCCACAGGTCCACGGCGGCGAGGGCATGGAGATTGGGGCCGAAATGCCACCCGAGTATGAGCGGGCTGATGATGATGTCGCCAAGACCCTTGTCGGAGGAGTCTACGACGTTTTTCCCACCCGGCGTCGTGCCGGCAGTAACCTCGGCGCTGTAGGTGGGGAGAAACATATGAACCGTATAGCTGGCTCCCAGGAGGGTCAGGGGGGTGACGTAGATCAGGCGGGGCACCTCGGCCAGCACACTTGCCTTGAAAGAGGGAATGGCACTGTTTCCGGAGTTGTCCCGCAGGGAGTTCTTCTGGGTAAGCATGAGGTAGTTGATCAGGTATACCCCGGGAGGAGGGACGGCGCCGATGCTGAAATCCTCGGCGCCGTTGGGGTAATGCTGCCCCCCTCCGGCCCAACTTTGGGCAAAGGTGGATAGGGCAAAGACGATGGCAAGCAGCATGGTGCGAACGACGCGATGGGGTGAACTGTTATTCATGTAATGCCTCCAGATAGAATTGAATATGTAGAGCGAATTGTTATTGAATCCCCGCTGCCCGGGCGATCAGCCGCTTGACCAGGACTCCGGTGACCTGGCGGCGATAGGCGGCCGTGGACCGCTGATCGTCAATGGGAGCAATCTCTCCCATTGACGATGTTGCGATCTGCTCCAGAAGGTCATCGCTGATCGTTCTCCCGGCAAGCAGTTGTTCTGTCTGCTTGAGACGCATGGTCGTCGGGCCGACGCAGCCGATTGCCAGGCGAGCCTGCTGGCAGACCCCGTTATCCATTTCGAGTCGCACGGCCATGTTGAGCTTGGCCAGATCCTGGCGCACCCTGGTCAGCCGCTGGAAGGTCGTCCGGGTTGTCGCCTTCGGATCGGGAATCCGGATCTCAACGGCCAGTTCATCGGGTCTCCGGGCCGTGACATCGTAGGAGAGCCAGAAGTCGTCGATATCGACTGTCCGGATGCCCGCCTTGCTCTGGAGCACCACCTTTCCGCCAAGTGCCAGCAGTGCACAGGAACAGTCGGCGGACGGAGAGGCCCTGAGGATGTTTCCCATGACGGTGGCCATGTTGCGGATCTGCGTGTTGCCGAACCAGTACCCTGCTCCATGCAGGGCAGAGTAGTTGGCTATTACGGCAGGGTTGGCGATGAGCTGGGCGATGGTGGCCCTGGCACCGATACGAAGCCCTTCGCCGGGAGTGTAGTGGATGTGATCCAGGTCCTTGAGAGCGGAAAGGCTGAGGACATAGGGAGTCAGGTGGTTCAGCTTTCTGGCATGGTTCCAAAGGGCGGTGCCCCCGTTAAGAATTGATATCTGGCTCTGATGCTGCGCCAGCATATCGACCGCTTCCAGCATGCTCTGCGGCGTGAGAAGCTCAAACTCAGGTAATCCTCGGCTGCTCATGGTTTCCCCTTTCGTGGTTAAGTAGACTCCAATGAATAAGTGATGTCAGTCTGCAGGGCTGGCTGTTCTGTCCAACGACCTCCTTGTTATGGGCTCACTAAATAAGTAGAACGAGGTTAACTATATGTGGGTAGTCGGTAGTGGATCGCTGTCTGCACCATTAACGATATAACATGCCATTTTTGTGTTGGTATTCGGAAGGGTCGGGAGTGCCGATGGTTTAATTAGAGCAACAATGATGCCAGTTTGGAGGCTGGTTTGTAAATGCAATAAAACAGGGGTTTGGATATCGCTTGTGATGACAATCTTTTTGGTGGGCATATAAAAATAGTTGGATGTTTTGCGGCGTGACTTTAAAACTGCAATGTTTTCAGCTAGATACTGATTATAAAAAATACTGGCGATATAAAGTAAGTATGGCCCTTTCGTTGGACTGCTATCGGCGCCGTGCCGCTGATGGCAGGTTTTAAATCGTCAAACAAAATTTATAGGCTCAAAGATATGTTATGGCTCGTAAAATGATAGGGTGAGGGCCGCTGTCACGTTGATCCTCCGAACCCCCAAAAGAATGCTTATATCCTTTCGTTGATCGCTTCTCTTCTTTGCAATGAAATAAACCATAGTTTTAAGGTCGTTGTCCTTGATGGATCACCTGGCATTCTAGTTGCTAATCAAGACTTCGTTGCGTGCTTTCCGTGCCGGCATTGTCCGTAACAATTTGATGCGTCGTGCATGGATGACATGGTTTTATTTCTTGCTTCGTATCCTTGACTGCCGCTACGGAGCATTTCAACCCTGAAGCAAACTACCAAGCCAAAAGGAGAAAAGTCATGAAAACATCATCGCAGGTGATAGCCCAGATGCTGAACGGGCTGTCGGATGGAAGCATCAAGGTTGTTGACCTTACGCATCCGCTGAGCGAGAAGACGCCGGTGATTGCGCTGCCGCCTGAATTCGCCCAGTCTCCCGGTTTTTCCCGAGAGGTGATTTCCAAGTATGATGAGCGCGGGCCGGGCTGGTTCTGGCATACGATCCGTGTCGGTGAGCATACCGGAACACATTTTGACGCTCCGGGGCATTGGGTCACCGGCAAGGACCTGCCGGAGAACACCCTTGATACCATTCCCGCGGGAAAGCTGATGGGTCCGGCCTGCGTCATAGACACCAGCAAGGAGGCGGCAGCCGATCACGACTTCCTGCTGACCCCTGAATTTCTTGAGAAGTGGGAGCAGGAGCACGGCTGCATCCCTGCAGGTTCTTGGGTGCTGATGCGTACCGACTGGTCCAAGCGCACCGATGCGGAGTCGTTCCTTAACATCAAGGCTGATGGGTCTCACTGCCCGGGTCCGAGCGTGGAATGCATCCGTTTCCTTATCGAGCGCGACGTGCTGGGATTCGGTGCGGAGACCGTAGGGACCGATGCGGGGCAGGCACATCTGCTTGACCCCATGTACCCCTGCCATCATCTGATCCACGGCGCGGGCAAGTTCGGTCTGGCCAGCCTGTGCAACCTCGATCAGCTGCCGGCGACCGGGGCGATGCTCATTACGGCACCCATGAAGATCACTGACGGATCAGGCAGCCCGGTTCGCGTGTTTGCCATCACTCCGTCCTGAGTCTCGGGCGCAGCCCGGACCGTAAAGGATTCCTATGGGATGCATTGATTCGTATGGTCGTGAAATCAGCTACCTGCGCCTGTCGGTTACGGAAAGATGTAACCTGCGCTGCCGCTACTGTATGCCTCCGGAAGGAGTGCACAAGCTGTCGCATCACGACATCCTCAGTTTTGAGGAGTTGTTGCTGGCGGCAAGGACGGCTGTATCAATGGGAATCAGGAAGATCAGGGTTACCGGCGGCGAGCCGTTGGTCCGCAAAGGGGTTGTCGACTTTCTGGCCAGGCTCGCCGTCATTCCCGGACTCACGCAACTAGCGTTGACTACCAATGGCGTGTATCTCGACAGCATGGCGGAGGAGCTCCGCAGGGCCGGTGTTCAACGCCTGAACATCAGTCTCGATTCATTCCGAAGTGAGACATTTTCCCGGATTACCAGGGGCGGCGATCTGGAAAGGGTTCTGGCAGGAATTGCCGCTGCCGAACGGGCCGGCTTTCCGATCAAATTGAATATGGTGGTAATGCGGGGGGTCAATGATGCCGAAATTCTCGATTTCGCCAGACTGACCCTGCGGAAGCCGTATGCTGTCCGCTTTATCGAATACATGCCGACCATCAAGGAGCGAGGCTGGCAGTCACTGCTCGTTCCCGGGAGCGAAATTCTGGATCTGCTGTCGCAACAGTTCCGCTTGACGGATATCGATCATACGGAACTGGCTGGTCCTTCACGTAACTACAGGATTGACGGTGCGGTTGGCAGTGTCGGGATCATAACCCCCATTACCGGGCACTTTTGCGATACATGCAACCGGATTCGACTTACCGCATCAGGCAGTGTGCGAAGCTGCCTTTTCAGCGGGCGGGAATATGATCTGAAGCCGTTCTTGCGGTTCAACGACGAGGCTGCGGTCAAGGTGGCACTGCGCCGCATCATCCGGAACAAGCCGGAAAGACACCGATTGTCCGTCGATGAGTCTGGGCATCAGATGTTTGCCATGTCAAGCGTCGGCGGATAATGAACGAACATCCCCTTCTGTTTGCTTTTTCACACGAGACCGCGCCCGGAGGAAAGAGCCTTGTCGAACAAGGAGCCCTATACCCAATACAGCAGGATACGCTTCACCCATACCGACCCGGCCGGGTATGTGTTTTACCCCAGATTTTTCGAGAAGTTTCAGGCAGCGGTTGAGGATTGGTTCAATTTCGAGCTGGGCGTCGATTATGCCGGGCTTGTCCTGGACCATGGGCTGGGGTTGCCGACCGCCCATACCGAATGCACGTTCAGCAAGCCGTGCCTGCTCGGAGAAATACTCGGCTTGGCAGTGATGCTGAAGAAGGTCGGCACGACATCCATTACCCTGGAGTTCATCGGTTCCGTTGCCGGCGAACCGAGGTTGAGGGCGAAGTCCGTGCTTGTGTTCATCAACCTGAAGGACGGCCGTCCTGTGGTTATCCCGGAAGATGTTCGCAGCAGGTTCAATCTCTATCAGGATAACTGCCGTGACACGATATCGATTCCGTAGCTTACGAAGAGCAATGGTCTCGAATCTGTGTTTCCGGGAACCTGAGGATGCGGTTCATGGCTGATGAAAGGTCGTTTCCAAACAGGTACGACCTTTTGTGTTATGTAGTGAGCTGAAATTTGGTGACAATTTAGAAGCAATGTTGCGCTTGGTGTTAATAATGTCTGGCGTAATGTATAAAAAATATTATAATAAAAAACACGGTTAGAAAAAGCTGGCTTAAGCATGGTGGGTCCTCATTCCGAAATCGGGGTTCCGCGGTTAATGCACTGAGTCGATGCAGAGAGCGGATTATGAGCCATTGCGTGTATCCAGTACGTAGCGGATCTGAAGAAAAAGGCACCGTTTTGTTGGTTGATGACGCTGAGCTGAGCCTTGATCTGCTTTCCGAGATCCTGGTCAAGGTTGGCTTCAGGGTGCAGACTGCCAGAAACGGGAGCGCGGCGCTTGAGGCGGCCCGCTCCATCGTGCCCGATCTGATACTGCTTGATATCATGATGCCGGACATGGACGGCTACGAGGTGTGCCGTCAGCTGAAAGAGAACGAACGGACGCGCGACGTGCCGGTCATCGTCATTAGCGCTTTGGATAAGACGGTCGATCGAGTCAGGTGCTTCGAGGCAGGAGGGGTCGATTTCATTTCCAAACCATTTCAGGTGGAAGAGGTTCTTGCCAGGGTGCGAACCCACCTGGCCATGCGGCGGATTCATATCAGGCTTGAAAAACAGAAGGCACAGCTGGAACTGGAAATAGCCGAAAGGAAAAAGGCCGAGCATGCCTTGCAGGAAAGTGAAGAGCGCCTGCAATCAATCCTGGACAACTCGCCGGCCGTCATCTACGTCAAAGACACGGAGGGGCGCTATTCCCTGATCAACAGGAGGTTTGCAAATCTTTTTCATGTGGACCGGGACTACTTCATCGGGAAGAAGGACTTCGATGTCTTTTCACGGGAAGTAGCTGAGGCGCTGCGCGAGAACGATAAGGCCGTGCATCGCTCCGGCAGGGCAATGCATGTCGAGGAGGATGTAAATCACGCACACGGTCTTCGTTCATATATTTCCGTGAAGTTCCCCCTGCGCAACGTCAATGGCGAGATCTATGCGATCTGCGGGATATCCAGCGACATCACCAAGCGCAAACATGCGGAAATCGCACTGCAAAAAGCGAAGGATGCCGCCGAGGCCGCCAATCGCGCCAAGAGCAGTTTTCTTGCCAATATGTCCCATGAACTGCGGACGCCGTTGAACGTCATTCTCGGCTTTTCCCAACTGATGCAGCGTGATGCCACTCTTTCCGTTTCCTCGAAAAAGCATCTCGACAGCATAAACCGTAGCGGCGAGCATCTGCTGGAACTCATCAACAACGTGCTGGAGGTCTCTAAGATCGAGGCCGGACGCACCACCTTGAATCTTGCCGCCTTCGACTTCTATGGATTGCTGGAGGATGTCGAGGCGATGTTCAGCATGCGTGCCGCAGAAAAGGGGGTACGCTTCCTTGTCGAGAGGCCGAAGGATCTGCCCCGCTACGTTGTCGGCGACGAGGGGAAGTTGCGTCAGGTGTTGATCAACCTGCTCGGCAACTCCGTCAAGTTCACCGATGAAGGGTGCATTACCCTGCGCGTCTCCGTTGCCGGTTGTCTGTGGTCTGTCTCCCAAAAAACGGATCAGGGACAAAGGACATTCCTCTTTGAGGTGGAGGATACCGGCGTCGGTATCGCCCCGAAGGAGATGCACAAGATTTTCCAGCCGTTCGAGCAGGCTGTGGGTGGGCAGACTAAGGGCGGCACCGGCCTGGGGCTTGCCATCAGCCGGGAGTACGCCTGCCTGATGGGGGGCGATCTTACCGCCAGCAGCGAGCCGGGCAAGGGGAGTCTGTTTTCCTTGTTCTGCCGGTTGGAGGTAGTGGGTGAGTCATCCAGTGCGAAAGGGGGGAGTGCACCGAGAGTGGTGGGCCTGGCGCCCGGTACCGGACCGAAGACAATCCTGGTGGTGGACGACAAGGAGGAAGGCCGTCGTTTCGTGGCGGAATTGCTGAGTCTGGTGGGGTTTGCGACCTGGGAGGCGACAAACGGCAAGGAGGCGCTCGCTGTTTTCAAGGCGGAAAGGCCGGATCTTGTCCTGATGGACATGAGAATGCCGGAGATGGACGGCTACGAGGCGACCCGGCGTCTGAAGGCGATGGTGGCGGGGAGGAATATTCCGGTCATTGTCGTCAGCGCCAGCGCACTCGCTGAAGAGCGGGAGAAGATCCTGGCGACCGGGGCCGACGAGTTCATCTGCAAGCCATTCAGGGAGAACGAGCTTTTTGACGCGATCGGACGCCATCTCGGTATCCAGTACCGCTATGCTGAAAACAAGGTCGCCTCGGCAACGCCGAATGGATCAGTCAGGCTGTCCCTCGAAGACCTCATGGGGCTGCCCGGGGAGTTGCGCGAGGAGCTGCGAAGCGCCTTGCTCGCCCTGAACGTCAGTGCCATCCGGGGGGTGATCAAGCGTATCTGCGCGATCAATGGCCCTGTTGGCGAGGCCATGGGCCAATTGGAAAGCGCATATCAGTTCGAAACGTTGCTGGATCTTGTGAAGCGGCAGGCACCGTGATCTTGTGGCGACAGGCGCTATCAGGTGACGGGGTGCGAAGGCGGCCGACAGAGAGGGAACGCGTCTCGTGAAGCCGGGCATAATGGGTATATTCCTATGACGAATTATAGCGTTGCAGCAGAAACTACGCCGGGCGAGAAGGGGAATGTTCTGGTGGTTGATGATACCCCCCAGAACCTGGAACTCCTTTCGGAGCTCCTGACCAGGGACGGTTACGAGGTGCGGCCGGCAAAGAGCGGGGGAATGGCGTTGATGTCGGCGCAGACCATCCCTCCCGATCTGATCCTGCTGGACGTCATGATGCCCGCCATGGATGGCTACGAAGTCTGCAGCAGACTCAAAGAGGATGAACGGACCCGCGATGTGCCGGTCATCTTTATCAGCGCTCTGGAAGAGTCCGTCGACAGGGTCAGGGCCTTCGAGATCGGTGGGGTGGACTTCATCAACAAGCCTTTCCAGGCCGAGGAGGTCCTCGCTCGCGTAAAAACCCACCTGACGCTGCGGAGAACTCAGGTCAGGCTTGAAAATCAGAAGGCGCAACTGGAACGGGAAATAGCCGAGAGGAAGAAGACCGAGGAGGAACTTACCAAGGTTCATGATTCCCTGGCCGGTTTTCTGGAAAGAAAGCTGAGGCATCCGGAGGTGTTCAAGAGCATCGTCTCCCAAAGTGAGAAGATGCGTTCGGTATTTCAATACATCGAGGCCCTGGCGTGCAGTTCGGAGCCGGTGCTGATTGTCGGGGAAAGCGGCGTTGGGAAGGAGCTCATCGCCAGGGCCATCCATGACGTAAGCCAGCCGAAGGGGCCATGGGTGCCCGTCAACAGCGCCGGGTTGGACGACAATGTGTTTGCGGATACCCTGTTCGGTCATGTAAAGGGTGCCTTCACCGGAGCAGACCGATCGCGGGCGGGAATGATAGAAAAGGCCGCAGGGGGCACCCTGTTCCTTGACGAAATCGGTGATCTGAGTCCGCTTTCCCAGGTAAAACTGTTGCGTCTGCTCCAGGAAAAGGAATACATGCCCCTTGGCAGCGACAGGACCATGGAAGTGACGGCCCGGATTGTCGTGGCAACGAATGTCAATCTGGAGCAAAAACAGAAAAATGGAGAGTTCAGAAAGGATCTCTTTTACCGGTTGAGTACCCACCAGATTGAGATACCCCCACTTCGTGAGCGACCTGAAGATATAGGGGGCTTGCTCGATCATTTCCTGACAGAGGCGGCACGGGAGATGAAGAAGAACAAGCCGACCCCTCCAGCAGAGCTTGAACTTCTGCTTGCCAATTACCCTTTTCCGGGCAACGTCCGTGAGTTACGGGCAATGGTGTTCAATGCCGTGAGTGTCCATGGTGGCAAGAAGCTTTCCATGGACCTGTTCAAGCGGGCGATGGGGCTGCTTGAAAAAGAGAGGAATGCCAATCGGAACGAGTTGCTGGAGCAACCCCTGCTGACTTTTCATGACCGTTTGCCGACGCTGAAGGCAGCCGCCGATCTGCTGGTCATCGAGGCAATCAATCGAACCAAGGGGAACCAGTCCATGGCTGCCAGGCTGCTCGGCGTGACCCAGCCTGCCCTGAGCAGCCGCTTGAAAAACCTGCAAAAATGCAGGGGATGAAATGGTATAAATTCGATTATGGGTCCAATATATCTTATAGGTATGTAACGCATTGATTATCTAAAGAGTTTTTCGTAAGCTGCCCACCTCCAAAAAGTATTCTTATACGCAATCCGTACAATCCCCAGGCTGATAAATCTGATAGGTCAACGTTTTAAGGGTGTTGGAGCGATGATCGCTCTTGGCATTCTTGTTGCCTATAGAACATTGTATCTAATGTTGTCTTGGTGCCCCTCTTTGAATTGCTGGAAGTAACTCCTGTGAACTGTCCGTAGCAGCATTAGGCCTCTGTTTAAGCAATTGAGGCATTAATGTGAAGTTCCAGGTCGTGAGGAAGGGTAAAACGTCGTTAATGGATTAGCTGGGGAGGACGTATGATCGATGACAGCGTAACACTTCCGGTTATCAAAGTTAAGAGCAGGACAAAGATGCTGACCGACGACACCATTGTTCGTGAAGTCCCGATAACGATCTATTTCAATAAGGAAGAGATTGCGACCATCCTCTGTACGCCATCTCAAGTTAGGGAATTGACAGTGGGATTTCTGGTTTCGGAAGGTTTCATTCGGGGCATGGGTGACCTCTATACGCTTGGTCATCACTGTGAAGAAAACAGTGTTCGCGTAGAGGGGAAGCCCCAGCCGGGACAGACCGGACGCATGAGCCGTCGGGCCATTTCGTCGTGCTGCGGCAAAAGCAGGATCTCCTTCAATTTCGAAAATGACACATCACTGGTCAGGGTCCAGGGCTCAACGACCCGGATTTCACTGGAAGAGGCGACATTCTATGCCAATTACCTTGAAACAAACTCCCCCCTCTTCAAGGAAACGGGCGGCATTCACAATGGCGGTATCGGCTACGGGGGGGACGTTTGTTTTACCTGTTACGACATAGGCCGCCACAACGTGCTCGACAAGATCCTTGGGCGGGCGCAGATGCAGGGAGTGGATCTGTCCGACCATGTGCTCTTTTTCAGCGGCAGGGTGTCATCGGAGATCCTGCTGAAGGTGGCCAAGATGAACATCCCGATTCTCGTCTCCAGATCGGCTCCTACCGATATGGCGCTCGCGCTTGCCGAAGACCTGAACATCACGGTCGCCGGTTTCGCCCGGGGAGACAGGATGAACATCTACACCTGTCCCGAACGGATCAAGCTTCCCCCTTTAATCGTCCGTGATGCGCCTACGGTAGTTAACGGTTAGCATCACGTTACGCACCAAACGATTTGTCAACTCGCTGAGCGACGGACGTAACTTTCACAAATATGAGGAGGATCACCTGATGAAACAGAGCGATATGGTGTCCCAGAAGGATTACTGGGCAAAAAGCGCCTGCAAGATGTGCATTCACAGCTGTGCGATCAGGGCACACGTCGTGGATGGAGTTGTGGTGAAGATCGAGGGCGACCCGGACAACGCCAGTAATCGCGGGAAACTCTGCCCCAAGGGGCAGGCCGGCATCATGAGGCTGTACGATCCTCACCGGGTGAAGACCCCCCTGAAGCGGACCAATCCCGAAAAAGGCGCCGGGGTGGATCCGAAGTGGGTTCCCATCTCCTGGGACGAAGCGCTCACTACCGTTGCCGAGAAATTGAAGAAGATCCGCGAGGATGATCCCCGCAAACTCCTCGTTGCGATCAATGATTTTCACCGGATTCACATCTGGGGGTGGGGCGCGGCCTTCGGTACCCCCCACTACTTCTCGACGGTCGGGCAGTACTGCGGCGCGGCCTATCACCCGATAAACGGAACCCTTGACGGTTCGTTTGCGGCCGTCAACGATTACGATCACTGCAAGTACTGGATTCAGATCGGTGCCGGCGACGGTTTTTCCTCTCACCTCCATGTGGCTGCTTCCATCAAGCGGATGGCCGAAGCACGGGTTGACCGGGGGATGAAGCTGGTCGTGGTCGAGCCGCGGATGTCGTCGGGAGCGTCCAAGGCCGATGAGTGGCTGCCGATCCGGCCGGGTACCGACCGGGCCTTTGTCCTCGGCATGTGCCATACGCTCTTGCATGAACTGAACATCTACGATGCCGGCTTCATGCGCAAACACACCAACGGCATCTATCTGGTGGCGCCAGACGGCAACCTCTTCAGGCATGCCGAGACCGAGAAGCCGATGGTCTGGGACGCGGCCAAGGGCGCTGCCAGGGAGTACGATGCCATAGACATGAACCTGCAGGACGTGGCCCTGGAGGGGGTCTACAAGATTGACGGCCTGGAGTATCGACCGAGCTTTCAGGTAATCAAGGATTCCCTGAAGGACCATACCCCGGAGCGGATGGCGAACATCTGTTCGATCCCGGCCGAGACGATCCGCAGGATCGCCCAAGAGTTCGGCGAGGCAGCCTGCATCGGCAGCACCATCATGCTGAACGGCAAGGAGTACCCGTACCGGCCGGCCGCGGTCAACTTCTATCGCGGCGCCATCGGTCATTACGACGGCGGTCTCGACTCCCTGGCCATGAAGCTGATCAACCTGATTGTCGGCAATATCGATGTTCCCGGCGGTCATATCGGGGTAGGCCTCGATCACCGGCTCCTGCTCATCAACGAGGGTAAGGATGGGATGATCCATCCGGAGCCGCACATACTGCATCCCCCCTATGAGTTCAATGCCAAGCCCTACAGCTTCCAGCTGATGGAGTGGTATCCGATCGGCATCGATCCCGGGCATCTGACCGCGGACAATGTGCTCAATCCGGAAAAATGGGGGTTCGACTTCCAGCCGGAGGCACTGATCATCGAACATTCGAATCCGATGTGGAACCTGTCGTCAACCAACAAGGTTGTGGACGTGTTCAAGCGGATGAAGTTCATCGTCGCCATTGACATCGTGCTCAACGAATCCACGGACTGGGCCGACATCGTCCTGCCGGACCTCTCCTACCTGGAATCGCATCTGCTGGTCTGTATCGAGCCGCCGATGGTGACCGGCCATGTCTACCGCCGCCCGGTTATCAAGCCACTCTACGACGGGCGTGACGCCACGGATATCCTGACCGACCTGGCCGAGCGGATCGGTTTCCTCCCCAACTGGAACGGGCTCTTGAACTTCACCACGTTCCTCACCCCGGAAAATCACCTGGACCCGAACAGAAAATATACCAACCTGGAGATCACCGACCGGATGGCCAAGAGCCTGTACGGTCCGGACAAGGGGCTGGAGTGGTTTCAGGAACATGGCCATACCACCCGCCTCCAGACCCCGGAGGAGATGTACCTGCCGTTCGCCCAAAAAGGGCTCCGCATTCCGCTCTATTTCAACTTCATCAAGGAAACCGGAGATGATCTGCAGAAGAAGATGAAAGAGGCGGGCAGAGACTGGGATACCTCGTCATACCTGCCGGTGCCGATCTGGCGGGACCATCATCCCCTGCACAACATGCCGCCCGAGTATGACCTCTATGCCTTTGCCTTCAAGGAGTGCCAGACCAACTTTTCCGAAAGCACGAACATCCCTTGGATTGACGAGGCGATCAGCTGCATGCCGATCCATCTGGGGGTGATGATCAACTCCAAGACGGCCAGGAAGAAGGGGATCAAGACCGGGGACATCCTGAAGCTCGAATCCCCTTTCGGCGAGGTTACCGGCCGCGCCAGCGTCTGCGAGGAGGTGCACCCGGATTGCCTCGCCCTTTCCAACGGCATGAGCCGCTGGTCTCAGCACCCGGTTGGCAAGCGCAAGGTCTCTACCCATTTCAATCGGTTGCTTCCCGCCGATGTCAAGTGGACCGATGGCATGACCGGGCATCTCGAAACCTCAACCAAAGTAAAAATCAGCGTCATTTCAGAATAGGAGGAACCTCCATGCATTACGGAATGGTAATTGACCTTAAGCGCTGTGTGGGGTGTCAGGCGTGCACCATCGCCTGCAAAGCCGAGAACGGGACACCACCGGGCGTCATGTACACGAAGGTGCTGGACCAGGTCTCGGGAGAATACCCCAACGTACGTAAACAGTTCGTTCCGGTTCTCTGTAACCACTGCGTAAACGCACCGTGCCAGCGGGTCTGCCCGACCGGGGCCACCTACAAGCGCGAGGACGGACTGGTGCTGGTGGATCACGACAAGTGCATGGGGTGCCGGGCCTGCTACGTGGCCTGTCCGTACAACAACAGGATCTTCCTGAAGAGGGGGCGGCTGAAGTCCGGCTATCACGGCAAGACAATGACCCCCTACGAGGCAGCCAAGTACAAGGAGCACCAGGACGGGATAGTCGAGAAGTGCAAGTTCTGTTCACACCGGGTCGATCAGGGGCTTACCACCGCCTGCGCACAGACCTGTCCTGCCGATGCCCGGGTGTTCGGGGATCTGGACGACCCCGAAAGCAAGGTCAGCCGCCTCATTCGCAGTCGTGGCGGGGTACAGCCGTTGGCCGAGGACAACACCGAACCGTCCGTTTATTACCTGAGTTAGGAGAATCTCGATGTCTAAATCAATGCCATTGATAATCGGAAACGAATACGTACTTGGATTTCGCCGGCAACTGGAATGGGCAGGCCTGATCGCTTTTGCCTTCTTCTTCGGGAAAGTTGGGGCAGGTCTCTTCATGATCTCCGTGTATACCAACTCAAGACTCGGGATGCTGATCGGTCTTCTGATCGTGCTTGTCGGCAAGGGGGGGGCACACCTGCTCTATCTGGGACAGCCGTGGCGCTGCTGGCGGGGGATGACCAAGCCGGGAAGTTCCTGGGTTTCACGAGGGTTGTGGGCGATGACCTTCATGACCCTGTTCGCTGGAATCGCTCTGGTCCTTCCCGCAGGAAGCAGTCTGTTCATGCCGGTCGCCATCATTGCCGCCCTGTTCGCCTTCATCGTGGCGATATACGACGGCTTCCTGCTCACCTCGTCCAATGCGATCCCGATCTGGAATACGGCGCTGATGCCGGTCATGTGCATGTTCTATTCGTTCCTGGGCGGCACGACGCTGACCCTTTTCCTGAGCCATTTCGGATTCATCAAGCTGGCGATCTCGCCGTCTCTACTTGAAAATATAGAAATAGTGCTGCTTGCAGTCAACCTCATCATAGTGGTGCTCTATCTGCTCACGAACGCCAACGCCGGTGCAGCCGGCAGGCAGTCCCTGGAGTTGCTGGTGAAGGGGCCGTATGCTCTCCCC
Organism: uncultured Geobacter sp.; assembly: GCA_964432205.1. Lineage (GTDB taxonomy): Bacteria > Desulfobacterota > Desulfuromonadia > Geobacterales > DSM-12255 > Geomobilibacter. The sequence continues at coordinate 54,620 of CAYSMK010000020.1, read as the reverse complement.
TTCTTTGCCCTGGCCATCGGCGTCGGCCTTGTCTTCACCCTGCTGATGACCTTTTTTGCCGGTTCGCATGCGGGCCAGGGGGTCGTTGCCCTGATTACCCTGGCTGACCTGGTGGGGCACTATTTCATATTCTTCCTGCTCCTGAAAATCGGCATCTACAAGCCGGTGTTCGGCCAACTGAAGATCTGACCGTCAGAGGGGAGAATCGAGCATGCTGCAGTTCATCATCCAGGGAAGAGGCGGGCAGGGTGCCCAGATGGCGGGCAACATCCTGGCGGAGATGTTTTTTCAGGAAGGGCGGCATGTGCTGGCCTATGCAACCTACGGGGGAGCCCGCAGGGGAACACCGGTCAGTTCTTTGCTGCGGGTGGACGACAAGCCGATCAGGATGCGCTGCGATATCGAGCATCCCGACTTCATCGTCTTCTTTGACTCGAGCCTTCTGGCATCGAGTCCGCTGGTGAAGTTGGCAACAGAAAAGACTCTGGTGTTGATCAATTCGGCGTTTCCCGCAGAAGAGTTCAGTCAACTGTCCCATTGCCGGGTTGTCACGATCGATGCCAAGCGAATCGCCCGGGAGAACCGGCTCGGCCGGATAGTCAATACCACCCTGGTCGGTGCCCTGCTCGGCCTGTCCGGCTACACCAATGTCGAACTGTTGAAGAAGGTCGTTGGTGAAACGAGTCCGGTCAAGGCTGAAGAAAATGTGGCGGCGTGCCTCGATGGGTATCGAATGGGCAACGAAGGGAGCTGCTAGATGGCTGATGCATGTTTGAAGGTTCCATCGATATGGACCACGGGCTGGACAGACACGCTAAACACCGGCACCTGGCGGAATGCCGTTGCCGTGCACCAGAAGAGACCGGCACCGTGTCACGGGGCCTGCCCGGTCGACGGGGAGATTCCGGTGTGGATCCAGCAGGTCAGAAACCAGGAGTATTACGCTGCTTGGCAGACCCTGATGGAGAACAACCCGATCCCTGCCGTTATCGGGAGAACCTGTCACCACCCGTGTGAAGGGCGATGCAACCGGCAGGACTATGACGGCGCCGTTGCGATCAATGCCCTCGAGCAGTTTGTCGGCGACCTGGCAATCAGCGAGGGGTGGGGGATCGCTCCGCCGGCAGCGGAGTCGGGACTGAGCGTGGCGGTCATCGGCGGCGGCCCGGCGGGACTTTCCTGTGCCTACCAGCTCCGGAAAAAAGGGGTTCAGGTAACTATCTACGACGCCAACCCCGAACTGGGCGGAGTGCTCCGTTACGGCGTCCCGCAGTTCCGCCTTCCCAAAGAGATACTCGCTGCCGAGATCAAGCGGATCGTCGATATGGGGGTTGAGGTTGTTACCAATCGCAGGATGACCGGCACCGACCTGTTTGAGCTGGAAAAGATCCACGCAGCCGTCTTTATCGCCTTCGGGGCACACAAGCCCAAGAGACTCCCGCAGTTTGCCAAGGGAGACGGCAGGATCATCGATGCGCTCGACGTCCTCCGCAGCATCCGCCTGGGGGCGCCACTGGCGCTTGGCAAGAAGGTCGTCGTCATCGGCGGTGGGAGCGTGGCCATGGATGTGGCCGGGTCGGCCATCAGGCTGGGGAGCGAGGTCGAAATCGTCGCCCTGGAACAGAGGGGGGCAATGCCTGCCCCCGAGGACGAGGTAGAGGATGTCCTGGCCGATGGCGCGACGATTGTTGACGGTGCCATGGTCAGATCCGTTGATAACGGAGCGGCCCGTCTGGGACTCCGGTGCATACGGGCCGAGCTCGATCCCGATGCGCCGGCCGGTGTTATTCGCCCCCTTGAGGTCAAAGGGACCGAGTTCGATCTGGAGGCCGACACGGTCATCCTTGCCATCGGCCAGGACCCGGCACTGCTGGACTGGGAGTCCGTCATCAGGGTCAGCGGGAACATGGTCCTGGTGGACGAGCGGCAGATGACGAGTCGCCGTGGGGTCTTTGCCGCCGGCGATGTCGCCAACCCGGAGCGTTTCGTATCCACCGCCATCGGCGATGGGAAACAGGCTGCCCAGCAGATCGTGGAGTTCCTCGGACAGCTTGGGACTATCCGTGACGAAGCGGCCACGCTGCCGGAAGTGGCCTTCACGGACGTGAATACGTTCTATTTCCCCCCTGCCGAGCGCTGGGAACGGGACAAGGCCGATGTCCGGGCACGAGCTGTCGACTTCAGGGAGATCAGACGGGGATTTGCCGCCGAACAGGCCCTTGCCCAGGCAGAGCGCTGTTTCAGCTGCGGCACCTGCATCGAGTGCGACAACTGTTTCTATTTCTGTCCGGACATGGCCATCGCGAAAGACCCTTCCTCGCCGCTCCACTACCGGGTCCTCGACCAGTACTGCAAAGGATGCGGCTGCTGCCTTGAGGAGTGCCCCCGTGGAGCCGTGGGCGTGATGGAGGAAACGAAATGAGTGCGGAAGCCACCAGACTGCTCTTGAACGGAAATCATGCCGTCTCCTACGCGGTGATGCGGGCCAGGCCCGGCGTGATACCGGTGTATCCCATAACCCCCCAGACGCCTATCCTCGAAAAGATCACCGAATTCCAGGCCAGTGGCGAGATGCGGGCAGAGGTGATGACCATGGAGTCGGAGCATTCCGCCATGGCCGCCGCCATCACCGCCTCCCTGACCGGGGTGCGGGTCTTTACCGCCACGGCATCGCAGGGGCTCCTGCTGATGCACGAGATGCTCCATTATGCCGCCGGTGCACGTGCCCCGATCGTCATGGCCAACGTCAACCGGACCCTCGGGTCCCCCTGGGGGTTCTGGCCCGATCAGACCGACAGCCTGGCCCAGCGGGATGTGGGGTGGATCCAGTATTACTGTGAAAACGGCCAGGAGTCCCACGACACCACCCTGCAGGCATTCAGGGTGGCCGAGCAGGTCCTGCTGCCGGCCATGGTCATCCACGAGGCGTTTTATGTCTCCCACGCCATGGAGGGGATAGAGATCGTTCCCCAGGAGCAGGTCGACCGGTATCTCCCCCCCTTCGACCCTCCCCACCGTCTCGACCCGCAGCGCGGCGAGTCGTGGGGAAACACCGTGTCCCAGGTCATGTTCCAGAACCACCGTCGGGATATGGGGGACGCCATGGATCGGGTGGTGGAGGTTGCCAGACAGGCCGATCTGGAGTTGATGGAACTGGTCGGCAGGGGGTACGGCATCATCGAGCAGTACCGTTGTGCGGGGGCCGAACTGGTCATCGCCACCATGGGGAGCATGACCGGCACCGCCAGAGACGCCGTGGATCAGCTCCGGAGCGAAGGGCTAGCGGTCGGGCTGCTCAAGATCAAGCTCTTCCGGCCATTCCCGCTGACGGAAATACGGGCCGCCCTCGCCGGACTCCCCAAGGTCATGGTCCTGGACCGCAACTTCGCACCCGGCACCGGCGGGTTCCTGTTCCAGGAGCTGAAGGCCGCCCTTTTCGGGATGAGGGATGCCCCGGAAGTTCACGGCTATCTGGCAGGTGTCGGGGGCACCAGCATCTCTCCGGCGGCAATCGCGGAGATGGCAAAGTGTGCCATGGCGGAAAAGCCGTCGGCAAATTCAGTGTGGAAGGGGTGATGACCGGATGCGATACCAGATAGAGGAACAGCAGGTCTTCAGTTCGGGCCACAGTGCCTGTCCGGGGTGCAGCGAAGCCCTGGCCATCCGGTTCATTCTCAACACGTTGGGAGCCGATACCATCGCGGTCGTCCCTCCCTCGTGCATCGCGATCATCTCCGGGCCGCAGCCGCTCAGCTCGATGAGGATACCGGTCTACCAGACCACCCTTGAGGCGAGCGCCGCCTCGGCTGCCGGGATCAAACGTGCCCTGGTGTCGAAGGGTAACGACCATACCTCGGTTGTGGCCATCGCCGGGGACGGCGGCACCTATGACATCGGCTTCCAGGCACTGTCGTCGGCCGCGGAGAGGAACGAGGACATCATCTACATCTGCCTCGACAACGAGGGGTACATGAATACCGGCAGCCAGAAGAGCTCCGCGACCCCCTCGCTCGCGTACACCACGTCGACCCCGGCAGGGAAGCTGACCCCGAAGAAGAATATCGCGGAGATCATGGCTGCCCACAACATCCCCTACATGGCCACGGCCACCACCGGCTATCCCGACGACCTGGCCCGCAAGGTTGCCAGGGCCAGGGACCTGAAGGGGGGACTGCGCTTCATCGTGGTGCTCGCCCCCTGTCTGGACGGGTGGGGGCTGCCGGACAACGCCGGCCCCAAGACGTCCCGGCTTGCGGTGGAATCCGGGGTGTTCCCGTTGTATGAGGTGGAAAACGGTGATCGATACACGTTGAACTATGGCCCCAAGGGGATTCCGGTCAGCGACTATACCTCCGTCCAGAAACGCTATCGCCACCTGTCCGCTCAGGATGTCGGATTACTGCAGAACGAGGTCGACCGTAACTGGGAAAGGCTCAAGCCGAAGTTTTGAGAATGCCGTGACATGACGCGAGCATGAATGCCATGCCTGAAAACAGGCCGAAGAAAGGGACTAAAATAGATGAACGTGAAAAAGATCGACCATTTCTGTATTGCCGTGAAGGACCTCGATGCCGCCCGTAAAGTCTGGGAACCGATACTGGGCAAAGCCAGCCCGGACGATCCGTATATCGACGAGCCGGAGAAGATCCGGGTTGCCCGTTACTGGCTCGCCGGGGTGGGATTCGAGCTCATGGAGTCCACCACTCCCGACGGTCCTGTTGCCAAGTGGATCGAGAAGAACGGCGAGGGGATCATGCTGATCGGCCTGAATGTGGAGAATACCCGCGAGAGCATCCAGGAACTGGAAGGGAAGGGGTACCCGTTCATTCCCAATCCCGAGCCGGTTGCCGGGGACGAGACCGGAAAGGCCCGGCCGTTTCGGGACTGCGAGTTCGCCTTCATTCACCCCAAGAAAACGAACGGCGTCCTCCTCGAGCTTATCGATTACAAGTGGGAAGAGCTGAAAAAGTAGACACAGAAACCTGCTCACTGATTAAGGCAGATTGTAAGGAGCATGATATGAGGTATGCAGAGACTGGCTATAATCTGGAAATTGATCTGACCAGAGGAAGCATCGAAAGAGAAGCAACCGACCCGAGATTGACCAAGCTCCACCTTGGGGGGCAGGGGACGGCAGCGAAAATCTTGTGGGACAGGGTGCCGCCCGAGGTGGATCCCTTCGATCCCGAAAACCTGCTTATTTTCAGCACCGGGCTCCTGCATGCCACGCCCGTTCCCGGTGCCAACCGTACCTCGGTTGATACCTTTTCGCCGCAGACCGGCCGTTATTCGCACTCCCTGTTTGGTGGCTTCTTCGGTCCGGAGATGAAGTATGCCGGCTACGACAAATTCATCTTTCGCGGCAAGTCAGAAGATCTGGTCTATATCTGGGTCCATAACGACAAGGTCGAGATCCGTGATGCCACCCATCTGCGGGGGAAGGGGGCGCAGGAAACCGCGCTTCTCCTCAAAAAGGAGGTGGGTGACGCCAATGCCCAGGTTGTTTCGATCGGTCTTGCCGGTGAGAACCGGGTGTTCATGGCCAGTATCGAACACGCCAATTCCAGCGCCTCGCGCGGGGTTGGCGTGATCATGGGTGACAAGCGGATCAAGGCGATCGTTGTCCGCGGCACCAAGGATATCAATGTCGCCCGGCCGAAGGAGCTCGCCGGGATCTGCATCCCCATGTACAAGGAGATGTACGACAACAAGGACTGCGGCGATACGATGGCGCACGGTGAGGGGGACGAGTTTCATGTGGACAACTTTGCCTGGGGGAATGCCCGTACGCGCAGGAGCAACCTTTTCAGTAAAGAGATGGAGCACGAGTGGAAGGAGCTCGAAGGCAGACTGCGTGTACGCTGGACAGGCTGTCACAACTGCCCGAAGGACTGCCACCAGGCAATCCACTACCCGGGACGGATGCCGTACTTTCAGAAATGCTACAGCAAGCTGACCTACGCCATGGGGTCTTTCGGCGACCTCGATTTCGATTACAACATCATCGGGATTACCCAGGAGTACGGTCTGGATGCCTACTCGACACCGCAAACGATTGCCTTTGCCATCGAGCTCTATGAAGCCGGGATTCTGACCGACAAGGACCTGCCCGATTTCCCGCCCGGCGATGGCGAGACGCCTGAAGGCCACAAGATCAACCAGTCGCGGTTTTTCTATCTGGTCGAAAAGATTGCCCGGCGGGAAGGGATCGGCGACGTGCTGGCCAACGGCATCTACGCGGCGGCTCGCCAGATTGGCAATGGTGCTGAAGAGTATGACCACAACACCATCAAGAAATTCGAGCAGGTACCCATCAAGCTGGGGTATGTCAACTATCCGTATTTTCTGATGTTTGCCACCGGCGAAAAGATGAATATCACGCAGATCGAAGGTTCGTTCCCCCAGGTGCCGATCGCGGACAGGAACGAGCGCGAGGAGTTCGTCAGGAAATGGGATGCTGCGCCTGAACGGTTCAAGAAATGGCTGCTGGAATGGGAGCCGCGCACCAACCTGTCGCTGGAAGCTTCAGTACATGTGTGCGACTGGAACGAGGCGATGCATTATGTTGACGACGCAATCGGTACTTGTGCCTTCCTTTCGTCGTTCCGGGGCCAGTTTGGCGGCCGTCCCCCTTATCATATCTATAACCTGCCGCAGTTCATTACCTGCGCATCCGGGGTCGAGCTTGATTCGGACGAACTCTGGGAGGTGTCGCGGCGTAACAGGAACCTGGTCAGGGCCCTCAATATCAGGCGCGGCATGCGACGGGCAGATGAGAAGCCCCCGGAGGATCACTGGAAGAAAAGGGAGCCGGAAAACGAGGAAAAGCTTCTCGACATGTATTATGAGTTCAAAGGTTGGAACAATGACGGCATCCCAACCAAGGAGACGCTGGCGCGTCTTGGGTTGGATTACGTGAGCGAAGACTTTGTCCGTCGGGGGATACTGCCCGGGAATTGATGAATGAACCTATAAAACGGCATTGAAACACAGAGACACAGAGAACACGGAGGAATCACAAAGAATTTTCGCAAAAAGCCGATCACCTGACTGGTGAGCCCCTGTTCTCGGTTGTTGATTATAACCCTCGGATTTTGCCTGATTTTCTCTGTGACCTCTGTGTCTCTGTGTTAACCGCTTTTTTAGGATGAAAGGTGAGAGCCGTGAATGACCGGTCCGAAAAGAGAGCTGTTAGGGAAATAAAGGTCGATCTTGACAAGTGCATTGGTTGCCGGGCCTGCGAAATGGCGTGTTCAGGATATCACGCCGTGCCGAAGTTCAGCAGTACCAATCCGGCGCGGTCGCGAATTCGGGTTGTGGTAGAAGACCGCAAGGACGTGTACGTGCCGATCAGGGCCGGCGATTATTCCCAGGCCGAATGCAGTGGTCGTAACTCCTACACGATCGACGGCAAGGAATACTCCCAATGCTGCTTCTGCAGTGTTTCCTGTCCTGCCCGCGACCTGTTCAAGGAGCCCGATTCAGGCCTGCCGCTCAAATGCGACATGTGCGCCGATGATCCGACGCTCGCGGAGCCGATGTGTGTGCAGGTCTGCCGTCCCGGAGCATTGATCTACTTGGTGCATGAAGAACCGGTGACAGACGTGGAGGACGATCTGGATATGCAGAGTGAGATGAGCATCGGTCTGGAATCGTTGGTTCACAGATACGGCCATGGCAACGTGGCAGATGCGTTTGGACGGTTGTCCCGAAAGAAGCGCGGAGATGCCTGTAATGGTTGAAAGGCAGAAATCTGCATATTCGATCGAATGCGTCAATCACGCCCTTGATATTCTTGAACGGTTTCAGGGCGGTGTGGGGGAGCTTGGGTTCAGCGACTTCCAGATCTCTTTCGGGCTGACAAAGAACTACCTGCGCAAGCTTCTGGCCACTCTGGAAAAGCATGAGATTGTTGAAGCGGATCTTTCATCAAAGACCTATAGGCTTGGTGTCAGAGCCTTGGAGTTGGGCCATTCCTGCAATGAGCAGAGTAGGTTGTTGCACACTATCAGGCCGGTATTGACGAACGTGTCCCACGAAAGCGGCGAAGCATGTTGTCTGGCAGTAATGAAAGATGATCATGTCAGCATTTCTGATGTAGTGGAGTCGGGTCATTCCGTTCGGGTTGCTTATGATATAGGCTCGGTACTCCCGGCGTACACCTTCGCCGCAGGAAAGGTCCATCTGGCCGGTATGAATCTGAACGGATATCTGTCGACGAATAGACTTTGTCCGCGCACGTCGAACTCGATAACCAGTGCCGATGACCTGAGGTGGAATCTTAGGCGGGTTGCCAAAAACGGGTATGCGCTGGACAGGGAAGAGACCGACGAGGGAGTTGTGAGCATCGGCGCCCCGATTTTGACCCATACTGGGAGGGTTATGGGTGCGGTCTGCATGTATGGCCCTGTAGAGCGTTTTAGCGACGAGCGGATGAGGGCCGTATTGATACCGCTGGTAAAGATGGCGGCTCAGGCCGTTTCCGGGAGAATGGGGAGCAAGGGGCTGCGGCCAGTGAAGCAGAGAGGGAGAAGATTCACCTTACCTGAATTGCAGAGGGAATATGTTTCAAGGTCGAAAAAATCGCCTCTTGTCTGTCGTGCTGCCAAATTTCAGGTAAAGGTCCCTGCGCAGGAAATATCATGACGGTTATGGATATCTCTCTGCCGTGACTGTCGATGGTGGGATTTCCGGCAATAAATTAGATGAACTTAGCTTTAGAAGGCTGTTTCCAAAAATGGAGACGGCCTTTTTGTTGATTGTAAAAATGATTTTTCGAGAAATGGGCTAGCTAAAGTATAAGTAATGTTATATTGTAAAACAAAGTTATTCAAAATGGTATAAGCGGGTAACGCACGGTAACCACGTATCCTGATCGGAATCAAATGAATCTGATGAAGAATATGGTGATTCTTGAATGAATACTTCTATGGTCTCAGAAAAATGTACGGCCGAAATCAAAGACACCATTCTGTTGATAGACGATTCTGAGCAGATCATTGAACTGCTTTCGGATATGCTTGTTAGGGCCGGTTTTACGGTTCTGGCGGCAAGGGACGGGAAGGAGGCGTTTGAGACGACTCGAGCTGCTGTGCCTGATCTGATTTTGCTCGACGTCATGATGCCAGACAGTGACGGTTATCAGCTATGCAATCTGTTGAAGGAATCCGAACGGACGCGGGATGTGCCCATTATCGTCATCTCTGCCCTGGATAGGGTCGCAGATCGGGTCAGGTGTTACGAGTCAGGAGCGGTCGATTTCATTCCCAAGCCATTTCAGGGGGAAGAACTCCTTGCCAGGGTGCAAACCCACCTGGCCCTGAGGAAAGTTCAGATCAAACGTGGGAAGCAGAGTGTACATGCTGAACAAGGCATTTCGGATCGAATAATATTCGAACGGGCATTACACGAGAGCAATCAGCGGTTGCAATCGATTATAGATAACACTCCGACGGTCATATATGTAAAGGATGCATTAGGTCGCTATACTTTGATCAATCGGAAGTTTGAGGAACTTTTTCACGTTAAATGGGATAGTTTGATTGGGAAGACTGATTATGAACTATTCATCAAGGAGGAGGCCGATAGGTACCAGCGGAACGATAAACTAGTGCTCACGTCGGGACGTGCAATCCAGGTGGAAGAAGAGGTTAATCTGGACGATGGTCTTCATTCATACATTTCTGTCAAATTTCCCCTGATGAATATCAAAGGCGAGATTTATGCTGTGTGCGGGATTTCCAGCGATATCACCGTGCGAAAGCAGGCAGATCTGTTGCTTCAACAGGCTAAAGAGGCAGCTGAATCTGCCAATCGTGCCAAGAGTCTCTTTCTTGCCAATATGTCACATGAACTGCGCACGCCGCTCAACATCATAATTGGTTTTTCTCAACTCATGCAGCGTGAAGTCAACATGCCCTCCGATTTGAAAAGACATCTCGATGCTATCAACCGAAGCGGTGAGCATTTGCTGTCCCTTATCAATGGTGTGTTGGAGGTGTCACAGATTGAGGCCGGTAGAAGTTCTCTGCATCCGACTACCTTTGATCTCTACGGAATGATCGAGGATATTGAGTCGATGTTCTGCATACGGACCGGACAAGACGGGGTGAGTTTTAGCATAGAGCGACAACTGGATTTGCCGCGCTTTCTGGTCGGGGATCAGGGGAAACTGCGACAGGTGTTGGTAAACCTGGTTGGCAACGCAGTCAAATTCACCGATGAGGGACGCATTACTTTGCGTGTTTCAGTGGTCAGCGGCTTTGATAACGATAGAGGGGAACGGACAATTCAGTTTGAGGTCGAGGACACAGGAGTCGGCATTACGGACGAGGATTTGAAACAGCTCTTTCAGCCGTTTGAACAGACCATGAACGGGAGAACAAAAGGGGGCACTGGACTGGGACTAACGATCAGTCGGGAGTACGTACGTTTGATGGGTGGCGATCTTACGGTTAGAAGTGAGCCCGGCAGGGGGAGTGTATTCAGTTTCCCAATCCATTGCAAAGCAGGAAATGAAGAGGATGTTGAAATCGTAAAGGATGCCCGGCGGGTGGTGGGACTGACGTCGGGACGTGGAACTATTGCCATTCTCGTAGTCGACGACATTGAAGAAAGTCGCAATATTTTGTCTGAACTATTGTCCTCAGTAGGTTTCAGGACGTACGAAGCGTCGAATGGCAAGGAGGCGTTGGCTGTTTTCGAGGCAGAGAAGCCTGACTTGGTGTTGATGGACATGATGATGCCGGTAATGGATGGCTATAAGGCGACGCGGCGTCTGAAAGCGGCGAATGTCAGTAGAAGTACACCCGTCATTGCGGTAAGCGCCAGCGCTTTGGATGAGCAAAGAAACAGGATACTGAGTACCGGAGCAGATGAGATTATCTACAAGCCCTTCAGGGATAGCGATCTCTTTGCGGTGATCGGCAGACTTCTTGGGATCAAATATCGCTATGAAGGTGACCTGTTAGATCCATCTGTTTCTGCCAGAGATGCAGCTCTGTCTCCCGAGCTGCTGAAGGGGCTGCCTGAAGAGCTTTGTAAGGAGTTGCGGGATGCGTTGATTGCCCTTGATGTTGGAGCTATCCGAGACACCATCGGGAAAATTCGTGCGGTGAACAGGCAGGTTGGCGAGGTCGTGGAGAGGCTGGAGAAGCGGTATCAGTTCGGTACGTTGCTGGGCCTGGTAGAGAAATGACCAATAATGAAGAGACGAATGCCCTCAGATTTCTTCAGCAGGCAGCTTTATTTCACTGGAGACGGCCGTGAAAGATAATAGTCCGGACGAGAAAACAAATTCGACCTCTAAAGAACAGGGAAGTATTCTGGTCGTAGATGACACCTACCAGAACCTGGATCTTCTTTCGGAGATCCTCACCAGGCAAGGATATGATGTACGTCCCTCTGCGAACGGTCCCATTGCACTGCTGTCAGCGCGCAGTATCGTGCCCGACTTGATACTGCTTGACATTCTGATGCCCGAGATGGACGGCTACGAGGTATGCCGTCAGTTGAAAACGGACGAGCGGACCCGTGATGTCCCGGTCATATTTATTAGTGCTGTGGAAGAAGTTGTTGACCGGGTCTATGCCTTTGATGTGGGGGGAGTTGATTTTATTTCCAAGCCTTTTCATGCCGAAGAGGTTCTTGCCAGGGTGAGAACCCATCTGGCCCTGAGGCGAGCCCAGAAAAAGATTGAAAATCAGTATGCCCAACTTAAACATGAAATTGAAGAGCGTGAAAGGACGGAGAAGGAGCTTTCCAGGTTTCAGGAACATATGGCAGGGGTACTGGAAAAGAAACTGCGGCATCCGGAGCTGTTCACGGGCATTGTCTCCCAAAGCGAAAAAATGCGTTCAATTTTTCAGTATATCGAGGCACTTGCCTGTAGTTCCGAGCCAGTTCTGATTCTGGGGGAAAGCGGTGTCGGCAAGGAGCTGATTGCAAAGGCCATCCATGATGTAAGTCACCCGCAGGGTCCATGGGTTCCGGTCAACAGCGCGGGGTTGGACGATGTCATGTTTGCGGATACCCTGTTCGGTCATGTAAAAGGTGCATTTACCGGAGCAGACCGAGCGCGTGGGGGAATGATAGAAAAGGCGACTGGTGGTACCCTGTTTCTTGATGAAATCGGGGACCTGAGCCCGCTTTCCCAGATAAAACTGCTGCGTCTGCTTCAGGAAAAGGAATACATGCCACTTGGAAGTGACAGAACCATGGCATTAAAGGCCAGAATCGTGGTGGCAACAAATGTGAATTTGGAGCAGAAACAGAATAAGGGTGAGTTCAGAAAGGATCTCTATTATCGGTTGTGTACCCATCTGATTGAAATACCGCCACTACGAGAGCGAACAGAAGATATACCGATGTTGCTGGATTATTTTTTGGCAGAAGCGGCACGGGAGATGAAAAAGAACAGACCTACTCCCCCATCAGAGCTTGCGATTCTGCTTGCCAATTACCCCTTTCCCGGAAACATCCGTGAATTGAGGGCGATGATTTTCAATGCAGTAAGCGTGCATGGTGGAAGGAAGCTTTCCATGCACCTTTTTAAGAAGGCGATGGGGTTGCTGGATAAGGACGTGAATGCGAAGAAAGACGACCACGTCGAGCAGCCCCTGTTGATCTTTCGTAACCGTTTGCCGACGTTGAAGGAGGCGGCCGATATCCTGGTTGATGAGGCAATTTGTCGTACCAAGGGTAATCAGTCCATAGCGGCAAGGCTTCTTGGCATTTCGCAATCTGCTCTGAGTCAGCGTTTGAAAAATAAGCTGGAATAAAGCCGGAATAGACGGTCCAGCGGCCTGGGAAGTTGCGACTGCGGTTGCCTCTAAGGCTGCCCCGAGAGACATTATTGCTGTAATAATAACGATGTTTATCCTACTCTTCACTCAGGTCGAGAGACAGGCCACTGCAACGTATTGGTCGGGTTCTTTCCGTATCGATCGGGGAAATCATATGGGGTGGATGCCGTATAAGGGTATAAATCAGCTTATATCAACGGATAAGTTATAACTAAGCAACCCTTTGATATTGCCCGTACTTTTCAGTCACACCCCTCCCTCCTTAGAAGTTTTCTTATAGTATATTCCGCAGCAAAAAGCCGTTAAGTAAAAAATTTCAATCACTTCGGTATGTTGCGCTACTCATGTGATTGGCACTGCCATTGCAATAGAACAGTGTGTTTCGTAGCAAATAAGTAGGGAAAGCCGGCGCGAAATGGGGCTCCCCCATATCCTTCCTGTTAATCATGCCCCGCTGGGGATGACTTAACGATAACAGCATATCTGCCTATTCCGACAGGGCATCAACAGATCAGAAAAGGGAGGTTTATCGAAAAACAAAAGAGACGCAGTAATGCTTTAGCCCCTTGGAACATGGCTGAAGGAGGATTTGCCGATTGGGCTGGGCAAAAATTTCATAGCAACAGCAACAGGAAAGGGGGAAGGGAATGTGAAAAACAAATCATTCGTCTACATAGTTGAAGTCGTGACGTCGCTACTGCTGGTCGGCGGGCTTTTTTACGCGGGGTTCTTCGTCACTCCCACCGTACATGTGAAAAAAATACAGATATACCCCTTTGAGCGAAGGGATGCCCTTTATTCGACAATTGCACTTGATGACAAAGGGTTGTCTCTCTGTATGGTCGGCAGCTACGGGAAGATTTTGCGGTCAGAGGACGGCGGGGTTACCTGGACGGTGCAGAAGGCGCCAACCAAGGCCCATTTGCAGAAGGTTGTGGCATGGGACAAGAATTCCCTGCTGGCGACCGGTGACAATGCCACGGTTCTGGTCACCAGCGATGCCGGCAAGAGCTGGAATGCGGTAAAGGTGCCCACCTACGAGCGAGGCGATGTGTTCCTCAGCGCCTTCATCGAGCCCGGAAGCGGCCGCGCGTGGATTGCCGGCAACATGGGGATGGTCCTGGTAAGCGATGACAAGGGAGCCACCTGGCGCATGACACACCCCCAGGAGGATCTGTCCTGGAATGGCGTGGCAGTTACCAAAGGGCAGAACGTCTGGCTGGTGGGTGAGGCGGGGAAGGTCCAGCGTTCCGCAGACAATGGGGGGACGTGGCAAAGTGTCGCCGTTCCCACGGATGCCAGTCTGAATGCAATCGCCTTTTCCGACGCAAACCACGGGGTTATCGTGGGGCTTTCCGGAACGATTCTAGTAACGACCAATGGCGGGAAGAGCTGGCAGCGGACGGAGAGCGGAGTTCAAACCCACCTCTATGGCCTGCTGTGGGATGGTAGCAGTTACACGGCCGTAGGAGATGCGGGGATGATACTGACGGCCGATGCCATGGCTGCCCAGTGGAACGTCGGCAAACTGGATCCGAACAATTTCGGTTGGTATACGGCAATCACCCGTGCCGGTGAGTCATATATAGTTTCCGGCGCAGGGGCGGGCATCTATTCCAAAGGGAAGTGGTTCCCCTTCGTGCCCGGACGGGCCGATTACAAGGATCTAAAGGGGGGCGGAAACAATGGCTAACCTGTTCGCTGAATTATGCATACGCTGGCGTGTGGCAATAATGGCAACGATCGGCGTGGTGACAATCTTTCTCGGCTATTTTGCCCTTCAACTGGATGTAAGGACCATTTTTACCGACCTGCAGCCGAGCAAACACCCGTACATCAAGACCAACGAGGAATTCAAGAACACCTTTGGCGGGGCCAATGTGGTCACGATCATGGTCGAGACCAAGAAACAGGACATCTTCAATACGGAGACCCTTGCGACAATCAAGCAGATCACGGATGACCTGCTGCAGGTGGATGCGGTCAACCAGTTCCAGATCGTTTCCCTGGCCTCAAAGAAGCTGAAGAACGTGCGGGCCTCGAACCTGGGTATCGAGTCCCTGCCGATCATGTGGCCGGAACTGCCCAAGAACGAGGAACAGATCAACAAGCTGAAGAAGGATGTCATCTCAAATCCGATGGTCTACGGCACCTATGTCTCCGGCGACCTGAAATCGGCCATCATCACCGTGGATTTCATCGATCGTCTGATCGACTACGGCAAGGTCTATCCCCAGGTCAAGAAGATCATCGCCAAGGCCAAGGGCCCGAATGTCGAGATCAAGCTGGTCGGCCAGCCGATACTGGCCGGAATGGTGCTTGAGTACCTTCCCGAGACCATGAAGATTGTTTTTCTGACAATTATCGCCGTTGCCCTGATTCTGCTCCTCAGCAAAGGAACCCTGCGTGGCACCTGTTTTCCTCTCTTGGCGGCCTTTATCTCCTGCATCTGGACGTTCGGGGTGATGAAGCTGGTCAAGATCAACCTGGATCCGCTGGCGATCGTACTCTGTTTCATTATCGGTGCCCGTGCCATTTCCCATTCTGTTCAGATCAATGCGGGATTCAATGCGGAAAGACACGCTGGATTCGAGCCCCGCGAAGCGGCCAGGATTACCATTGCAAAGTTGTTCAGACCTGGCTTGCTCGGTTTGGCAACGGATTTCGGCGCCATGGCCGTCGTGGCCATGACGCCGATTCCAATCCTGAAAAAAGCGGCAATTGTCGGCTGCTTCTGGATAGCGCTCATGGTTGTCTGCTCTCTAGGCATGGTTACGGTGCTTCTTTCCTGGTGTTCGGCCCATCACGAGAAGCGGGTTATTCCCTGGAGTCTTACACCGTTGATGAAGTCGATGTTGCACTGGTTCAGCAGGTTGAGCACAAACCGGCCGGTTGCTACCGGCATCATAGTGGTAACGCTGGTCATCCTGATCGTGTCCGGTTTCTATGCCAAGGATATCACGATCGGTGATTCAAATCCCGGCACGCCGATTCTTTGGCCCGACTCCCGATACAACAAGGATGATGCTCTTATTAATTCCCGTTTTCCCGGCAGCGACCGGATGTTCGTCGTGTTATCCGGAAAACAGGAAAACGCGATGAAGGAACCCGAAGTTCTTGAAAACATCACCAGATTCCAGCAGTACATCGAGGCCCAACCGGAAATCGGAGGCACTGTTTCCTTGGCAGACGTAATCCGGCCGGTCAATATGACAGTCCGTGAGGGGAACCCGCGCTTCTTCAGGCTCGGTGAAGATGCCAACGTCAACGGCGAACTGCTCTTTCTGGCGCTGACCGGTTCCGACCCCGGGGATATCGATCGTTTTACCGACGAGACCTTCAAGAACGGCTCGGTCCTGATGATGTTCCGCGACCACAAGGGTGACACCATCCGCCGTGCGATACAGGCCATCAAGGACTACGCTGCCGCGAATCCCATGAAAGCCGCCGAATTCCGCTTGGCCGGTGGCTTGGTCGGTGTGCTGGCCGCAGTCAACGAGGTTATTTTCTCGGGGCAGATCCAGAGCATTGCCCTCTCCCTACTGCTGCTGTTCCTGTTTTGCGCCTATGCCTACCGCTCGACCCAGGCAGGCCTCTTTTATATTCCGATGATCCTGCTCTCCAATACCATAACCTTCTGTTTCATGATCTGGTTCGACATCGGCCTGAACATCAATACCCTGCCGGTAGCGGCACTGGGGATCGGTCTGGGAGGAGACTATGCCTTCTACATTACTGACAGGATCAAGGAGGGGTACCAGGAAACCGGAGATCTCAAGGAGAGCATCAACTTCGGTCTGATGTCGGCTGGCAGAGGGGTCATGATTACGGCCGCTACCTTGGTGATATCGGTGATTTTTTGGTACTTCTTTTCGTCCCTCCGCTTCCAGGCCGAAATGGGCCTGCTGATTGCCGTGTGGATGACGGTTTCCGCCATCAGCGCCATGCTGCTCATTCCATCCATGATCTTTGTGTTCAAGCCGCGATTCGTTGTCGGAAGCGTGGTGGAAGAAACGGTGCGGGGGCGCAGTGAGGTAGTCGAGTTGGAGCCGTCCGCGGTCACCGAGAACGTGTGAGTGGCCCGTGTCAATGTCTGATAACCGAAGAACAGGAGAGGGGGGCATCGTATGATGAGAGCACGTGTAGTATCGGGAGTCCTGGTGTTGATCTGCAGCTTTACAATGCTTGTGCCGGTGAACGTACGGGCACAAGGCGTCTCAGTGGGCGAAACACAGGCAGTTGTAGCAAGTGACGCAACAACCGATGCGGGTGAGGTCCAAACCGTACCTGCAGGTGAAACCCGGGCCGGATCGGAAGGGGAGGCTCAAGCAGTAGCTGCAAGCGAATATCAGGGCAGCTCCGGTTCCGAGCCCCGCACCGGCTTTCTGGGAGCGTTCGAGATTAATGGCTATCTACGTCATTACATGAGTCTTAACCTTCAGGATGTGCCGGAAACAAAGGGGGACGATGCATTCAAGATGTCCATGAACCGCCTGTCGCTTCTGCTCCAGTTGAAAGGACCGCTGGGTCCGGCCAATTTTACTGCCATCGGCCGGTTCAGCAGGGAGCAGATGACGAACTATCTCCGGGATCTGCAAAATCAGGCACGAGCAACGTCGAACGATGTGGACTTCAGTTCGCACTATGATGAGAACGAAATCAGGGAACTCTACTTCGATATCCCGGTCGGGGAGCGGATCAAACTCCGGCTGGGCAAACAGCAGGTCGTCTGGGGCGAAACCGACTTTTTCCAGGCCATGGACGTGGTGCATGGTTATGACCAGTCATGGCGTGCCTTCCTGGAACCGGAAAACGAGGAATGGCGCAAACCGCTCATCCTTGGCAACGCCCAGATCGCCGTTCCGGAACTGAAAGGTGGCTTGCAGCTCCTCGTCCGGCCGGGTCTCGACCGCGACAGGGATATCGGCAATACCTATGACATGTTCGGCGGCCGCTGGGCCCAGAACGGCAGCAAGGGGTTCGATCTGAATGCCACCAATCGTCCCGCCGGCCTGCCTCCCACCATCCCCTCTCTGCCAATCAATTTCCATCACCCGGAAGGTGACACGGACAAGGCCCATTACGGCGGGCGCTGGACCGGCACCCTCGGCAAGAACGACGATCTGGCCTACAGCCTCAACTACTACCATACCCAGGCCCAGAACCCGGTCCTTTTTGCCGACCCGACGACCAGTGGCAATTTTGGCCTTTCTTTCATCTATCCCACGATCGACATCTACGGCGGCACCCTCAGCGGCAAGATCCCGATCGACTTCCTCGATACGGTCTATCGCGCCGAGATGGCCTACATACCTGACCAGCCTTTCAACAACGCCACGTTCGGGGTGGTGAAGAAGGACATCGTGCGCAGCATGTTCGGGCTGGATACCAACCTTCGCCTGGAGAATATTCTCGGGACCTGCAATGCCAGCATGTTGAGCATGCAGATCTTCGACACCTACATCCTCGATCACAAGGGGAGTGACGAGATCGTGAACGCTTTTGGAACCAGGGAGAAGGAGCATACCACCTGGGCAACCGCGATCTTCACCCTTCCGTACCGGTCGGACACCATCAAGGGGCAGCTGGTTGCGGTCCAGGACCTCAGTTCCAGCGGTGGTGTCTTTGTTCCATCCGTGGAGTTTCAGATCGGACCGAGTTGGCGGGTCAAGCTGGAAGGGGACATCTTCTATGGCGGGACGAAGAACGATGCCGGTAACCAGGCCAGCCTCTTCGGGTCCTTTGCCAATAACAGCCAGTTCCTCACCCGTATTACCTACCAGTTCTGATGAAATGGCAGGCGCAGCGTCAATAACTACAGAGGAGGAAGGAAACATGGATATGCATTACGCAAAAACGTTAGGCAGATCAGCGGGGATTGTGGCTTTGGCGACGTTACTGTGCGGAACCGCCCTGGCCAAGGAGATTCCGCCAGGGACCGTGTTGAGCAAAGACAATCTGGCTGCCATGGAAAAGGATACGTTCCAGGGGATTCCCGTAGCCAAACTGTTGACCGACTCGCAGCGGATGTGGATCAAGGATTATAACCTGAAGATGAAGCTGGGTAAAACGACCGATCTCAAAGTCGATCCCGCCTATCTGGAGGCTACCAAGAAAAACTCCGGACAGGCCAAACTTGACTCTGCCACAAAGACGGTCAGCAACTATAAGGCCGGGATTCCGTTTCCCCATGTCGACGCTAATGATCCCGATGCCGGCTACAAGCTGGCCTGGAATCAGTATTACGCCAACCCTGTGATGGGTGACAACTGGATTGCTCTTGGCGACGTTACCATTGTCGACGCCAAAAAAGGAACTATCGACCGCTTCGAAGCGATCAGCGCCAAGTTGGCCATGGAAGGCCGCACTACCGGCGGCCCCACAAACATCGGTACAGCCGGTGATCATGCACGGTATCTTCTTGCCCTCACAAAGCCTTACGACTTGTCCGGACTCGGCATCTATACACAGCAATACAGTAACGGCAATCTCGATGATGCCTGGGCTTACGTAAAGTCAATCAGGAGAACCAGGCGCGTTGCCGGTGGCAAGAGCTGGATGGATCCGCAGCCTAAGATGGATCTGCTTAATGACGACAACCAGGCCGTCAACTGCTACCCTCTCTTCTATAAGGGCTGGAAACTGGTTGAGAAGAGAACGATCCTCGCTGTGGTTAGCGCGCCTAACCCGAATGCCAAAAAGAATTACAATGAACTGATAGAGCAGGCGGCACCCTTCTGGAATCCCATCAATGTCAGCTGGGAGCCAAGAGAGGTCTATGTACTGGAAGCCCAAATGCCTCCTGAACATCCCTATGCAAAGAAGTTACTGTATCTGGACGCAAAGCTCCCGTTCTTCCTGCAATCCGAACTTTACGACAGAAAAGGCAAGCTCTGGAGGCTGTGGAGACAGACCTACAGCCAGGGTGCAGCCAAGAACGGTAAGCCGGGCATCCTGCTGTTCAATACTCAGGCCATAGATTTTCAGCGCAACCGGGCCACGTACATTGATATGGCCAAGACCCAGTTGAATAATCCCGCATTCAATTTGAAGGCGTTTACTCCGGAAATGCTGTCAAAGGCAGGCAGTGGCGGTCTTGATGCTTATCTGAAGTAACACGTAATATATCTGACCAGGATGAACAGGCTGCGGCCTCCAGGGAGTATTCCTTTGCTCTCTGGAGGCCGTTATGTGGTTGAAGCAATTCGTAAAATTTTATAACGTTATTTTGTGAAAAAATGAATTCCCTTCTATCTGCTTTTTTCCAGAAAATATTTCTCCTCTCTGAAGATCTCTCTCTCTATCCACGCAGACCGGTTTAAAGTTGCTAAATCAGCATGTTCATGTGGTGATAGCGTTATATAAACCTTAGAAGTTTGCTTATAATAAGCGTATGTATTATAGCTATTGTAACTATCTGATATAAATGCAGTTAATCGTTTACGGTCTTCTTCTGGTAAATATACCTTCTACCCATTCATTCTAACCCTCTTTATTTACCTTCCGCAAAATCAAGTGGTTGTGGAGATTGTGCCAAGCCTTGTGACTTGGCACTATAGCTGCTTAATATGTGACTAGCTTCATATGTAAAACATTTTTTGAAAATATCATTGAGTTTGAATTGTCGGGTTTGTTGTCTCCTGGCGGGAACAGTGCCGAAAGCAGCGCAGTTTATGAATCAGCTCCTGGACGGTCTATTAGCAGACGCACAAAAGTTTGCAGCATGTCGATGCGGTGCACCAACAAATTCAGAGGGAGGTATCTATGTTTCGTATCGGGGTTGATGTGGGAGGGACCTTTACGGACTTTCTGCTGCTTGATAATGAGGGCACATCAAGTGTGTTTAAAACACCAAGCACACCGGCTGATCCCTCCATCGGGGTCTTGAACGGGTTCCGTAAGATGGCCGAAAAAGTCGGGATGAGTCTGGAAAAGTTTGTCTCCAAGGTGGAGTTGATCGTTCATGGAACCACCGTAACTACTAACGCCGCACTTACCGGAAATGGTGTTAAAACCGCGCTTCTGACAACAGAGGGGTTTCGAGACATATTGGAGATGCGCCGTGGGTACAGGGAAAGCCCCTATGATAACAAACTGACACCACCCAAACCACTTGTGCCGCGCAATCTTAGATTGGGTATCACTGAACGAGTTACTTTTGATGGCAAGGTCAAGACGCAGTTGGACAAAGGATGTTTGATTGACGCAATTGGCGTGTTGAAAGAAGAAAATGTTGAGGCACTAACTGTCTGTTTCATGCATTCCTATGCCAATCCAGTGCATGAACAGGCAGTAAGACGAATCGTTGAACGTGAACTGCCGAATCTTTTTCTGACGGTTTCCTCGGAATTGCTCCCTCAGGCGCGTTTATACGAAAGGGTATCGACCTCGGTGCTCAACAGCTATGTCGGACCAATATTGAGAAATTATCTGAGATATCTGGAAGATGCTCTTGATCGTATCGGTTTTTCCGGTGTGCTGCTGATCATGCAGTCAAATGGAGGGGTGGCAACACCGGAGGCTACCTCAAAAACGCCTGCGATGACACTGCTCTCCGGACCCGCTGGGGGACCGGCGGCCGGCATCACCTTTACCGGAGTGCAGGGCTATGACCAGTGCATTACCGTTGATATGGGTGGGACCTCTTTCGATGCGGCTCTGATCCATAACCGGGAGCCGCTGCTCAGAAGCGATGGTTGGATTAACCGTCAGCGTCTGGCCTTGCCGATGCTTGATATCCATACGATCGGTGCCGGAGGGGGTTCAATCGGCTGGATTGATGACGGTG
Source organism: uncultured Geobacter sp. (assembly GCA_964432205.1). Lineage (GTDB taxonomy): Bacteria > Desulfobacterota > Desulfuromonadia > Geobacterales > DSM-12255 > Geomobilibacter. Next base: position 33,029 of record CAYSMK010000020.1, on the reverse strand, counting down.
GATTGTTGCATATGGGGCCACAAAGTGCGGGAGCCGTTCCCGGGGCCGCCTGTTATGGCAAGGGGGGGAAGCTGCCGACCTGTACTGATGCAAATCTGGTGCTGGGATATCTGAACCCGGACTATTTCCTGGGCGGTGATATGGGGCTCGATGTTCAGGCGGCTCGCGATGCGATAGAGGAGCATGTCGCACTACCATTGGGGCTGAGCATTGAAGAAGCTGCTGCAGGCATGTTCCATCTGATGAACGTCAATATGGCGGCCGGTCTCAGGGAAATCTCCATAAGCCGCGGTATAGATCCTCGCGAGTTCCCGCTGGTGGTGGCCGGGGGCGCCGGCCCCATCCATGGCGGCATGATAGCTCTGGAAATGGAAATCCCGGTTGTGCTGGTTCCGCGCGAATCTTCCATTTTCTGTGCCAGCGGCATGCTTCGTTCTGACCTGAAGCATTCGTATGTGCGTACCTACCATGTGCTGGGGGCCAGGGCAGACCAGGAATTCATGCTGAACGCATTCATTGAGCTTGAACAGGAGGGGCGACGGATTCTGAAAACAGAAAAGGTCGAGGAAGAGAAGCGTCTTCGCATGGAACATGCCGTCGACATGCGCTACCTGGGACAGCATAACGAGATTACGGTCGGTTTTGGTATGGAGGACTTTGTGAAGGGGGGCATAGAGCTATTACGCAAGCGGCTTCATCAGGAACATGAAAGACTTTACGGATATTCACTGAAAGACTCGGATACGGATATTGAAATTATCAATCTGCGTCTTGTAGCCATCGGCATAACCGAAAAACCGGAATTGCAGCTGATGGAACTGGGTGGTGCGGATTCTTCAGCCAGCCTGAAGGGTACCCGTCAGGTATATATCCCATCCGTCAAGTTTTTCCGCGAGGTACCGGTCTATGACGGCGAAACGCTGGTGTATGGCAATCGGGGCGAAGGTCCGGCCATCATCGAGCAGATTACCACTACGACATTCGTGCCGCCCGAGTACGATTTCATCGTCGATGCAGCCGGAACATACAGCCTGTACCTGCGTACGACCACCGATGATTATGTAAGGAGGATATTGCCATGATGCACTCTATAGACCCGATTCTTGTAACAGTTATTCAGCGCCGTCTGAAGGCCATTACCGAAGAGATGGGGTTGGTCATGCTGCGCACCGCGCGCTCGCCGATCCTTTCCGAAGCCCGTGATTTTGTTACCGGACTATATAACGCCAAAGGGGAACTGCTGGAACAGACCGCCTATATCCCGATTCTGGCCTTTGCGGTTCCTCTGTCCATTAAATACATGGTCGAATATTTCGGTGATGACCTCTATCCCGGCGATGTCATCATCCATAACGATCCCTTCACCGGCGGCAACCAGCCGACAGATGTCAAGATCGTCCGCCCGATTTTCTACCAGGATACTCTGGTAGGTTTTTCCTGCATCAACGGACATCAGGCCGACGTGGGGGGGGCCGTGGCCGGTGGCTATAATCCGCGTGCCACCGAGATATGGCAAGAGTGTCTGCGCATCACCCCGGTCAAGCTGTATGAAAAAGGGGTACTGAGGCGCGATGTCTGGGATCTGGTATTTGGTAATATCCGTTTCCCGATCGTTATGGAAGATATCCAGGCCGCCATGGGTGGCTGTGCGCTCGGTGAGAGGGAGTTGCTCAAACTGTATGAGCGCTACGGTCAAATCCGTTTCGAGGCGCATATCAATCATCTGTACGATGCCACCGAGCAGCAGATGCGGTCGGAAATTGCTGCGATGCCCAATGGTACCTACCATGGAGAATCGACCATCTATTTTGATGGCTTCAATCCTGATTCCAGGATGGCTATCAAGGTCGCGATTACCATTGATGAGGATTCCATCGCCTTTGATTTCACCGGAACGGCTCTGCAAACCGTTGGCTATGTCAATGCGCCCCTCGGATCGAGTATGACGGCAGTAATCCTTACCCTCCTCATGTGTTTGAAAAGCCCGGATTTACCCCAGAACGCCGGGATGATCCGCCCCATTTCCATCCATATCCCGGAAGGCTCCATGCTCAACCCCTCATTCCCGGCTGCCAGTACCTTTGGCAACCATATGTCCGATCAGATATCTGCCGCAATTTTCAATGCAATGGCCAACGTGGTCCCGGAACGGGTGACAGCCCCCTGGAATCCATTGTTTGCCATTGCGGCAGTCGGCTTCAATGACCGCATCAATCGTCCTTTTGTGGATATTCTCTTTAACGGTCTGAAAGGGGGCGGTGGCGGGACACAAGGCGCTGATGGATATGATCACATCGGTCTTATCGGTTGCGGAGGAGGCCTGTTGGCACAGGATCCCGAGATGTTCGAAATGAAGAATCCGTTATTTCTTCACCGGTTCGAATATAAGCAGGATTCCGCAGGTGCCGGTGAATGGCGTGGGGGACTCGGTGTCGAGATGGAAATGGAGTTCCTGAACGACGGCAACATGATCAGTGCCTTCGGCGACGGTATTGATAAGGGCTCAGAGGCGAAAGGGCTCCTCGGGGGAGGGGCGGGCATCAATAACAGGGGGGAATTGATCTATCCCGACGGGCGGGTTCATACATGCACCAGCAAGGAGATGGTAGCGGATATCCCGAAAGGGACCCGATGGCATCAGATCGCAGGTGGCGGCGGCGGTTACGGAAACCCGCGTCAGCGTCCGGTTAAACTGGTTGAACAGGAAGTGCACTACGGTTACGTATCGGCAAAAGCGGCACTCGATGAGTATGGTGTAATTGTTGATCCTAGGACGATGACTGGGGATATGGCGCAAACCATGTGAGACCGGGGCCAAAAGATACCTTGTTACGTTGGAAAAAATAAGGAGGACGTGCATGAACGACCTAAACGAAACCATTTTTTCAACCAACAGCGGGTTCACTATCAATGAACTCTATACACCCGAGGATATTGCCGGGTTTGACTGTGAGACCGATCTCGGCGTGCCGGGCGGATTTCCCTTTACCCGTGGACCGTACCCGGGAATGTACCGGACAAGGGTCTGGACCCGCCGGTTTCAGGTGGGGTTCGGCTCGCCTCAGGAAAGCAACGAGCGGATAAAATTCCTGATGAAGAACGGCGCCAACGGCTTTGTCATCACCATCGATCTGCCGACCTCGTACGGGTTCGATTCCGATGATCCGATTGCCAAGGGGGAAGTGGGGGTGACCGGCGTAGCGATCAGCACTCTGGAAGATATGGAAGCGCTCTATGCCGGATCTGCGCCTGATACTGTTTCCTATGCCCTGTCAATCCGTCCACCGGTCTCGTCAGTAACCCTTGCCATGCTGGCCGTGGTGGCGAAGCGCCAGCACATCGATTTTAAAGATGTCATCGGCACGCAGCAGAATGATCCCTTTTATCAGATGAGCGGCGGGCCATTGCAGACCATTCGGCAGTTTTTTCCATTGGAAGGAACGTTGCGCCTCTGTCTCGACAACATCGAATTCATTTCAAGGAACATGCCTCGCCTTAACTGGATGGTGACCAACGGCTACAACCTGCGGGAGACCGGTATCGATGCCATTCAGGACGGGGCATTTTCACTGGGGCATGCCTTTGATATTTATCGGATGGCAAAAGAACGCGGTCTGGACGTCAACCTGTTCCCTCGCAAGGCATCCTTCTTCCTGTCGGCCTCCATCGATTTCTTCGAGGAAATCGCCAAGTTCCGTGCCATGCGCAGACTGTATGCCAAGACCATGCGTGACAAATTCGGGGCGGAAAACCCGGAATGCTGGCGTCTGCGTTTCTCCGTCCAGTCAGCAGGCAATACCCTGACGACCCAGCAACCGCAGATCAATGTCGTTCGTGCCGGGATCGAAGCCATGGCGGCAGCGTTTGGCGGCGCCCAGTCCATACATCTCTGTTCGTATGACGAGGGGCACGGCCTGCCTACCGAAGATTCATCGCGCATGGCCCTGCGGACCCAGCAGATTGTCGCCTATGAAAGCGGTTTGACGAAAACGATCGATCCCCTGGGTGGCTCTTATTATGTGGAAAGCCTGACCAATCAGATGGAAGCCGCCATTGTGGCCAAGATTGCCGAGGTTGACGCCCGGGGCGGCATGGCGGCGGCGATCCAGGAAGGGTGGCTTGAGACGGAAATAAACAAGTCGCGCCTGAAAAACCAGCAGGTGCTGGACAGTGGCGAAAAAACGCTGGTCGGGGTCAACCGCTTCAAGATCGCCCCGGAGGAGGAAACCCCGATCCATGTGCACAAGATAAAAGCTGACGAATGGGGGGAGCGGCGTTCCACATATCTGCGCACGTACCGCAATGAACGTGATCCGCAACAGTGGGCGCAGGCCATGGAGCAGATCGATGTCGCCTGGAAAGCAGGCGATAACATGGTGCCGGTCCTGATGAATGCCCTGGAAAAAAAGGTTACGATGGGCGAATGCCACGAGGCAATGCGCCAGGCCCAAAAATGGTCATTCCGCTGAAGGGGAGGGGAAAATGAACGGTTCTAAACGAATACTCTTGGCCAAGATGGGGCTTGATTGTCACGACACCGGCATCATCACCGTGTTGAGCATGCTGCGTAATGCGAAGTATGAAGTGGTCTACCTCGGGCTTCACAATACCGCGAAACAGGTGGTCAATGCGGCCTTACAGGAGTGTGTCGATGCCATCGGCATCAGCTTCCTGTCGGGACAGCATATGACTCAGATGACGGAACTGATGGCAGAGATTGACAGCCGCCAACTGTCTACAACGGTCTTTTGCGGAGGCGTCATACCGGCCGACGATGCCGAAGCCCTCAAGGCCATGGGGGTGAAAGCGGTCATCCGACCCGGGACCTTGAGCCCGGATGTTATCGCTCAGATTGAAGAGGCGATGCAGCAGCCATCACAACGGAAACCCCCTTCCGGCTGCCGGCCGGAATTGACCGTCACCCCCCTGGAAAGGTGCCGCAAGGCCATCGAGCATGGCGATAAGGCGGCCGCCCTCAAGGAAGCGCAGGCCGTCTGGGACGAATGGCGTCCGCTGCATGACATGTATGTAGAGATGGCAGGGCTTTTTGCCACCTATGTCCGCGACAAACTCGGTGACGAGGCGGTCGCAGATGCCTGGCGGTTTGTGGGAGAGTCTCTCTGGAGGCCGATCCTGATGAATCTCAGGGAAACCGGATCGACCAGGCAGCTTGTCGATGTGTACGCGCAATTCCTCCGCGCCCATGGCCATGATTTCACGGTGGAGGTCGACGAGGAGAAAACCACCTTCACCATGAACTATTGCGCCTCGGGGGGCATGTTGATGCGTGACGGCAAGAACGAAGACAGCGGGCGCAACCCGACCAACATCGCGGTAATGAACACGAAGGCCGACTGGACGTTCAATCGCAATCTTTCGGCGTATTGCGTACATACGCCGCTATGGATGGACATCCTGCCGCGCGAGTGGGGGTGGGATGTATTCAGGTCTACCTTCGGCCGCCAGTTCGACGAAAACGGCCGACCCGTCAATGAACCCTGCGTAGCGGTGATCTACCATGAACCACAGTCTTGATACCATAGTCCGGCGCAACAGGCAGAGGTTCCCGAAAAAAACCGCTTTGACAATGGCGGGCCGGTCGCTCGACTGGCAGGCCCTGGACGAGCGGGTCGACCGGGTGGCGCATGCCCTGAAAAAGGGGGGGCTGAGACCGGGAGCACGGGTGGCCATCCTGTTAGCGAACTGCTTCGAATACTTCGAGGTCTATTTTGGCATAGCGCGGGCGGGACTTATTGCCGTGCCGGTAAATTACCGCCTGACCCCGCGTGAAATGGCGCAGGTCATCGGCTCCGCATCGCCGGAACTGTTTGTGTTCGGCGCTAACTTTATCGAAGCAGCGTCCGAACTTGAGTCGTTATTGCCGGAGTTGACCTGTCGCTGGCTTGTCGGCGAGGGGGAGGCGGCAGACGCGCTGCGGTATGAAGGAGTGCTTGCAGGAGCCCAGGGCAGGGGAGATGTGTGGGCCGGGGACAAGAGTGACACCTTTGCGATCTTTTTCACCTCCGGCACCACGGGGCTCCCCAAGGGGGCCATGGTCTCCCACCTCAATCTGGAGGCCAACGGGTACAACCAGATGCTTGCCGACGGCAGCCTGGCCGATGATGTCAACCTGGTTGCCACCCCTCTGTACCACATGGGCGCACTGTTCATGGCCGTCACCTACATGATGCTCGGCTGCACGCACGTCATCCTCGAAAAGTTCGATCCGGACGACTGGCTTGAGCTTGTGGCACAGGAACGGGTCACGGTCTCGCTTCTGGTCCCGACCATGATCAATGCAATTATCAATGCGCCCAGCTTCGGACAGGCCGATGTTTCCAGCCTGCGGCTGATATTTTACGGGGGGGGGCCGATGCCGCCTGCCGTGCTTGAGCGTGCCCTGGACAGGTTGTCGTGCGGTTTTACCCAAGGGTACGGCCTGACCGAAACGCTGGAGGCTACCTTTCTGGTGGCAAAAGACCATCGGCCTGACGGCACGGACGATCACCGCCGCCGCCTGAAATCTGCCGGTCGTGAAGCGGTCGGCGCTGAGATTCGCATTGTCGGACCGCACGGCGACGATCTGGCGTCCAATGAGATCGGTGAAATACTGGTGCGGAGCCGTTCGGTCATTTCCGGTTACTGGCAGAATGCGAAGGCCACTGGGGACGCGATCCGTGATGGGTGGTTTCATACCGGAGACCTGGGGTATCTGGATGATAAACGGTATCTGTATGTCGTCGATCGGCTCAAAGACATGGTCGTGTCCGGGGGGATGAATATCTACACCAAGGAAGTCGAGGATGTTCTTTATGACCATCCGGCGGTTCTGGAAGCTGCCGTGTACGGGGTTCCCGATGAAAAGTGGGGGGAACAGGTCACTGCAGCGGTTGTTTTGCGACCCGCTGCGGACGCGTCAGTCGAGGATCTGACGGCTCACTGCAGCAAGTATCTGGCCGGTTACAAGAGGCCCAAGGTCTACCATTTTCTGGACAGCCTGCCAAAAAATCCGAGCGGCAAGATTCTGAAACGGGACTTGCGGAGTAATCACCAAGGAGCTCATCCATGACCGACTACAGGCCCCCGGTGGAAAACCTGCGCTTCATTCTGAATGATGCCCTGCGATGGGATCGGCTGTTTTCCGCTCCCGACTATGCGCACGTCGACACAGATCTGGGTGATGCTGTGCTTACGACTGCAGCGGATTTTATACGGAACGTTCTGTCGCCCATACGGCAGATCGGTGATCAGCAGGGTTGCCGGTTGCTGGACGGCCGGGTGGTCACGCCGGATGGTTTCAAGGAGGCCTATCGGCAGTATGCCGAACTTGGCTGGATCGGTCTGGATATGCCTGAGGAGTATGGCGGACAGGATCTGCCGTTGGTGTTGCAGGCTGCGGTGGCTGAAATGGTCAATGGGGCAAGTGTCCCCTTCGGCATGCTGACCCTCATGGGGAGGGCTGCGGCGCGGTTGCTGATTGCCCATGCTGATGAGGGTTTGAGGGAGCAGGTCGTACCGCGTCTTGTATCCGGTGAGTGGGCTGCGACCATCTGTATTACCGAAGCGGAGGCCGGATCGGATGTAGCCCGGATCCGTAGCATGGCAAAACCGGTCCGGGGCAGAAATTATGCGGTGTCCGGCACCAAGGTTTTTATCACCTTCGGAGACCAGGACGTAACGGATCAGATCTGCCATATCGTCCTGGCACGCATACCGGGGGGGCTGCCCGGAACGCGCGGGCTGAGCCTGTTCCTTGTGCCGAAGATTTCTTTTGTCAGCGGCAAGCCCAATCGGGTCAGCATCAGCCGGATTGAGCACAAGATGGGGCTGAAAGCATCTCCCACCTGTGTGGTGGACTTTGACGGCGCCGAAGGGGTACTGATCGGGACTGAAGGTGAAGGGTTGAAGGTCCTGTTTGCCATGGTCAATACCATGCGGCTGGAGGTGGCGATTCAGGGGGTGGCCGTAGCGGGGGCCGCGACGGCCAAGGCGGTTGAATATGCTGCCGAACGCCTGCAGGGTGGGGCGCCTACCGGACCGGCGGTGCCGATAATCGAGCACGTGGATGTGCGGCGCATGCTCCTGATCATGCGCTCCCGCACCGAAGCGATGCGGGCTCTGGTTATGGAGGCAGCCTATAACCTTGATCTGGCCAGGACCGCCGCCACCGGCGAGGAGCAGGCCACGGCGCGAGCACTGGCTGAATGGCTCCTGCCGGTCTGCAAGGCCTGCTGCTCCGAGGCGGGCTTTGAGGTAGCCAACCTCGCAGTGCAGGTGCTGGGAGGGTACGGCTATGTTTCCGACTACGGAGTAGAGCAGTATGTCCGCGACAGTCGGATCATGTCCATCTACGAGGGGACCAACGGCATTCAGGCCCTGGACCTTGTAATGCGGAGACTGGCGAAGGGGGGGGGGGAACATTACCGGCAGTATGCTGCCCGGATCCGTGCCGACCTGGTGAGTGCCGGTCAGAGTCCGATCCGGGATGCGGTTGCATCCGCCCTGGAGCAGCTCGATCATTGCAGCACTGTCCTTTTGGAGCGGATGGCCGGAACCCCCGGCGATGCCGAAGCCGGCGCCGGCGCCTATCTGGCATTGGTCGGTCTGGTCGGTGGCGGCTGGATGTGGCTGCGCATGTCCTCGGTCGCTTCATCGCAGCAAAAGATCAAGCAGCAGCTGGCGACATTTTACGCCGCCTATCTGATGGCGGAGGCCGGTACCCTGCAGAAACGCGCCCTGTCCGGAGCGGCGCTGTACGACGGCCTTTCCGCAGAAGAATTTATTCGTCGAACATGACCAACATGTTTTTGGAGGAAGGAATGACACACCAATTCAAAAAGCTGTTTACTCCAGGCCGCATCGGAACCCTAGAGATTTCCAACAGGATCGTCAAGGCCCCCACCTCCACCGGCATGAGCAATATGGACGGCACCGTCTCCGAGCGTCTGTTCCGTCATTACCGGAACATTGCCAGGGGCGGAGTGGGACTTTTGGTTGTCGAGTATGCCTATGTTGATGAAATTGCCAGCAAGTCGGCCCATTGCCAGCTGGGGATCAGTTCGAATGAACACATTACCGGACTGGCGTGGCTGGCGGACATGATCAAGAATGAAGGTGCCCGGGCAGGCATCCAGATTGAACACTGCGGCCGTCAGAAATTTCTCGGAACCCGTCCGATCAAGTCCGCTTCCGCTGTTCCCTGGCCAAAACTGAAGGATATTGTCGGCGATGCGGCGATTCCGGATGTACTTACCGTTGCGGAAATCAGGGAGATTGTTGCGGCCTTTGGCAATGCCGCCGTGCGGGCCGTGCTGGCCGGGTTCGATCTGATCGAGATCCATGGCGCCCATGGGTATCTGCTTACCAACTTCCTCTCTCCCCATACCAATAAACGGACCGATGAATACGGCGGTTCGCTGGAAAACAGGATGAGGCTTCTGGTTGAAATCGTCAGGGATATCCGGGCCAAGATCGGGCCTGATTTCCCGCTCACCATCCGCCTGAGCGGGACCGATTACGAGCCGGACGGTTTTGGCGTCGACGAGACCATCCAGATTGCCAAGGTTTTGGAAGGACTCGGGATTGATGCGATCCATGTCTCCGGCGGCGATCACCACATGATGATTCATCAGGTTGCCCCGATGGGCATCCCGCGCGGCAACAATGTCTTTGCGGCGGAGGCCTTGAAGAAGCACCTTACGATTCCGGTGATTGCCTCCGGCTCCATCACCCTGCCGGACCTTGCCGAGCAGATCCTGGCCGAGGGCAAAGGGGATTTCATCGGTATTGCACGTCCGCTCTGGGCTGATCCCGAATGGCCCAAAAAGGCCCGCGCCGGCCAGCTCGACGAGATACGCCCCTGCATCCGCTGCAATGTCGGTTGCCTGGACCGCGGTTTTTTCAAATTCCGCGCGGTCAGCTGCACGGTCAATCCGATAATCGGCCGCGAAGGGGAACTGGATATAACACCGGCAACGGTCAAGAAGAAGATAGCCGTGGTCGGTGGCGGGATGGCCGGAATGGAAGCCGCCCGGGTCGCGAGGCTGCGTGGTCATGACGTCACGATTTTCGAGAAGAGACGGTTCGGCGGGGTAGTGATTGAGGGGTCCGTAGCTGAATTCAAGTCGGATCTCCGTTTCCTGATCAAGAACATGAGCACCCAGATCGCCACGGCCGGTGTGAAAATGGTCATGGAGCAGGCCGATGCGGACAGGATCAGTGCTGGTGGCTTCGACACGGTGATCGTTGCAACCGGCGGCAGGGCCACCGTGCCGGACATTCCCGGCATGAAGGGTGAAAAGGTGGTCGATGCGTTGGATATCTCCAACGGCACAGCCACCGGGCAACAGGTTGTGGTGCTGGGAGGTGGCGAGACCGCGGTCGAAGCCGCACTGTATCTGGCCGGTCAAGGGCGCAATGTAACCTTGCTGCATCGCCGCGAGCTGATGACAAAGGATTGTGTCATTACCGACAAGCTGGTCTATCTGCAGATGCTGGAGGAGAAAAGGGTCAACGTCATGATCCCGTACCAGACCATCGGCATAGAAGGGGGAACTTTGATCGCCCGCCATATGCAGACCGGTGAAACGGTTACCCTCCAGGCGGATACCTTCGTGACCGGCCTGGGGTATGTCCCAGGCGACAATCAACTGGCCAGAAAACTGCGTCAGCGCACCGGACTGGACGTGTATGAAATCGGCGACGGTGTTCAGACTGCGAAGATTCATGATGCCATTCATGCCGGCTATAAACTGGCTCAGAGGTTGTGATCATGGAACGATGCGATTCGATTCTGCGGATGCTGGCGCAATCTGCCGAGCAGGCGCCGGAGCAGGAGGCGCTGGTCTGTGAAGGCGAACGGCTGACGTATGCCGAATATGCCCGTTGTGTGGCCGGTTTTGCCGCCGAGCTGAGAGGGCTCGGCGCATCGGGGCAGCGGGTCGTTCTTCTCATGGCAAACAGTATCGATTTCTGCATTGCGTATTTCGCCGTCCATGCCTGCTCTGCTCAGGTGGTGCCGCTCAACCCGCTGTATACCGAACGGGAGCTGACGTCAATTATTGATGACGCCGAGCCGTGGGTCATCATTTGTGACCAGTCGGTTGCTTCGATCGCGTTGAGCTACCCTGCTGTTCAGGTCATACCGATCGGTGCAGATGCGCGGCGCCTTACCCAGTGGCGCAATGACAACGGCCTTATGCTGACCGGCAGTCTCCCCGCCGGGGATTGTCTGGCCAACCTGCAGTATACCGGCGGTACGACCGGGCGCTCCAAAGGGGTCAACCTGACCCATGGTGCCATGGCCGTCAATGTCGGCCAGTGTGTCGAATCCCTGCCGGTTCGATGGAAATCGGAACGGCTGCTGGCCATCATGCCCTTTTACCATATTTACGCTCAGGCCATGTGCCTGCATAAAATGCCCTATTGCGCCGGAACACTGGTCATCATTCGGAAATTTGATGTGCAGACAGTCCTTGATGCGCTGGTCACGGAGCACATCACCATCTTTTCAGGCAGCCCGACCCTGTTCAGGGCCATGCTGGCGGATGATGGATTCAGTCGCATTGACTTGCCCGAGCTCTATTACACCATATCCGGTGGTTCGTCCCTGCCGGCGGAGCTGCTGCAGCGGGTTGAAGGTATAACCAACAGGCCGGTGATCGAAGGGTATGGCCAGACAGAATCGGGGCCGGTTATTTCATTCAATCCGCTCAACGGCCGGCGCAAGTCCGCCTCGGTGGGGCGGCCCGTTTCCGACACTGAGGTGCAGATTGTCGATCTGGAGCAGGGCACGAATGTGCTTGCCGTTGGGGAAAAGGGTGAAATCCGGGCCAGGGGGCCGCAGCTCATGAGCGGCTATCGCAATCTTCCTGCTGAAACAGCCCAATCCTTGCGCGATGGTTGGCTGTACACCTCGGATATCGGCATGTTCGACCAGGACGGCTATCTCTTCATCTGCGACCGGAAGAAGGAGATGGTCATCGTTTCCGGATTCAACGTTTTCCCGCGCGAAGTCGAGGAAGTGCTCTACATGCACGCTGCAATCCATGAAGCGGCGGTAATCGGCGTGCCCCATGAGTACCGGGGGGAGACGGTAAAAGCCTTTGTCGTGCTGCGTCCGAACAGTGTGGTGACGGACGAGGAGTTGGCTGCGCACTGCCGGGCCAATCTGGCGGCATACAAGGTGCCGACGATATTTGAATTTATCAGCCAGTTGCCAAAAACCGCGGTTAACAAGATCGATAAGAAGACACTGAAAACAATCTGACGTGAGGAGAATCATGCATGAAATTCATTGCCGAAATACCGTATGGCGCGTACTGGTCAACCCCCTTTGTGCGCTGGCAGGGGAGCTTTGCCAATCTGCACAGTATCGAATTTGCGGCCCATGTGACCAGGAACGAGCTGGATCGCCGGACGATTGACCGGACCCTGATTGATTATGGCGTGCTGGGCATGTCCGTACCGCAGCAGCATGCCTTTTACGGTCTGCCGTGGCTGACCGGCATGGCGGGGTTGCCCCATGTGGGCGGTCCGACCATCGGCCAGGCCTGCGCCACCAGCGTGCGCTGCCTGCTTAACGGGGCGCAGGAGATCGAAGCCGGTCTTGCCACGGCGGCCCTGGTTGTCGCGGCGGACAGGGTTTCCAACGGCCCGCAGGTGTATTATCCCAACCCGGCCGGGCCGGGCGGTACCGGCAAAAGCGAAAACTGGACCATGGACAATTTCATGTGCGATCCGCTGGGCAACCATTCCATGCTGCAGACGGCCGAAAATGTTGCCCGGGAGCATCGGATCACGACAGCGGCCCAGCATGAAGTGGTGTTGCGCCGGCAGGAGCAGTACGGCGATGCGCTGGCCGATGACAAGGCCTTCCTGAAACGCTTCATGACCCTGCCGTTCGATGTGCCGTCCCCCAATTTCAAGAAGATCGTCGGCCGGCTGGACGGCGATGAAGGCATTACGACCTCCACGGCGGAAGGACTTGCCAAGCTGCGTCCGGTCATGGAGGGAGGCACCATCACGTTCGGCGGCCAGACCCATCCGGCCGATGCCAATGCGGCGATCATTATGGCCACCCCGCAAAAGGCGATGGAGCTCAGCTCAAACCCGGCAATCGCGGTTAGGCTCCTCGGTTTCGGCCAGGCACGCGTCGACCTGGCCCATATGCCCAAAGCTACCGTCCCGGCAGCCAGGCAGGCGCTTTCCCGGGCCGGGCTCTCCATTGCGCAGATGGGTGCCATCAAGACCCATAACCCGTTTGCGGTCGGCGACCTGTATTTTGCCCATGAAACCGGGGTTGACGTGATGAAGATGAACAACTTCGGCAGTTCGCTGATCTGGGGTCACCCCCAGGGCCCGATGGGGCTGCGCGGGGTTATGGAGCTCATCGAAGAGCTCGTGAAGAGTGGCGGCGGATATGGCCTGTTTACCGGTTGTGCGGCCGGGGATACCGCCATGGCTCTCGTGCTGCAGGTCTGCGACAGAAAATAAGAAGGGGGTCATTGATGAGAAAAGAAAACTTCAACAATCCGGTCGTGATTCAACCATCCCGGAGTATGCCCCGCAGCATTGCCATAATCGGGGCAGGAACCATCGGCCCTGACATCGGGTACTATCTGAAAAGCGACCTCCCTGATCTAAAGCTTGTCCTGATCGATATCAATGAAAAGGCACTGGAAAAAGCCCTTGAGCGTATGGCCACGTATACTAAAAAGGGTGTTGCCATGGGCAAGATATCCGAGACCGCTGCCGCAAAAATCAGCGAAAATATCGTAACATCAACTGATTACGGCGCCCTGGCGGATTGTGACTGGGTCCTGGAAGCCGCAACCGAAAATCTGGCCCTGAAAAAGGAGATCTTTTCCCGCGTAGAGGCCCTCATTCGGCCCGATGCGCTGATAACCTCGAACACCAGTTCTCTGCCGGCAGAGCGGCTCTTCTCGCACCTTAAACATCCTGAACGGGCAACGGTGACGCACTTTTTTGCCCCGGCCTTCAAAAATCCGGCGGTTGAGGTCATCGAATGGGACAAGGCCGACCCGGCGGTGATCGATTACCTGCGCTGGTTTTTCTATGCGACCGGCAAGGTTCCCATGGTCACGGCGGATGCCGTCTGCTTCATGCTCGACCGCATCTTCGATAACTGGTGCAATGAAGCGGCGCTGCTCTTGGATGTCGCGACGGCGGCGGAAATCGACACGGTAGCCACAGAATTTGTCCATGCCGGCCCCTTTTTTGTGCTCAATCTTGCCAACGGCAATCCAATTATCGTGGAAACCAATACCCTGCAGATGCAGGAAGAGGGAGAACATTACCGCCCGGCCGGCATTTTCACCAGTGTGGACAGATGGGTAACGGTGCAGCCGGGCAAGAGCGTGTCGGTGACCCCCGAAAAGGCCCGTATCATCCGGGACCGCCTGCTGGGAATCCTCTTCTCCCAGACTGTGGATATCCTTGACCGTCGGATCGGCGATGCGTCCGATCATGATCTCGGCTGTTGTGTTGCGCTTGGTTTCAGGAAGGGCCCCATCGAACTGATGCGTGAAATTGGGGAAGCCGAAGTAACGCGAATTCTTGCTGAATTTGCCAAACATAAGCCGGGCATGCCCATGCCGAAAAAGCCGATTCGCGACTATTTCAACTACTACCGGTATCTGCTGGTCAGTGAGCTGGATAATACCGTCGTTATCAGCCTGCGCCGCCCGGAAGCCATGAACGCCCTGCATGACGGTATGACCGATGAGATTCTGCGGGTGCTGACAGCCTATCAGGACAATCCGGATATTCATGGTTTTGTCATCACCGGGTATGGCACCCAGGCCTTCTGTGCCGGGGCTGATATCGGCAAGTTTCCGACCATGCTCGGAGACAAGCAGCAGAGCGTTGAGTATGCCCGCGCCTGCTCAAGGCTGCTGATCCATCTGGACCAATGCAGAAAGCCGGTAGTCGCCGCACTCAACGGCATGGCCTTGGGCGGGGGGCTTGAATTGGCCATCCGCTGTCACGGGCTGATAGCGGTCCGTAACGCCTGGATGCAACTGCCGGAAATCACCCTCGGCATAGTGCCGGGCATCGGTGCCATGGTGGTGCCGTACCGCAGATGGCCCGACGCCTCCGAGACGTTCCATGACATGCTGTTGACTGCTAAAAAGCTGAGTGCGGAAGAGGCCAATGCTATCGGCATGGTGAATGAACTGGTCAACAACCGGTCGGAGCTAATCCCCGCTGCCATTAGAATGGTCAAGCGGATGACGGCTTCGGGTAGGCATATCTCTGATGCCCCTGTGAAAATTGCGGATATGCCGGCAGGTAGCACTGCCAGTGTGGCCGGACAGGTGCTGAGTCGTCAGATTAGCGGGATCATTGCCGGCGCGGTAAAGTCTGCGGCTGCGGCACCATCTTTTGCCGAGGCTCTCGAAGTGGGGTATGACGCCTTTGGCGAAAGCGCCCTTACCGCGGCGGCAAATGAAGGCATAGGCGCCTTTTTGGAGCGGCGCCGCCCCGATTTTGAAACGACGGGATAACTGCATTACCGAATAGGCGGCCCATATCCCACGTAATGAAAAGGAGGATTCATGTCCAGCCGATTATTACCTCCGTTTGAACTTCTAACGCCCCAGAGCATTTCTGAAGCAGTCGATATGCTTGCGCATCATCAGAGCCAGATATCGATTCTGAACGGTGGCACCGCACTTTGGAACCACGCGAGGAAATTGAACCAGTTGACACCCTATGTTCTCAGCCTTTCCTCTCTCAAAGATCTCGATTACATCAACGACATCCCTGGAGAAGGACTTCGAATAGGTGCCAAAGCTAAAATATGCGATCTTATTGAAAACCCGGTTGTTGCCGCCAGGTTTCCGGCTCTGTACGAAGCGGCTTATGGATTCGGTAATCCGCAGATCCGTTTCATGGCGACTGTTATGGGAAACATTCTTCGCGCTTCCCCGTCGGCCGACTGTTCATGCGCGGTACTGGCGCTTGGTGGCCAGGTGGTTCTGCAAAGCCGGGCAGGACAGAGGATAGTCGATATTGACGACTTCTGGATTTCGTATGACGTTACAGCCAGAGAGGATAATGAACTGGCGATAGAGATTCGGATACCTGAAACGACTTCAACAACGTGCTCCTCCTTTCAACGCTTGACTCGAGTCAGGCAGGATCTCGCCAAGCTCAACGCGGCAGTACGTCTGGAAATGAGCCAGGGCATCTGTCAGCGGGCACGCATCGCAATGGGATGCGTGGGGCCTACTACCGTGCGCCTCAAAGGAGTTGAGAGGCTGCTGGTGGGCAATCCTATCAGCGGCGAACTTTTGAAACAGCTGGCCACGTCGGTGAAAGGTGAGATTGCCCCTATCGACGACCAGCGTTCGACGGCGGCATACCGGGTGGAAGTATCCGGGGTTATCCTCAGGCGGGTGATCGAACAAGCGGTATCTGTCAATTAAAGATTTAATGATTTCCGCGGTTTCAGCCCCGGCAGAAGTAGACACAAAGGAGGAAAGATGAAGGTACTTGGTGTTTCAGGGAGTCCCCGCAAGGACCAAAGCACGGATCGGTTGGTCCAGGAAATCTTGGGCGCTGTCGGAGTTGAGACGGAATTCCTCTCGCTGGCAGGAAAGAGGATCGGTCCATGTATTGCTTGTCTCGGGTGCGTTAAGGACAACGTGTGCAAGGTGAATGACGACATGGAGCAACTGCGCCACAAAATCGTGGACGCTGACGCCTACGTGATCGGGGGGGCGAATTATTATTCGATGCTTAACGGTCTGTCGCACTGTTTTCTTGAGCGGTTCTACCAGTTCCGGCATCAGGAAGGGAAAGCCGTAGCCGGTAAACTGGGCGTT
This sequence comes from uncultured Geobacter sp., assembly GCA_964432205.1. GTDB lineage: Bacteria > Desulfobacterota > Desulfuromonadia > Geobacterales > DSM-12255 > Geomobilibacter. The sequence continues at coordinate 16,179 of CAYSMK010000020.1, read as the reverse complement.
GCAGTGGGGATCGGGGGCAGCTCCGGTGACTGTGTCGTGGGGAACATTAAGACGTTCTTTCAGTACAGCCAGATCGAGTGCGTTGGAGAGATATCAGCTCAAGGGGCCGCAAATTGTTTTACTTGCGGCTATGGGGAAACGTGCAAGGTTGGGGTCGTTCATATGTTTTTCGGGCCTGGAACAAGGATTACCCCCGAGATCCTGCCTGGTCTAGCCAAACAACCCGGGAAGCTGGAGGAAGCGCGCGCGCTAGGTCGGACGCTTGGGGAACGACTGAAGGGCTTTGCTGCCGCGACTTGAGGATTTCGGCGCGAGTGAAACTACGCACAATGTGTCTGCCGGTGCAAAAAAAGACTCGCACCTTACGAACGTGGGTTACGTAGTCGGATTAGTCCCACGGCGTGATTACAAAGGAGATGACGATGAAAACCCGATTGATTACGCTCTGCGTCAATGGCAAGGACTACCGAATCGACGTTCCTCACAACCGGACACTCTTGCAGGCGTTGCGGGATGACCTTAAGCTGACTGATGTAAAGTACGGATGCGGGTCAGGGGAGTGTGGAGGTTGCACGGTCCTCGTGAACGGCAAGGACAATATCAACTCCTGTCTGACCCTGGCTGTGGAGATGGAAGGAAAGCACATCATCACCGTTGGCGGAATGACCAAGAATGGCCAGCTGCATCCGATCCAGCAGGCCTTCATCGATGCCGGGGCAATCCAGTGCGGTTTCTGTACGCCCGGCATGGTCATGAAAACAGCCGGCATTCTGGCGAACAATCCAACCCCTTCTGAGGAAGAAATTCGCAGGGGGCTGGAAGGGAACATCTGCAGGTGCACAGGGTATGAAAACATTGTGCGTGCCGTCCAACTCGCTAGCCAGATGCTGAACGATTCAGACGAAATCCAATGTGCAGGAGGTTCGTGCAAATGAGCGAAATGACCTATGTCGGCAAAAGCGTCCCCAAGATTGACGCCATGGAAAAGGTGACGGGCCAGGCCATTTACGCCGCTGACCTACAGCTTCCGGGAATGCTCTTTGGGAAGATTGTGAGGTGCTGGGAACATGCTCATGCCAGGGTGACCCATCTCGACCTGTCTGAGGCGGCGAAGGTCCCCGGTGTCGTCAAAGTGCTCGGCGCGAAAGATGTGACTCAAAATAGTTACAGCTGCGGCGTGCTTGACCTTATGGTGCCGCCGGATATGGGGCCTGTTATCGGGGACATTGAGGATCAGCGGATATTTACTGAGTATGTTCGGCATCAGGGCGACGCCATCTGCGGGATTATCGCGGAGAGCGAAGCAATCGCCGAGGCGGCGGCGGCAAAAGTTATTGTCACGTATGAACCGCTTCCGGTCTATATGCGTGCTAAAGATTCGGCCAAACCGGATGCCTTCCAGTTCGACGAGAGAAAACCGGGCAACATGGCCTTTCAGCTCCCGGAACAGCTGTTCCCTGGGAATACCCTTGGTTGGGGGGACGTGGACGCGGAAATGGCGAAAGCAGACCTGGTCATCGAGGAAATCTTCTATGTTCCCAAGGTCAAGCAGTGCCAGCTTGAACCGCATGCCTATGTGGCGCTGTACGACCAGCGGGGGCGCTTGAACTGCTGGACCTCGACCCAGATGCCCAAGCTTGTTCAGAACAAACTGGCCCGCCTCTTCGAGTTCCCCATGTCGCGGGTCAACCTGGTTTCGACGACGATTGGCGGTGCCTTTGGCGGCCGGCTGGGGTTGGTTTTCGAGCCGGAGACCTGCGCTATGGCCCTTGCCGTACCCGGACGCCCCGTCAAGGTCCAGTCGGCCCGGGAAGAGGACTGGGTCACATCCGACAGCCGGCACCCCGGAAAATACTGGTTGAAGATGGGCTTCCTCAAAGACGGAACCCCTGTGGCGGCCGATGCCCATTTCACAGCCGATGTGGGCGGATATTCCACCCTTACGAACGGTATTCAATTCACCACTGGAGCATGGCTGGCCGGGATGTACAAGTATAATGCCGTACGCTACAAGGGGGACTGTTACTATACGAATCAGTCTCCCAGTGGCGCCTTCCGCGGCTACGGCAACCCGCAGACCAACTTCGTGCTGGAGCAGGTCGTTGACCGAGCCTGCGAAAAGCTCGGTATCGACCCGGTAGAGTGGCGCAAGCGATGGCACAAGCGGGCCGGCGATGATGGCTGGTGTATCGGTTTCCCCTACTCTTCCTGTGCCCTGGATGAGTGCCTCGATCAGGGCGCCGCTGCCATCGGCTGGAAGGAAAAGCGGACCAGATACGCCAACCAGACCGGGAGCAAGCGCCGTGGCATCGGCGTTTCGGTCATGAACCACACCAGCGGCGGTATGCCGATGCTCCTTGAGCATACCACCTGCACGGTAAAGATGAACGAAGATGGCTCGGCTGTCGTTACCCTTGCCTGTTCCGATTTAGGAACCGGCGCGCACACTGCTCTCACCCAGATCGCTGCCGAAACTCTCGGCATACCGATGGAAGAGGTCCACCTTCACAACAATATGGATGCGGCCGGCTTCGACATCGGTTCCCACGCCAGCCGTACGGCCTACGTGGGCGGAGGGGCAGTCATAAAGGCCTGTCAGGACGTCAACCGCCAGATCATCGAGCGTGCCTCGGTCCGGCTCGGCATTCCGGCTGACGAGTTGGAGATAAAGAATAGGCATGTGGTTCCCAAGGGGAATCAGAGCGCCATGGCCATAAGCGTCAAGGATATTTGCAGTGTCGGAGTCTACCATTTCGTCAATCCGCAAAACGGGGAGGCGAACGGAGTCCCTGGGCAGATCCAGGGGTATGCCAGCCATTTCCCCAGCCACAACTCGCCCCCCTTCGGGGCCTGTTTCTCCGAAGTGGAGGTTGACCTGGAAACCGGTCAGGTCAGGGTAGTGGAAATAGTGATTGCTCACGATATCGGGCGGGCCATAAATCCGTCCATCGTTTCAGGACAACTTGTAGGTGGCGCCCAACAGGCGCTGGGCATGACGCTGACCGAGGATATGCACTACAACGAAGAGGGGCTCATTCTTAACAACAGCTTCTTTGACTACAAGCTGTTCGGCCCTCTCGACATGCCGAAGATCACGACAATCCTCGTGGAAAATCCAGATCCGGTCGCTCCGTACGGACTGAAGAGCGTTGGCGAAGCCGGACCGGTCAATCCCGTGGGAGCCACTGCCAATGCCATCTCCAATGCGCTCGGCATCATGTTCACCGAGGCACCAATTACTCCTGAGAAAATTATCAAGGCACTCAGCGAAAAGAATTCGTAACAGCATGATTCTGCAGGGCTGCCTGGACAGTAGCCCTGCAGATGTTGGCAAGGAAGGATGTTCCCTGCCATGTGTTACCGGATTGGCAAGTTCAATGAACTGCGATGCGCTGATCGAAGCAGACTTGGTAATAGTTGATTAGAAAGGAACTGAATAGTGAACGTCAAAAAGATTGACCACTTCTGTATCGCGGTGAAGGACCTTGATGCTGCCCGCAAGGTATGGGAACCGATACTGGGCAAAGCCTGCCCGGACGACCCGTATATCGACGAGCCAGAGAAGATCCGTGTTGCCCGTTACTGGCTTGATGGCGTTGGCTTTGAGCTCATGGAGTCTACCACGCCCGACGGACCGGTGGCCAAATGGATCGAAAAGAACGGTGAGGGGATCATGCTCATCGGCCTGAATGTGGGGAATACCAGGGAATCCATCAGAGAGCTCGAAGGGAAGGGGTATCCCTTTATCCCCAATCCAGAGCCGGTAGCATGCGATGAAACCGGTAAGGCCCGGCCATTCCGTGACTGCGAGTTTGCCTTCATTCATCCCAAGAAAACGAATGGCGTCCTTCTTGAGCTCATTGATTACAAATGGAATGAATTGAAATAGTTGTCGGGGGAATTTGAGCGAACGGGGACTCCTAACGTAATTGGTTCAGACGTTGAACTCCGCCAGTATTGCCTCCAGCACGGCCCCGCCCAGGGACCTGGCCTTTTCCGAAATCGTGTCGCAGTACCCGGCGATGCCGCGCGGGTCCACATCCCCGATTTTGAGCCCTTTTGAGACTGCGGAGCCGGGCCTGATCAGCCCGCGCAGGACGCCGTCGATCTGCGCGGTTGCCTCGGCCGTGCCGACCCGGCCGATGACCTCGCCCTTGCGGACCGGGTCGCCGATCTCTTTCCCGGTGGTGAAGAGGCCGTCCGCCGGCGCGCGCAGGACCCGCTCCTTCGTGTAGCCGGCGATGTCGCCCGGGATGCCGGTATTTGGCTCGGCCGTGCCGTCGCTGATCAGCCGGCCGAGATCATGGCCCCGGTTGGTCTCGATCACCACATGACAGTCCTTCCCGGCAATAAAGCCGGGGCCGAGCGCCACGACCAGCGGGGCATCGGCTTTGGTGATCCCCAGGTTGCGCTTGGCCAGGGTGGCATCGATGAGCAGGTCCGGCCGGTAGCGGCCGATGCTTTCCCCCTTCGGGTCCACCGTTACGGCGATCCTTCCCGCTGCCCATGCCCGCTGTAGCTCTGTCTCGTCACCAACCAAGACCGCTTCGATCCCCTCCACGGACACGGTCTGTTCGTGCACCGCCTCGCAGAATGAGACGCGTCTCCTGACGGCCAGGGGGGAAGGGGTTTCCAGCATGAGGATGCGCCGGAAGTTGGCGCGAAAGAGCCGGCAGGCCACGCCGGTGGCCATCTCTCCGGCTCCCTTGATGATGATGACGCGATCCTTCAAAGCTTTCATTCCGTCACTCGCGCCCGTTGTAGGTGGCAAGGAGCTGGCTGGCGATGCTGATGGCGATCTCTTGCGGGGACTTGCCGCCATTGTCGTGGCCGACCGGGCAGCGCACCCTGGAGAGATCCAGCCCTTTCCCGTCCAGGTTGTTCCGGACCCCGGCCCACTTGGACTTGCTGCCGATCATGCCGACAAATCGTGCCGGGTGGGGCAGGACCTCCTCCAGCACCTGCTGGTCGACGGAGCCGTTGTAGGTGAGGATGGTGACAAAGGTCCGCTTGTCGCACCAGGTGGCGTTGTTGATGAAATCTGTCCAGTGGGACTGGTGGCGGATAACGTTGCCCGGAATGGCCGTACCGTTGATCCATTCATCACGCTCGTCGATCAGATGGATGCGGAAGGGGGTCCCGTCCAGGACCTGGCAGAGGGCCTGGCCGATATGCCCGGCGCCGAAGAGATAGAGGCAGGGGTTGTCGTTGATCAGCTCCATATAGAACTCCATGGTCCCGCCGCAGGCCGGGAACTCCCCTCGCTGCTGCAACGGCACCTTTGAACTGGCGCCCTGCATTTCGTCGAAGCATTTACGGGCATCCTCCAGGGCATAGTACTCCGGTACCCCGCCGCCGACCGTGCCGAAGAAGGTGCCGTCCGGGAGGACGATCATCTTGGCCCCGTGCTTACGGGGGGTCGAGCCGGTACTCTTGGTGACCGTGACCAGCACGGCCAGCTGATTCTGGCGCCGCAGCTCTTCGAGTTTGCTGATCCAGTCCCACATGGTCTCTATACTCCTTTTATAGTAGAAAAGCCCCGAACCACCTTGCGGGGACGGGGCTTTTACCGACTAAGCCTTTTCCGCGGCCTCCCGCTCGCGCTTTTCCTTGAGTGCACGCCAGACCTTCTCGTAGGTGAGGGGCAGGCTGTTGACCCGCACTCCCATGGCATCGAAGATGGCGTTACTGAACATCCCCAGGGTCGGGTTGGTCGATCCTTCGCCGATCTCCTTGACCCCCCAGGGGCCGGTCGGCTCGATGCTGTCCACGACCTCCGACTGGATGGGCGGCATGTCCATGGCGGTGAGGACCCGGTAGTTGGCCAGTTCGGCGTTCTTGATCCGCCCCTTGTCGTCGAAGAGGACCTCCTCCCAGACCGATTCCCCCATCCCCATGTACAGTGCGCCATGGACCTGACCGTGCAGCAGGCGCGGGTTGATCACCTTGCCGCAGTCGTGCACGTCCCAAATACCGACCACCGAAATTTCACCGGTTTCCTCGTCGATCGCCACCTCGCCCACCTGGGCGCCGAAGCTGTAGGCCGGCGACGTACCGACCGCCGCCCCTTTGAACGTCCCACCGAGCCTCGGTGGGGTGTAAGAGCCCTTGCCGAGCAGCGGTCCCTTGAGGACGAAATGCTTGCGCGCCACCTCCTCGAAGGTGAGGGTCTTGTTGTCCCGTGATCTGGAGAAGATCACGCCGTCCTCGCATTCCAGGTCATCGACCGGTAGTGATAGCATGGAGGAGGCCATGTCGAGAAGCTGTTTTTTGACCTCCTCGCCGGCCTGCTTGACCGCTGCTCCGGACATGTAAGTCTGGCGACTGGCGTAAGCGCCGAAGTCCAGCGGGGTGATCTCGGTGTCCGCTGCCACGATCTTCATCTGCTCATATCGATACCCCATTGCCTCGGCCGCCATCTGGCAAAGAATCGTATCAGATCCCTGGCCCAGGTCAACCGAGCCGGTATAGAGGGTGGCTGCCGAGCCATCCTCGTGGACCTTGATGAACGCGGCCGCGTGGGGGAGGTCGGTGCGGTAGATGGGATAGCCGGCACCGGTTACGAAGCTGCCGGTGGCCACGCCGATTCCCCTGCCGTGTGGGAGGTTTTTCTTCTTCTCGTCCCACCCGGAGATCTCCCGCGCCCGCTCCAGGCACTCACGCATGTGACAGGAGTTGACCTGGAAATCGTTGGGAGTGACGGTGTCGGGGCGCCGGGCATTGCGGATACGGATATCCATCGGATCGATCCCCAGGTCGGCAGCCACGTTGTCCAGGTGGCTCTCAAAGGCATATTTCGGCTGGGGAGCGCCATGACCGCGCTGGGCGCCACAGGCGGGGAGGTTTGTGTAGACCCGGAACATGTCGAACTTGTAGTTGTCGAACTCGTAGGTCAAAGGCAACATTGCGCCGGCGTAGTAGGCACTGGCTATTCCCAGGCTGGTATAGGCACCACCGTCCATGATGAAGTTGGCCTTGGCGGCGAGGATCTTGCCGTCCTTGTCCACCCCGGTGGTGATCTCCATGTGCTGGGCGTGCCGGCCCCGGTTATGCGCGAACATCTCGGCCCGGTCGTAGAACATCCGTACCGGCCGGCTGGTGACCTTGGCCAGTACGGCACCGGCGAACTCCAGCCCGGTCGGTTCGAGTTTGCCGCCGAACCCCCCTCCCAGATACGGCTTGATGATCCGCACATCACCCATCGGCATGCCGAACTGCCGGGAGATGTAGTGCTGGAAGTAGTGGGGGGACTGGGTGCTGGCGTAGATGGTGAGCTTCTCCCCCTCCCACATGGAGATGGATGAATGCGGCTCGATGGGGGACTGGTAGGAGCGCTGACCGACGAAGATGTCGGTGCGCACATGGTGTGCCTCTTTGAGCACCTTCTCCACGTCGCCGAACTCCTGGTGGATCTCGGTATTGATGTTGCGTTCGTATTCTTCGTGGACCAGCGGCTGCCCCTCGTCCATGGCGTGGAGGAAATCGAGCACCGCCGGCAGCTCTTCGTACTCCACCCGGATCAGCTTGAGCGCCTTGTAGCAGGTCTCCTCGTCCAGGCAGGCCACCGCGGCCACCTTGTCGCCGACGAACCGCACCTTGTCGATGCAGAAGATGTTCTCGTCCCAGCGGGCCGGGCTGAGCCCGTACTTCATGGACGGCACATCCAGGTGGGTGATGACCGCCTTGACTCCCGGCAGCTTCTGCGCCTCGGAGGTATCGATGGAGATGATCCGGGCGTGGGCGTGAGGGCTCGTCAGGATCTTGCCGAAGAGCATGTTGGGAAACTTCAGGTCGCCGGTGTACTTGGCGGCCCCGGTCACCTTTTCCGGGCCGTCGATGCGGGGCACGCTGCGGCCGATGACTTTATAATTATCACTCATCTGGATTCTCCTTCGCAGCCTGTTAGTGATCGGCCGGGGTTGTCCGTCCCTCGGCAGCGGCCAGAACGGCTTCGACAATATGGACGTATCCCGTGCAGCGGCAGAGGTTGCCGGCAATGGCTTCCCGTACCTCCGGTTCGGTGGGATGGGGGTTACGGGTCAGGAGGGCCTTGGCCGAGAGCACCATGCCGGGGGTGCAGTAGCCGCACTGTACGGCGGCGTGGTTGATCATTGATTCCTGAATGGCGTCGAGCTTGCCGTTGGCGGCGACCCCTTCGATGGTCGTGATTTCCCGGCCATCGACCTCTACGGCCAGGATCAGGCATGAGTCTACCGGCTTGCCGTCCAGGAGCACGGTGCAGGAGCCGCAGTCACCCAGCTCGCATCCCTTCTTTGTGCCGGTGAGGTCTAATTCGTCGCGCAGTACGTTGGTCAGGATGGCATTCCCCTTGACCAGGACAGTCCGCGTGTCGCCATTTACGTTGAGGGTGATCAGGTACCGTTTCACCCCGTTCTTGTCGGTTATAACCTGTGACATATCCTTTGCCTCCTTACACGTGGCCTTCGTCGATTGCCTTGCGAAGGGCGCGTTTCGTGAGCACCTCCACCAGGTTCCTGCGGTATTCGGCAGAGCCGCGGATGCTGTCCCGGGGACGGCTTGCCGCGGCAGCCATGGCACCGGCTTCCGCCAGCAGTTCGTCGCTGATCTTTTTGCCCCGCAGGTGCTCCTCGGCCTCACGGGCCCGCATCACGGTCGGCGCGGCCGATGCCAGGACAATCCGGGCGTCACGCAGGGTGTCACCTTCCATAGTGACCGATACGGCAACGCCGACCACCGCCAGCGCTCCTGAGCGGCGCAGGCCGAACTTCATGTAGGTGCTGCCGGTCGTAGCCTGATCCGGTATGGTGATGTCGGCAAGGAGCTCTCCCGGGGCGATCACGGTCTCGGCAGCGCCGTGGAAGAACTCTTCCAGCGCCATGGTCCGCTCCCCCTTGGCCGACACCAGGCGGATGCTGGCATTGAGGGCAATCAGGATCGGGGGGAGGTCGGCGGAAGGAACGCCGTTGACGATGTTTCCCCCGACGGTACCCATGTTGCAGATCTGGTTCGACGCCATGGTGTGGGCAGCCATCGGGAGCGAGAGGTAGCGTTCCTGGAGGAGCTTCGAGGTGTAGATGGCGCCGTGGCTGGTAAGCGCCCCCACGACGATGCCGCGGCCGGCCTCGTGCCGGATCTGGCGGAGCTCGTCCAGCTGTTTGAGCGATACCAGGTGTTCGGGGGCCAGCTTGCCCACCTTCATCTTGTGGAGAACATCCGTTCCCCCGGCCAGCACTGTGGCCTTTTCCCCAAGTTCGGCCAGAAGCGTACAGGCCTCGGTCAAAGTCCCTGGGGCATGATACTCAAAATCGGGCATGTACATGGTTCGTCTCCTTCAGTGTCGTTGATTCGACTGCTGCGGTTGTCGTACACTAATATCTCGTATGCTACACATATTGCTAAAATTTTTTTAGCGGACTATTCCTTGATATCCCGCAGAAAACGTTTGAACAGCAGCTTTTCTTCCACCTGAAAATTGGTCAGCAATTCGTTGTTGGTCCGCTCGATGACAGCGGCCAGATCGGTGATGGCGGCTTGAGCCTTTTCCGTCAGATACACCCGTGCAACCCGTCCATCCGAGGGGTCGGCCTCGCGCCGGACCCAGCCAGCGGTAACCATGCGGTCCAGAATGCCTGCCAGGGTGGCCGTATCCAGGGCAATCCGCCGACCGATCTCCCCAACCGAAAGCCCGTCCTCTTCCCAGAGGGATTCCATGAACAGGCACTGCATCGGGGTCAGTCCGAACGGCTGAAGGTGTCCTTTCAGGACGCCCTGGGCACGCTGGTGCGCCTTGGCAATCAGAAACACTATGTTTTCGCGGAATGATATCATGTATGCCTGATCTCTTGCGTACAAGATAACGTTGTTGTCTATGGAAGTCAATAACAAATTCAAAAATAAACCACCGGTATAGCCGGTGGTTTATCCTAAAGATTCATGCGTTGCACCTGGCAGCTAACAGGCAGCAGGCAGTTTTCGATTATTCTTCAAGAACAGTGATAATACTACGCCGACTATGGAGGCGATGGAAATCATGCCGATTGCCAGATAAAAGTTCCCTGACTTGCTGATGGACATCCCACCCAGATACAGGCCGGCGGCGCCGCCAAACGTGCCGAATCCGAACCACCAGCCGATCATTCTGCCGACAATGCTGGGAGGATAGTTCATGGCGATGAAGGCGCTGAGCGATGGGCCCATGAACGGAATTCCCCATCCCGAAATCAAGAGACAGAGCGCCAGGACGCCAATGCTCTTCGACACCATCGGCAGCAGAATGACAATGACGCAGGCGGAGATCAGGAAGCCGATGATGGCCGCCACTCTCGAATTCCCTTTTGCGACCTTGTCAAAGAAGATGCCGCCGAATATCGTGGCAAAGAGCCCGATAACGGTTACGGCAATGGACAATTTGCCCGACATTGCCGCTCCGAGTCCGAGCCCCATCGGTGGATTGGCTGCCAGGTACGGGGGAACCAGGTTGTAAAGACAGTACATCGCCCAGGCATTGCAGAAGACAATGAGAGAGCCTAACCAGGTAATGGGGCAGGCGAGGGCACCCACGAAACTCATTTCATCCCGGGGGGGGGCAGATGGAGACTGGGCTTCCTGTGTGCCGAGAGCCGGCGGGCTTTTTCTGGTTATCACCATGACGAGCAGGATAGCCACCCAGCCCGGGGTCCCCAGGATAAAGACGGTTTTTTCCCAACCGCCCGTCATGGCAAGTATGGCAGGCGATGCGAAAACGCCCAGTGCACAGCCAAGGGAGATGGAGCCGATCAATAGGCCACTGGCCATCCCGTGTTCCCTGGGAGGGAACCAGAGGGCCAGAATCGGACCGATGGTTGCGAATACGAACCCGACCGATGCCCCTTGCACCAGGCGGGCCAGCATGACGGCCGTAAAGTTGCCGCCAATCAAGGGAATGATTGCCGTGGGCACGGTCGAACAGAGCAGGCCCAGGACCATGGCCACCGTTATGCCGAATTTGTCGCAGACGACCCCGCCCCAGATCAGCACACATGCGACTGACAGTACAAAACCCATCATGAGATTGGTGGCGGCACCGAGCTCAATATTCAGCTTGCCGGCAACCTCACCCAGTATGGGGGCATACGCGATCATGTCCACGTATATCGAACAAATAGCCATGCATCCCGCCAACAATACGAGCCACCGGTACCCGGTGTGCTTTTCGACCTGTGCCATGTATCACCTCGCTATGGTTTTAGCCTAGATTCGGCAGTTGAAGGAGTCCTCGTTCGCTCCGCTCCCCCTTCAGCTGCGGCTCTACGGCTCATTACGCTACAGCCGGAAACTCACCCTGCGGGTTCAAACAGTCCGGCTGTTTGACACTCCATTTCGCCTAGAGCCACAACGCTTCGGGGGAAGTCGCTCTCTCCGGACCCCGTTCAACTGCCGGATTTAGGTTTAGTGCTCCGTGCGCTTCTGGTCGATCACCGTCGGCTCTCCATTCGCTGCTTTCCTGAATCCCCTGATGGCGCCTCCCAGCGATGCGCCGAGCTGGGGGAGCTTTGTCGGCCCAACGACAACCAGCATGATGACCAGGATGACGACCAGTTCCGGCATGCCAATTCCGAACATCTAGTACCTCCCTTTTCCGATCCATGTTACCTGCGGTGCGAAGCGGACTGCCGGCCATCATCCTCCGCCGAGGAGCGGGAAGAGGGCGAGGAGATGGCCATCGTCCAATCCTTGCCCCATGGAGGCATGTCGCCCGTTGACCAGCGCCATGCCGACCTCGCTTTCGGCGATGCCGAGCTCGGCAACTACCTGCCCAAGGGTGATGCCGTCCGCAAACTCCTTCTGTTCTTGCTTGAAGCGGCCATTCCTGAAGGTGGCAAACAGCTGGATGGTAAGCTTCATAGAACGTCCCTCGCTTTGTACAGAATCAATTTACCGACCCCCCTCCCCAACCCTCCCCCTCCCGGGGAGGGAGCAACCATTTCCTCCCCCCAGCGGGGGGAGGTCAGGAGGGGGGATGTAGCCGGGGAGATGCAGATGGTCAGAAATCCCAGAACGCGTCGATCTCCTCATCGGTGAAGTCCCAGACCGCGTTGTGCGGTGCCACCGGCTCCCGGAAGAATTCGGGCAGGCGATCGTCCTTGTTGGTGAAACCGGCCGCGATATTGAAGGCACGCTCGGTCTTCAGGGTGTTGACGCCGAGGCCGCCGATCCATTCCGGGGTCAGGTCGGTGCCGAAACGGGCGTTGAGCATGTCCATAAGGGCCGGCACGCAGGTGGGCATGTCCGCTGCCGGGAATCCGACAAAGAGACAGAGTCCGAGGGTGTCGAGCATGACCGTGATGATCTGGAGATGCCGGGAAAGCTCCACCTGGCCGTCCTTCTTGAGCGGATCCACCACTCCGCCGCCAACTCCCATCAGGTTGGTGCCGACTGCGTAGCCTGAGGTGTGGTCGGCGCCCATGGTGCTGGTGGCGTAGGTGATGCCGATCCCCTTGATCGAGCGGGGATCGTAGGCCGGGATGGCCTGGTTCTTGACCACCGGCACCCGGGTGACGCCGAAGGTTCTGCCGACGTGGCCGGCGCCGTTGCCGATGATCCGCCCCAGCGGCGTGCCGGTGCCGATGTCTTCCTTGAGAATGCGCAACACTCCCTCGCCGTCGCCGAAGGGGAGCACGCCCCCTTCCATGGCCACGCCAAAGGCGACCGAGGTCTCGATGGAGTCGACTCCGATGTCGTCCATGATGTAGTCGGCGGCGGCTATGTCGTCCAGGTTGCCGATGCAGGCGTTGGCCCCGAGGGTCTCGATGGTTTCGTATTCGAAGCCGGAGGTGACGTAGTTGCCATCCTTGTCGTGGTAGACCTGGGAGCACTGGATGATACAGCCCGGCTGGCAGCCGTGCTTGGGCTTGCCGCCCCGGGCGATGATCGTTTCGCGCAGGGTCTCGCCAGAGATCTCTTCATGCTTTTCGAACTGGCCAAAAGTGAAGTTGCGGGTCGGCAGGCCGCCGGCGGCATTGACGATGTTCACCATCTCCGCCGTGCCGTAGGTCGGCAGACCCTCGCCAGTGGCCGGGTGCTCGATGACCGCCTTGGCAAAGGCGCGGGCCGCTGTCTTGAACTTTTCGGCATCGACCAGTGGGACGCCGGGGGCTTTGGAGTCGTCGATGGAGATGAACTTGATCCTCTTCGAGCCCATCACCGCGCCCAGACCGCCTCGGCCGTGGCTGCGGAGCTTGCTGTCGGAATCCTTGACGGAGATGTTGGCGCTGAGCATCCGCATCTCCCCGGCCGGGCCGATGGTGATGACGCCGGTCTTCTTGCCGAGCCGTGCCTCCAGGGTTTCCACGACGGCGAAGTTTCCCTTGCCGATCAGCTCGGTCTCCTCGGCGATCGACACCCCGTCCTGGTTGACGTGGAGGGAGTACCACTTCTCTTCCTTTGGCAGTCCCTCGATGATCAGCGCCTTGATGCCGAGGCGGGCGAACTGCTGGGCCGCGAGACCGCCGGCGTTGCTTTCCTTGATGGTGCCGGTCAGCGGGCTCTTGGCGCCGGCGGAAAAACGGCCGGTATTGGCGGCAGCGGTGCCGCTCAGCATACCGGGCGCGAAGACCAGCCGGTTGTTTTCACCCAGAGGGTGACAGGTGGGAATGACCTCCTTGGCAACGATGGTGGAGGTAAGCGCCCGGCCGCCGAGACCGGCCCACTCCTTTGGCACCCCTTCGGTGCGGGTGCTCAGGTCCGACATATTCACACGCAATATTTTGTTCATGGTTTACCTCTCCCTTCCAGTTGGACCCTAAAAGCAGGCAATTGAAACACAGAGCCACAGAGAACACAGAGCAATTACTAATTTGTTTCGAGAAGAGTGCTTCACCGTGAACATTGGTCTTCTCCGTGGCCTCTGTGTCTCCGTGTTGAGCTGTTTTTTTGGGGTTAAGCGCCGTCGCTGGTCTCCTTTTCAAAAGGGAGGTCCCGCCGTTTCCGACGGAACCCAATGGCCTCGCAGCCATGGGGATTGCTCCCTTTAGGCTGCAAGGCTCGGAGGCATTGGTGATATGGTTTTCAGCCCGGATAGAAAGCTCTGTCCGGATGGATGTCAGTGAAACGACAAACCACCGTCGTGGACGATCATCTGCCCGGTGATGAAGGCGCTGTCGTCGGTGGCGAGGAACAGGGCCAGGCCGATCAGGTCTTCCGGCACCGCCTCCCGCTTGATGCAGCGGGCCTGGAGCTGGAGCTCTTCCAGGGGCGGCAGATCCAGTTGCTTGATCCTGTCGAAGTTGTTGCCGCCCTCCGAGTGGGTGAAGCCCGGGGCAATGGTGTTCACGTTGATCTTGAAATCCCCCATCTCCCGCGCCATGGAGCGGGTCAACGCCATGATGGCCCCTTTGGAGGCCACGTAGTGCGGCATCCCCGGCACTCCTTCGTTGATGGAGGAGGAGCCGATGTTGATGATCTTTCCCCCTTTGGCCTTCATGTGGGGGAAGACCGCCTTCATGCAGTGGAACTGGCCCAGAACGTTGATCTCCAAAACTTTCATGAACTCTTCGGAACTGCACTCCATGAACGGCTTCAGCACGATGCTGCCGAAGATGGCGGCATTGTTGAGCAGGATGTCGATGGAGCCGAACATGTCGACCGCGGCCTTGGCCATGGCGTCGCACTGTGCCTGGCTGCTGACGTCGGTTTTGACGAAGATCGCGTCGCTGCCGGCTGCCTTGACCGCTTCCACCGCCTTCTGGCCGTCCAGCACGTCGGCAATGACGATCTTGGCCCCTTCCTTTGCCAGTCCTACCGCATATGCCGCGCCGATACCCTGTGCCGCGCCGGTGATGATTGCTACTTTTCCCGTAAGTCTTCCCATGTCATTGTCTCCTTTTGTTGGTATGTGTTTGGATTCACGCCGCGGTGCAGCGTGCCTCGTCCGCTTCGTCTTCCGTTCCTTGATAAATTGACAATTCTTCTTCCTTGTTGAAGTAGCGCATCGCCGCATCGGCCAGTGCTTCCATCTCGTTCTCGCCCGGATTCAGGTACACCGGGGCGATGAAGGAGATCTTTTTCTTCAGGCTGTCCAGGAGCCGCTGGGAGTAGACCAGACTCCCGGTGAGCGCAATGGCGTCCACCTCTCCTTCGAGCACGGCCGCACAGGCGCCGATCTCCTTGGCCACCTGATAGATCATCGCCTCGAACACCTCTGCCGCCTGCTGGTCCCCGGCCGCGATCCGTTTCTCGATCTCGATCACGTTGGTCGTGCCCAGGTAGGCGTACAGTCCGCCGCCGCCGGTCAACAACTTCAGCACCTCGGCCTTGCTGTACTCGCCGCTGAAGCAGAGCTTGACCAGGTCGCCGGCCGGGAGCGACCCGGCCCGTTCCGGGGAAAAGGGACCGTCCCCGTCCAGGGCGTTGTTGACGTCGATGATCTTTCCTTTTTGGTGGGCGCCCACCGAGATACCCCCCCCCAGATGGGTGACGATCAGGTTGACCTCGTCGTACTTCTTGCCCAGTTCCGCCGCAATCTTGCGGGCCGTGGCCTTCTGGTTCAGGGCGTGGAAGCTGCTCTGCCTGGTGATCTGCGGTATGCCGGCATATCTGGCCGAACTGCAGAGTTCATCGGTCATGGGCGGGTCGGCGGTCAGCACCGGGATGTTGAACTGGTTTCCCAGGTCGAAGGCCACCAGCCCCCCGACATTGATCGGGTGCCCGCCGTAGATGCCGCTTTTCATGTCCTTGATCATCTTCGGACATATCCTGTAGATGCCGCCGGGGAGTGGTTTGACGTTGCCGCCGCGGCAGGCGATGGCATCCATCTCCCCCATGGAGAGCGCGTTGTCCTTCAGGACCTTGAAAATTGCATTTCTTCTGAAATCGTATTGATCCCAGATGGTCGGAAACTTCCTCAACTCCGCGTCGTCATGTTTGACCGATTCGTTAACCTTCATTTCTCCGTCGGAAAATATGCCGATTTTGGTCGACGTTGAGCCGGGATTGATGATCAGTATTGTTTTGCCATTGTCCATGGTGCCTCCGCTCTCGGTTTCTCTGGGCCGCTTCCGGATTTTGTCAGTTGCTATGCTGCTTGCGCTGGTTCTGCAACACTCTCCGTCACGGTCTCCTCCACCTCGTCATGGACATTCCTGAGAAAGAAGTGGGAGAGGGCGGGGATGAGGATGAGCGCCCCGATCATGTTCCAGAGGAACATGAAGGTGAGGAGTA
>CAYSMK010000019.1:0-102288 GCA_964432205.1 uncultured Geobacter sp. | reverse complement strand
GAGGGGGGAGGCAGGAGGGGGGAATGTCGAGTAGTCAGGTTCCGCCTTAGTAAGATGCAACTGATTGCTCATGAGGTTGCGCTTTCTGCCTGCAGAATCTGATGCACCCGGTCAAGCAGTTGCTCGGCCGTGAACGGCTTCTGCAGGAAGCTGAGTTCTTCCTCCAGGGTGCCGTGGTGGAGCACGAAGCTGTTCGTGTATCCGGATATGAACAGTACCGGCATGTTGGGAAACTTTTCCTGCAGGCGGTCGTACAGTTCCGGCCCGTTCATGTCCGGCATGACGACATCGGTCACCAGAAGGTCTATGGTGGTGACGTCGGTTGTCAGCTCCAGCGCCTCGGTTGGCGAGGTGGCAACCAGTATATTGTTTCCTGTGGAGCGTAGGAGTTCCACAACCATTTCCCGAACGAGCTGGTTATCGTCGATCACCAGTATCGTTTTTCCGGTGAGCCCGCTGAAATCGGCCGTTGAAGGAATATGTGCAGGTAGTTCGCCGTCGTCCGTGGCTGGGGCTTCCGGCAGCAGAATGGTGAAGGTCGATCCGGTCCCGACCCTGCTTCTGACCTTGACCGATCCTTCGTGCTGCTTGACGATTCCGTAGACTGTGGCGAGCCCCAGTCCGGTGCCCTGGCCGACCGGCTTGGTGGTGAAGAACGGCTCGAAGATGTGGCTCAGCACTTCATCCTCCATCCCGCTGCCGTTGTCCGATATGGCCAGCAGGATGTAGGGGCCGGTTTTCATCCCCGGATGTATCCTTGTGTACTCTTCATCCAGGATGACATGGCCGGATTCGATCGTGATCGAGCCGTTGCCGGAAATGGCGTCCTGGGCATTGACCGCCAGATTGAGCAGGATCTGCTCGATCTGGCCCCGGTCTGCCCTGATCCGGGCCGTGGAACCGGACAGCCGCAGATCGATCGCGATGTTCTCCCGGATAGTGCGACTGAGAATCTCGCGAAAGGCAACAATGACCTGGTTGAGATCGAAGGACTCCACCCGCAACAGCTGCTTCCGGCCGAAGGAGAGCAGGCGGCGTGTCAGGTCCCCGGCCTTGAGCGCGGCGCTTAGTATCCCCTCGACCTTCCTGAGGTAGGAATGGTCGTCGCTGACGCCTTGTTTCAGCATCTCCGCATAACCGATGATCGGGGTGAGCAGGTTGTTGAAGTCGTGGGCGATGCCGCCGGCCAACTGGCCAATCGCCTCTATTTTCTGCACATGCAGCAACTGCTCTTCCAACACCTTCCGCTGCTTCTCCTCATTGACCCGGCCAATGGCGATGCCTGCCAGGTGGGCTGCCGACTCGGCCACCTGTATCTCCTCCGCTTTCTGCTGGCGGGGCTCCCGGTAGTAGATCGCCAAGGTTCCCAACAGGTCACCGTCCGCGGACAGGACCGGTTCTGACCAGCATGCCCTCAGCCCTTCATCTCTGGCCGGCTTGAACCCTTTCCAGTACGGATGGGTTTCGATGTCCTCAACGGCAACCCTGCTGCGCAGGAATGCGGCCGTACCGCAGGAGCCCATCTTGTTGGCGATCAGCAGGCCATCAACCGCCCGGATGTATGCCTCGGAGAGACCGGGAGCCGCTCCGTGACGCAGGTGTCCGGTGCCGTCGGCCAGCATGATGGAGCAGAGCGAGCCGGGGAGTTCCTGCTCGACCAGGTGTACGATATGGGTCAGCAGCGAATCAAGTGGCGTGCCGGTGGCCATCTCCTCCAGTATCTTCGATCGGGTACGCTTTCGCATCTCGTCCCGTTGCCGCTGGGTGATGTCCCTGACGACGGTCAGAATCATGGGCCGGCCTTCGCTGGTCATGGTGCGGGCCCGTACCTCCACCGGCACGACGGTCCCGTCCTTTGTCAGGTAGGCCGACTCAAAGATCGCCTCGCCCACCTGTTCCAGCAGTCTGATGTTGGTGGTGACCTGTTCGGCAAATACCGGTGGCTTGATCTCCTGCAGCCGCCTGCCCCGCAGCTCGGTCTCCGCATAGCCGGTGAGCTTGCAGAGCGCCTGGTTGAAAGAGTGGAGCCGGCCATCAAGATCGATCAGCAAAATGGCATCGTTGGCCGCGTCGATCTGTGCCGCCTTGGTCAAGAGTTCGCTCTGCTGCTTCGAGAGCATGCCGTGGGCATCTCGCAGGTGGTCCAGATGGCGAAACAGAAACCTGGCAAGGGTGGCGATCAGCAGGCAGAGGACCACCGTGAGGCATGCCTGCGTCATGGCCTTTCGCTTCCACGGTCCGAGCACGTCGTGCAGATGCATGGAGACTATTGCGACTACCGGGAACCGGTTCAGCCTCTGATAGGATACGATACGGGGGGAGTCATCCACGAGGCCGGCGTCGACCCGGTAGGTTCCCTTTGGTGCGGCTGGCAGCTTGTCGCGAAAAAGTGGTGACCTGCTGAAGTCCAGGTCGTATGCCTTGTCGGCATACGGTTCGCAGACCAGCGGTCTCCCGTCGGCGCGGACCAGCATGATTCTGCCGTTCGGTCCGAGGCTGACGGGGCCGAAGAACCTCTTGTAATAGTCGACCTCGAATGCGACTGCCAGCAGGCCGGCAAAAGGGCCGCCCGGAGCGGCCAGCGGCCTCATCAGGTTGAACCGCCAGCGGTTGACCAGCCGGCTCATTACCGGCCGACCCAGGGTGAGATCGGCACCGGGGTTGTTTTGATAGTTCCGGAAATAGTCGCGGTCGCCGACGTAAATCTGGCGGGACGGGTATTCGGAGGCGTTGATGAACATGGTGCCGGTGGCGTCAACGGCAAACATGGTACCGATCTGCGGCGCCCCCTCCGCCTGTCTCCGCAGCATGGCGAACAGTTCCCGCCGCGGAATCCGCTCCTGGCCGCCATAGGACCGCAGGTCATGCAGGATGTCCAGCAGCACCCGGTCCGCTTCGGCAAAGGCGCTCTCGGAATGCTCAGCCAGTGCCCTGGCATACCCTTCGGTCTGCCGTTTCGCCGTGGCTATCGCCTGCATCCGTTCGCTGACCAGCCCCCAGGTGGCGATGAGTGTCACCGTGCCGACAATAACTATGATGACAAGTCTGATCCTTGCCTTGAGCTGGTCGATGTCAATTCCGGTCATCTAAGCCCCTACATGCGGAACTGGGCGACTATCTGCTTCAGTTCGGCCGCCATGCCGGCAAGCTGGCTGGCGGCAACGGCGGTCTGATGCGAGCTGTCTGCCGCATGGCTGTTCACCTCGGAAATCTGATGCATCCCCTTGCTTATCTCATTGGTGGTGGCTGTCTGCTGTTCGGCTGCGACCGCAATCTGGTTGATCTGGCTGGTGACATCTCCTACCTGGGAGAGGATGTCCTCCAGCGCTTTACCGGACCGGGAGGCGTCTTCCGTGCCCCTTTCCACCTCCCTGACCCCTTCCACCATGGCGGAAACCGCCGACTGGGTTTCCTGCTGGATGGCCTTGATCATTTTGCCGATTTCGTGCGTGGCCTTGGTGGTACGTTCGGCCAGCGCCCGCACCTCGTCGGCCACCACGGCAAAGCCCCGCCCCTGTTCGCCGGCCCTGGCCGCCTCGATAGCCGCATTCAGCGCCAGCAGGTTGGTCTGGTCGGCGATGTCCTCGATTGTCGCGACGATTTCCCCGATCTGATCGGAGCGGGTGCCGAGAGACTCCACGGTCCTGGCGCTTTCCTGCACCTTCTCGGCGATCCGGGAAATACTGAGGACTGCCTTGCCAACCACCTCTGAGCCGCTTTTGGCGGTCTCGCCGGCATGTTTGGAGATCTCCACGGCACGCAGGCAGTTTTTGGAGATCTCCGAGGAGGTGGCGGCCATCTCCTCGCAGGCGATGGCGATGGAGGTCGATTGCGAAGCCGCCCGTTCCGTCCCGTCGACGATGCTTGCCGAAGTCCGGTTCAGCTGTTCGGCCGAAGAGGCAACCTGGACGGAGTTCTGGTTGATCCGCTCCACTATCTCCTTCATGTTGTCGAGGAAGCGGTTGAACGACGTGGCCAGGGAGCCTGATTCGTCATGCCGGTCGACTGCCAGGCGCCGGGTAAGGTCTCCGTCGCCGCTGGACATCTCGTCAAGGTTTTTCGCCACGTAGCCGAGGTTCCTGGTGATGCCGTGGCTCACGGAATAGGCAATAAGCAGACTGAACAGGGCTACCAGGAGATTCAGGCCGAGCAGCATCCAGCGTATGGTGTCGACGCTTTTCCGGACATCGTCCACATAGACACCGGTACCGAGCACCCACCCCCACGGCCCGTACTTTTTCACAAAGGAGAGCTTCGGATACAGTTCGTCGGTTGTCCCCCCCCCGGCTTTCGGCTTCGGCCACTCGTAGGTGACAAATCCCTGGCCGGCCCGCTCTACCACATCGTTAAAGGCGACAAACAGGTTCTTCCCTTCCAGTTTCTCCAACCGCTCGGGAACCTGTCCGCTCATGCCGGTTGCCTTGTTGAACTTCGGATCGTCGAGCACCTTCCCGTTCAGCGCCGGCACGGTCGGGTGCATGATCATCCTGGGGAACGGCTTACCCAGGTCGTTGATCCAGATATACTCCTTTTGCTCGTAACGCATTCTGGCGATGATATCCGCCGCCGACTTTTGGGCCTGCTCAAGAGGCATGCTGCCGGCCTTTGCATAGGCGTCATGCTGTTCGACGATTGCCATGGCTGCCTCGATCTGATGGCGGGTGGCATCCATCTTTTCCTTCATGATCTTTCGTTCAAGGAACGGAAGCAGGAAGCAGAACAGCCCGAGCATCATGACGAGGACACTCGCCACCGTGATGAACATGATCTTGTACTGGATGTACCAGTGCTTGAAACGCTTTAACCGCATGAACAGCCTCCCTTAGTGATGTTGAAAGATATTCGTTCAGGCGAAGAGTTCGCTCAGCTTTCGCCCGATCTGGCTGGTGGTCAGTACGAAGTCGACACAGCCGGTCTCGACGGCGGCCTTGGGCATGCCGAAGATGACGGATGTCGACTGGTCCTGGGCAATGGTTATGCCACCGACCTTTTTGATGTGGGCGATCCCGTCAGCTCCGTCCCGCCCCATGCCGGTCAGAATAACCCCTGCCAGTCTCCCTCCGTTGTGCGGCTGAGCAGAGTTCATGGCCACGTCGATGGAGGGGCAGACCGAGTTTACCTTTTCCCCTTGTGACAGCCGTATGGTCCGGTTGTTGACCAGCGTGAGGTGGAGCCCTCCGGGGGCAAGCAGGGCCACCCTGTGCTGAAGCGGTCCTCCGTCGACTGCGAGACGCACGGGCATCGACAGGAACCTGGAGAGCGAAGCGGCAAGGGACTCATCGATGCCTTTGGTGATATGCTGAACGATCAGTACTGCCGCATTCAGGGGGGGCAGGGTCGTGAACAGCTCTTCGAGGATGCGTGGCCCACCGGTAGATGACCCAATTATCAGCAAGTTACTGCACTGCATGTCTACTCTCCGTATCGAGCGGCCTCGTCGAGGTAGCCGAGATACCTCTTTACCGCAGCCAGGAATCCATCGGAGGTGAACGGTTTGGTGATATAATCGATCACAATCTCCTGCAGCCCGTCCATTCCCTCATCAGGGACATCGACGGCGGTAAGCATGGCTATGATATTCCCCTGGAGAAGACCGGCCCGTTTTATGTCGCGGATGGTTTCCCAGCCGTTCTTGTCCGGCATCATCAGATCCATCAGGATCACCCCGCGAAAGCCATTTTTCAGATGATGCAGGCAGGCGTCCGCACCATCGGCCGTCAAGAGGTTGATGCCGTTGACAGTCAGCAGGTCGCTGACCAGTCCTCTGATAAACTCCTCGTCGTCAACAAGCATCACCCTTGGTTTGGGCGCGCCGTTCCCGATGACTGGGGTGGATTCTCTCATACGACACCTCCGGTTTGATGGCGGGTCTGTACATTCATCATATGCGTGCTACTTATCAGGTCAGGCTGCTGGTGATATCTTGATTTCGTTTTTGGTATAACACGGTTACATTGCTGTAGCGATCAATGCGGATACTTACCTATCGGCATGCAGGCAGGAACCTTAATTAAATGTGAGCCGCTGAGGGTTGGTGTTGCGAGTGATGGGAGGGGGGCTGAAACAGAACAAAATCTCATGCATGAACATGCAGGTCGGGCACCTGCATGTTTCAGTTCGTGACGGCCCCTTCGGCAGCATAAAAGCAGGTGCGCCACTGTTGCCGGAGGGGCCGATACCGGTTACTCTGTATATGCTGACATGGCAATTTCTAGTAGATGATGATATACCCATGGTCAGTGGCGATCTTGGAGATCTCCAGGGGGTCGCTGATTCTATAGCTCTTCCCTTCCAGGGTGAAGGTGTAGGTGCCGTCCTCGTTCTTGGTGGCGCTGTCCATCAGGGTTTCAAACAGAGCGGTCTTAACCATGCCGGTTCCTCCTGACCGCTTCTATACCACACTATTCCGGGCTGCGTAAAGAGTCTGTCCGGGACCCGGTTTCGGCCGGACAGAGGAGACTACATGCATCAGCAGCGCCAGAGCGGCATCCTGCTCCACCCCACCTCCCTTCCCGGGCCGGGCGGGATCGGCTCGTTCGGGATCGAGGCGAGGCATTTCGTGGATTTCCTGCGGGATGCCGGCCAGTCCCTCTGGCAGCTCCTTCCCCTGGGGCCGATCGGGTATGGCAATTCTCCCTACTCCTGCTATTCGGCCTTTGCCGGGAATCCGCTCCTGATCGACCTGCTGGCGCTTGTTGCCGAAGGTGATCTGCTGCCGGAAGAGACAGTCGACACCCTGCCGGCGGAGCGGATCGATTACCAGGCGGTGACCGAGCATAAACTGGGTGCCCTCCGCAGGGCTGCAGAGCGCTTTTTCACCACTGACGACCGTTCCCGGCAGAAGCAGTTCTGGCACTTCTGCGACACCACCTTCTGGCTGCACGACTACGCCCTGTTCATGGCCCTGAAGGAGCAGTTTGCCGGCAAGGGATGGAACCGTTGGCCGGCCCCTCTGGTCCGTCGGGATGCCGATGCCTGCAGCGAGTATTCCCATCTCCTCGGTCACGCCATCGGTATCCAGAAATACCTGCAGTGGCAGTTTTCCCGTCAGTGGCAGGCTCTGAAGCATTATGCCAACGAGCGGGGGATCAGGACCATCGGTGATGCGCCCATCTTTGTCGCCTTTGATTCGGCCGATGTCTGGTGCAACCAGCACCTTTTCCGGCTCGACAAGGCCGGGAAACCGGTGGTGGTGGCCGGGGTGCCGCCGGATTATTTCAGCAGGACCGGTCAGCGCTGGGGCAATCCGCTCTACGACTGGGAGCGGTTGGCGGCCGACGGTTACGGCTGGTGGATCGCCCGTCTGAAGAGCGATCTGGGGCTTTACGATCTGGTGCGGATCGATCACTTCCGGGGGTTCGAGGCGTACTGGGAGATCCCGGCCACGGAAAAGACGGCGGTGAAGGGGGAATGGGTCAAGGGGCCTGGCGAGGCGCTGTTCCATGCCTTCCGGGAGGCGATCGGCGACCTGCCGCTGATCGCCGAGGACCTGGGGGTCATCACCCCGGAGGTGGAGGCGCTGCGCGACCGGTTTGGTCTGCCCGGGATGAAGATCCTGCAGTTTGCCTTCGATTCCGGCGCCGACAATGCCTACCTTCCCCATAACTATTGCCGGAGCAGCGTGGTCTACACCGGCACCCACGACAATGATACCACCCGCGGCTGGTTCAACGGGCTGAACGAACGTCAGCAGCGTCGTGTCTGCAGCTACCTCCGCTGCACCCCGCAGGAGGTGGTCTGGGAGATGGTCCGGGCTGCACTGTCATCGGTTGCGCGGCAGGCGATCATCCCGATGCAGGACCTGCTGGAACTGGACAGCTCGGCGCGGATGAACATGCCTGGCGTGGCGGAGGGCAACTGGGCGTGGCGGATGCCCGAAAAGGGGCTCGGGAGAGGGGGGGCGGGTCGCCTGGCCGAACTCACCTCCCTGTACAACCGGGGCGCCGGCCGTTGAAATAAATTGTTGACTGCTTAACTGTGAACTGTTTATAGCTTATCTACTCACCACGTCGGGAAATGCTATCGCGAAGGAGATATCATTATGGCAGACAGCACACTGAAGTTCGACACCCTGGCCCTTCATGCCGGACAGACACCGGACGGCACCACCCTGTCCCGGGCAGTCCCCATCTACCAGACCTCCTCCTACGTGTTCAAGAGTTCTGAGCATGCGGCCAACCTGTTCGGCCTCAAGGAGTTCGGCAACATCTACACGCGGCTGATGAACCCGACCACCGATGTGCTGGAGAATCGACTGGCGCAGCTGGACGGCGGTGTAGGCGGCCTGGCGGTCGCCTCGGGTCAGGCTGCCACCACCTATGCGGTGCTCAACATCGCCAAGGCCGGGGACAACATCATTTCCACCAGCTATCTCTATGGCGGCACCTACAACCTGTTTCACTACACCCTTCCCAGGCTGGGGATCGAGGTGAAGTTCGTCGACTCCTCGGATCCGGAGAACTTCCGGAGGGCGATAGACGACAAGACCCGCCTGGTCTACACCGAGTCGGTGGGGAACCCGAAGAACAACGTGGACGACTTCGAGGGGATCGCCAGGGTCGCCCATGAGGCCGGCATCCCCTTCATCGTCGACAATACGGTGACCACGCCGTATCTGTTCCGCCCCCTGGACCATGGTGCCGACATCGTCGTCTACTCGCTCACCAAGTTCCTCGGCGGCCACGGTACCAGTATCGGTGGCGCCGTGGTGGACGGCGGGAAATTCCCCTGGAACAATGGGCGGTTTCCCGAATTCACCGAGCCAGATCCCTCGTACCATGGCCTCAAGTACTGGGAGGCCCTGGGAAACCTCTCCTACATCCTCAAGATGCGGGTGACCCTCCTGCGTGACATGGGGGCCTGTCTCTCCCCCTTCAATGCCTTCCAGTTCCTCCAGGGGCTGGAGACCCTTCATGTGCGGATGCCGCGCCACGTGGAGAATGCCAAGGCAGTGGCAACCTGGCTGGAGAAGCATCCCCTGGTGTCGTGGGTCAACTACGCCGGGCTGGCGAGCCACCGCGACCACGCCCGTGCCGAAAAGTACCTCCCCAAAGGGACCGGCGCCATCATCGGCTTCGGCATCAAGGGGGGGATGGAGGCCGGGAAGAAGTTCATCGACAACGTGAAGCTCCTCTCCCATCTGGCCAACATCGGCGATGCCAAGTCGCTGGTCATCCACCCCGCCTCCACCACCCACCAGCAGTTGAGTGAGGAGGAGCAGGTCTCCTCCGGGGTAACGGCCGACTTTATCCGGCTCTCCATCGGCCTTGAAGATATCAGCGACATCATTGCCGACATCGAGCAGGCGCTGCAGGCTTCCCAGAAGTAGGGAAGCGAAGCGACAGAGCGGACTTTCGCGGGGCGGCCATCAGGCCGCCCTTTTTTTGCGCCGAAGGCCGGTCGTGCCGTTAGCCATGTTTCATGTCGGAGAAGTTTACACGCCACGCGTTCAGATAGTGTCTGCCTGGGTTGTGTGTAATTAAATCAGTATGTTGTGCTGTGTTGGACCATTGGAACGGTTATTGCTTTTCTTGGTCTTAACACGTTAAGGCTAATCCGAAAGAGGTATAGAGATGAAGAGAATAGTGGTAATCATGCTCGCACTGATCTGTGCATCGACTGCGGCAACGGGGTGGGCGTATAACGTGTCCTTTGGGGATAACACGATCCATTGGACAAACTGGACAGGACATTCAAGCTATGGGTGGAACGACGACTCCATAGATGTCGTCGGCAATCCGAATGTCTCGGGTGGTGTTGCGGCCATCAGCACGACGGGATTCCTGCAGTCGATCACCTTCAATTATTCCGTCAGCCCGGTAAACGACTGGTCCATGCTGGCTCCGGGCAGCCTGTTCATCAACGTCCTCAATGGGGACGGTGATCTGACGTGGGATTATGTGGTTAATACGATAGGCACTCCCAAGAAGGATCCCAATGCAACGTCGTTGGCAGCAGGTCCCTACGGCCTGTATCACATTGCCGTCAGTGCCATGAAGGGAATAAATAACGCGGCGTATGTTACCTCAGGGCAGGACCTGACGGGGCAATGGAGTGGCTACGTCATTCGGGACAACCATCCGATAGGCGTCCAGTCCAGCCTGCTGACAGACAAGGTCGGCGATGTGGCATACTCCGGTTTTCCTAACAAGACAGACCAGAGTAACGGCGTCTCCACCTATGATTTTACGACGTATCTCGGGGATGGACTCGACCTGCAGGGCAAGGACTTCATCATCGGCTGGGAGATGACCTGCGCCAACGATGTCATTTACGAGACGATAGAGTTGGTGCCGCCACCGACCCGTATTCCACCCAACCCGGTACCGGAACCGTCGACCGTTATCCTCCTCGGTGCCGGACTGGCAGGCATCGGACTTCTCCGCAGGAGATCCGGGAAGTAAGTGTAAACTGTGTCGACAAAAAAGGGATGGGCATCGAGTGCCCATCCCTTTTTTGTATCAATCAGCAGAAGATGCCCGCTACTTCTTTTTCCCCTGCAACTCCTCCACCGCCTTCTTGAATCGCTGCTCGTCGAACCCCCTCAGCACCTTTTCGTCGTTGCCGAGCACGATGACCGGTACCCCCTGGCTCTT
Source organism: uncultured Geobacter sp. (assembly GCA_964432205.1). Classification (GTDB taxonomy): domain Bacteria; phylum Desulfobacterota; class Desulfuromonadia; order Geobacterales; family DSM-12255; genus Geomobilibacter. The sequence continues at coordinate 91,693 of CAYSMK010000019.1, read as the reverse complement.
GTACTTTTTGGTCAGTTCGTCCATGGCACTGTTGTCGAGCTCTACATCCTTGTTGATGAACGGTATGTTGTTGCTGGTCATGTATTCCTTGGCCTGGCGGCAGTGGGGGCACCAGGAGGTCGAGTAGAGGACGATTTTCGGATACTGCAGCTTGACCGACGCCCCCGGCCTGACCGGGCTCTGGGGGGCATCGGTGGAAGCCGGCCCGGCGGCGGTGGCGGCGGTAGTGGTGCAGAGCAGCAATATGGCGGCGATCAGGATATTGTTCATCTCGGATTCTCCTTTACCGTGCCGATCACCAGCTGGCGCCGGATCAGCGTGACGGTGCGCGGTTTGGCTTCTCCCGGCCGATGGATCTTCAGGGTGACGGGGGTGCCGGCCCGTCCCCGGAGGCGGAGGTCGACCAGTTGCCTGAAATCGTTTCCCTTGGTCGGTTTGCCATCGATGTGGGTGATGATGTCACCGACCTTTATGCCGGCTTGATGGGCCGGGCCACCGGCAACGAGCTGCCTGACAACGATCTGACCGTCGGCCCACGGAACCCCGTCGATCCCGACGCCGCCGAAGTTCTTCGCCGAAGGGGCGGCGCTGACGCCCGTAGCGATAACTGTCAGCACTATGAATAATAGGAAACACATGATGCGCATAGGTTGGCAAAACTATAGCGCAGGGGCGGGATGGGGTCAACCCGGCTCTTGTTCCTGCGGCCGTCTGTGCTAAAATGGCAGCAATTCTGAATTTACGGAGTATGCCATGTACAAGCGGGTTCGGGTGAAGCAGGCGCTGGCGAGCGGGCCGGAAACGGCGCTGGAGGTGCGGGGATGGGCGCGGACCGTCAGGAGCGGCAAGGAGGTGGCCTTCATCGCCCTGAACGACGGCTCCTGCTTCGGGAGCCTGCAGGTGGTTGCCGGACCTTCCCTGGTCAATTTCGACGAGATCTGCCGGCTCGGGACCGGGAGTGCCATCGTGATAAGGGGGCGGGTGGTGCCGTCGCCGGCGGCAGGTCAGGCGGTAGAGCTTGCCGCCGAGGAGGTCAGGGTGATCGGCCCGAGCGACGACAGCTACCCTCTCCAGAAAAAGCGGCACACCATGGAGTACCTGAGAACCATCGCCCACCTGCGGCCCCGCACCAACACCTTTGGCGCGGTGTTCCGGGTGCGCTCCTCCCTGGCCCAGGCGATCCACCGTTTCTTCGCTGAGCGCGGCTTTCTCTACGTCCATACCCCGATCATCACCGGCAACGACTGCGAAGGGGCGGGCGAGCTGTTCCGGGTCACCACCCTGCCGTTGGACAAGACGCCGCTGGTGGGGGGGCAGGTGGATTACGGCGCCGACTTCTTCGGCCAGGCCACCGGGCTCACGGTGAGCGGCCAGCTGGAAGGGGAACTGTATGCCCTGGCCTTCAGCGACATCTACACCTTCGGTCCCACGTTCCGGGCCGAAAACTCCAACACCTCCCGTCATGCGGCAGAGTTCTGGATGATCGAACCGGAGATGGCCTTTGCGGATCTGCAGGACGATGCCCGGCTGGCCGAGGAGTTCTTTCGTTTCCTCTGTCGTCACGTGCTGGACGAGTGCCACGATGATCTGGCCTTTTTCAACGACCATATCGACAAGGGGCTGATCGAGAGGGTACGCCAGGTCGCCGACTCTTCTTTTGCCATGATGGAGTATTCCGAGGCGATCGAGCAGTTGAAAAAGGCGCCGGTTGCCTTCTCCTTTCCCGTCGAGTGGGGCCTCGACCTCCAGTCGGAGCACGAGCGGTATCTCACCGAGCAGGTGGTGAAGGGGCCGGTCTTCATCGTCAACTATCCGAAGGAGATCAAGGCGTTCTACATGCGGCAGAACGACGACAACAGGACCGTGGCGGCCATGGATCTGCTGGTTCCCAAGGTGGGTGAGATCATCGGCGGCAGCCAGCGGGAAGAGAGGCTGGGACTGCTGGAGGATAGGATGGCGGAGGCGGGGATCGACCCCGGCGGTCTCTGGTGGTACCTGGACTCCCGGCGCTGGGGTTCCTGCCCCCATGCCGGTTTTGGCCTCGGTTTCGAGCGGCTGCTCATGTACCTGACCGGGATGGAGAACATCCGGGATGTGATCCCGTTCCCGAGAACCCCGCGCCATGCGGAGTTCTGAACGCGCGTAAACATCCCGCGGTCACCGGACAACTCACAGGGTGAAGTAGAAGGTTGCCCCCTTGCCCGGCTCAGCTTCGGCCCAGATCTCACCGCCATGTCGGTGGATGATCCGCTGGCACGTGGCGAGACCGACGCCGGTCCCGTCGAACTCCTCGGCCTTGTGCAGGCGCTGGAATACGCCGAACAGCCGGCTGCTGTAGGCCATGTCGAAGCCTGCGCCGTTGTCCCTCACGAAGTAGACCCGCCTGCCGTCCCGCTCTTCGGCCCCGAACTCGATAACGGCCCGCTCTTTTTTGCCCGTGTACTTCCAGGCATTCCCCAGCAGGTTCTCCATGACCGCCCGCAGCAGGGTGGCGTCGCCGGACGCGGTGACTCCTTCAGAAATGACCGTCTCCACCTGGCGGGCAGGTTCTGACTGGCGCATTTCGCCGATTATTTCACGGGACATGTCGCTCAGGTTGATCTGCTCCAGATGCAGGGGGGAGCGAATGAGTCGTGAATAGGTCAGCAGGTCGTCGGTGAGTCTCTGGGTGTGGTGGCATGCCTTGCGTATCCGTTCCAGGTAATCCTGGCCGGTCGGAGGGAGTTCGCTGGCGTACTCTGCCTGGAGTACCTCGCTGAAGCCGTCGATGTGCCTCAGGGGGGCACGCAGGTCGTGGGATATGGAGTAGCTGAATGCCTCCAGCTCGCGGTTGGATTCCTCCAGGGCATGCTTTTGTCGCAGCAGGTTCTCGTTCAGGCCGGATATCTCCTCCTGTGCCTTCTGCCGCTGCCTGATCTCGGTCGTGAGGGTTTCGTTGACCAACTGCAGTTCACTGGCGGTCCGGTTCAGGTCCTCCACGAGGTTCACGAGCGCCTGCCGGCTCTCCTCCAGTTCCCTGGTCCTCCGTTCCAGCTCGGCGGTCCGCACCCGCACCCGCTCCTCCAGGTCCGCGTTCAGCTTGCGTACCTCTTCCTCTGCCTGACTGCGCTGTGTCAGGGCCTCCTCGAGTTCGAGGACCTTCTTCTCCAGCTTGGTTGCAACTATCTGACTGTACTCCCTGAGGTACTGTTCCTCGCTTTCTTTGGTGGCCTCATGGGCAGGGGTCCCCTGTCGCGCTTTCGAGGCCCTGTAAATCCGGCAGGTATCCTGCCAGAGCTCCTCCGGCGCTTTCGGCTTGATGATAAAGGCCTCCGCACCCTGGGAGAGGGCGAGTTCGGTCTCGCTTTGTTCGGTGTACGTAGCGGAGTAGAAAACGAGCGGGATCGACCGGAGTTCCTGGTCCGACTTCAGGGCCCGCAGCAGCTGAAAGCCGTCCATGACCGGCATCAGGGCGTCGGACACAATGATGTCGGGCCGGTGAGCAGAGGCAAGTTCAAGCCCCTCTTTTCCGTTCTCCGCCTCGACGACCGAGCAGCCGTGGTGTTCGAAGGTGTAGCGCAGAAGCCGCCGGTCATTGGGGTTGTCTTCGACGATCAGGACGTTCATTCACTTCCTCGCTTTCCGGTCCGGAACAGGTGGAGCCGGACCTTTCAGGAGCGGGGCTGTCGTTCGGGTGCGGCTTGTGGGGTCAATCCCAGGACGTCGTGGATCTTGTCGATGATGGTCAGGGGATCTATCGGTTTCTCAAAATAGCCTGTGCACCCGGCGGCCAGTATCCGATCCATGTCGCCCGCCATGGCATAGGAGGTGATGGCGACGATCGGTATGTCACCGTTTGCCTTGGAACGACGGATGCGCCGGGTCGCCTCGAACCCGTCGAAATCAGGCAGGTTGATGTCCATGACCACGAAAAAGGGGCGCTCGCTGATGGCGAGCTCTACCCCCCGCTCTCCGGTCTCCGCCGCAACGACCTCGTAACCGTAGCGTTCCAGTGCGTAGGTAATAAGCCGCAAATTGTCCCTGTTATCCTCGATTACCAGTACCTTTTTCATAGATTCTCTCCGGTATGCGGATCGTAAAGCTGCTTCCCACGCCGACGTGGCTTGAGCAGAGTATATCACCATGCAGCACTTCGCCAACCAGCTTGTGGGTCAGATAGAGTCCGAGACCAGTTCCCGGCACGATCGTCTTGATGGGGGAATCGAGCCGGACGAACGGCTGAAACAGCCTGGGAATATCCTCCGCCGCGATGCCGATGCCGGTATCCCGGACCACGATACGTACCTGCATCTCCTCCGGCCCGGATGCCGCACCGACCTCCCTTGATGTCTCCACGGTGACACCTCCCTGCTGCGTGAACTTGAGCGCATTGGAGAGCAGGTTGATTATGCACTGGAGGAGTCGGCGCCGGTCTGTACAGACGGTGTCATGTTGAAGTTCAAGATGGAGTTCCAGCCCCTTTTCTCGCACATCCTTTTCAATAAGCTGTACCGCCTCCAGCATGAGGTCGTACAGGTCGAACTCTTCCAGATGAACATCTATTTTCCCAGCTTCGATCTTGGAGACGTCGATCACGTCATTGATGAGGGTAAGAAGATGCTTCCCGGAGCGGAGGATGGTGCCGAGGTTCTCCTTTTGCTCCTGATTGACCGGGCCGAGCCATTCGTCGTGGAGGATGCTTGAGAAACCGATGATGGAGTTGAGCGGGGTGCGCAGTTCATGGCTCATGGAGGCGATGAACATGGACTTGAGGCGCTCCAGTTCCTGCAGCCTGGTATTGGCATCCTCCAGTTCCGAGGTCTTCAGGTTCAGGTCCTCCACGATGTTCATCAGCGCCCGCTGGCTACCCTCCAGCTCGATCCGCTTCGCCTCCAGGTCGTTCGTTCTCGCCTCCACCCGCTCTTCCAGCTCCCTGTTGAGACGGACGATCTCCTCGTCGGAGCGCACCTGCCTGGTGATGTCGTGGGAGATGGAAGAGGCCCCCACGATGGTCTTCGTCCCATTCAGAATGGGAGAAACAGTGAGTGATATGGAGATCCGCCGACCGTCCTTTCGAACCCTGTCGGTCGTTAAATGATCGATCCGCTCTCCCCGGCTGAGCTGAGTCATGATCGTTGCCAGTTCATCCGGGTGATCGGGCGGTACCAGCATCGATACATTCCGGCCGATTGCCTCCTCGGCGCTGTAACCATAGATCAGCTCCGCCCCCCTGTTCCAGGAGAGGATCACCCCGTCCAGGTTCTTGGCGATGATGGCCTCGTCGGAGGTTTGGACGATGGCGCTCAGGAGGTGTTCCTTCCCCTGGGCCTCCTCGGCGGATCTGCGCAACGCCTCCTGTGCTCGCTCGCGCTCTGAGATCTCCTGCTGCAGCCTTTCGTTGGCGCTCCGCAGTTCAGCGGCCCGCTCCTCCAGGCGCTTCAGCTCATCCTTGGTTATGGTGATCATCTCAGTCATCAGTCCTCACCTTGTTTGCGGTCGATGGCTCTGAGGATGAGCAATCCTTGGTTGTCCGCCGAGAGCGCCCCCCCGGCGTGAAGGGGACCACAGGCGCACCATCTATGTGTACGGACACGTAGAACCCACATCTGCGTCACCTGTTCCGGCTTTTACTGAAGCTCCCTGATCAGCCATGACCGGCCCGCCTGATGACCAGGACGGTCAGGTCATCGGGCGGTGGCCCCTCCAGGGCTGGCAGGGCCAGGAGTCTTGCCAGCATCTCCCCGGCGCTCGTTGCTCCGTCGCCCATGACATCGCCAAGGGTCAGGGCGATGACACCGGGGGCCACCTCGATCCAGTCGTAGAAATCGCCGCCAACCTGCTGGGCCGGCAGGCAGCGGGCGGCGAACCCGAAATCCGTCAAGTCGGGATAGGTACTCGGCAGGAGCCGTGCCTGTACCCCTGCCGCGCAGGCGAGTTCCGCCTCCAGCCGGTAGCGCTGTCGCTCGCTTTCCCGCAACGCCTCCTCGGCCAGTTTTCTCTCAACCAGGGTTTGCTCCAGCTCCTGGACCTTTTCTTCAAGCTTTGCCGCAACCACACTGCTGTATTTACGGAGATATTCCTTTTCTTCTTCCATGAGCGTCGCAACAGGAGGCCTTTCCCTGTCTGCCTCGCGCTGGTGCAGGATTGCGGACAGGTTTTCCCAGAGGACCGCAGGCTCCACCGGTTTTGAGATAAAAGCCTCTGCACCGAGGGAGAGGGCCAGTTCCTTGTCTTTCAGGCCGGTATACACGGCGGAATGGAAGACAAAGGGGACGGACCGGAGGTCGTCATCCATCTTGACCATGCGCAGAAACTCGAACCCGTCCATCCGCGGCATGAGTGCATCGGAAATGATCAGGTCCGGCTTGAGCGATTTCGCCAGCTCAAGTCCTTCCTGGCCATCCTGCGCCTCGGTAACCTCGCAGCCGTGGTGTTTCAGTATGTAGCCCAGGATTTTCCGGTCATCGGCATTGTCATCAACGATCAAAACGTTCACTGATTTCCTCGCTCTACCCTGAGCCGCGGTTTCGCGTTCCTGGCCTCAATCTTGGCGGTTCGCTCCTCCCCGAGTTGCCAGTGTTTGTCCCTCTTGGGCTCTGTCACATCGGCGTCGATTGTCCCAGTCTTGCTTCCAGTTCCCTGATTCTCTTCTTCAACTCCTCCATCCGCAGTTCCCTGCCCACAAATGCCTTGTTCATCTGCTCAAGCTCATGATTTCTTCGTTCCAGTTCCCGTGTGCGTTCACTGACCCTTTGCTCCAGCTCTTCATTGAGTCTGAGGATTTTCTCTTCGGTACACTTGCGTTCTGTTATGTCGGTTATGACGCCGTCATACGACACAAGCTCTCCGTCAGGGCCGAGATGGGGAACAAGCGTGGTCTGCACCCAGCTGATCGAGCCATCCTTATGCCGAATCCTGTGTTCAAACGTATCGGTGGTTTTAGACATCAGGACGCGCCCCGCAGCGTCAAGGACCGCCTGTCGGTCTTCCGGGAGTATCATACGGTGCCAGAGGTCAGGGTCGGCTGCATAGTCCTCGGCCGAAAAACCGGTTACGGCCTGACAGCCAGGACCGTGCACTGTTGAGACGGCCCTGCCGCGCTCCATGACGACCGTGTACATGTAGCTGGTGACCGATGCCAGGAGATCGCGGAAACGTCTCTCGCTCTCGCGCAGACTGTCCAATGTCTTGTTCAGTTCGGCAGTGCGTTCACTGACAACTGTTTCAAGCTGCTGTTCGTTCATCTCCAAGGTGAGGCGCTGTCGATACAGGTCGCAAAAGATCCGTATCTTGCTCCGGAGAATAGTCGGCTCGATCGGTTTCAACAGATAGTCAAATGCCCCGGCTTCATATCCCTTGAATTGATGTTCAGCGTCTTTCATGGCGGCACTGATAAATATGAACGGCAGACGGCTGGTTTTCGGGTTTGCCCTCATCAGCTCGGCCGTTTCAAAACCGTCCATATCCGGCATCCGAACATCCATGAGCACGATTGCGAAATCATGCTTCAATGAGAGGCTCAGCGCTTCATTCCCTGATGTCGCCGTGAAAATATCGAGTCCCATCTCTTCCAGAAGCCCTTCCAGAGCGGTCAGGTTTTCCGGCCGGTCGTCAACCAAGAGGACCGGAATCTTAGCTATTTTCGTCATTTTTTGCTCCTCGTCTGACAGGCGTTTTACCGATCAAGGGCATGTGCTGCTTACTATCCGCTGTCGTGTTCTCCAATTCCTTTATCTTATCCTTTAGCTCGATCATCCTGAGCTCCCGGCCAACGAAGATCTTGTTTATTCTTTCAAGCTCTGCATTCTTACTCGCCAATTCCGCTGTCCTCTCCACCACCCGTTGTTCCAGTTCTTCGTTAAGTTTCTTCAGCGCATCCTGCGACTGGTTGAGCGCGGTGATATCCCGGCCGATCACCAGCACTCCGGTTATGTCCCCGTGCAAGTCGTGCTCGGGAACGATCCGCAGGGAATGATGCGCCGTATTTCCGTTCTTGTTGGCCCAATCGAGGAAAACCTCGGCTGAAGAACCGGTTGCGATTACCTGCTTCAGAGACTGTTGATATTCGGCTAGCGGCATGCTGCCGCGCCAGTTGTCTTCGGATGGCGGTCCAAGCGCCTCCGCCATGGGGATGCCGGTTGTCCGCTCGAAAGAGGGGTTGACGTACACCCTTCGGCAATCGCAATCGTAGCGGATGATGGTATCGGGGGAGTTTTCCGCCAGGGTGCGGAATTCCTCTTCGCGCTTGCGCAGCAGTTCTTCTGTTAGCTTCCGTTCAACGAGTTCCTGCTGCAGCTCCGACGTCCGCTGCCTGACGGTTCGCCGGAGTGCCCGGTTCCAGACGACAACTCCCCCAATCGCCAGTGCGATCACCCCCACTCCGACGGCAAGCGAAATCCGGAATGCACGGGAGGCGAACAGGCTTTTTTCGCCGCCGATGATCCAGCGCCGGCTGATATCTCTCCTCTCCTCGGCGGTGATGGCGGAGAGCCCCTTGTCCAGAATCCCGCACAGGAGCGGCCAGTCGCTTCGGACCGCGAACCGGAGTTGGTACAGAAGCCCCGCGTTGCCGGCGACCCGCAGGTTCAGAATCCCCGCTTTTTCTATATAGTAGGAGGCCCGCGAAATCTCGACCACCATGGCGTCAACCTCGCCCAGCGACACCTTCATCAGCCCGCTCAGTTCATCCTGGACGGGACGAAGATCCAGATAACCGTGCTCCTTCTGCAGATACTCATTCACAGCGCTCCCTTGGGAGGTTGCAATACTCCATCCTTTCATCTCTTTCAGGTTGGCTCCCCCCTGCCGGTCTTTGCGAAGCACGATCATGTTGGGGAGCTCGATGTACGGCTCGGTGAACACGAGGTACGCCAAGCGCTCCGGGGTGCGCTGGGCCGCGAAGATCATGTCGATTTGGCGAGTTTTAGCTGCCTGGATTACCTCGTTCCACGTGGCAAAGGGAACCAGCGTAAAGCGGCATCCGAGCTTCCGCTCCATGAGGCGGATGTAATCGATGGAAAGCCCGGTGAATGTCTTGTTGTCGCGGAGGATCTGCGGGGGGATCACGGTGATGCCGATCCGGATCTGGCCATCGTGTTGCGATAGCCAGATCCGCTCCTGTGCGGATAGGGTGACCGTTTCGTCGGCTGCCGCCCGTACGGGTTTGATTTCTGTTGCCACTAGAAACAGCACTGCCAGGAATGCGGTGGCGATGAGAGAAAGTCTCTCCTCGCCGACGAATCCGAAAAGTGCTGAGTCGGATTGTGGGCGGCCATTCCCCAGTTCTTTATTCATATTTGGGTTTCCCCCTGGGTACCGTTTGTTTGCCCTTCCAACTCCCTGATCCGCTCCTTCAGTTCCACCATCCGGAGTTCCCGGCCGACGAAGATCTTGTCCAGAATGCTCCAGACCAGACCGGCCCGCGGATTGACGGTGCCTCCGAAATCGCTGTAGTGCCGGAAGAAGTCTTGTTCATGGAATGACCGTCGATCATGAGCAGGATCTTCTCGTTGAAGGCGGTCCTGATGCCGCGCATCTCGATCATGTTCGACCCGTATTCGGTGGTTGAGATCCCGATCCCCGACGCCATCCTCAACACGTCCAGGAGGTTGCGGGCTCCCATGTTCCTGATTTCGTCGGCGGTGATGATGGTGGCGATGGCCGGGGCCTTGCGCAGCGGGGTGGAGCGCTTGGTGGCCGTGACCAGGTCTTCTTCGTACAGGAGTTGGAGTTCGGCCTGTTCGTCGGCAGACACGCTTCCCGTGGAACCCGGAGGTGCATTTTCAGCGGCCATGACAGGGGTAACGAATAGTGCAAGGCAGATCAACGACAGCATCGGCACAAGGAAAAGGGATCGGTTTTTCATAGGCTGGCCTCCTCCAATTTCCGAATCCGCTCCTTCAGTTCGATCATCTTCAGCTCACGGCCGACAAAGAGCTTGTTTAACCTCTCCAGTTCGGTGTTCTTGACAGCAAGCTCGGCGGTGCGCTCTTTAACCCGTTGCTCCAGCTTGTCGTTCAGCGCACGCAGCTCCTCTTCCGCCAGTTTCCGTTCCAGGGCCGCCGCCGCGCTGGTGGCCACCAGTTGCAGGATATTCGTCAGTGAGGTCCCCTCGCAGAACGGCTTGCTATCCATGACGGCGATCAGGCCGAGTGCACCCCCCTCGGAATCCCAGAGCGGGACACCGGCGTAGCTTTCCACACCCATCTCCGCCAGCAGGCGGTCAGCGGGAAACAGGGCTTGGACCCCGCGAGGGTAATAACAGAGAACCTTGCCCATGACATTTGCACAGGGGGTACTGCCGAGCGGGTAGCGCATTGAGGGGAGGAGTGCCCCTTTGGCGTAGAGCGCCACGGTTTCCGCAACGTCGGGTTCATCCGCGGTGAGCCGGTCGATGATGACGTAATCGACGGCAAACGTTTTACCCAGATGTGTGGCCAGCGCCGAGAGAAAATCCTCGGCGTGGCCAAGCCAGCCGCGCTGCGCGATGAAGCGCAGGGAGTCCTCAATTCTCTTCCGTTCGCTGATGTCGCGCAGGGTTGCGCGACGATGCCGGAGAGCGCCGTTTTCGTCCGGTGCCGCCGTTACGCTCAGGCTGACATCCAGCGTCGATCCGTCTTTTCGGTGCAGGATGAGCTCCCGGTCATGAATGTCACCCTGCGTGAACGTTCGTCGGACTTCTTCGGTGCAATCGGGATGGAACATATCGATAATCTGCCGGCCGACAATCTCTTCCCTGGTGCAGCCGACAACGGTCGCCAGGGTGGCATTGCAGTGCACGATCACGCCCGTTTCGGCATCCGTCGAGACATACATGTCCGGCGCGTTCTCGTATAGATCGAGAAGTTTCCTCTCCGAGGCGGCGATGTTGCTCGTCCGCTGCTTGACCAGCTCTTCGAGGTGCTCCTGGTGTCTGCGCAGTTTTGCATTGGCTTCTTCCAGCTGTTTCCTGGCAAGCCCCATTTCGCCAATGAGCCGGGCCAGATGGGAGAAAAAGTGCATCATCATCCGCACCTGTTGCTCGGAGAAGACAGGAACTTTGTGCAACGCCTCAAGATAGCTTTCTTTGTCAAAACCGAACTCTTCCGCCTGGACGACGAATGGTTCCTCGTCCTGGGGGTGAAAAAAGAACTGGCCGGTGAAAAAATTGGCAACATGTTCTCCGCCGACAACAATGGGCACGGCAACATCGACCAAGCCGTTCTTGCATTTGTAGACGGTATAGGTCTCACCCTTTTTCAATTGGCCGGCAAGGACGGTATCACTCTCCGTACAGCGGCATGCCGTCTGAGGATTCACTCGATGAAAACGTGTGCAGATATCCTGCCAGCCGGTAGCTATGAGGATAGTGCCTTCCAGGTCAAGAATGGCAGCCACTGCGCCGGTAAGAGCGGTGAAACTCTCACACAGTTCCTGGAGCTCGCTGATGTCCACAAGCTCTGCAAACTTCATTGATTGTCCCCTTTTTCGGCTGTCCTTTTCTCCAGCTCCCTGATCTTCTTTTTCAATTCATCCATCCGCAGTTCCCGACCGACAAAAACCTTGTTCATCTGTTCCAGCTCATAATTTCTTCGTTCAAGTTCCTTTGTCCGCTCCCTGCCCCTTTGCTCAAGTTCTTCATTGAGCCGGTTAAGCGCCTCGTTGGCCTGCTTGCGCTCAACCAGCATCCCGATGAGTCTCTTCCCCGCCTCGCGACGCACCGGGATCGATTCCGGGCGCTCGCCGCGGAGAATCCGCACGGCGATCTTCTCGGCAGTACTCCAAACAGCGACCGGTCGTGGTAACCCCAAGGCGAGTATTACTCCATGGATGATCTTGAGAATCTCCCTGCTCATAGGGTCGCTTCCTGTCATTGGCAATCTGTATACAATCTGGGTGGTGATATCTCAACTCGTTGGAGTCATGCATCTGTAGTGCTTCCTTTTTCCGAGGTCTTCGTTTCCAGCTCCTTGATCCGCTCCTTCAGTTCGATCATCCGCAGTTCCCGGCCGACGAAGACCCGGTTGACCCGTTCCAGTTCCGCGTTCTTGGCCGCGAGCTCGGCAGTCCGCTCCTGCACCCGCTGTTCGAGCTCTTCACTGAGGCGGCGAAGTGCTGCTTCGCTCTTTCGCAACCGCTCCTGCTCATTGAGTAAATGCCGCTCGGAGATTAACAACTTTACCGAAGCTTCGTTCAGTGAGGTTCCCAACTCAGCTATTTCCAGAGGTTGGTGACTGACAGGAATCTGCGCTCCCTTCCGCTCGTCGAGCTGCGTGGCAAAAGCGGTCAGCATGCCGATTGACTGCACGATAGGGCGTCGACCGGGATGACGGTGGTGTGAGGCGGGCGATGCCCGTCTTTGCGCGCGGCTTACCACCGTGACCCCGTTCGATATCCCCGATGAGAGTTCCTTCCGGTTCGCAGACCTGGAGACGCTGGATGTCGGGCAATTCCGCAGTTTTGAGAAGGAAGGATTCCAACTCCGCATAGTCCTGGACCAGCAGGTAGCGGGCGCAGCTTTCGGCAAAGTTCATGACCATGATCGACGAATTCAGGCGCATGGACGCCAGGAGGCTTTCCGTCTGATCCCTGGCGGTTATCCAGCCGGAGGTCACGCCGGTGGCCAGCAGGATACAGGAGACGATGAGGATGATGCGGGCATTCAGCCGGCGGGGCAGAATCGGCATATTTAATTTCCCCAATTGGTAAGCCGTTTGACGTTAATCTCTTCCAGTGCCCGGTAATCTGTTTCATAATTCGCGGCAACAGGTGTCTGCAGCCTGAGGGTCTTGAGGAGTTCAGCGCCGTCCGGGGTCGCCGCGATGGCGAGCGTTGCCTTCTTCACGGCCTCCTGCACCGTCCGGGGCACACGCGGGTGGGCGCTGAGCGGATGGGGGGCTATTTCCGGCGTCATCAGGACTGCCCGCAGCTGATCACGGGTCTCTGCGGACTCCCGTTCCAGTTCCGGCATGAACACTGCTCCGGCATCGCTCTTGCCCAGGAGTACGTTAATGATCACATTCCTGGTTGACCCCGCGTATTCATTGGTGAAGGACAGTTTGTTCCCATGCTCTGCCAGCAGATGCCTGACAAAGACGCTGCAGAGATTCTTGTTGCCGACAAAGGAGATTGTCTTGCCGGTCAGATCATCGATACTCCTGATGGGGGAATCCTTGCGCACGAAGAGCCCGACTGCAATCGGCTTGCTGCCGCGCAGAAGAGGCACATACCTGTTCGACTCGTGGGCCACCATGAGCTGGATCGGTGAGGAGAAAATGAAGTCTGGCGTACCCCTCCAGATATCCCGCTCGAATTCGGCCATTTTTTCGTACAGCTTGAGGCGGATATCCAGGCCGGTCTCCCGGGAGAGACGCTCCACGAAAGGGGTCCATTGCGTGTGCATGGTTACCGGCGGGGCCGAGGGGATGATGGCAAGGGCATAGACATTCCTCTGCGTGGCAGTTGCCGGCAGGGATACGCCGAAAACGAACAGTGCCAGCATCACACTCCGAAGGGCTATCAATCGTACGTTCAGCATCTGGAGATCCTTTCCGCCACGAACATATCCCGCAACCACCATCTGCTAGAAATCGCAGCCCGTTTGTTACCGGATGGGGTGCCCGACCGGCCCTCTCGTTCCGATGGCTGCAGCGGTGATGGCCTTGGCAGACCGCTACGCCCGTCGTTTGAGCTGGAACGAACCGTCTGTCTGGCTTCAAAACATTATATCGCATTATGTAGCAATTATTAATTTTACAATTACACCGATTTCCGGCATCGGTATCTGCACGGTACGATGACTGAGGTGTCGACCATGCTTCGACGGAGCCACCGAGTGCAGTTCATTTTCACTGTCAACCAAGCTGCCGGGTGACCGTTATTAACAATGAATGTTCTTGGAAGTCAGGATGTTCGGAGGAGCAGCCCCTGGATAACCCCGCTGAACTCAATCTGTTCCTGGCCACCGTGGAGAGACGGGCGTTCCGGATGGCCTTGTATGCGGTCGGCACGGCTGACGATGCCCTTGATATCGTCCAGGATGCAATGTTGGTGTTTGTAAGGAATTACCGCAAACGGCCGGAAACTGAGTGGCAGGTGCTTTTTCAGCGGACCTTGCAGAGCAGAATCACCGACAGCCATCGGCGTGCGACGGTGCGCAACCGTTTTCGCACCTGGCTTGGTCTGGGCTCAGGTGAAGACAATGACAACGACCCCATCGAGGCTCTGCCCGACACTGGCGGCCAGAGCCCGGCCGATATTCTGGACCGAAAAGGATTGGGCGCGGCCATCAGCGAGGCGGTGGCAAAACTCCCTCTTCGCCAGCAACAGGCGTTTCTTCTGCGTTCCTGGGAGGGGCTTGATGTTTCCGAAACAGCTTCTGCCATGGGATGTTCCGAGGGGAGCGTAAAGACCCATTATTTCCGTGCCGTGCACACGTTGCGAAACCTTCTGAAGGAGTATTCGCCATGAAAGAGGATGAACGTGAGGAGACTTTCGTTCGCTCCATCGTCCGCGAACTGGACGATGAGATAGACCGGTTGCCGGCTGCGGTGGTCGGGCGCCTCCGCGATGGTCGGGTGCGCGCCATCGGGGTGCCGCAGGGGAGGGGGGGGCGGTATCTCATCGTTCCGCGCTGGATCACCGCCGGTGGATTCGCTACTGCGGCGGTTCTGCTTGCTGCTGTCTCCATTTGGTATGGAGGCGATCGCAGCAGCACGCAGGTAAGGAATCTGGATGAACTGGAGTTTGCCTCTGCCCAGGAACAGCTGGAGTTGTATGAGGATCTGGATTTCTATCGGTGGCTGGCCGACCAGCCCGGTCAGGGGGGAGTGAAGAGATGAAGTGTGTTCGGTCGGTAGCCATGGCTCTCATTGTGCTCTCCTGGTCGGCGACCGTCTTTGCCGAGCCGGTACGGATACCGTGGCAAAGCCTGCCACCCGAAGAGCAGAAGACCTTGAGACCGTTTGCCGATCAATGGAACACCTTTCCTCCTGAACGTCAGGAGCGCCTCCGTCGTGGTGTTGAACGGTGGCGTCAGATGACGCCGGAGGAGCGCCGGGAGGCCGGGGAACGGCTCCGGCGGTGGCAGGAGCTTCCCCCTGAAAAACGGGAAGAGCTCCGGCTCAAGTTCGACAGATTTCGTCGCCTCCCGCCCGAAGAGCAGGCAAAGGTACGCGAGCGGTTCCGCTGGTTCCGGGCACTTCCGCCCGAAGCACGGCACAGCCTGCGTGAGGAGTGGCACAGCCTTCCCCCTGAAGAACGCCGGGCCATCAGGGAACGATGGCTCAGGATGACTCCGGAGGAGCAGCGCGCTGCCCGGGAGCGTCTCCGTGAACAGTCGGGTGGTGACAGTAGGTCCACACAGCCATGACCAGGCCCGTCCCCTTCAAAGGTCATATGCCACGCTGCAACCAGAATAGGTCGTGTTCAAGAAATTCAACAGTCGCTTTCAGTTCATGTGACTCTCGTCACATAATAATGGTGGTCTGCTTCTTGACGTTGATAGGTCCCGTTGCTATGATCCATTCAAACAAAAATAATCGATGAATCAATCTGATAAGCGATAAGACTAAACCTCCAGCGATGGTGGGGCGGATAGCCCAAGGGTCTCACGAAGACAGCCGGGTGCCGAAATATCAGAAGATATTCCTGCGCCCGGCTTTGTGTTTTTTCGTGCCCAAGCTGTCCCTCACCGTGGAGGTGCCCGATGTCGTTTTCCTTCAACCCTTCTGTCGAGTATGTAAAGATCGACGAACCATCCCTCTACGAGCTCTTCCAGTCCAAATCGCCGGTTGTTCCCGAAGACCCATCCTTTTGCGGCCGCAAGTGCGAGGCATATATCTGTACGGCCAAAGAGGGGCAGCAACTGCGGATTTTCGTGTCATTCCTCGATACGGTCTTCAAGCAGATTTACGTCTACACGCCGGATAGCGATCCTGTCGATACCGCCGATTACCCGCGCCTGCTGGCACAAGCCCATGAGTTTGTAGCTGCCAAGGGCTTTGTCGTGGAAAAGGTCAACATTGATTTCAGTGCGGCAATTCGCCAGGTGATCATTCGCAGTCTGCGGGTCATGCGTCCACCGGCAGCTTCACAGAAGAAACTTCTCCATCTGGTCCCGCCAGCAGAAAAAGCATCGACAGAGACAGAGGCAGAAAAACCTTCAGCAACTCCTCACAAGAAGCAGGCAGCACCCGAACACCGATCGCCAGATGTGGAGAGGATGCTTGCGGAAAAGGATGCCCTTCTTCAGCAGGTACGGGCTGAACTGGCGGCGGTGAAACTCGAAGCGGAAAGAGTGCATACGGAAAGATCGGGTGAAGCAACGCGGGCATCAGCAAACTATGCAGAGTTGCAGACGCGCTATAACAAGGCCGTTACCGCACAGAAGAACGCTGAAGAGCTGTTGGCGAAAGCCGACCGGCAGCAGCTTCTGGAGCAGGACGCGTCGAGTCGCGACAGTGCCGAGCGGGATAAGCTGACTTCGGAAATCGCATTGCTCAGAACGGAGCTGACTGAAGCGCTGGCGGCAAAGGACACGATGGCGGAAATGTCGAAAAAGGAGCTGGCTGCGGTTAATAAAGTTCTGGCAAAGGCCGTTGCCGAAAAAGAGGCGTTAGAGCAGCAGCTGGCGGCGGAAAAAGCTGCCGGAGCGGCGGCACTGGAAGTGCTGCAGGGTGAGTTGGCAGCATTGAATGCCCGATTAGTGGAGGAACGGGAGATTGACAAGTCCCTGATCGAAAGGCTGCAAGGCGAGTTGGACGCGGCCGCCGATGCTGCCAACGCCGAACTGGCGACCCTTGCCGGAGAGCTTGCCGTGGCCAGGGCATCCCTGGCGCACCTGGACCAGGTGCAGAACGAACTGCAGGATGCGCGCCTGGAACTGACGCAACTTTCCAAGGACAACAACCTCATCCTGGTGGAACTGGAGCAGCTTGCGGAGGAGCGCCAAGCCGAACGTGCTGCCAGTGCCGATGAGGTTGCCCTGCTACGGACCGAAAACGAACGATTGACCAAGTCATTGTTGATTCAGGAACAGGTTGCGCAGCGCGAACAGACGGCTCTTCGGGCCGAGCTACGGGTCATGGTGGCCGAGATGGCTGCCGGTGGCACGCTGCCGGTGCAGACCTCGGTGCCGTCCGCAACCCGGGACAATGTTCCGTTGAGCCCCATGAAGGGTAACAGCGGGAATGCGGCCCCGCCTCCTGCGGTGGCCGGCGAACCGCTGCCGGATCTGCCGGAACAGGAGCATGAGGAACTGCACGAAGAGGAGGCGGATGCTTCATCATCAGGCGCTGCGGAAGCGCTGGCGATGCTGGACCCCGAGAGTACGTTCAGTGCCGCTGGGGCAGATTCCACGACAGAGTTCAGGCTTGATGCCGGACTCGCTACCGTGCCATACCGCTCATCCGTAGATGTGCTGGCCGTGTTCTTTTCCATCAATACGATTCAGGCAGTTCCAATCGGACGTGAGGTACAGAAATGCAGCGGATATGTCTGCGCCGTGGCCGACGATGGCGTGCCCCGCATCTATATCGCCTGGCACATGCCGGAGAGCGGTCGGGTTGCCGTCTACGTGCCGCACCAACAGCCGGGCGACAAGGAATCCTGCGCCACGGTACTGCGCGATGCAATCCAGTATTTCGAGATCATGGGTTTCATGATGGAGAAGCACGATCTGGGTGCCACGCCGCAAAAACGGCGGAGCGTGCTGAAAAAGATCCCGGTACTCAAAAGGGTTGAAAAAGGCCATGCTGAGCATGCGCAGCCAGAGCCGTTAAAGCAATCAGCCTGAACCGGGGCAGAATTCCGTTGCATCCCACCGCCCGGCGCGCTACCGTGCAGCAGATCTCATTCCGGGTGGCTGCAGATGGCAACGTACTCCTTGCTGGGCATTCTCTTTATCACCGCCTTCGTCGCCGGGCTCATCGACTCCATAGCAGGCGGCGGCGGACTCATCACCATCCCCGTTCTCCTTGGGTGCGGATTACCCCCCACCGAAGCCCTCGGTACCAATAAGCTGCAGTCAAGTTTTGGTTCCGGCAGTGCCATGCTCCACTTTGTGCGGGCCGGAGTGGTGCAGCTCCGCGACTGCCGAGAAGGAATTTACTGCACCACCGTCGGCGCCGCCGTTGGCGTCTGGGCAGTACAGCGCATCGATCCCAACCTCCTTCGCCACCTCATCCCCTGGCTCCTGGTGGTGATTGCCGCGTACACCCTCTTTACCCCGCGCCTCGGTTTCGAGGACCGTGCTCCGCAGTTCCCGGCCGGTCCTTACTACCTGCTGGTCGGTCTGGGCATCGGTTTCTATGACGGTTTTTTCGGCCCGGGCACCGGCTCGTTCTGGGTGGTCGCCCTGATGCTCGGCCTCGGTTACAACATGACCAAGGCTACCGGCTACACCAAGGTGATGAACTTTACCAGCAATATCGTTTCCCTGGTGCTGTTTCTCGCGGCCGGGCAGGTCAGGTTTCGCGAAGGACTGGTCATGGGTGCCGGTCAGTTTCTTGGGGCACGGGTGGGCTCGAAGCTGGTCATCCGCCGGGGAACGGGCTTCATCAGACCCATTTTCATCATGATGGTACTGGCCGTTACCGCGCGACTGCTCTATCAGAACTACCGTTAGCGTGAATCCGTGAGAGCCGTGCATCCCGCTACGCTCAGAGTGCCGCTCGCGCCGCCGCTGCACGCCCCGCACGGATTGTGGGTCGGGAAATCAGTAGATGGCGTAATTGTCGGGGGAGGAAAAAAGCTCGCGGAGCAGGAGATTGTTCAGGTGGTGGCCGGTCTTGTACGCCTCGATCTTGCCGAGGATGCGGTAGCCGCTGGTATAGAGGTCGCCGATCAGGTCGAGGATCTTGTGGTTCACCAGCTCTTTCTTGTAGCGGAGGCCGTGCGGGTTGACGATGTCGTCGTGGCCGATGACCACTGCATTGTCCAGGGACCCCCCTTTGGCCAGGCCAGCCTTTCGGATCGCCTCGATCTCTTCCTGCAGGACAAAGGTCCGCGAGTTGATGATGGCAAAGGCGTTCTCGACGTCGGTCACCCGCTTGCGCTGTTTGCCCACTGGCGGCCGGAATTCGATGGTCATGGAGATGTCCAGCGTGTTGAGGGGCCTGATACGGATATAGGCGTCGTTGAGGGTGGCCTCGATCGTCCGGTTGGGCTTCAGGTAGACCCCGGTTTCCTGGAACTCGTACACCCCGGCCCGCCACATCTCTTGATAGAATTCCCAGGCCGAACCGTCGAGGATCGGGACTTCCGGTCCATCGATATACACGAGGCAGTTGGTGATACCGGCAAAATAGAAGGCTGCCATCAGATGTTCGATCGTGGCAACCGCCCCCTTTTCTCCGGCAATCTGGGTAGAAAGGCGGGTGTCGTTGACCCGGTCGAAGCGGGCCGGAATCAGGCAATCTCCCAATACGAAGGCGATACCGGCCTCGCGGCGGGGAAGAAATTCCAGCGTGACCGGGCGGCCGGTGTGGAGGCCGATGCCGGTGATTTTGAAGATTTTATTGATGGTGGTCCGGCGTTTGATCATTGGGCTTTTATCGCACAGAAACGGTGGCGCGTCAACGCTGAGAGGTCGGACTTTCCTTCGGTGCGGGTCAGGTCGGCGGTGGAAGAGGGTGGCCGATGAGCGAGAGGAACTGTTCTGTCAGGCGGTAGGTGATTCCCCAGAGAACCGGCCCCTCCGGTCCCAGGAGGTCAAGGGCCGGCTTGTAGAAGGTCGTACCGTTGAAAGGTATGGAGGCCAGGTGATGCCGGCCGGGTATCAGTAGTTCGTGCAGCGGAAACCAGAAGGCCTTGGCTACTTCGTCGTTCGGGACGAGCGCCTGATCGACCGTAAGGGCGTAGACGAAGCAGGATACCTGTACCGGCAGGTTGGCGCCGGTAATGTCGTCCAACTGCCCCAGATAGCAGGCACAGTCCAGGCTTAAACCCACTTCCTCCAGTGTTTCCCGTTCTGCTGTTGCCCTGACCGAGTGGTCGCGTTTTTCCACCCGGCCGCCGGGGAAGCCGATGTTGCCCGACCAGGGATCGTGCTCATCGTCTGCCCGCCGGATGTACAGTAGTTCCGGGCCATCAGCCCCGTTTCGGAGGATAATGGCGACGGCACTGCGAGGGTCGGCGGATTCGAACTGTTTCGGACGGTAACCGGCCAGGGCACGGGCGATATCGTTCAGGGTGACTTGTGGCTGTTCGCGGGAGAGTTCGGCCATGTTACAACAGCACCAGAAGGATTGCGCCACCGCTGAAAACGGACAGGTTGCAGACGGCGGAGAACGCGTGCAGCCGCGAGAATTCGCGGCGCAAAGGATGCTCCTTGCTGGTGGTCTCGAAGGAGGGGATCTCCTTCTTGAGCGCTGCGGCCCGCGGCTCGATGACGAATGCCTGGACCGACGTGACGGCCAGCATTGCCAGGATGATGACGAGCCTGGCAATGAATGCCCGGTCACGCAGCACCAGGAGGGTGACCAGCGCAACTGCACCGCAGGCCAGTCCCCAGCGGAAGTAGCCGGGGAAGAGTATGCCGACGATGCTTCCTGCCTGGTCGCGGGTCAGGGCCCGAAAGAGGGTGGGGGTGAGTACGAAGGTGAAGATGGCTATGCCGCCAACCCAGAAGGCGACCGCCACTCGGTACAGTATGGAAACAAGCTGCATGGTAACCTCTGCCAACGGATGGGAATCAGGATAACCCCTTTTCCCTGACCGCTCAACCCTTTTCTGCGGAGGGAGAGTTCAGGTGAGACGCCGGTTTCTGAGGATGCGCATCAGCAACACGCCAAGGATGGAGAGGGCCAGTCCGCAGCAGAGCAGGAGGTAGCCGATGGCGCGGCCGTCGCCCCAACCCCAAAGGTCATGCCGTTTGAGGAGCGCAATCATGGCGATGCCGCCGAAGGTTCCTATGCCGCCGATGATATAGATCAGCATGGCGCAGATGCCCAGGGCGAACCCTCTCTTGTCTTTCATGATCTGTCCTCTGCCCGTACTGAGGTGGATGCGTAGTCTGGTGACGATATCCCAGAGCCGGTGGCCAGTCAATACCAATCAGCCCGTGCTGAACGATCCGATACCACAGTCGTCATGTCTGGCTCATATGGGGTTGTTGCTGTCGGTTTTGAGGTGGCTGTCCGTTCGGTAGCTGCTTCGGGAACGGGATGACTGCTCTGATTTCAGACTGTTGAGGGCGTTCCCCGGCTTGGCACGGTCACTGCTAAAGAATCGAGACAGCCCAATCAGGCAACCATTACAAAAGGAGTAGATCATGAAAAAAGCATTCTCCACCATCGCTGCTGCCCTTGTTGCCCTTGCGTTCGCCGGTACCGTTCTCGCCGCTGATGCGCCGAAGACCGAAGCCGCTCCGGCCATGCCCGCCGGTCATCCGCCGGTAGCCAAGGAAGCCGCAAAGCCGGCCAAGAAAGTCAAAAAGGCCAAGAAAGCCGTGAAGAAGGAAGCCGCCAAGCCGGCCGCCGAAGCCCCGGCTGCTGCTCCGGCTGCGAAGTAATCGTCGCAGATCACTGCAGTGAACAAGAGGGCCACGTCAACGACGTGGCCCTCTTGTTGTCTCATTCCGCCATGTTGCGTCGAAACGCTCCCCATCGCCCATCACGAGTTTCGTAAATTTCTATTTCCTTGCCTTCGCTGTCAGGGTATTCTGCGCTTCTGGTCACGTGACCAGGCGGCCGTACACCCGGCAATACATGGCAAGGAGCAACGAGAAATGAAGCAACGGGCTATGCTCTGTCCCCGCTGCCGGCGGCTGATCGGCAGCACGGAAACCACCTGTTCCTGGTGCGGGGCGTCACGTGCAACCAGTTGGTGGCGCGGAGCGGTATGGCGGCGCGGCATACTGGACGGCGATTGGCTGGTCAAGGCCATCATCACCGGGAATATCGTGTTCTATATCCTGTCACTGCTGCTGTCGTCGCGGCGCGGTTCTTTGGGCAATCCGTTCAGCGCCTTCAGCCCGGACCAGACGAGCCTCATGCTGCTCGGCGCGACCGGTACGCTCCCCATCGACCGCCTCGGCCGGTTCTGGACGATCCTCTCTGCCAACTATCTCCACGGCGGCATCTTTCATATCCTCTTCAACCTGATGGCCCTGCGCCAGATCGCTCCCTGGGTCGTTAAAGAGTATGGCCCGAACCGGATGTTTGTCATCTACACCCTGGGCGGCATGTGCGGCTTCTGGATTTCGTACCTGGCCGGCGTTCCTTTTACCATCGGTGCCTCGGCAGCGGTCTGCAGCCTGATCGGCTCGCTTCTCTACTACGGCAAGAGCCGGGGCGGTGCCTACGGCAGTGCGGTCTACCGCGAGGTGAGCGGCTGGGTGGTCGGCCTCGTGCTGTTCGGTCTGATGATGCCGGGGATCAACAATTGGGGGCATGGTGGCGGCATAGTGGGAGGGATACTGCTGGGCATGCTGTTGGGCTACGAGGAACGGCGACAGGAAGGGGCTGCCCACCATTTCCTGGCGCTTCTCTGTGGCGGAGTGACCATCGGGGTGCTGGGGTGGGCTGTGATCAGCGCATTGACAATCTGGTTCGGTTTCTGAGTGCAACGCCACGTACCGCACCATTGCCCGGGAGAGGAACATGAAACGACTGCTGACAGTACTGTTGTTGATGGTGTCTTCTGCGCACGGCGAGGTCTATACCTGGATCGACGGCAAAGGAACTGCCCACTATACCAACAGTGTCTATGAAATCCCTGCGCGATACCGCGCCAAGGTAAAAACGCTGAACCTGGGAACGGAACCGCAGGCTGACCGGGCACTCTCTTCCCAGCCAGCGCCTCAACTGCCGCAGTCTGTGGCGCCGGAAGTGGTGCCGCAACAAAAGCCGGCACCGGTGCAGACAAAGGGTCGACAACCAAGGCGCCGCTCCGAAACTGTTGACGAATAACTGGCCGGCTGTGCCGGTGGTTGAACTGCGTTACGGCCCCATGAAATCCCCCTGTTCATGAGGAGATGCAAAGCCTTCAGGTTCCTGGTATTATATAGATAAACAACGACGAAAGGAGGGGCCGCGCCATGAAAGGCTCGCAATATGACGCAGTCTGTTACCGGACCGAACAGCGTGAAGAACCTGTCCCCCTCAAGAACCTGAAGAGTGGCGAGATCGGTTATTCATTCGGGTGCACCTACGGAGGCGATACGGTTCAGGTGATGTTGGAAAACGGTGAAATGGACAGCTGGGGCAAGGAAGAGTGCGTTGAACTGAACGACTAGGCCGATCTGCCATGGCATGAAGGTGAGCCCGCATGTAGCGGGCTTTTTTGTTGCTGTGCGGGAAAGCTTAACGGCTTCTGCCACCCTCCGGGAATTCTCCCTGAATGTACTCAAGGACCTTAATGACCTCACGCGCTTCCTGCTGGCTGAGAATGACGCCGGGCCGGCGCATCTTCTTGACTACGTATGCCTTGATATCCGCTTTGCCGAAGGACGAGCCGTCGGCGGCCTTCCCGGTTTCGAGAGGTTTGACGACCCGGCCGAGGTCATGGCACAGGTCGCACTTGCCGTTGAGGATTTCTATGCCCGGTTTCATGGCGGCGGGGAACTGCGACTGGTTAAGGATGGTGCTGCCGCTTTTGGAGGTCATGAGAAGGCTTGCCTGGGCAGAAACTGCACATAAGAAAAGGTGGAGCGCAAGAAGGGGCAGTATTTTCATGGGTATGGAACTCCATTGTTATGCAATTCGGGGAGCGCGTCACTCTTAAGCGTTTCGGTCGAATTTTTTGGATCTCAAGATGCTTTTGTCGCTGTTTCGCAAACAGGATACGCGCACAATTGCATTCATTGTGCCATGAATTAATTAAAAAGTGTACACTGTAGCGGTGACTGCTTCAAAATTCCTGTTTGGCGGCATATGGGAAATTTCAGCAAGAGCGAAGCGAAGTGTTATAATGATTTCACTAAGGAAAAGGACGGTGAATCGGTGAGTGCCGGAAGCGAATTTTCCCAACGTTCCCGCGATTTGGCGACCTTATCACCGTTCTTGGTCTCAGACGACTGGTTTGAACATACGCTAATCTGATGCTTTACCGAGTCCACATACATACCGCAAGGATTCAGGAGGGAGGCTGCCATGTCAATCGAGAAAACTTGGTACACCCTGGACGAGGCGACGGAGAAGTTCGGCGTGGAGAAGGAACTCATACTCTCGTGGGTGGAGGAGGGGCTGGTTCGCGGGGAAGAGGCGGACAAGAAGGTGGTTCGGGTCAATATCGACGACCTGGAACTCAAGGTTCAGGAAATGACCGGGATTTGATCACGCTGCCTGTGGGGAACGGCGCCAGGAACGGCTGTGGTTGACGGGTCCCGGCGCCGCTATGTATGCCTGGTTCAGCCCACCTTTTTCACTGCTTCCAGAATCTTTATGAGAGCGGCGAGAATGATGCGGACCCCCTCCTTCCTTTCATGGGGAGGAGTGGTCTTGATCGCCCGCAGTTGTTCGGCTGACACGTTCAGGCCGTTGATGTCCTCGATGCCGTTCAGTTGGGCGACCTGGGGGATGTAGGTACGAGCGAGGTTGGTGGCCCGCTCTTTGACCGGCGCAGAAATTGTGCCGTTGGTGAGCGATTTGTCCAGATCGGAAAGAAAGTCCTCGAACATGCGGGTCGAACCGAACAGGCCGATGAGCGAGGATGAGAATAGGGCAATCTTGCGGTCGTTTGTTGCATTCAATTCGTGGAAAACAGAAATCAATGCCCGTGCTTCTTCCATGAATGTGCCTCCGTTGTTCAGTGGGATTGGTGTGATGAGCAACAAGCGACAAGTAAGTGTCATGCTTCCCGCAAGGACAGCAGTATCATTCCGGCCGGCTCGCTACAGTCAGGATCTTTAAAAGGAAATGTAGTGTAGGACGAGCAAATGTCAAGTCTGCCAGCGCAGGTGATGCAGCATGGCAACGGCGCCCGCAATAAAGCCCCCGGTCGCAGCGCGTCCGGGGGCTTTATCATGTCTCCCAGTACTACAGTCCCAACTGCTTGAAGAAGTCATTCCCCTTGTCATCCACCAGGATGAAGGCCGGAAAGTTCTCCACTTCGATCTTCCAGACCGCCTCCATCCCCAGTTCGGGGAAGTCTATGCACTCCACCTTCTTGATGTTCTCTTCGGCCAGAACCGCGGCCGGGCCGCCGATGGAGCCGAGGTAGAAGCCGCCGTGCTTCTTGCAGGCGTCGGTCACCTGCTGGCTCCGGTTACCCTTGGCGATCATGATCAAGGAACCGCCGTTGGCTTGGAGCAGGTCTACGTACGAGTCCATCCGGCCGGCTGTGGTGGGACCGAAGGAGCCGGACGCCTTGCCCTTCGGGGTCTTGGCCGGACCTGCGTAGTAGATCGGGTGGTTCTTGAGGTAGTCGGGAAGCGGTTTGCCGCTGTCGAGGATCTCCTTGAACTTGGCGTGGGCGATGTCGCGGCCGACGACGATGGTGCCGTTCAGCAGGAGCGGCGTTGAAACCGGGTGCTTGGAAAGCTCGGCCAGGATCTCCTTCATCGGTTTGTTCAGGTCGATCTTGACGCCGTGCTCGTGCTTGCCCCGGTACTGGTCGGGGATCAGGCGGCCCGGGTTTCTGTCCATCTCTTCGACAAAGAGGCCGTCCTTGGTGATCTTCGCCTTGATGTTGCGGTCGGCGGAGCAGGAGACTGCCATCCCCACCGGACAGGAGGCGCCGTGGCGCGGCAGGCGGATGACCCGGATGTCGTGGGCAAAGTATTTGCCGCCGAACTGGGCGCCGATGCCGAGCTTGTAGGCCTCCTGGAGCAGTTTCTCTTCCAGTTCCAGGTCGCGGAAGGCCTGACCGTACTCATTTCCCTTGGTGGGGAGGTCGTCGTAGTACTTGGCGGAGGCAAGTTTGACCGCCTTCAGGCAGGCGTCGGCGCTGGTGCCGCCGACGACCACGGCGATGTGGTACGGCGGGCAGGCGGCCGTGCCCAGGTATTTCATCTTCGCTACCAGGAACTTGACGAGGCTGTCCGGGGTGAGGAGTGCCTTGGTTTCCTGGAAGAGGGAGGTCTTGTTGGCCGAACCGCCACCCTTGGCCATGAAGAGGAATTTGTAGTAATCGCCGTCCACGGCCTGGATGTCGATCTGGGCCGGCAGGTTTGTGCCGGTGTTGATCTCCTCGTACATGTCCAGGGCTACGGTCTGGGAGTAGCGCAGATTCTCCTCGGTGTAGGTCTTGTAGACCCCTTTGGAGAGAAATTCTTCGTCCTTGCCGCCGGTCCAGATCTGCTGACCCTTCTTGGCAACGATGGTGGCCGTGCCGGTATCCTGGCAGATGGGGAGTTCGAAGTTGGCGGAGATCTCGGCGTTGCGCAGGAAGGCGAGCGCCACCCCTTTGTCGTTCTGGGAGGCTTCCGGGTCACGAAGGATCTTGGCCACCGACTCGTTATGTTCGGCACGGAGCAGGAAGGAGACGTCCCGCATTGCCTCATTGGCGAGGATGGCGAGTGCTTCGGGGCAGACCCGGACAACGTCCTGGCCAGCGAACTGCTCGACCGTTACGAATTTTTCCGAACCCTCGATCTTGCGGTACGAGGTGCTCTCCTTCCCAAGGGGGAACGGCTCCTGATACACGAACGGCTTGGTGGACATCGGTGATTCTCCTTTCAGTCGGATAGGCCGAGGGCTCGGGGCTCCGGGCTCGGGGCAACAACACTACAAAGCGGTGGGCTTTGTCCCGAAGCCTCGAGCCATGAGCCCTGAGCCTGTTTTATTTGTGTATACAGCATGCGGGAATATATTGGAAAAATCTGATTTTGTCGAGCGGGAAGTTGCACGCGACAAAACTGTCCGGCACAGTTGCATACCCACTCTGGTGTGCTACCCTTAGGAAGTTTTTATCTGAGAGATGGAAGATCCGTATCAAAGGAGGAATGACTATGAAGATGCAGGATGTGAAGGAAATCGCCAAGAGTCGTGGTATCAAGGCCGGCAAGCTGAATAAGGGCGAACTGGTCAGAGCCATCCAGTCTGACGAAGGAAACGATGCATGCTACGAAACCGGTCAGGCAGAGGTTTGCGGGCAGGATAGCTGCATCTGGCGGGACGACTGCAAGTAAGGGGCGGGGCGGAGGCGGCAGGGCACGGCTGAAAAAACGGGCTGGGCCGGGAGAACTGATTTGTGCTAAAAAGGCGTGTGGTAAGCCCCGCGCCTTTTTCATTGCCTGCCATGGACGCTTGACTGGTGCGGTAGCACGGGAGGATGTGATGAACGACGTGATCAGGCCGGAACTGGCCTTGGTCCTCATAATGGCAGTGCCGGGCATCATCGGCGGCGTGCTGGCCGCCAACCGGGGGCGCAGCGTCGTTGTCTGGGCCCTGCTCAGCGCCCTGTTTCCGATCTTCATCCTGATCGTCTGGTTTGAGAAGCCGGTGAAAGAGGTCGAGGGGAAATTCAAGAAGTGCGTGCAGTGTCACGAATGGATCAAGTGGCGGGATCAGACCTGCAAGTACTGCCAGGCGGAGCAGCCGCCGCGGTAAGAGTCATGTATGCGTGAGTCCTGGAACCCGTTGCCGCTCAATTGAGGTGTCCTGTCAACAACGGACACTCTCCACTCAAGCGGCGCGCTCAAAGCGGACTTCTGCTTTAAGCCCCAGAAGGGACGCGGCGTGAAGCACGGCACGGATGTGGCTTTGATGCTTGGGATCGAGCAGCCTGCGGACAATCTTCTCATCCACGCCAAGACGGGCGGCAAGCTCGGTGCGCGAAATTCCGCCTTCGAGCATGGCGTTGTTCAAGGCCGCTTTCGCGGCTAGAAGTGCGTCGAGGGTAACAAAGGCATCACCATCAGTATAAGCAGGCTCCGGCACGCGCTCACGGCGCACGAGGTAGCCCGCCACGGCTTCGGCGAGGCAATCTTCTGCTTCGGCAAGGGCTTCGTCCCGTGTCTTTGCGTCTGTGGCCGCACCGGGGAGGTCTGGAAATTTAACGAGATAAAAGCCTTCTTCGTCACCTGTGATGGTACAGGAATAGCGATAGCTGCTCATCGTAAATCCTCCTTCGTTAGGCCCAAGTCAGCAAGCATCGAGGACAGAAGACCAGGACCGATTTCTTTCTTGCGGTCTTTGACAATAGACAGGGGACCGCCACGCAAAAAATAGCCATCAGAGCGACACGTCCTCGGCAACGCCGCTCTTGATCTTCAGCACCCGCGTCACCTTTCCCCAGTCCACCCGGTTCTCCACGCCGTTACGGGCCACCAGCCGGTGGACTTCCTTGCGCAGGTCCTTTACCTTTTCGTAGACATCCCGGTGCACCTCGATGTAGACCTTGCCCCCATCGGTCACCGCCAGCTTGACCGGTTTGTAGATGATCTCTCCCGGTGTGTTCACCCGCACCTGACGAAAAAACGCCTCCATCTCGCTCGGGGCGATCCTGATGCAGCCATGGCTGGAGTAGCCATAGATGCTGGCCGGCAGGTTGGTGCTGTGGAGCAGGATGCCGGAAAGCGAGGTGTAGATGGCGTACTTGCCGAGGGGATTCTTCTGGCCGGACGGGACCAGGTCGACGACTTTTTTCCGCTCTTCGGCCATTTCCGCCTGGATAGAAGGAGGGACGCGCCAGACCGGGTTCTTCGCCTTGCCGACCACCTTGAACCTGCCGACCGGCGTCTGCCAGACCGGCTCACCGTCCCGTCCTTTCGGTCGACCCACGGCAACCGGGATGGTTCGCTCCAGGCGGCCGTCCCTGAAGTAGTAGAGGGTACGGTCCGGGATGTTCACCACGATGCCGCTGGCGACCTGCTTCGGGATGATCCTGAGGTTATTGAAACGGATCTCCTGGCCGGGTTTGAGGCGGACCTGCGGGTCCAGGCCGTTGAGTCTGGCCAGCTGCCGCCAGTTGACCCCCACCTTTGCCCCGACCGATCGCAGGGTTTCGGATTTCTCAACAATGTAGATGCTCTCGCCACCCACGAGCCAGTCCGATTGTGGGTGCTCATCGTCCTCGTCGGCAGATTCGTCGCCTGTCGGTTCGGCAGCTGCCATGACCACCGGTTCGGCAGGTCCTGTTGGCGACGGGGAGGCGGCGATGAGTTGGCGCATCAGCTGCTCACCCCTCTCGGCCGTTCGAGCAAAGATCCCGTCGGCCTCGTCGGTCCGGTTTGCTCCGGCCAGGGCATCGCCGCGGGCGAAGAGCTCCTCGACTTTCCGGTAATCATCGCGGACGCGGGTCTGGGCGCCTTCCTGGCGCAATCGTACCAGTGCCAGCAGCGCGTTGAGGCGGGTGTCTTCGGAGGTGGCGGCAAACGCGGGGGGAGCGATGAGAGTTGTCAGCAGCAAGCAGCCCAGCAGGACTCGGAACAAATCGGACGACCTCCTGCATTGGTGTTGCCAAGATGCCGGCGGCGGTGACCATAGCAATTTCCCGGCGGGATTTCAAGAGGGGCGAGCAATGACAGCAAAAACAAAGGAGGCGTGGAGGGAACCCCCCACGCCTCTTTGTCATATGCCGCGTTCTGTTACTGGCCGAGTGCCGCTTTCAGGTCGGCATCCACCGTGGTGATCGGCCCGATGTTGAAGTTCTCCACCAGGAAGTTGAGGACGTTGGGGGTGACGAAGGCCGGGAGGGTCGGTCCGAGCTTGATGTTCTTGATCCCCAGGTGGAGCAGCGACAGGAGGATCACCACCGCCTTCTGCTCGTACCAGGAGAGGATGAACGACAACGGCAGGTCATTGACCCCGCAGTTGAAGGCGCCGGCCAGGGCAACGGCGATCTGAACCGCCGAGTAGGCGTCGTTGCACTGGCCCACGTCCAGGAGGCGCGGGATGCCGCCGATGTCGCCGAACTCCAGTTTGTTGAAACGGTACTTGCCGCAGGCCAGGGTCAGGATGACCGTATCGGCCGGCGTCTTTTCGGCGAACTCGGTGTAGTAGTTGCGGCCCGACTTGGCGCCGTCACAGCCGCCGATCAGGAAGAAGTGCTTGATGGCGCCGCTCTTCACCGCCTCGATCACCTTGTCGGCCACGCCGAGGACCGCGTTGTGGCCGAAGCCGGTGAGGATCTGCTGGCCCGGGTTGTCCGGGAAGCCGGGGAGTTCCTGTGCCTTGTCGATGACCGCTGAGAAGTCCCAGCCTTCGATATGCTTCACGTCCGGCCATTGGACGAGTCCCCAGGTGTAGAGCCGGTCCTTGTAAGAGTCCGACGGGCGCTGGATGCAGTTGGTGTTGAAGATGATGGCGCCGGGGAAGTTGACGAACTCCTTGGCCTGATCCTGCCAGGCCCCGCCGAAGTTCCCCGCCAGGTGCGAGTACTTCTTGAGGCCGGGATAGCCGTGGGCCGGCAGCATCTCGCCGTGGGTGTATATGTTGATCCCCTTGCCTTCGGTCTGCTTGAGCAGTTCCTCCAGCATCTTCAGGTCATGGCCGGAGACGAGGATCGCCTTGCCGGCCTTGGTGCCCAGTTCGACGGGAGTCGGTACCGGGTGGCCGTAGTTTTCCACATGGCCGGCATTGAGGATGCCCATGGTGGTGATGTTGTGCTTGCCGCACTCAATGCAGAGACCGACGAAATCCATCAGCCCCAGGCTTGAGTCGGTGGTGGCTGCCAACGCCTTGTGGAAGAAGGTCATGACCTCTTCATCGCCCTTGCCCAGAATCTGGGCGTGGTCCATGTAGGCTGCCATCCCTTTGAGGCCGTAGGTGAGGATCTCGATGACCGAGCGGATGTCGTCGTTGACGTGGAGGGTGGAGAGACCGTGCTCCTCTCCCTGGCGGATCAGGCCTGCCTGGTCCGCGGCCGGCGTCCAACTGGCCTGGAGGGCGGTTATGGCTGACGGTGTGGTCCCCTTGGTCTGACATGCCTGCTCGTACAGGGCCTTGGCCTTGCTGCGGAGCTCGACGCTCTTACGGACGGACTTCTCGATGTGGCTGGCATCGAAATCCACGTTGGTGACGGTAGTGAAGAGCCCCTCGACGACGAACTTGTCGATGGCATCATCCTTGGCTCCCAGTTCCCTGGCCTTGGCGGCGTAGAGGGCGATCCCCTTCAGCCCGTACAGAAGCAGGTCCTGGAGCGCGGCCACCTCCGGCTTCTTGCCGCAGACCCCCGAGATGTTGCAGCCGACGCCGTTGGCAGCCTGCTCACACTGGTTACAGAACATTCCCATGTTGATATCCTCCTTGATGTTTGTTGTGGCGATTCGCCGTGTCGTGTAATGTTCGGAATGGACTTTCAAACTATAGCGTTGAGTCATCCAAACGCAACCGTTCCTTGGGACCAAACGTATCCGAAAAACCGGTACGGCTCTTTGACCTGGGTCAATATTTGCCAGAATGGGGCGGGGGCGCCGCAACCGGCGGTTCGTTGACATCCGGGGCCGCCGGGATAGACTTTTCACCGATCCTCCAGCCCCGCACCTCGGGAAGATGCCATGAGCGCCCACCATGACCTGACAGCAGAGCCGATTCCCGTCCTCTTGCGTGCGCTGGCCGTGCCGGTGGGCGTCGGCTTTTTCTTCAACACCATGTTCAATGTGGTGGATGTCTTCTATGCCGGCCGGATCAATACCAAGGCCCTGGCAGCCCTTTCCCTCTGTTTTCCCATGTTCTTCATCATCGTGGCCATGGGCGCCGGGGTCCTCATGGCGGCCACCGCTCTCATCGGCCATGCCCTGGGGGCCGGGAGGCGGGACGAGGCCGAAACCTTCGCTGCCCAGGCCTTCTCCTTTGCCCTCCTGCATGCGCTCTGCATCATGGTGGCCGCATTTTGGGCCGCCCCCTGGATCTTCGCCCGGATGGGAGCCACCGGCGAATACCTGTCTCTGGCCGTTACGTACGTCCGGGCGCTCTTTGCCGGCGCCCCCTTTTTCCTTGGCAACTATGTCTGCAACGGCATCCTGAGCGCTGCCGGCGATACCCGCAGCTTTCGCAACTATCTGGTGGGGAGTTTTTTTCTCAACCTGATCCTTGATCCCTGGTTTGTCTACGGCGGGCTCGGCCTGCCGGCCATGGGGCTGGCAGGAATCGCCTGGGCCACGGTGCTGATCCAGATCCTGGGCAACTGCTACATGCTCCGGATGGCGATCGGCACTGGCCTAGTCTCGCGCAGGTCGTGGCGGCTCCTTGTCCCCCGCCGACAGCCGTTCGCCCGCCTGTTCGGCCAGGGTATTCCCGCCAGTCTGAACATGCTGACCGTTGCCCTGGGGATCTTCGTCATCACCTGGTACGTCGGCCGCTTCGGCGAGGCCGCGGTGGCTGCCTACGGCATCTGCACCCGCATCGAGCAGATCGTCATCCTGCCGGTCATGGGGTTGAACGTGGCAACCCTCTCCCTGGTTGCCAGGAACTTCGGGGCCGGTCGGCTGGAGCGGGTGCGCGAAACCCAGCAGACGGCGCTGCGGAGCGGGCTGGCTATCATGGCCGGCGGCACGGCGGCGGTTTTTCTCGCCGCCGGCCTGCTCATCGGTCTCTTCACCACCGACGCCGGCGTCATCGCGGCCGGGCAGGAGTATTTCCGGATCAATGCCTTTGTCCTTGGTTCCTATGTGGTTCTCTACGTGAACAATGCCGCCCTGCAGGGGCTCCAGAGGCCACTGTTCGCCCTTTGGATCGGCCTGCTCCGTCAACTGGCCGCACCGTTCCTCCTCTTTCCGCTGCTGGCCTTTTCCTTTGGCTGGGGACTTACCGGCATCTGGTGGGGTATACTGGTAGTGAACTGGAGTGCTGCCGTCGTCTCCATACTCTACACCCGGTACGTCATGCAGTCACTGGGGGTGACGTCGGCAGAAGGCACACATGCCGGCTCCAGGTAAATGGGAATAATCCTGGTGGTAACGATGAACTGGAACCGGCTGATATCTATCGGCATACTGCTGCTGGTTTCCGTGCAGGCACCGATGGCCGTTGGGGCTGAAGCGGAGCGCTTCTTCGACCCGTCGCGGCTGCTTACCACCGGTGGGCTACTCTATCAGCCGAGCCTCTCCTTTTCCCTGGAACCGATGATCGGTCTGGATTATCGGCAGCGTCTGGAAGAGATGGGAGGCGGGGTGGCCCTTTCCACGCACAAACTCCATGCCGAAGCTGGTGGGACGATGCGGCTCTTCGAGCGGTTTTCCCTGTCGACCGCGGCCAAGATTCCGGTTACCACCTTTTCCCGTGCCGGGAGCCTGTCCGGCCACCCCGGACAGGATAAGGACTGGCGGGTTTTCAGCGATCTGAAGCAGCCCGGCTCCAACCTGGGGTGGCGGAGCGAGGTGGGGATCAAGCTGGCGCCGCAGCTGGACCTGAATCTCTTCTACGACCAGACCCTGTTCGGCCGGACCCCGGTCAAGGGGGTCGAGCAGCCGGAGGAGAGCTTCGGGACGAGATTCATCATCAGGTTCAAATAGCCGGACCGGTTGTAGAAATAGAAAAATTGCATACTTTCTCCAATTGTCCCTCAAGGTCGACCTAGTTTGCCCGATTTAATAAACCATGCCTAACTGCACAAGGACGACCCCGGTCACCTTTTCCCTCCGATGATAAAAGGCACCAAGAGATGGTTTGCCGACCGGCATTGCCGCTGTCGGTGCATTGTTTCCGTATACACGTCTGAGTCACAGTGCTTGTTCCGGTACGGCGCAGGCGCTTTCGGGACGGGGCCGGAGGGCATCCGACCAAACCAAGGAGGAGTGTAATGCGATTTCTCATTGTTGAGGACGACTTCACCAGCCGCAGGATGCTGCAGATGTTCCTTGCCGCGCACGGGGAGTGTGATGTGGCGGTGAACGGCAGGGAAGCACTCGCAGCCGTTGCCATGGCCCAGGCGGAACGCAGGCCGTACGCGCTCATCTGCCTGGATGTCATGATGCCGGAGCTTGACGGGAGGCAGGTCCTCAAGGAGATCAGGGCGCAGGAAAAACAGGCCGGGGTCCCGCAGCACCAGGAGGTGAAGATTGTCATGACGACATCGCTCGAATCGCCCCGGGATGTAGTGGGTGCCTATTACCAGGGGGGGTGCAACGGTTATCTGGTCAAGCCCGTCAGTCGGCCGGCCCTGGATAATCTGCTCCGGGAGTACGGTCTGGCTGGCAGGGCTTAATCGGAAGGGGCCTTGTGTGATTGACAGATTTATTTATTTGAGAAACTGGGGGGTCTTTTCCAAGATCGTCGGTATTTCCGCAGTGGGCGTCATTGCGGCGACCGCCGCATTGTTCTTTTATCTGCTCCCGTTCATCGAGGAAAAGCTCCTTGCCGAGCGAAAGAGCGCCGTCAGCCAGATTGTCGACGCAGCCTACTCGACGGTTGTCCACTACGCGGGGCAGGCAGACAGCGGCAAAATGGATCGCGCTGCGGCCCAGCGCCAGGCCATCGAATCTCTCCGTTCCCTGAGATATGGCCATAACAACTACGTCTGGATCCATGGTCTTGACAACAAATTCGTCATGCATCCCATGAACCCGCAGATGGAGGGGAACCTTGGCCCGGAGACCCTCGTAACCGGAGAAATGAACCGTATCGTCCTTCGGGACGGTAAGGGGTATCACCGCTATCACTGGCCCAGGCCCGGCTCGGCCGCACCGGTGCCGAAGATCTCCAGTATTACCCTGTACCGCCCATGGCAATGGGTCATCGGGAGCGGGGTCTATATCGACGATCTGCATGAGGAGATGCACGTGTTGCGGCGTAGCATCCTCGCGGCAGCCTCCATCCTCTTCGCCTCCATCCTGATCTTTTCAATGTACGTGGCCAGACGGATCAACCGCCCCCTCAAGCAGGCCCTTGACCATGCCGCCCACGTGGCCCTCGGCAACGACGAAGAGGTCCTCAAAGGGTGCAGCGATGAAACGCGCCGCCTGCTGCACGTCATCACCCAGATGGTGGCCGAGCTCAAGCAGGCGAAGGAGGCAGCCGAGGCGGCCAACCGCTGTAAGAGCCGAT
Source organism: uncultured Geobacter sp. (assembly GCA_964432205.1). Taxonomy (GTDB): domain Bacteria; phylum Desulfobacterota; class Desulfuromonadia; order Geobacterales; family DSM-12255; genus Geomobilibacter. The sequence continues at coordinate 56,867 of CAYSMK010000019.1, read as the reverse complement.
TTCTTGCCAACATGAGCCACGAAATCCGCACGCCGATGAACGCCATCATCGGGATGACGGAGCTTGCGCTCCAGACAGAGCTGCAACCCGACGTGCGCGGTTATCTGGAAACGGTGAGCACTGCCTCCGAGGGGCTCTTGACCCTGCTCAACGATGTCCTGGACCTTTCCAAGATCGAGGCGGAGAGGCTTGAACTGGAGCAGACCGACTTCAACGTGCACACGGTCCTGGAGGAGAGTGCCGAGACGTTCGCGATCCTGGCCCACAAAAAAGGGGTCGAACTGATCGTCCACCTGGATCCCGACGTGCCGGTGATGCTGATTGGCGACCCGACCCGTCTGCGCCAGATACTCTGCAACCTGATCAGCAATGCGGTCAAGTTCACCAGCGCGGGGGAAGTGGTGGTGCGGGTCGGCAGGGATGCCGGCATAGACGACAGTGGCGAAGGGGATGCCGTACGTCTGCACATCATGGTTGCGGATACCGGCATCGGTATCGCTTCCGACAAGCTGGATCTCATTTTCGACTCGTTTACCCAGGCCGAGGGGTCGACTACCCGCAGATTCGGTGGCACCGGTCTTGGCCTTTCCATCTGCCGAAGCCTCGTTGCCATGATGGATGGCAGGATCTGGGCCGAGAACAACCCGGGCGGCGGGAGCACCTTCAACGTCGTTGCCCGGTTCGGCCTGAGTCCCCTCCCGCCGGCGGATGCGGCACCACTCCGGTGCTATAACGGCCGCGACCATGTCCTGATTGTCGACGACAATCAGACCAACCTCTTCATCGTTCAACAGGCGCTCAATCACTGGGGATTCCGGACCAAGCCGGCGACGAGCGGCGAGCAGGCGTTAGGGCTCCTTTGCCGGGCGGCTGCCGAAGGGGATCCCTTTCATCTGGCGATCATCGACGGACAGATGCCGGACATGGACGGCATCACCCTTGCCAGAGGGATCAGAGATACCGGGGTGCTGGCCGACCTCGCCCTGATTCTGCTCACCTCCTCGGGCAACATCCGGGCCGATATCTGCCGTGAACTCACTATCGCCCGCTCCCTTGCCAAGCCGATCAAGCAGCGGGAACTGTATGCCGTTGTCTGTCTGGCCTTGCAGGGGCATGCCTCCCATACCGCCCCCCAGTCTACGTCCGCCACCTGTCAGGGGGGGGCGGCGCTGCGGATTCTTCTGGCAGAAGACAACCTTGTCAATCAGAAGGTGGCCAGCCTCATTCTGGAGAAGATGGGACACACCGTAACCATTGCCTCTGACGGCAGAGAGGTGCTTGCGTTGCTGCAGGAAGGGGGGGTCGACATCATTCTGATGGATGTCCAGATGCCGCTGTTGGACGGCATCGAGACCACCAGGCTGATCAGGAAGAGGGAGGCGGAGAGCGGCGCGACGGCTATTCCTATCATTGCCATGACTGCCCACGCCTACAAAGAATACAGTGCCAACTGTCTGGCTGTGGGGATGAACGGCTTCATAGCCAAGCCGATCCGCGGGACTGACCTGGCCGGGGCGATCAGTCGGCACTGTCCGTCAGCATCGGCCAGGCAGCAGGTACCTACCGTTTCAGCCCCTGCGAGTCCCATCGACTATTCGGAGGTCATGGCGCGCGTGGGGGACGATCCGGAGATTCTGCGGGCCATACTTGACGCGTTTCTGCAGGATGCGCCACAACAGGTGGCAATCCTTCGGGAGTCTCTGCGGGGAAACGACCTTTCCCTGGCTTCACGACAGGCCCATACGTTGAAAGGGTGTGCGGCCAATATCGGTGCGTCGGGACTCAGAGGGCTGGCGGCGGACCTGGAACAGGCGATAGCTGCCAGTGACCATGGGGCGGTCGAGGGCCTGATGATGGCCATGGACAATGAAATGGCGTTACTGGTCGAGCAGCTCCCGGCCTATCTCGTTGACAGCCCCACTGCTCCAGACGCGGCTATGGTTCTGAGCGGTTGATCCTTCCGCGCGATTCTGGGTCCCTGCGATTGTCAGGCAGCAGATCCCTGGCTGCTAACGAATGACAACCACGGCAACTTCCGTAGAGTTCGAATAACTGGAGGCGGGAAGAGCCCTGCGCTCTTTGGGGAGGGTCAGAAACAGGAGCAGGGAAATGCCTGCAAGGATTACCACGGCAATAACTGTCGGTTTGATTGCGTGCATGGCAGCCTCTTTAAGATAGTATTAATTATATAAAATTTAAATTACTCTCCCTTCCGGATTGTGTCAAGAAAAGAACACAATGGTCACGCCGAGTGCCGATGCGCATGCCGTGCGGTCGTTCCCACTGCCTCGAAGCGCGATCAGCCGCGCTGGATCAAATCATTCCCTGCTCCTTTATCTCCGCCTTGAGCCAGGCATACACCACCGGTGCCGCCACCAGTCCCACGATGCCGAAGGTTGCCTCCATAAGCAGCATGGCGCTTAACAGTTCCCATGCTGTTGCCTGTACTTCGTGGCCGACAATCCTGGCGTTCATGAAATATTCGGCCTTATGGATCAACACCAGAAACAGCAGCGATGCAGCGCCGACCCCCGGGGATATGCCGAGGCTGATGACGACAATGACGGTATTTGAGACCAGGTTTCCCACCACGGGCAGCATGCCGACGGCAAACGTAAGCAGGATCAAAATCGTTGCCATCGGCAGGTGAATATCGAAGAGCGGCAGCGCTACCAGCAGGTAGACGGCGGTCAAGGCGGCGTTGAGGGCGGATATCTTCACCTGCGCAAAAACCACCTTGTCGAAGGCCGTGGTAAGAGTGCGCAGCCTGGATCGCAATGCACCGATAAACGGTGGCGCCGTTTCATGTTCCTTGAAGTGATGCACGGCGGCCATCCCGCCAACGACCATGCCCAGCAGGACATGGGCAAATACCTTGATCCCTTCCATGCCGACCACCGATATTTTCTGGACATGGTCGCCGAACATCTCAAGAAGCTGCTGTCGCAGCCCTTCAATCGTCGTTGGCAGCAGATCGGCAACCGAAGCGGGCAGTGTGCCGCGCAGGCTGCCGAGCGTATCAACCACCGTGGCCAGCAGGGCAGCGATGCCGTGGCTGCTGCCGATGAATGACCAGATTGCGGCACCGGCGCTTGTGAGGCAGGTTATGACGCACACCACCACGACCCCCAGGGCGACCCTGTGCGCAAAGCGGTTCATGTTTTTGGGCAGGTGGCGGGCGAGCTTCAGTGTCAGCACATACACTGCAAGCCCGGCGAACGCCGCCGGTAGCAAGTGGAAGCGCAGGACAAGGAAGACGGCGGCTATGGCCAGCAGATAGCTGCCGGTGGTATATCTGGACATGGCTAAATCTCTGAATGCCGGTTAATGTCTGGTGTGGCAGCGGACTGCCGCTGCCGATTGTTCGGCGGTGACCGATCAGATCAGTCGAACAGCTCTTCAAGAAACGATTTTTTGCGGTGCGGTTTATGGCCGTGGGCATAGCCATGACCATATCCGGGAGCATGGCCATTTTGATAGACGTTTGGTTGCGGTGCCTGCGGAGGTTGCGGGTGGGGTGCCAACTGCGGTGGCACGGCACGCTCGATGATCTTATCGAGCTCCCCCCGGTCAAGCCATACGCCGCGACATTCCGGACAGTAATCGATTTCAATCCCCTGGCGTTCGGACATGACGAGGTTGACGCTTGTGCAGACGGGACATTTCATGGTGAAACCTCCTGGTTGTGATGTGCGGCCCGAGGCCGGTTAATGTACGGCTACTGCGCTATCCGCTGCAGTACCTGCCGGAGCTTCTTCAATTCTTCGCCATAACCTGCCCAGTCTCCCTGGCGCTGCAGGGCGGTGGCCTTCTCGAAGATGGCCATCGCTTCCCTGGCAAGCTGGGACGGTGATGCCTTCGCATCTGTCGTGACCTCCCTGGCGGCAACGGTGGCAGCTTTGTTCCCTCCGAAGAGTCGCTGCAGGGCCAGTTCCAGGTTCTCCTCCATGACGACCTCATCACCGAAGGCGACAATCACCCGCTTCAGTTCGGGCAGCCCTGCCTTGTCGGCGGCAAGAAAGAGCGGCTGCACGTAGAGCAGCGATTTTTCGATCGGGATCACGAGCAAGCTCCCCCGGATGACCTCTGAGCCGCGTTGGCTCCAGAGCGTCAACTGCTGGGATATGAAGGAGTCCTGGTTGATGCGGGCGTCAATCTGTTTCGGGCCATAGATCAACCGGTCGCGCGGGAAGGTATAGGCCCGGATCTTTCCGTAATTCGGTCCGTCGCAACGTGCCGTCAGCCAGGCCGCCAGGTTGTCTCGATTGGAGGGGGTAAACGGCAGCAACAGGATGTACTCCTCCACCGTTTCACCCGGAAGCCTCATGATCGTGTAGTACGGTTCCATCGGCTTTTCGCCCAGTGCCGGAACCTGCCACAGGTTCTCCTTGTTGTAGAAGACCTTCGGGTCGGTCATGTGGTAGGCGGCAAACATGGCGGCCTGCACCTGGAGGAACTGATGCGGGTAACGGACATGCTTGCGCAGATCATCCGGCATGGCGGTCAGCGGTTTGAACAGCCCCGGGAACATCTGGGCGTAGACCCTTACCAGGATGTCGTTCGGGTCGCTGATGTAGAAGTCGAGAGAACCGTCATAGGCATCGACAACCGTCTTAACGGAATTCCGCATGTAGTTGACGCCCCCCCTGAGCGGCTTTGAATAGGGGAGGCGATCCGAATAGGTGTAGGCGTCGATGATCCATTTGAGCCTCCCCTTGTCGTCCACCACCATATAAGGATCGCCATCGAAACGGAGGAACGGCGCTATGGTTTTGACCCGCACGTTGATGTTGCGGTTGTAAAGGATACGGCTCTCCGCGGTAATGTCCGAAGAAAGCAGGATTTTTTCCGTTTTGAATGTGGCGGCAAAAAGGGCCTTTTTGAGGAGGGAATCGATCGCTACCCCGCCTTTGCCGGCATAGGTGGTGTTGATGTTGCCGGTGGCGGTCGGGTAGCTGAATTCCGGGACCCTGGTCTTGACGACCACATAGTCGTTGGACAGTTCGCCGTAATAGATTTCGGGCTTTGTTACCTTGATGTCGGCCAGGCTGACTGCCGGGATATCCTTGACGAAAAACTCCGGCAGCCCCTCCTTGCTGATCCGGCTGACCGGGCCGAAGGTAATGCCATTGCCGTGGGTAAATATCAGGCGCTCGTTGATCCAGTTTTTGCTGGGCAGATCGGCGTAGGAAAGCTCGCGCGGCGACAGCATGACCTGGGCGTACTTGCCGTTCACCATATAGCGGTCATTGTCCACATCGAAAAACTTGTAATAGGTCCTGATCTGCTGCAGCTGGCTATAGGTCTTGAGCAGCGGGGCGTGGTCCCAGAGCCGGATGTTTTTGATGGTGGCATCGTTATTGGCGATATCGGCAGCGGAAAGTTTCGTATCCACATCGAACGGTACGGTTTCGATCTTGTCCAGATCGTAGCCGAAACGGGTAAAGGTGAGGTTGTGCTCGATGTAGGGCGTCTCAAGGGCCAACTCGTTGGGCGCAACCTTGAATTTCTGGAGTAGTCCCGGATAGACCCTGATGCCGATGACATACAGCGCAATCACGATGATCGGCGGCAGCAGCGCCGTGCGCCAGGCGCCTTTCCAGATGCCGACTGCCAGCATGGCCCCAGCCAGCGGGGTCAGGAACGTCAGCACCCTGTAGGTAAGCAGCCGGGAGTTGAGATCCACATAGCCTGCGCCATGAAAGATGCCGTTATTGGCAAGCAGCAGCCCGAAGCTGTCCAGATAAAAACCGGCAGCGATCACGCAGGCGAAGAGCCCGACCAGAACCGCCAGGTGTCGCCGCACCTTTGCATCGACCGCCGCACCCCGCTCCGTCAGGATGATGCCGCCCCGGACGTAATACAGTGCTGTGACCATGACTATCGTCGCCAGCAGCATGAACCCTGCAAAAGCCTTGAGCGTTTCCATGAATGGCAGGCTGAACAGGTAGAAACCGATATCCTTGCCGATGACCGGATCTACCGTGCCTACAGCCAGCTTATGCGTGAACAGCAGCAGATCGTTCCATTGCACGGCACCCCAGTTGCCGGCAAAGAGCGCCAGAACAACACTGATGAGGATGCTTGCCGATCTGGCGATGCGGGCGGCTTCCTCCCTGTTCAGTCGAAGGCTGCCACCTCCCACGATGAATATGCCGGACAGAGGAAATTGCGCCCTGTTCGCGTAGTGAAGATTTATCTGCACAACGACGAACAGCAGTCCACCGAAGAGCAGGCCGGCCCCGGTCTTGGCATACAGGGTCGTCGTGAACACCGATGCGAAACCGGTTTCGATGAAAAACAGCCAATCGGTGTAGAAATTCAGGCTGTAAGAAATCAAAGGCAGCAGCACCGATGCGAGTATCACTGCGAGAATCAGTCTCTTGTTAGGCATAGCGTACCCCTTTGTTACTACCAGAATCCGTGAGGCAGGGAGGGCCGAAGGCGTGAACCGGACCCCGGTCTCGCGGATTCGTCATCTCCGTCCAAAAGGATTGGAAGCGCTATCGGCGCGTTTCTTTTGCACATACCGGTAAATAAGGTAGCCAATCCCGGCCAGGAGGACGATCTCAAACAGGCCGATGCCGCCGCCCCCCATGCTGCCGGCGCCGGCGAAGCCGAGGCTGCTGAACAGCATCCCCCCCAGCAGTCCCCCCATGATGCCGCCGGCCATGCCGCGCATGAAGCCACCGGCCGGCTGTTGCCGGAAGGGGCCGGGAGCAGGCGCAACCTGCTGCCGTGACTGGCCGGGTTGGGAATAGGTGGTGGCCGGCCTGGCATAGCTGCGGGTGCCGCGGCTGCCCGATGAACGGCTCCCGCCGACCCTGGCGTGGGCAGTGAGTTCCAACACGGTGATGCTCAACAACATAACGGCTGCCATTACCGCAACGAACTTGACAATGTGTCTTTTCATTGTGCTCTCTCCTTTGGTGTAGCGCCTGCGGTTGGGCCATGGATGGGCGATGATGATCATTTTTCAATGGAGTCCATCAGGTGCGGTTGATGGAGTTTGACCGGCGTGCCGCGGCGCATGCGCAGGTTGAGCATCTCCACCGCCACTGAAAAGGCCATGGCGAAATAGATGTACCCCTTGGGAATATGCATGTCGAGGCTGTCGCCGATCAGTGCCACCCCGATCAGGAGCAGAAAGCTCAGGGCCAGCATCTTGATGGTCGGGTGTCTTTCGACAAAGGAACTGATCTTCCCCGAAAAGAGCATCATGAAGCCGACGGCGATGACGACAGCGGCAATCATGACGGCAAGCTGGCTGGCCATGCCTATGGCCGTAATGATGGAATCGAGGGAAAAGACGATGTCCAGCAGGAGGATCTGTACGATGACGGCGCCGAAGGTTGCCCCGACCTTGGCTGATGTCACCCCTTCGTCTCCTTCGAGCTTCTCGTGGATCTCCATCGTGCTTTTCCAGAGCAAAAACAGCCCGCCCGAGAGCAGAATCAGGTCACGACCGGAAATCTCGTTGCCGAGCACGGTAACGAGCGGCGCGGTAAGCCCCATCAACCAGGTGAGCGAGAACAGCAGCGCAACGCGAATAAACATTGCCAGCCCGAGGCCGACCAGCCGGGCCTTCTCCTGCTGCTCCGCAGGGAGCTTGCCCGCCTGGATCGAGATGAAGATGATGTTGTCGATGCCAAGGACTATTTCCAGGGCGGTCAGGGTTACCAGTGCCATCCAGACCTGCGGGTCGGTCAACCAATCCATGCTGATGTCTCCTTGAATTCCGTAATGTTCAGGGTGATCTGGTCGGAAAACCAGTGGTTCACGTCAAAGGCCATGCTGACGGTGAAGACCATCTCTGATGCGCTTTCTGATGGCGCTGCCCGTGATAACCGTGAAGATGGTGATGAGGAAAGTAGAAGGGTGGTGTTGAGTCTGTTCATGGTGGTTCCCCCGACGATGTTGATCGTACCGAACAGGCACTGACTTTTCGCCATGGGTAAAAAAAAGACCTTTACCCATGGCGTGTGCCTGGATAAAGGTCTTGTTGGCAGGTATCTGCCCCGGTCCCGGGCCTTTCGACCGTCTTGACGGAATCCGGGTCGGCCTTTTCTCCGACCGATAACTACTCCCCTTTAGAGTGTCAAACTATAATTTCTTTCATACAAGCCGTCAAGTGAAATAATTGAGTGTGTCAACCGTTTCAGTGGGCAACCAGCCCATCCTTGACGCGAATGATCCGCTGGGCCCGCCGGGAAACCTCATCGCTGTGGGTGACGATAACCACGGTCTTCCCCCGGGAGTGGAGCGTCTGCAGCAGGTCCAATATTTCCGCTTCGGCATGTGAGTCCAGGTTGCCGGTCGGCTCGTCCATCAGCAGGATGTCGGGATCGTTGGCCAGCGCCCGGGCAATTGCCACCCGCTGCTGCTGACCGCCGGAGAGCTGGCTCGGCTTCGAACCGGCCTTCTCCGCCAGCCCCACCTGGGCCAGCAATTCCTCTGCCCGGACACGCTGCTCGCGTTCAGGCACTCCGGCCAGCATCATGGCAATTTCCACATTCTCGATGGCGGTCAGCCCCTGCAGGAGGTTGAAGAACTGAAAGACGAAGCCGATCCGTGTACCACGCAGTCGGGCCAGGTCGCTGTTGGCAATCCCGCTGATCTCCATGCCACCGATAAAGACCTTGCCGTCGGTGGGCCGGTCGAGGCCGCCGATCAGGTGCATGAGCGTGCTTTTACCATGGCCGGACGGGCCGACGATGCAGGTGAATGATCCCCGGAGAATTTCCAGGGATACGTCCTTGAGGGCAGTGGTACTGACAGCTCCGGTGGCATAGGTTTTGGCGGCATGTTCGGTGCGGATGATGACGTCACTCATAGCTGATCGCCTCCACCGGCGTGAGCCGCGCTGCCCGCCAGGCGGGATAGATGCCGGCGATGACGGCTACTATTGCCGAGAACAGGATGGAGCCGGCAATGACCTTGGCATCGACCAGGGTACCGCTGCCGGAGCCCTTCACCAGGGTGGTGAAGGCATTCTGGCTGATGTAGGGGGTAGCGATCACGGCGGTGGCCAGGCCGCCGATTACGCCGGTTACGCCGCCGATGACGCCGTAGAAGCCCGCCTCCAGCATGAACAGGGTGAAGATCGTCCGGCGGCGGGCTCCAAGGGCCTGCAGGATGCCGATCTCCCGCTTTCGCTCGTAGGTGGCGGCCACCATGGTGTTGATGATGCCGAAGGCCGCAGCCAGTACCGCCACGGCGGCAATTAACTGCAGGGTGATGTTGACGGTGCCGACGATGCCGAGCACCGATTTGAGCATCTGCTTGTCGGAGACCACCCCCAGGCCGGTGGCAACCCGGATCTGCTCGATGTACCCCTCGGTAAGGGCCAGGTTGTCGACCCGGATCGCTGCATAGGAGACCTTGTCCGCCGACTTGAAGAGCCGCTGGGCAATCGGCAGGGAAAGGAAGAGGGTGGCGTCGTCCCGGCCGCCGGTCTCGGCCAGGATGCCCAGCACCGGTAGTTTTTCGCCGCGGATGGTAACGGTCGCGCCGGGCTGCAGTTCGAACTGGCGCGCTGCGCCGGCGCCGAGCACAACGCCGTTCTCGTCGTCCCGGGCAAAGTATCCCCCCCGGGCAACCTGCCAGCGCTTGAAGGCCAGCGTTGCTGCCGGTTCGATGCCGCTGACGGTAACCGGCCTGTTGTTGATGGCGGTCTGCTGGGCCAGGAAGGGGACCACGGTCAGCCCCCTGATGGCGCGGATACTGGCGATCTCCTCCGCGGAAATGTTGGTCGGCATCTGGTCGCCGGTAAGGATGGAAAGCTGCTCATAGCCGCAGGACCCCTTGGGAATCACGACCAGGTTGGCGCCGAGGGCCGCTGTTTCGCGATAGATCTCGCTTTTCAGGCTGCCGCCCATGGCCAGGAAGGTGACAAAGGAGGCAATGCCGATGGTGATGCCGAGCAGGGTAAAGACGAACCGTCCCCGCCGGCGGGTGATGTTCTTGACGACCAGTTTGGCGAGGGTCATCTACCCTCCGATCTGGTGGTTGCGCACCACTTTGATCTTGCTGGCGGCAAAGGCAACGCCGTTGCCGATCGTCATGAAACTGCCGGTGACCCGGATTTCGTCGCCGATCTTTGGCATCGGCCCCTGGTGGCGCACCGGGAGGTAGAGCTTGTTACAGTTGGGGGTCTTGCATTGCAGTTCCTTGACATCGAACATGCCGAAAATGCTCGGATCGTCGGGAGAAATGCCGGCCATGACCCCGGTAACGGTAATGGTGCCTTTGTAGGCGAGGGGGTCGGCACCGACCTGATTGACATGCAGGGCATTGGCATCCCCCTTGAAGAAGAGGGCAACGGCAAGGGCGATACCGACTACCAGGGCAGCGATGATGAAAATCTGCACTTTCACTATAGACTCCTTTTAAATGATGGAATCGGGCCAAGGCGTGCCCTGCGGCCGGAGACGGACGACGGCCCGGGCGATCAACGCCGTTGGAGATAAAATGTCAGGAGATTCGACAGGTCCTGCTCAGGCCGCTTCGGGAGGGTAGTCGATGGTCCGGCCGTGGCCGGCAGGGAACGAGGCCACTGATGAGGTGGGGCGGAGCGGCAGTTCGAGCGGAGCGTTCTGAAAGGAAAACAGGAGCGGGACTTCAAACAGCTGGCAGGCGGAGCACGGACAGTCCGGGGTAGAGCAGGGTGCATCGAGCGGCAGATCGTCGGCGGGTTGTTCCAAGGGGCAGCAGGGTGCCGAAGCGCCCGCGGCCACCAGAGTCGAGGCGGCCTGACCAATGCCGGTCAGCGCGCAGAGGGCGATCAGCAGAACAACAAGGGATATGATGCGGTGTACGAGGTTCACCTGGAAACAATACGCAAAGCTGCGGTGCTCTGTCAAGGTGCTTCGTGCGGCTTGCCGGATAGCGCCCGGAGACCTTACAGCGGATTGGCCGGGCGGATGCGGGGTGATGGTCAGTAACCCCACTCCTCATGCCTGACAGGCAATCTATTCAGCTCGTCTCGGAAGAACTGCCATTTAGGCATGAACTGCTCCATCAAGGCAATGAAATGGGCATTGTGCGAGGGTTCCAGCAGGTGCACCATCTCGTGCACAACGATGTACTCGAGGCATTCCGGCGGTTTCTTTGCCAGTTCCGTATTCAGGCGGATGTTCCTGGCGACCGGGCTGCAACTTCCCCATCTTGTTTTCATCTTCTGCACGAAGACGCGTTCCACCTGCACGCCAATGATCGGCTCCCACTTGGCGATAAGGGTTGCGGCGACTTCCTTGAGCTGTTCGCGGTACCAGCCATCCAGGATGGCCCGTTTCCTCTCGTGGGAGGTGGCGGCACGAAGGCTAAGGATCATCTTGCTGTGCTTTAGGACAACGACCGGCGCCGCATCCTTTTCCACCACCTTCAGCAGGTAGCGCTTTCCCCATACATAATGGCTTTCACGGTTGAGATATTCGCGTGGCGTTTCCCGTTCCTGCTCGCGCAGCTTCTGCTGCTGCTTCTTTATCCAGCCGAGCTTGGTGATGGCGAACACGCGGATAGTGTCGAGGTCCATCCGGAGTGGTGCTGAGATCCGCACTCTGCCAGCCGGTGGATAGACGCTCAGGTGGATATTCCTGATCTCCTTCAGCAGCACGTCCGCCGTGATATCGCCAAGTATGATCCGCGTGGTCATCAGTATTCTCTCTGCTTTTCGATGATGGGGAAGATCCGCTCCACCTCGTTCAAGTCCTGCAGAATGCCATACAGAGCGGCCTTGATGACGTTCTCCTTGGTCCGGACACCGCGCCAGCCATCGGGACGGACCTGTTTGACCGTTGTGTCGATTCTGATGCACAGTTCGAGCAGTTCGTCATCAGCGGCATTGCAATAGGGGACAGGGGATTCGGCAACCTTGCCAGCTTGCCGCAGATTGTTATACAGGGCGCGGCGCCCCGGCGTGTCGAGTTGCGCCGGTAGATGCCCGGCCAGTCCCACCGTCACCCGCTTTGCCAGCTCGGCGATTCTTCGCAGGTATTCCTCGTATTCGATGGCCTTTGCCCGGCGGGCGGCGATGATCTCGTCCAGCAGCGCCGACATCGAATCGTAATAGGCCGGGTCGTTCAGGTGTTCCTTGATGATCTTGCTGCGGACGTTGTTCTCGATGGTCTCGGCAACGGCGTTCCTATCCCCCCTGATACCGTCCGGCAGATTGCCGATGGCGTCGGCGATGCCGGTCTTCACGATCAGCTCCAGCAGGGGGATATTGTCGAAGGGTGAGATCTTCCGTGGTGCGTCGGCCTCGATATAGGTGTCGAGGAGGTGCCGCATGTCGGCTTCGTAGGCCTTCAGGTCGATGTTTTCACCGCTGGCGTTCCGGATGATCTCCCGCAGCTTGAGGTAGCGGTCCAGGTTCCGATTGATGCGCCGGATGTCGGCCTCGGCGTAGCCCGCCTTGCCCAGCTCGTCCTTGATGTTGGCATAGGCCCGCACTAGGGCGACCGTCGCCTTGTAGAGGGCGACGCGCTGGGTTTCGTGTGCCTGCAGGTCTTCCGGAATTTCGGTGTTGCCGCAGAAATAGTGGATATGCTCCAGCTCCCCCTTGGGTGGTGCCACCGGCTCGCAGAGCAGGGCGATGGCCTCCAGCGCATTATCCAGTCGTTCCCGCCCCTTGGTCAGGCGGTCCTGCAGCAGAATCTCCGGATCGACCCCGCCCGCGCTGTGATCCAGTTCCGAGGTGTAGACGGCGATGGCGTTCTCCACCTTCTTGAACAGGTCCTTGTAGTCCACGATGTAGCCAAATTCCTTGTCGTCGCCATCCAACCGGTTGGTGCGGCAGATGGCCTGGAACAGCCCGTGGTCCTGCATGCGTTTGTCGATGTAGAGATGGGTGCAGCTCGGCGCATCGAAGCCGGTGAGCAGCTTGTCCACCACCACCAGCAGCTTCATGGTCGCCGGTTGCTCCTTGAACAGCTTCTTGGCCTGGTCCTCGTAGGTCTCGGTCTTGGACTTGCCCGGCTGGGCGTCCACATTTTGCAGCAGCGTCGTATAGAGGTTGTAGATGAACTGCTTGTCCGTCTCGGTGTTGGCGCCGGTTTCCTCCAGGGTGACGTCCTGCACCTGCGGGTTATAGGAGGTGATGACCGCACACTTCCCCTTGAACGCCGTCTTCTGGAACAGCTCGAAATACTTGCACGCTTCGAAGATGCTGGCGGCCACCAGGATGGCGTTGCCGCGCTCGTTGGCGAGTCGCGGCTTCACAGCAAAGTCGAAGACAATGTCCTGCACCACCCGCTCCATCCGGGATCGGGAGCTGAGCACGTTCTGCATGGTGCCCCACTTTTCCCGCAGGGCACCCTTTTGCCAGTCGTTCAGCCCCCTGGTCTTGGCGTCGAACCAGGCGTCGATCCGGTCCTGGGCGCCGAGGTGCTGGTCAATGTCCCGCGCCTCATAGACCAGATCCAGCACCACCTGGTCCTCCACCGCCTCGCTGAACTTGTAGGTGTGGATGTAGCCGCCGAATACCTCCAGGCTGGTCTGCCGGTCTTCCTTCAGCAGCGGGGTGCCGGTGAAGCCGATGAACACCGCATTGGGCATCAGCGCCTTCATGGTGCGGTGCAGCTTGCCGCTCTGGGTGCGGTGGCATTCGTCCACGAACACGAACAGCTCACCCACCGTTGGGCAGGGTTGGGCTTCCAGTTCCCTAATGAACTGCTCGAAGTCGTCCACCCCCTTGCGACCGAACTTGTGCACCAGCGAGCAGAGCAGGCGCGGGGTCGGCTGGCCAAGCAGGGTCATCAGGTTGCGACCGCTGCTGGCGCGGGTCATGGGGTGGCTGGCAGCGAGAAAGACCCCTTCGATCTGCTTGTCCAGCTCGTCGCGGTCGGTAACGATCGCCACCCGGGCATTGGGGTTGTTCTCCAGGATCCACTTGGCCAGGAGCACCATGACGATACTCTTGCCGCTCCCCTGGGTGTGCCAGATAATCCCCCCCTCGCGGCGGCGGACAAAGGCCTGGGCCGCCTTGATGCCGAAATACTGGTGGACCCGTGGCAGTTTCTTTATGCCGCCGTCGAACAGCACGAAGTCGTGCAGCAGCTCGATCAGCCGCTCCTTGGTGCAGATCTTCGAGAGGTACTTGTCCAGCTTGTAGCGGCTGTTGTCCGCCTCGTCTTCCTTCCACTTCAGGAAATACTTCTCTTCCGTCCTGATGCTGCCGTATTGCAGCCCCTCGGAATCGTTCCCGGCAAAGATGAACTGCACCGTGCTGAAGAACCATTCGTTGAACTCGGGCAGCTGGTTGGAGATGTTCTGGCGGATGCCGTCGCCGATGGAGACCCGGCTGTTCTTCAGCTCCAGCACCCCCACGGCGATGCCGTTGACGTAGAGCACCAGGTCGGGACGGCGTTCGTGATTGCCGTGCAGCGTGACTTCCTCGGCAATGGCAAAGTCGTTCTGTGTTGGTGTATCCCAGTTGATCGGCCAGATTGTTTCTGCATTTTCGCCCGCTGCCGCCTGCACCTGGATGCCGTAGCGGAGCAGGCTGTAGACCGCCTTGTTGTTGTCGTAGAGGGAACGGTTAGGGTTGCCGGCCTCGGTGCGGAGCCTGTCGAGGGCGCGGCTGATCTGGGTCGTGGTGTAGCCGTTCCGGGAGAGATAGGCGGCGAGGAGGTCGGCTTCAATGTTGCTGTTGGTGGGGCGGTCGGTCCAGTCCCCGAGGTAATCATAACGGAGTTCGTCGCGGAAGAGGGCGATGACGCGGTTCTGGGTGGCGCGTTCCGGTTGGCCGATGTGGGACATGGCTTCCATTCCTCTGTGCAGAGCCGCATGGGGCACTGCGGATGGTGTCGGGTTTGTCCGGTTTATGACCGGTTTCCGGATGTCGTCGGGTTTATTGCTCGTTGCGTAACTGTGCCAGCAGAGCTGCTCCCTTGCTGGTGATACGGTATTTTTGGAGCCGGCTGTTGGGCTTGTCGGGAATGGTGCGTTCCAGCCAGCCATCACGTAACAGACTATCCAGGTAGTTGCGCTGGAAGGTCTCGCGGTGCCTGATTCCTGCCACCTGCTGAATTTCTGCGCTCTTCAAATCCCTGGTCGCGCAGGCCTCCATAACCCGGATCAGCCAGGGATCGACTTGTCCGGCGACTTGTCCGGCGACTTGTCCGGCGACTTGTCCGGCGACTTCCCTTGTGGCTTCCCCGGTCTGCCGGTAAATGATGGTTACGAACCCGTCCGTGATGCGGAACTCCGGCTCCCGCAGGCCAGCTTCGCGGCAGCGACGAATCATGTCACCGGTGCCGGTACCCATCCGTTCGATGTACTTCGTCAGGTAGAGCGGTTCGGCCAGGAGCGGATTGTGGGGGACCGAGCCGTGGGGTTCCCGCAAGCGTTCCAGGGTGAGGGAAGAGGGGAGGGTGCCCGGGTTCCAGATCTCCAGGCGGTCGCTGAAAAGCATCACCTGCACGCTGCCGTTGCTGGTGTAGTCGCGGTGGGCGACGGCGTTGACGATTCCCTCGGCCACCACTTCGCGGGGGATTTCGTACGCCACAGGGACCTGGGTGCTCTCCGCCCGGGTGCCAACGCTGAGCGCCAGTTTTGCCATCACGAAATCCACCGCCTGGTCCACCAGGGTGAACACCGTCCCCTTGTAGACCTGATAGGAGGGGATCGGCTTGGCCACCTCGGTGCCGTGGAAATGGGCGCACTTGATCTCCGACGTGGGGAGAAAGCGCTGCGGTTCCTTTCCGAAGAGGAGCAGTGCCGCATGGGTCGGCTGCCCGTTATCCAGCAGGTTCAGGTGGGTGAGCAGTTCCTTGCCGGTGGCCGATTCCTTCAGCGGGAAACCGCGCGAGGCGCGGGCTTCCCGGATGAACTGCTTCATGTCGGCGTCCCGCAGGTCCTTCAGGGTTGCCCCGGTGCAGGCGGCACCATCAAAGGGGCCGTTCAGCAGCAGCCGTTGCTCCTCCAGATACCCGACCAGCGAGGCGTACAGCGCCGGCAACAGGCTCGCCGCGTCGTTGAACCGGCGGCGGATGAGCTGGGGCGAGGCTTGGCGAATCAGCGCCTGCATCTTCGGGTGCTTGGCCTTGTCGTCGGCCCCCTTCACGTAGATCAGGCGCGGCTTGCCCAGTTCCGTGGCGCGGTGGAACTCGTGTTCGGTGGGGGAGATGCCGGCCTCGTCCTCATAGCCGTACTCGTCGCCGAACAGCCCCACGTAGAGATCGCAGGCCGCCACCTCCGCCAGATAGACCGCATCGGTGCGGCGGTCGGCCGCGGGCAGGTCTTCGAACAGGAAGACCTCGAAGAACCGGCGCAGCAACGGGTCGGCGTGCAGATAGTCCCGCAGGGTCAGCCGCTCTGCGGCAAATTCCTTCTGCACACTGCTGATGAAGAGGCGTCTCTTTTTCATACCAGGCGGATCCTCCCGGTGAGCAGGTTGTGCATCATCCCCTGTTTGAGCTGGCGGGTCTTGGCGAGCCGGGTTTCGAGGGTGGCGATTTCGGCGTCCATGTCGGAGAGGATGGTGGCGATGGCGGTTTGCTCGGCAGGTGCTGGGTAATTTACATGTAGCGATAGCAAAGCAGTTTTAGACAGATTTTTCATGCTGCCACTGGTACCAGTCGCTGCGGCTTTAATCTGTTGTTTATATTCTGGGGTGCTCAATAGATAACTGAGCCATCTTCCATTGATACCGCTTGATCGATTATAACGTGTCATCCATAGTCGGTCAGGTAAGAACAAATTAGGGTAGTCTTTGTCAACATACCCGCATTCGCCAACAAGATCAGGTGTATTCATCCTACTAATGATGATTGTATCGTTTCGTGGGTTGAGGCAAGCCCTATGAACATCTTGCGGAGCGATCGTCTTGCACTCAGCAGGGACAAACGTTCCGTTTGCAACTGCAGATGTTTTGAGAATAAATTTTTCGCCGGATTCGTCATCGACTGAATTGACACTTACGCCTGCTTCCAACGCATCGATAGCATCTCCCAAAGGTTTCACCTCCCATTCCCCACTAAACCCAGGCAGGCGCTTTTGGCCGGTGAGCAGCTCCTGCATGGCGCCTTGTTTGATCTGGCGTTTTTTGGCGATGAGCTGCTCCAGGGATTCGATGAGGGCATCCGTATCGGCGAGCGCCTCGGCGATAGCGTGCTGTTCGGAGAGAGGGGGGAGGGGGATGGGGTAAGTTTTTAATTTCTGGCCATTTATGTTTGCCTGACCAACAGCGAGACTAAGCACCTTTGCGCTATGTTTTCTTGAAAACTCGGTATTCAGAATATAGTTAAGAAACTTGGAATCTAGCAATGATTTGTCTGCATTGATTCGTATGAGGTATCCGGCAAAAATCGCGGGTTGCTCACCATTGTAAATCGAAGTTTTTCCGACTAGATCGATTGTATTAGTTCTATTGAACAGAACATCGCCCGATTTAAGGGCATATTTTCTAGTTTCAACCACATCGCTCGTATAAACCAAGTCATTCCAATCAATTTTACCACCTTGTAAGTTACCCATTCGAAGAACTGGAATTTTGCCTTGCGCATTAGACTTTGCAGATGAGCCATACTCGACAGAGGTGATTAATTGGCCGAGCGGAACTAAGCTCCAATCCTCCGGAATCATCCCAACCTCGCTCTGTTTGTAACCCGCCGGTATATTATTCATTCCGGCCTCCCGGTTGTGCCGCGTTCCGTAGGGGCGGGTTTCAAACCCGCCCTAGGTTTCAAACCTTCCCCTACCAAACCCACCCTGTCAATGTCGGCATCATCATGGTGGGCGGGTTTCAAACCCGCCCCTACGTTGGCGTCATCAATGGTGTTCTCCGGATGCAATTTGTCCTCGATCCAGCGTTGCGGGTTGGTGGCAATATATTCGGCAATACGGTTGTAATCGGCATCGTCACGGATGACGTGTTCGTAATAATTTCTTTGCCATATGGGTACACCGGCAATATTTCGTTTTTCGTTGATGCGACGTGCGGAAAATGTTTTGAATTCCCTCACAATTTCCGGCAATCCATGTCGTTTATCCAACGTAGGGGCGGGTTTCAAACCCGCCCTAGGGTTCAAACCCGGCCCTACCAAACCCGACCTGTCGATGTCGGCATCATCATGATGGGCGGGTTTCAAACCCGCCCCTACGAGAACAATAACGCCATGAATATGGTTTGGCATAACGACAAACCGATCCAATACCAGATTGGGATAATGGTTCGGCAAATCGGCCCATGCATTTTGTACCATCTCTCCAAACATATTCATCCGCATCTCGCCGTCCACGATCTCACCAAACAGGCATTCCCTGGCGTGGGTACATATCGTCACAAAATACGCACCGGCTTGTGAATAATCGTATCCCCTCAGGCGTATGGACTGGCGATGATGAATGTCCGGATTGTATCGGTTCACCATGCAAACCCCATCTTTGCCAGGTGGACGCTCACCTTCCGCTCCAGTTCGGCCACCCGGCTCGCGGCCTGCGGCAGCGGCGTCTCGTACCGCTCCGCCAGCTCCTTCACCCGCTGGCTGAGGGCCTGGCTGATCCGGTCCATCTCGCCGTGGATGGCGGCGCTGATGGCGGCGAGCCACTTGTCCTCCACCACCAGGGTCTTCACCTCCGCCTCGTTGAGCTGCGGGTACTTGGCATAGGTCAGCGCATCCAGCGCCGCCTCGGCCTCTTTCACTGCCTTCTTGAGGTCCGCCTCCCGGGTACAGAGTTGCAGCCAATCGTTAAGTATCGCGGCCTCTTCTCTGGCCTCCCGGTCCCCCTTGATCTCCTTCAGCCGGGCGGTGACGTTGGCCTTATTCACCTTGTCCAGCTCCGCGAACGCCCCGTCCTCGCCGCCGTGCTCCTCTTCCAGCTCGGTCATCCGGGCGGCCACGCTCTCCAGTTCGGCTTCCTGCTCGCGGATGGCCGCCTGCTGCGGGGCGAAGTAGCGCGCCACGATCAGCTCCTTGGGGACCAGGTCGCAGGTCCATCCCTTGTCCTTTTCCTTCCCCTTCTTGTCCTTCTCAATGATGCGGTAGGTCTCGGCCTGCCAGCCGTCGGCGGCGATCAGGTAGCAGTCGTCCTGCATGGTGGTGTTCCAGTAGTCCATCAGGTGCTGGTAGACGTCGTATTTGTCGATCAGCGGCTTGTCGGTGTAGTGGGCGAGCAGGTCCTCGGCCAGCTCCACGATGACGGTTTTGGGGTGACAGCCGGCCTGGAGGCTCTTGAGGGTGGCGCTGGTTCGCGCCTGCCAGTCGGCAAACAGGGCGTTCATGCTGGCAATGAAGGCGACGAACTCCGGATGATCAAAGATGGTCGGCTTGATCTCCTGCTTGGCCACGGCCAGGTCGAGATAGCCGGGACGGTTGGCAATGAACAGCGCCTGCCGCAACTGCGGGCAGACCGCCCAGTAGGGGTCGAGCGCATCCAGGTCGGCACTGGGAATGCCCCCCTGCAGGTGCCCGGCGATGTCCTGGATGTCCTCGGCCTGCTGGCTGTCGATGTAGCGGGGGATGTTGAGGTTAAACTCGTTCCGCTCGATCTCCTCGAAGCTCACCATGCGCGAGTATCCGGGGATCTCCAGCCGTTTGGTGAAGACATCGACGATCTGGTGGATGTCGCAGTCCCTGAGCCGGTTCTTGTTGCCGTCCTTCAGATAGCCGTTGCTGGCATCGACCATGAAGATCCCCTTGCGGCTCTGGGCGTTCTCCTTGTCGATGACGATGATACAGGCGGGGATGCCGGTGCCGTAGAAGAGGTTGGGGGGCAGGCCGATGATCCCCTTGAGGTACCCCTTGCGGATGAGGTTCCGGCGGATGTCCGCCTCGGCGTTGCCGCGAAACAGCACGCCATGCGGCAGGATGCAGGCACCTTTCCCCATGCTCTTCAGCGAGCGGACGATGTGCAGCAGGTAGGCGTAGTCCCCCTGTTTGGCCGGCGGCACCCCGAAGTGCCGGAAGCGCTCGTGGGGGTCACTCTGCGGATCTATGCCGGTGCTCCAGCGCTTGTCGCTGAAAGGGGGATTGGCAACCACGTAGTCGAAGGTCTTGAGCTGGCCGTCGTCTCCCGTAAACAGCGGGTTGGCCAGGGTGTTCCCCTGTTTGATCAGGGCCGTGGGGTTGTCGTGCAGGATCATGTTCATCCGCGCCAGGCCGGATGTGGCGGCGTCCTTCTCCTGGCCGTAGAGGGTGACCCGGGCGCGGGCCTCGTCACCCACCTTCAGGAGCAGCGATCCCGAGCCGCAGGTCGGGTCATACACGGTGGTGTTGCTGGTGGTCTCCGCATCGCGGATGCCGAGAATCTGCGCCATGATCCGGCTGACCTCGGCGGGGGTGTAGAACTGCCCCTTGCTCTTGCCGCTTTCGGTGGCGAAGTGCCGCATCAGGTATTCATAGGCGTCGCCGAGGATGTCGTCACCCTCGGCGCGGTTCTTACTGAAATCGAGGGCCTTGTTTTCGAAGATCGCCACCAGGTTGGTGAGCCGTTCCACCATCTCGGCGCCGCTCCCCAGTTTGCCCGGATCGTTGAAGTCCGGCATGTCGGAGAGCTTGTTGGCCGTGGCCAGCGGGCCGATGATCCGCTTGTTGATCTGGTCGCCGATGTCGGGCTTCCCCTTGAGGGCGACCATGTCCTGGAAGCTGGCACCGTCCGGGATCGTGATCGGCGCATAGGGCACGCCGGCGTATTTGTCACTGACGTATTTGACGAACAGCAGCACCAGCACATAGTCCTTGTACTGGGAGGCATCCATCCCGCCGCGCAGCTCGTCGCAACTGGCCCAGAGGGAGGAGTAGAGTTCGGATTTCTTGATGGCCATGGGGCACCTTACCTGCACTATTCCACAGTCAGATACACTGTGGTGATAAAAACGTGAATCCGTGACGGCTACCGTACCACTTGTCACGTATTCAGGAAAAACAAAAAGCCCTGATTTCTCAAGGCCTTTTGGACTGCTTTGTATGTCTCTGGACTATTACGTGGTGCCCGGAGCCGGGCTCGAACCGGCACAGCCTTGCGACCGAGGGATTTTAAGTCCCTTGCGTCTACCAATTCCGCCATCCGGGCCTGGCTGTTACTGGCAGGAATGTCAGGCCTCGCCGTTGACCCGCTCCCTTAGTTCCTTGCCGGTCTTGAAAAACGGTGTCTTCTTGGCGGTGATTCTGACAACCTCTCCGCTCTTCGGATTCCTGGCTTCACGGGCATCACGCTCCCGAATCGTGAAGCTGCCGAAACCGCGGATTTCCACCTTTTCTCCCCGCTTCAGCGCATCGGTCATGGAGTCAAATATCAGGTTGACCACCAGTTCCGAATCCTTGCGGGACAGGAGCCCGTTAACATCCATGAGTTTTTGGACCAGTTCGCTCTTTGTCATTGCATACCCCTCTTCAGCAAATAAATCATAGATAACAGTCTATCGTTTGTCCTTACTCGCTACTCGGACGAGCCGTTCTTTTTCAGCCCTTCCTTGAGCAGGTCTCCCAGACTGGAGAATGATTCCGACTGGTTACCCATGTAGCCGGCCATCTCTTCCTTCTCCAGGGCGGTCTGCAGCGACTTGATGGAGAGACCGATCTTCCGGTCCACCGTGTCAACGCTCAGGACAACCGCATCCAGTTCGTCGCCGACATTGGCAAACCCCTTGGCGGACGGCACCTTCTCCTGGGAAAGCTCGGAAACGTGTACCAGACCTTCGATCCCTTCCTCGATCTCGAGGAATACACCGAAATCGGTAACCGAGGATACCTTGCCCCGCACCCGGGTGCCCGGCCGGTACTTTTCCGTTACCAGGGACCAGGGGTCGGGCAGCAGCTGCTTGATCCCCAGGGAGAGCCGCTCGTTTTCCGGGTCGACATTGAGTACCACGGCCTGGATCGTCTGACCCTTGCTGAAGACCTCGCCGGGATGCTTGATCCGCTTGGTCCAGGAGATGTCGGATACATGGACCAGACCGTCGATGCCATCCTCGACACCGATGAAGACGCCGAAGTCGGTGATGTTCTTGATCTGCCCTTCGAGCTTGGTGCCAACCGGGTACCGTTCGATCAGCACGGTCCACGGATTGACCGTGGTCTGCTTGAGGCCGAGGGAGATGCGGCGGTTGCCGAGGTCGACCCCGAGGATCACCGTGTCCACGGATTCACCCACCTTGAGTATTTCGGACGGATGGCGGACGCGCCGGGTCCAGGACAGCTCGGAGACGTGGATGAGTCCTTCGATCCCATCCTCCAGCGCTATGAATGCGCCGTAGTCCACCAGGCTGACGACCTTGCCGGATACCCGGTCGCCGATGGCATATTTCCCTTCCACGTTCAACCAGGGGTCCGGGAGGATCTGTTTCATACCCAGGGAGATCTTCCCCTTGGTGCTGTCGTACTTGAGTACCTTGACCGTTACCGTGTCGCCAACCTTGACCACTTCGGACGGATGGCTCGGCTTGCCCCACGACATGTCGCTGATGTGCAGGAGGCCGTCCAGACCGCCAACATCGACGAATGCGCCGTAGTCGGTGATGTTCTTGACCACGCCTTCGAGTACCTGCCCCTCGGTCAGGGAGGAGAGCGTCTGCTGCTTGACCTGCTCGCGTTCCTCCTCCATCAGCGCCCGGCGGGAGAGGACCACGTTGCCGCGCTTGCGGTTGACCTTGAGGATGCGGAACTTGTCGACAATGCCGAGGTAGCGGTCAAGGTTGCCGGCAGGACGGACATCGACCTGGGACGCGGGCAGAAAGGCCGGCATGCCGATATCGACCGTGAAACCGCCTTTCACCTTGGCGGAGATGGTGCCTTCGATAATGCCGCCTTCACCGCCGGCAGTGGCGATATTCTCCCAGCCGACCCGTTCTTCGGCCTTCCGCTTGGAGAGGACCACGTAGCCTTTTTCGTTTTCGCCGCGCAGAACCACAACCCGCACCTGGTCGCCGGGCTGGACGGTCACTTCGCCGTCTTCGTTGGTGAACTCGGAGGTGTAGACGCACCCTTCAGACTTGTACCCCACATCGACCAGGACAATGTCCGCATTTACCTGGACAACGGTGCCGGTGACAACCTCGCCGACCTGGATCTCCTTGAGGCTCTCATGGAACAGTTCCTCAAACTCCCCCGATCCGGCCTCATGATCCTCGTCAATATCGGTAAAACGCTTTATCAGCGTGGTGTTGCCCTTCGACTGCTTTTTCTCCTCACTCATCAAACCAGTACCCCCTCAACGCTTGTCTTTAGAATTTTGCAAACCTATCAATATTTCCCGAAAAATTCAACTGCTTTTGTCTTGGTCGATCCGGCTGATCCGTTCCATTACCTCATCGATCAGCCACTTCGGCGTGGAGGCCCCGGCAGTCACCCCGGCCCGATGCACACCTTCGAACCAGACGGGATCAAGCTGCTGGGCCGTCTCGATGTGGTAGGTGCGGGGCTGGAGCTCGGCGCAGACCTCGGCCAACCGCTTGGTGTTGGCGCTGTTGTAGCCACCGATGACGATCATGCAGTCCACGATGCGGGCCAGTTCCTTGGCCGCTTCCTGCCGCACGGCGGTGGCATCGCAGATCGTGTTGAAGACCCGGATCTCGCCCCCTTTTGCCAGGCACTCCATGGTAACCAGCTTCAGGTTCTCGAACGACTGGGTCGTCTGGGCCACGATGCCGACCTTGGCCATCCTGGGGAGTTTGAGCGCTTCCTCGCCGGAGCCGACCACATAGACCTTCCCCTTGGCGTAGGAGACGATTCCCTGCACCTCGGGATGGTCGGCATCGCCAACGACCACCACATCGTAGCCTGCCTCGGAGAGGCTGCTCACATGCTCCTGGGCCTTCTTGACAAAGGGGCAGGTGGCGTCGACGATCTCCAGGTCCTTGCGGACCGCCTCGGACAGCTCCTCGAAGGTCACGCCGTGGGAGCGGATGATGATGGTCCCCTTCTCCAGGTCACTCAGCTCTTTCAGTACCCGCACACCCTTCTCTTCCAGGTTTTGCACCACCTGCGGCGAATGGATGATGGGGCCGAGGGTGTAGGTGGTCCCTCCCTTGTCGGCAGCCTCGAAGGCCATTTTGGTGGCCCGTTTGACTCCGAAGCAGAAACCGGCCTGTTTGGCGAGCAATACTTCCATGAAGACTCCTGTAAAGCCGTGCTGCGTTCAGCGTGCTGCGTTCAGCGTGCTGAGCTGGCGTTCGTTTATGATCCGCTCCATCCGTTCCACCACCTGTTCTATGGTGAGGTCGGACGAATCGATCTCGATGGCATCGTCCGCCTTTCTGAGCGGGGCGATGGACCGCCGGCGATCAGCCTCGTCACGCTGGCGCACCTCGGCGATGGTCTGCTCAAGGGAAACCTGTTCCCCCTTGACACTGAGTTCCAGGTGCCGGCGCCGGCCGCGTTCCTCTGCGGAGGCGGTGAGGTAGAACTTCACCTGGGCGTCGGGAAAGACCACGGTGCCGATATCGCGCCCCTCCAGGACCACCCGGCCGGTTCGGCCCATCTGCCGCTGCAGTTCCAGCAGGCAGTTCCTGACGACACCGACCGCGGAGATCTTCGAGGTCAGGAGGCTGATTTCCGGGGTTCTGATGGCCGTTGTCACATCCTCGCCGTTTGCCACCACACGACAGTGGTCGTCTTCTGCCACCAGGTCGAGGGACAGGCCGTTGCACAGGGTTGCCAGCCCCTCCTGGTCGGCGGGGTCGATGCCGGCCCGCTGGGCCATGAGGGCCACGGCACGAAACATGGCCCCGGTGTCGATATGGAGAAAACCGAGCCGCTTGGCCAGAAGCCGGGTGATGGTGCTCTTGCCCGCCCCCGAGGGTCCGTCGATGGCGATGATGAAACCGTTCACCGTACAGTCACCTGTTCGAGCAGCCTCATGAACGTCGGGAAGGAGGTGGCGATGCAGGCGGTGTCGTTCACCGTCGTGGCGCCGGTGGCGGCCAGTCCGGCGATCAGCATGGCCATGGCGATCCGGTGATCGCCGTGGCTGTCCGCCACACAACCAGCCAGGGTCTCCTTGCCGTCGATCACCATGCCGTCTTCGGTCTCTTCCACTGAGGCGCCGGCGAGACGGAGCGACTGCGCCATGGCAGCAATCCGGTCGGTCTCCTTGACCCGGAGTTCCCTGGCATCGCTGATCACGGTACGTCCCTCGGCCAGTGCCGCGGCGACGGCGATGACCGGGAACTCGTCGATGGCCCGTGGAATCAGGTCGCCATCGATCTCGATCCCTTTCAGACGCGAGGAGCGGACCAGCAGATCGGCCACCGGTTCGCCCGAGACCTCCCGATGGTTCAATAGTTCCAGGTCGCCCCCCATCAGGGTCAGGATGTCGATGATTCCGGTTCTCGTCGGGTTGATGCCGACGCCGCGAATGAGCAGCTCGGAGCCGGGCACGATCAGCCCGGCCACCAGGAAAAAGGCCGCCGAGGAGATGTCGCCCGGGACCACGATCTCCCGGCCGTCCAGTTCCCGGTCTCCCCTGATGGTCACCCCGTCGGCCGTAACCTCCAGGTCGGCGCCGAAATGGCGCAGCATCCGCTCCGAATGGTCCCGGGAAACGTGGGGTTCCCTGACAACGGTTGGTCCCTGGGCGTAGAGTCCGGCCAGCAGCAGGGCCGATTTTACCTGGGCACTGGCCACCGGAGAGCGGTAGTCGATGCCGGTCAACGGCCGGCCGGCAATGGCCAGGGGGGCCTTTTCGCCGCCGTCCCGACCGAAAATGGCGGCCCCCATCAGGGCCAGCGGCCCGACGACCCGCTTCATCGGTCGCCGCCGCAGGTATTGATCACCGGTCAGGACGGAAAAGAAGCGCTGTCCGGCCAAGAGGCCGGTCATGAGGCGCATGGAGGTGCCGGAGTTGCCGCAGTCCAGGACATCGCCCGGTTCGGTGAGGCCGTGGAGCCCCTTCCCCTGGATGGCAAGGGTTTCGCCGTCGTCTTCGATCGCCACCCCCATGGCCCGGAAGGCGTTGAGGGTGGCCATGTTGTCCTCACCCCTGAGGAACCCTTTGACCGTCGTTGTCCCCCGGGCGATGGAGCCGAGCATGATGGAGCGGTGGGAGATGGACTTGTCGCCGGGGACGGTGATCTCTCCCCGGACTCCCTTGGCCGTCTGTACGGTATAGCTTTCCACAGTGCCCCCTGAGCACAGGTTGCTGAAAAACAGCCATCTCGCCGCCGTCCTCTCAAGCCTCCTTGTGCGGCGTAGCGCTGCTACGCCTCCGCGGTGCTTGCTGCGGGTGCGACGATCTGACTATTTTTGAGCAACCTAAGCTTTTCTACATCTTGTTAAATGCACAACAATGACGCCAGTTACTGTCTACCCGATGCCGTCCCGGTATTCCTTGGACATGGCGAAGAACTGCTCCAACCTCTGACTGTCGCCGCTTTCGACGAGCCGGCGCAGGTCGGCGAACCAGCCGGCGAAGAAATCCATCATCTCCAGGAGCGCGTCCCGGTTCATGACGGCGATGTCGCGCCACATGACCGGGTCTGACGAGGCGATGCGGGTGAAGTCGCGGAAACCGCCGGCCGAGTACTTGAGCAGGTTTTCGCCACACCGGTCGTAGCCACCCACGGCATTCACCAGGCTGTAGGCCACCATGTGGGGCAGGTGGGAGACGGCACCCATTACCCGGTCGTGCTTGAAGGTGTCCATCAGGACCACGTCGCTGCCGGCAAGCTGCCACATCCGCTCTACCTTGGCCAGGGCCTCCGGGCTGGTGGCCGGCGTCGGGGTGAGGATGCAGCGCCGATTCCGGTAGAGGGTGGCAAAGGAGGCCTCCACCCCGGACTTTTCGGTGCCGGCAATGGGGTGGCCGCCGACGAAGAAGGTTCCCGGCGGCATGAGCGGTTCGCACGAGGCAACGATCTCACCCTTGACGCTGCCGCCGTCGGTCACGATACAGCCCGGAGCAAGGCCGGGTGCGATTTCCCGGACCAGGTCGGCAATGGTGCAGACCGGCGTTGCCAGAAATACCAGGTCTGCTCCGGCAACCCCCTCCACAGGGTCGTGGCTGAAGCGGTCGATCACTCCCAGTTCCACTGCCCGTACCAGGTTGGCTCTACCCCTGCCGATCCCGACGACTTCCCCCACTTCGCCACAGTCCCGCAGGACGCGGGCCAGGGAGCCTCCGATGAGACCGACGCCGATTATGGCCAATCTATTGATCAACGGCATCGGTACACTTCCCGGATATGCTGGCGATTCCGACTCTGCACCACTCCCGGGTCACTCCTCTTCCTTGCCCCAGCGGTCGATGAACTGCAGTTTGTGGAGAAAGTTCTGTACATTGACCTCGCCGGCAATCTTTTCGGTCTCTTCCGCGGTCAGGCCGATACTGGGGCGCACCCCCATCCAGTGGGTCACATCACCGGTGGGATTGTCGAGCGGGCGCGGGACCGGCGGTCCCGGTTTGAAGCGGCCATCCAGAAACAGGGCTGCCTCGAACTGCCGTGGCAACCTGACGAGACGGATTTCGGCATACATGCCGTTTTTCAGTGTCTTTTCCACGATGAGATCCTGAACCTTCATCTCTTCAGGTACGCCTTGATACTCCATCGCTCATTCCCCCAGTGAGAGTAGTTGTTGGGCTTCGGCCCGGCAGTTCGAACGCTTGCGTCATCACGGTTCATGCGGATCTGCGGGTACCTGCAGCAACGGGTTACTTGGCGCGCGGATAGGAGCCGAGCACCTTGACGAACTGGCAGTACCCCTTCAACTCTTCGACGGCATCATTGATGCTCGGCTCGGCCAGGTGTCCCGCCAGATCGAGGAAGAAGATATACTCCCAGGCCTTTTTCTTCATCGGCCGCGATTCGATCTTGGAAAGGTTGATCCCGCGCTTGGCGAACGGTTCCAGCATGTGATAGAGGACGCCCGGTGCGTCCTTGACCGCGAACATCAGGGAGGTCTTGTCGTCGCCGCTGGGCTGGGGCAGGGTAGGGCCGATGACCAGGAACCGGGTGACGTTGTTGATCTGGTCCTCGATCCGCTCTCGCACCACCTTGAGATCGTAGAGCGAGGCCGCATACTCGCTGGCGATGGCTGCCGCGTGGTAGTCCTCGCTGACGATCTGCGCCGCCATGGTGGTGGAGGCAACGTCCACCAGCGGCACGTTGGGGAGGTTGTCCTGCAGCCACTGCCGGCACTGGGCAAGCGGCTGCGGGTGGGAATAGACCTTCTTGACATCCTCGATCCGGCCGGTGCGGGACAGGAGAAAGTGGGAAACTTCCAGCAGGACCTCGGCGTTGATCTTGAGGCCGCTGTCCATGAACATGTCCAGGGTATGGGAGATGACCCCTTCGGTGGAGTTTTCCACCGGCACCACCCCGTACATGGCCCGACCCTTTTCCACCTCTTCGAACACCGCCGGGATCGACTTCTGGGGAACCAGTTCGGCGGAAAGTCCGAAGCGCTGCATGGCTGCCAGGTGGGAAAAGGTGGCCTTGGGGCCCATGAAGGCAACCTTCATGGGGGCCTCCAGGGAAAGGGAGGCGGAGATGATCTCGCGAAATACGCTCCTGAGCCCGTCGTTGGGGAAGGGGCCGGCGTTGTTCCTGGCCAGGCGTTCGTAAATCTCCCGTTCACGGTTGGGGACGTAGAACGCGCGCTGCTCCGCCTCTTTGACCTTCCCTACCTCAAGGACCCGGGAAGCCCGTTCGTTCAGGAGGTCGAGTATCCGGTTGTCAATGGCATCGATGGCTGCACGGAGTTCGTCGAGGGTATGTTTTTTCGGCACGCTGAATCACCACGAGGGAGAATGGGGGAGCTTTGGGAGGGTGTAATTTAAAGGATAGCCGGGGAAATTGCAATGCCTTTTTCCCCGCGTGGCCCTTAGGGGCAGGCCCGTGTGTCTGTCCTCCCGGCAGATTGTTTCGCTGGGTAGGGGCACCTCTTGTGGGTGCACTGACTGGGCGGGCACAAGACCCGCCCCTACTTCATGCAGACCCTGCGGACCTCCTGCATGTCGGTCAGTCCCTGGAAAACCTTCAGGATGCCGTCCTGTTTCAGGGTGGTCATGCCGTCGGCGAGCGCCTGTTTCCGGATATGGTCGGTTTCGGCCTTATGCTTGATGAGGCTCTTGATGGTGTCGGTCGACTCCAGGAGCTCATGGAGTCCGATCCTGCCCCGATAGCCGCTGTTGCCGCACTTGTGGCACCCTACCGGCCGGGCCATGGTGACCTGCTCCACGTTGATGCCGGTCTGGCTGAAAAACTCGGCCCCGTACTCGTCAACGATCTCGGCAAGTTCGTTGGTGCTTGGCGTGTAGGACTCCCTGCAGTCCGGGCAGAGGGTGCGGGCCAGCCGCTGGGCCAGGACGCAGATGAGGGAATCGGAGAAACTGAAGGGGTCCATCCCCATGTCCAGGAGGCGGGAGACGGTCTCGGAGGCGCTGTTGGTATGCAGGGTGGAGAGCACCAGGTGGCCGGTGAGCGAGGCCTCGATGGCGGTGGAGGCCGTTTCGATGTCCCGCATCTCTCCCACCAGGATCACGTCCGGATCGAGCCGGAGGAACGAGCGGAGCGCCGCCGCGAAGGTGAGGCCGATACGGGCGTTCACCTGCACCTGGCGGAGGCCTTTCTGGGTGATCTCCACCGGGTCCTCGGCTGTCCAGATCTTTACCTCCGGCTTGTTGATCGTGGACACGGCCGAGTGGAGGGTGGTGGTCTTGCCCGAACCGGTCGGGCCGACCACGAGGATCATGCCATAGGGGCGGGTAACGCTTTCCCGGAGCACCCGCTGATTACGCTCGGTAAGCCCCAGCCGCTCGAACGGGACCGGTTCGCCGGTATTCAGTATCCGGATCACCACATCTTCAAGCCCCCCGGAGGTCGGCATGGTTGCGACCCGAAGCTCGACATCCAGCGGACCGAACTTCTTGAAGGCGATCTTGCCGTCCTGGGGCCGGCGCTTCTCGGCAATGTCCAGTTCGGCCATGATCTTGATCCGGGAGCTGATGGCGAACTTGTACTTGTAAGGTATCCGCTGGTAGAACTTGCAGTGGCCATCCACCCGCATCCGTACCATCACGTCGTTTTTCCCCGGGTACGGCTCGATATGGATATCGGAGGCCCTGTTCATGTGGGCGTCATAGATGATCTTGTTGACCAGCTTGACGATCATGCTGTCCCGCTCAGTGACCTTGCGGACCTCTTCCTCCAGGTCGGGTTCTTCCATGCCGGTGGCGCTGAGGATGTCGCCGATGCTGTCCGGGGAGATGTCCAGGTCGTAGGCACTTTCGGACGATCCCGTATCGGCGGCAGCAGAGCTCTTGTACAGACGCTGCTGGGCAAGGACGATCTCGCTTTCCGGCGCGATGACCGGGATGATCCTGAGGCGGATGGTGGACTCCAGGTCCTTCAGCTCCTGGAGTTTCAGGGGGTAGGACATGGCCAGGGTGAGGGTGTTGCCGATCTTGGAGATGGGGACGATCTTCTGCTTTTGGGCGTAGCTGGCGTTGATGGAGCGGGCGAGGTCCGGCTCGATGATCATGGAATCGATGTGGACAAAGGAGAGATCGTACTGGCCGGCAATGATCTTTCCCAGGACCCCTTCGTCCAGCAGGTTGAGCTTGAGGATCGCCTTGTGAAGGGGAGTGTCGTCCCGCCTGCTCAGCTCCAGAGCCTTGCCGAGCTGCTCTTCGTTCAGAATGTTCTGTTTGACCAGGATGTCGGAGAGCCGCTGACGCTTGCCGCTCTGCTCCAGGACATACACCAGGTCTGATTCCTGGAGAAAGCCGAGCCGGCACAGGAGCTGGCCCACCGTCTGGTTCGGGAAGACCTTCTGCAGTTCCAGGGCTTCACTGAGCTGCTGCTCAGTGACCAGGCGGTTTTCTATGAGGATTTCGCCGAGCTTTTTCGGTGCCATGAGATTGTGTCCGTTACTGCCGGCCGCTCAGTCGGCCTGCACCAGGTAGCCGTTAAGATCCAGCAGTTCCCGGTGGAGTGGCTGAAGTTCCCTTGACGTTACGAACAGAGTTCCCCCGTTTTGGACACTCCGCGGCAGCATGACCCCGGAAACACGCAGCGAGTAAGGGGTGTCGCCGGGTGCCCACAGGGTGTGCCGGGCATAGGAGCCCGGGAGGCGGAGACGGGCCATGAGCTTGTCCGAGACCTGTTGCAGGCCATCCTTTGTTTCCAGCATGACAACCCGGTATCCCCTGGTCTCCAGAAGTCGCGTCAGGGTATAGGCCACCGGATCGCCGGTGAAGGTGTTGATGATGAAACGGTCATTGCCGCTCTCCACGTACCGGTCGGCCTTGACCGTCAGCACCAGCCCGCTCTCCCGGAAACTGAAAAGCTCTACGTTCCGGTCCCGGTCAACCGGCAGATTCAGGGCCTTGAGCAGGCCATCGGCCATCCCTTGGGGATCCTTGGCGCTGACCTGCCAGACGGTCCCCCGCTTGCCGCTGCCGCCGGCAACTGTCCGGGCAAAGGGTTCCTGCACCGTGAATCCTTCTTCCCGGAGAAACGTCCCCAATGCGGGAGGCATGGCTGGCAGGCCATCCCGGACGTTCAGCAGGAGCAGTTCGTGCTTGAGCAGGCTGTCGGCCGCTTTCTCGATCTTGTAGTCGGCCGTGACCGTCAATTGTGGATCGCTGCCGAAGCTGACGGAGAAATCCTCCTCCACGGAGTAGAAGCGAGCTGCCTTCAGGAGTGACGAGAAGAACCGCCGGCGGTTGGCCGGATTCTCCGCTACTACCCGCACCTTGTCCCCCTGTTCCATGAGCAGGGTCCTGACCAGCGGCGGCATGGTTCCGGCCGCATCGACCACGATCCTGCCGCCGTCCATGGCCGGCAGGGCCGGATAGCGAGCGGCATCGAGCGACAGGGCAAAGGTGGGGTTTGAAACCTCCAGCGGCCGGTACTCGGAATCCTTTGCCGGTACCATGCCGGGCCAGAACTGTTTTACTACGTCCAGCGATTCAACCTCGGGCCCCCTGGTCATGCTGAGCATCTGCAACTGCTGGCCGGCCCCTCGTTCGACCAGCTGGGATCTGGCCGGGCGGTTACGGTGGCTTGCCACGCGGGAGTGCCTGACACCCTTTTTCGCTGGTTGCGCGGCCGCCGGCCTGGAGGCAATCGGTGCACTGTCGCGCCGCTGCGGCTGACGAGCAGCCGGCTCTGCCGCCGCAGGCTTCTGATCGAGTGTCTTCAGGTCGATGGCAAAACGCGGATCGACGGCAACGGCTTCAGCCGCAAGCCACAACACCAGTGCCAGAGCCATCAGGGTTACCGTCGTTTGCTTTATCCCCATGCTACACTCCATTCACAATATACAATCGTCACGGCCAGGTGACCACTACTGCCCGGATTGATGCGGGCGTTTTCTTGCGGTAGACCAGGATCTCTCCCTTGCCGGGAATGGTACCTTCCTCGACCAGGTAGCCATCCTGCTCCCTGGTGCTTTTCACCGTGTAGCCTGCGGACTGGAAGGCGTCCCGCAGCAGGGCGGTGACCGTCGGTTCGGGAACGCTGCCGCCGTCTCTGCCGATAACCTGGAGAGCCTTCAGGTTCCCTTGTTCCCTGAATACCAGGTATTCAAGGGTGGGCGACAGGTATCGATCCCAACCCGGCCGGTTCGTTCCGTAGGCGGCATCCCGGTTGTTCAGCGGAACGATGGCGGGAATGGGCCTGGCGCTGGCACCGGTCCCGACCGGCAGTTTCGCTGTCGCTGCAGGTGCAGTCGGTGCTGCAGGTTTCGGTTTGAGACCGAACCAGCGCGGGGCAAAAAAGAAGGTGCCTCCCAGCAGCAGCGCCAGCAGGATGCAGAGATAGAGCCAGGTTCGGCTGGTGGTCTGACGGTGCTTCAATCCGGGCTCAAAGAGAGGTATGTCCACTGTGGCGTCTATCGGCGGTGCGACAGCGTGGGACCCTGCCGCACCCGGCACTGGGGCAGCTACCGGTCGTGACGGTGGGGAAACCTGTTTCTGGGGTGGCGCCGGCTTGTGTATCGCAGCCGGTTTGGCTGCCGGCTGGGATGTCCCAGGCTTCGGTGCAGCCGGTTGGGGCGGAGCAACCGTGGACGGCTCGGGTGTGCCACCCCGCTGAGGAGGTGTGGGGGATGGCTGCTCTGCAACTGCCGGTGCGGACTCCGTCGAGGTGGGGGCTTCCAGCAGCTCCAGGCCGGCGATCTTTTCCAGCTGACTGTGGAGCAGCTTCCGGACATCTTCGTGGGGCAGGAAGAGGTCGATGCTGTCGTCAAAGGCATGTCTGGAGGCCAGGGGCCTGTCCGGGGCATCCCTGAGCAGGACCAGGCGGGGTGAGTCGTCGCGCAGAAGCCCTTTGATATGCTTGGCCACGGCATCGCCGGAAATCCCGGCAATCTCGCTCTGGATGAAGACCGCCACCGGGCGTTTGTCGAAGACCTCCTTCAGTCCCTGGTCGAAATCGGCCACTGAGCTGATCTGTCCCCGCACCAACGGCTGGAAGACGTCGACGAGCGGCTGGATTTGCGTATCATTGGAGATTATGAGGATATTTTGCATAATAATCCGTGCGTGTAAACAAATCAGCTAGTTGTCGTTGTTGATATAGATAGGTACCACAAGGTCTTTTCATCGGCAAACTATTACTATAATTAAACGAAATTATAGCGCCAAACCGTCCGGATTCACTGGCAACGGATCAATCTACGACCACCCTGGCCCCGGGATCGAGCGGGTTGGTCCTGACCGCCAGGGAAAAGAGGTGCGGATAATCCTCTTTCAGGTGCTCCAGATAGGCAACCCATTGGCGCAGGAGATGGGTGTGGACCCGCTTGATGTCGCCGGTAAGGTGATCCAGGTCGCTTTCGGGCAGGCCGGCAAGACTGGACCGGCTCTCCAGTTCTTCCAGTAGGTGAAAAACGGCCCAGAGCAGATCGGTGAAGTCGTCATGCTCCAGCAGGTTCGCGTTTTCCATCAGGGAGAGCAGAAACGCCCGCTTCCCCACCAGAAACTCCCGCAGTGCCGGCAGATCGCCCAGCCGGCTGTCCATCCTCAGGTCCATCCGTTTCAGCCAGGCAGCGAGGGCGCGGAAATCCTCCCTCTTCCAGTGCGTTGATACCTTGACCCTCTCCGCCAGTTCACGACTATCCGCAACGAAGGCGTGGCCGTTCTTGAGCAGGGCCTTTCCCACCTCGCTGAAAAAGACGCCGATGACCATGTTCAGCTTCTGGCGGAGCGCTTCCTTTTCCCGCTCCTTCAGGACCCGCTCGATCATCAGGGTAACGAAGAGGACATAGATGGGGAGAAAGGCCAGGTTGCCGAGAAAGCCGAAGCCGATCTCCCCGGCCCGGCCGTACAGCCAGTAGTCGAGCCCGTAGAGCATCAACGACATTGCCAGCAGGAGCCAGGCTATTCTATCACTCTTTAGTCTGAAGCCAAACATGGGACAGTGCCTTTCAGATTGGTGCCCACCATCATGATGCCCGCAGGGCATCCACAATCGTCATCCGTGCTGCCCGGAATGCCGGCAGCACGCCGCCCACCAGCCCCATGAACAGCGCGAAGGTCAGAGATTTCAGGATGATGGCGCCGGTCAGGGAGAAGGAAAAGGCCAGTTCGGCGAACGATTGCCAGTTCATGGTGGAGATGGTGATCAGTTGCATGAAGGAGGCCGCGAAGACCCCGACGATTCCTCCCAGGAGCCCCAGGAGGAGCGACTCCAGCACAAAGGCCGCGAGGATGCTGCGCCGGCTGAACCCCAGGGCGCGCAAGGTGCCGATCTCGGTGATCCGGTTGGCAACGGCGGCATACATGGTGATCATGGCCCCGATCACCGCGCCCAGGGAGAAGATGATGGTGAGGGTGATGCCGAGTATCCGGAGAAACTTGGCCATCGCCTCTGACTGGTCAAGATAGTACGTGGTCTCCCGTTTTGCCTCCAGGTGGAGGCGCGGATCTTCTTCCAGCCTCTGCCTGACAGCTTCGAACGATCCGGAGTCCCTCAGTTTGAACAGGATCGACGAATAGACCGGGCGGCGGAAGGCCTGCATCAACTGGTCGACATCGCCCCAGATTTCGGACGAGAAGCCGGTGCTCCCCGCGTCGAAGATTCCCACCACGGTCCAGTCGCGCATTCCGAACCGCAGCCGTTCGCCGATCCCCCCTCCCTGGAAGCGACGGGCAATGCTGGCACCGCCCATGATCTCCGCCGAACCGGGCCGTGGCATCCTGCCTTCCTTCAGTCTGACCTGGGGGCGCAGCTTCATGGAGGTCGCGCCGATGCCGCGGATGACCACGTTGGCCGGCTTGTTGGTCCCCCGCTTGGGGAGGTTGATCAGGACCACCAGTTCCTTGGCCACCAGCGGCCTGCCATCGGCATCGATGGCGATCTCGGGCTGACTCTCGACAATGGAGGCCTGGAGGTGTTCCACGCCGCTCTGCACCTCCGATTGGGAACCACGGCGGATGACCAGGGCGTTGTCGTAGGAACCGGTCTCCACCAGGGTCTTTCGCAGCCCCTCGGCCAGCATCAGGGTCGCGGCAAAGACAAAGACCACCAGGGCCATGCCGACGGCGGTCAGCACGGTGGTCAGCCGTCTGGTCCAGAGGTTGCGGAAGCTGTAGGAAAAGGGGATTGGCATCTGGTGTCCCTGACGTTTCCCCGCTGGGTTGGACATCGATATTTCAACGAGGAAACGCCGGACCAGAAATTACCGGTTTCCGCCTCGGAAAGGAAGGATTTTCATGCAGGCAAGAAAATTGGGGGAGGGATAAATGGAGACTCACGGCCAAGGAGTTGCGCCTGACCGTAAGCCTCCGTGAAAGCTACGCGGAAAAATCGATCCCTGCCATCTCCTCCGCAGGAACATCGAAGACCAGCCCGTTGTTGGGGAGCGGTTCGGTCCTGAAGAACCGGGGCAGGTCGTTCTGCTCCGGCGTGATGCCGGCCCGGCGGTTGAACGTTGCTTCGGTCCCGATGGCCTCGCGGGCCATCTCCAGCATGGCGGGTACCGTGACGTCGCGGCCGAGGAAGGCGGAGAGGAGGGAGGCGAGAGCGGGCATGGTTTCCGCCACCGGCCCGACGAAAACGCAGAGCCCGAGGATGTCGCAGACCATGGAGTATGTCTGGGTGTCGCGGGAGAGCTGTACCTGTCCTTCCGGTTCATGGCAGTTGATGCCGCCCCGACCCGGCAGGCAGTTGCCGGCGGTGTGATCGGCGCCCATGGTGGCCGTCGCATAGGTGACCCCGGTTCCCTTGAGGGCGCGGGGGTCGTAGCCGGAAAGGGATTGCCCCTTGACCGCCGGTACCCTCTCCACCCCCAGGATCTGGCCGGTAACGGTCGCCCCCTGACCGAGGAGACTGCCGGTAGCCGTGCCTGTGGCAACGCCGGCAATCGCCTCCTGCATGGTGGCAAGATCGCCGAACGGGAGGAGATTCCCCTCCATGGCGACCCCGATGGCCACCCCCATTTCCATGGTGTCGATTCCCAGGTCGTCGCACAGCCGGTCCAGGCGGGCAATCCCGTCCAGGTCGTGGATGCCGCAGTTCGAGCCGAGCAGGGCAATGGTTTCGTATTCGAGCCCGGCGGTCAGATAGTTGCCGTGGGCGTCGTGGAAGACGTTGGAACAGCGGATGACGCACCCGCGGTGGCAACCGTGGCCGGTGCTGCCCCCCCGTTCCGTGCAGAGCTGCCGGAGCGTTTCGCCGTTGAACCGTGATGCGTCCTCGTTTCTGCCGGTCGAGAAGTTGCGGGTCGGCAGCCCGCCGGTCCCGTTCACCACATCGACCAGCACGGCCGTGCCGTAGGTAGTCAGCGCCTTCTTCCCCTCGACGAGCGAGGCGGCAAACTGTCGGACCGTTTCCCGGAACTGCTCGCCGTGGGCCGGTTGGACCTGGCCTGGCGGTGGCTTGGCGATGACGATGGCCTTGATCCCCTTGCTGGCCATCACGGCACCCATGCCGCCGCGGCCGGCGTGCCGGGAAGGGCGGCCCTCGGTATCGGTAACGGCAATGGTGGCCAGGGCTGCCAACTGCTCGCCGGCCGGCCCGACGGCAATGACCGCGCTGTTGGCACCGAATTCGTTCCGCAGCAACCGCGAGGTGTCGTAGTTCCCCCTGCCGGCCAGATCCTTCCGGCGCTCCAAGCGGATGTCGGAACCGTCGATAACCATGAGCCAGGATGTGCCGTCGGCCGGTTTTCCCTCGATCACCAGTGCCTTGATACCGTGCCCGGCCAGGTACTGGCCGGCCATCCCCCCCACGTTGCTTTCCTTGATGGTGCCGGTGAGCGGGCTCTTGGCACCGAGCGAGGTCCGTCCCGAGCAGGGTGCGGAACTGCCGGTCAGAAGCCCCGGAGCGATGACCAGGCGGTTGTCCGGGCCGAGCGGCAGGCAGGTCGGGGAGACCTCGTCCGCCAGCAGCCGGGAGGTGAGTCCGCGTCCTCCCAGGTCCCGGTAGGGAAGGGGGGCATCGGCAACGGCTATGGTGTTGTCGGTCATGTCGACCCTGACAAACTTCATGGGTGATCTCCAGATTCCGTACAGGTCGTGATGCTGAACTCCACCAGCCGGTCCGGGCAGCAGAGCCGGTAGCCCGCCGGGGTGTGACCCAGTTTTTCCGACTCGATCCCGAAGCGGGCGGTCATGACCCAGGGGTAGATCCCCACCAGGGCCGACACGCAGACCGGGGCCGACCGCTCATACTCGATGAGCGGCCCGTTCAGGTACACGGTAGCCCCCTCTTTCATGAGGGGGCATTCCGATGAAACGACCTCGATCCTGACCCGCTGGTCCGGTTCCATCCGCATGATCAGCGCCCGGCGCAGGCGCAGCTCTTTGACGGGCTCCGCTCTGCCTCCAGTTCACACAGGGACTCCTCCAGGATGGCGAGACCCCGTTCCAGTTGCTCGTCGCTGATGACCAGCGGCATCAGGAAGCGGATCACGTTGCCGTGGCTGCCGCAGGAGAGGATGACGAGACCCTTGTCGAAGCAGAGCTTGGTGAGTTTCTTGGCCTCGTCGCCGGCCGGTTCCCTGGTCTCCCGGTCGCGGACCAGTTCCAGGGCCAGCATCGGCCCCTTGCCGCGTACCTCGCCGATGATCTCGTGCTTCTTCTGCAGGGCGACGAACCTTTGCTGCAACCGGTCGCCAAGGAGTTCGGCCTGTTTGAGCAGCCCATCCTCAATGAGGATTTCGAGCACCGCCAGGGCTGCCCGGCAGGAGAGCGGGTTGCCGCTGTAGGTGCCGCCGAGCCCACCGATGTGCGGCAGATTCATCAGCTCGGCCCGGCCGGTGACGGCGCCCAGCGGCATGCCGCCGGCAAGGCTCTTGGCGGAGGTGATGATATCCGGTGCGATACCCCAGTGGTCGATGGCGAAGATCTTTCCGGTCCGTCCCATCCCGGACTGAACCTCGTCGACGACGAGGAGGATGCCGTATTTTTCACAGATCGCCTTGAGCTTGGGGAAATACTCGGGAGGCGGGGTGACGAATCCCCCTTCGCCCTGGATCGGCTCGGCAATGATGGCCGCGGTCTGCTCGGCCGCCACATGGGAGATGAAGAACTCTTCCAGGTAGTCGGCGCAGGCGGCCTTGCACTCGGGGTGCTTCAACCCGAAGGGGCAGCGGTAGCAGTAGGCGTAGGGGGCCCGGTACAGCTCAGGGGCAAACGGCCCGAAGCCGAGCTTGTACGGCTTTACCTTGCTGGTCAGCCCCATGGTCAGATTGGTCCGGCCGTGAAAGCTGTTTTCAAAGGCGATGACCGCCGGCCGCTTCGTGGCGTAACGGGCGATCTTGATGGCGTTCTCGTCGGCCTCGGCCCCGGAGTTGGTGAACATGGTCATCTTGGCGGAGTCGCCCGGGGCCAGTTCGTTGAGGCGGGCGGCAAGTTCGATGTACTCCTCGTAGGGGGCCACATGGAAACAGGTGTGAATGAATTTTTCCGCCTGGTCCTTGATGGCGGCGACCACCTTGGGGTGGCAGTGGCCGACGTTGTTCACCCCGATCCCCCCCGCGAAGTCGATCAGTTCCCGGCCGTCGGCATCGACCATGATGGCTCCCGAGGCCTTGGTGATGAAGGCGGTGGTGATATTGACGAGCCCCTGTGGGACGTGCTTGTTTCGCAGTTCCAGTAGTTGTGCGTTTCGCGAGGACATGGGCAGACTCCTTTATACTATTCTGTTTGGTGTGGGGGCACAGCCGGGTCGGGTTGCCGGTCTCACTATCGACCGTTGACCGCAAGCGGCAGGGAGGCTGTGCCTGTCTTATGGCAACGGTTATCAAGGACCATACCAAAATAATCAAAATGCGTATTATCGGTGAGTTAGGACGCGATGTCCGCGATTGGTGCCCGGAGACACGGCCTTTTGTGGTCGCGTCTCCCGGTTCTGATATTCGCCATTGCATAAAATATGCATCCGTGCATAATGTAAACAATAACGCTATTTTGTTCCCGTCCGTAAGCGGGATGGGATGTCCGGTGCGAGGTATCCATGTCGCTGACAATCGACCCCTTTCCCTTGATCGGCTCCACGTTCGGTGCCGACGCGTTCCCCACGGAGAATTTCTACCAGGCCATGGTGAATGCCATGGAGGTGGGGCTCCTGGCGGTCAACAGTTCCGGCATGACCCTGTTGGCCAATCGGGTTGCCAGGACCAATTTCGGGATCTATCCGGGCATCCACCTGAACGACGCCCTTCCAGAGCTCTGGCCCAAGGTCGCCAAAAAGCTCAGGGGACGGACCCATAGCGTGGAGATCACCGTACGGGGAAACGAGGGGAATTACCTGGTGCAGGTCAGCCCGATACTGATGGATACGGAGCAGATCGGGGCGGTCTGCGTCTTCGTGGAGAGCACCGGGCTGGAAGAGATGGCGATGCAGATGCGGTTCTACCAGGAGCTGACCGGGGAGCTGGACGCGATCATCGATTCGTCTTCCGACGGCCTCTGGATCTGCGACGGGGACGCCACCGTACTCCGGATGAACCCTGCCTCGGCACGGCTGAACAGGATCCGGCCGGAGGAGATCGTCGGCCGTTCCATGCACGACCTGGTTGATGAAGGGTTTATCGACAAGTCGGCGACCCTGGAGGTGATCAGGACCGGTCAGGTGGTGAATATGCTCCAGCAGCGGGATGAGCGGAAGCTGATCATCACCGGTACGCCGGTATTCGATGCGGGCGGGCGCCTGATCCGGGTCGTGGTCAGCGAGCGGGACATCACCGAGATCGACACCCTGCAGCGGGAACTGGAGGAGCAGGAGGCGATCAAGGACCAGTTCCGGAGTCAGATCCTGGAGATGCAGCAGATGGAACTGGAGTCGCGGCGGGTCATCGCCAGGAGTCCCAGCATGCTGAAGGCGCTGCGCCAGTCCCTCAAGGTGAGCGCCGTCGATTCTTCGGTCCTGATTCTCGGCGAGTCAGGGGTGGGCAAGGGACTCATTGCCGATCTGATCCACAAGAATTCGCCCCGGGCCTCCAAGCCGCTCATCAAGATCAACTGCGGCGCCATCCCGGAGTCGCTGATCGAATCGGAACTGTTCGGCTACGAAAAGGGGGCATTCACCGGTGCCCAGGGGGGAGGCAAGCCGGGCTACTTCGAGCTCGCCGACGGCGGGACCCTGTTCCTGGACGAGATTGCCGAACTGCCGCTCCCCTCACAGGTCAAGCTGCTGCGCTTTCTTGAAGATGGCCGGATCACCAGGCTCGGCGGGACCAAGGGGCGGAACGTGGACGTCCGGATACTGGCCGCCACCCACCGCAACCTGGAAGAGATGGTGGAGCATGGACGGTTCCGCCTGGACCTCTATTACCGCCTCAAGGTGATCCCGATCCATGTGCCGGCGGTGCGGGAGCGCAAGGAGTGCATCCCCTCCCTCATCAACCACTACCTGGACTCTTTCGGGAAAAAGAACAACATCAGGAAGCGGCTGACCCGGGCCGCTTCCGATGCCCTGCTTTCCTACCCCTATCCGGGCAATGTCCGCGAACTGATCAATATCTGCGAGCGGCTGGTGGTCATGACCGATACCGAACTGATCGACCTCAAGGACCTGCCGATCGACATCGTGGGGCCCGCCGTCGACGCGTCCCATGCCGAAGTGGGGTGGGACGAGGGGGTGACCCTGCAGCAGGCCATGGAAAGCGTGGAGCGGCAGATGCTGTTCCGTGCGCTGGAGCAGTACGGCAACCAGTCGAGGATGGCTGAGGTGCTCGGTGTCAACCAGTCGACCATTGCCCGGAAGCTGAAGAAATACGGGCTGGGGTAATGGTGAGCCAGGGTTAATATGCGGATCTGCATAGCGGTATCTTGTCGAATACCTGATTTACGAACAATTGTTTATTCTGTTTGTTACCGTTGAACATAATTCCTTCCGTCAGGGACGGTTTGGTCCCGCGCCGCCTGCAGCCATTGCAACTGTTATTACAGAAGGTTATCCGGCAGTTCGTTTCAGTCGGCTAACAGGTTGCTCTCTTCCCTCATTCCGTTCGTGTCCGTCTGGCATGCCTTGTGCTTTTATGTCGTGTATAAAAACTTGTTCTATTTAATCGCGAACTTACGTGAACAGGACCAGGGCAGGGCACAAAGCTCTCGCTCACATCAGCTGAAACCATCACCAAAAGGAGGCAGAACATGAAACGTAGCATTCGAGTAGGCCTTGCTCTCATCACCTCGGCCCTGCTGTCCACCGCGGCATACGCCGAGGAGGCGCGTAACTTCTTCAAGGTCGGGGTCGTCACTGAGCTCTCCGGCGACCTGGCCACCGGCGGGAACGTCACCAAACGGGGATACGACCTCTGGGCCCAGGAGGTCAACGCCAAGGGTGGGATCGATATCAAGGGTAAGAAGTACCAGGTGAAGCTGTTCTATGCCGATGCCCAGTCCAACCCGGCAGCAGGTGCTTCCGCCGCTGAACGTCTCATTACCCAGGAGAAGGTCGACTTCATCCTCGGTCCCTACTCCTCAGGGGTAACCCTGGCAGTGGCACCGATCGCCGAGAAGTACAAGATTCCCATGATCACCGGTTCCGCAGAATCCCCCCTGATCTGGACCAACAAATTCTACTATACCTTCGGCACCGTGCCGCCGGTCAACTTCACCGGCGCGGCACCGATCAAGACCCTGACCG
This sequence comes from uncultured Geobacter sp., assembly GCA_964432205.1. Classification (GTDB taxonomy): domain Bacteria; phylum Desulfobacterota; class Desulfuromonadia; order Geobacterales; family DSM-12255; genus Geomobilibacter. Next base: position 14,890 of record CAYSMK010000019.1, on the reverse strand, counting down.
AAATGAAGCCCGCACCCAAGACCGCGGTCATCCTCGGCTCCAACGACACCTTCTCCAAGGCGACTGCCGAGGCGTTCAAGGCGGCTGCCGAAGCGGCAAAGATCAAGGTTCTCAAGTTCAACATCGTTCCGGCCGGCCAGGACCTGACCCCGCTCCTTTCGGCGGTCCGTGGCATGAAGCCCGACCTGATCGCCTTCGGTGGCCACGACGAGGAATTGATCAAGCTGGTGAAGTCTCTCCGTCAGATCAACTACACCCCCAAGGCCCTGCTCATGCACTACGGCGTGACCGAGCCCGCCTTCACCCAGTCCCTGGGCAAGGATGCCAACCAGGTGTTCGGCGCCTCGGTCTGGACCCCTGCCGCCAAGACCAGCAGCAAGATCCTCTGGCCGAACGCCGCCAGCTATGCCGCCGCTGCCGAAAAGGCGTTCAAGACGCCGGCCGACTACACCCAGGCAGGCTCGTCCGCAGCCGGCATCGCCTTCCAGGCGGCCCTGCAGAAGATCGGTGCCACCCCCGGGATGTCCGAGGACCAGCGCAACAAGCTGGTAAAGGCCCTTGAGGAAATCAATGTGGACACCTTCTACGGCAAGGTCAAGTTCGCCACCAGCGGCCAGTTTTACCATTCCAACATCGGCATGACCCCGCTCACCATCCAGATCCAGAACGGCAAGGCAGTTGCAGTCGGCCCGGTCACCAGCCAGGAAGCGAAGCCCCAGTACCCGATGCAGGAGTGGAAGAACCGCTAGCCCTCACCCCCTCCCCAGCCCTCCCCCTCCTGGGGAGGGAGTAACGCTCCTCCCCCAAGCGGGGGGAGGTCGGGAGGGGGGAGTCAAGATGCTAAACGTCGGCTGGCCGGGGCAAGCAAAAACCGCCCCGACCAGCCGGAACCAAAAGATCGCGCCGGCCCCTGTAACCCGGAATCGTCTCCTGATACTCGCTGCATGCAGATCGAAAGTCTTTGTTGGAGGAACAACCATGGAACTACTGCCGCAAGCCCTGATCGACGGGATACTGCTCGGTGGGATCTACATCACCATAGCCATCGCCTTCTCACTTACCTACGGGGTGATGCACGTCATCGACTTCGCGGTCGGTGAATGGATCATGTTCGGCGCCTTTGCCGGCTTCTACCTGAACAAGTGGACCAATCTGGACCCGTTCATACTCCTGCCGGTCGTCTTCATTGTCTTCGCCCTGATCGGCTACCTGATCCAGCCGGTCATTCACCGGGTGATGAGCGGTAACCGGGGCAATCCCCTGCTCATGGGGCTGGTCTTCACCTTTGCCCTGGGGCTCATGTTCCAGGGGCTGGCCCTGACCGTGTTCGGTTTCTACACCAATTCCATTCCCTCCATGTTCTCCGAGGGGTCGATCCTGATCGAGCGGCTCGGCATCAGCGTGACCATTCCGACGATACGCCTTGCCGGCCTCTGCTATGCCCTGGCCATCACCGCCATACTCCATTACCTCCTGAAAAAGACCACCTTCGGCCTCGGGGTACGGGCACTGGCCCAGCACAAGGACGCCGCCGGACTCATGGGGGTCAACGGCAAGCGGACCGGGGCCTACGTCTACGCCATCTACGTGGGGATCAGCGCCATGACCGGCGTCCTGATCGGCTGCATCCTCTCCGTCAGCGCCCAGATGGGGCCGCAGTACACGATCTTTGCCTTCTTCGTGGTCGTCCTGGCCGGGATGGGATACCTGGCGGGCGTACCCTGGGCAGCGCTTTTGCTCGGCATGGTCCAGTCGATCTTCCTGATCTACTTCAATCCGGGCCACACCCTGCTCGCCGTCTTTGCAATTCTGTACACGATACTGCTGATCTCGCCGAGGGGTCTCTTCGGTAGGGGAGTCTGACATGAAAGGTTTTAACATCCGATGGGCTCTGCTGGTAATGGCCCTGCTCCTGGCCCTGCCAACGGTTATTCACGACACCTTCGTCCTGCGGGTCCTCACCGAAGGGATCATGTGGATCGGGCTCGCCATAGCCTTCGACGTGATCGCCGGGTATACCGGGTATCTGAACTTCGGTCATGGGGCGTTCTTCGGTCTGGGGGCCTATACGGTCGCCATCCTTATGATGCGGGCCAACTGGCCCTTCGCCCTTGCCCTGCTGGCCGGCGGGGGCGTGGCCGGGATCGGCGCCGTTATCGCCGGCCTGCCGACCCTGCGCCTCAAGGGTCCCTATTTCGCCATCGCCACCTGGGCCCTGTCACGGGCGATCCAGCAGCTGGCGCTGATGATGGAGATCACCGGCGGTCCGGACGGGATGCGGCTCACCGCCTTTCTGAACCCCCAGTTTTTCTACTACCTCATGTTCGGGGTGGTCGGCGCGACCTTCCTCATCCTCTGGTACCTCCTGGAGCGGGCTCCCTTCGGGCTGAAGCTGAAGGCGATCCGCGAGGACGAGCAGGGAGCGATGGCCCTGGGTCTCAATCCCACCAAGCTCAAGATGCAGTCGTTCGTCCTCTCGTCGTTGCCGACCGGGATACTTGGCGGCATCTACGCCTACTGGATCACCTTCATCGACCCGGCTTCCACCCTGGGTGACCTGGTAAGCGACCAGGCGCTGGTCATGGTCGTCTTCGGCGGCATGGGGACCCTGATCGGGCCGGTGATCGGCGCCGTCGTGATCTTCGCCTTCAAGACCGTTTTCTGGGCCTATCTCTCCGAGTACCAGGTGCTGTACCTCATCATCCTCGGTGCCCTCATCGCCCTGAGCGTCGTCTTCATGCCCAATGGCGTCTGGGGCACCTTCATGGGGTCAAAGGGGGGGAAGCGGCAGAAGAAGCAGGAAGCTGGAAAAATCATTGACGTGCGAGCGCCACAGGAAGAGGGGGAGTGACCATGGCAGAACCTCTATTGCAGGTTAACGGGGTGACCAAGTGCTTCGGGGGGCTGACGGCAGTCAACAACGTCTCTTTCCGGGTCCAGGAGGGGGAGATCGTCGGACTGCTCGGACCCAACGGCGCCGGCAAGACGACCCTGTTCAACGTCATCAGCGGTTATTACGCCCCGACGAGAGGCACCATCGTCTTCAAGGGAAAGGATATCAGCGGTCGACCGCCCTATGAGCTGGCCGGGGTCGGCATCGGCCGGACCTTCCAGGTGGTGAAGCCGTTTGCCGGGCTGACGGTCCTGGAGAACGTGGTCATCGCCTCCTTTCTCCGTTATCCGAAGCGGGCGGATGCGGAAAAGCATGCCTGGCAGATCCTGGAGACGACCGGCCTGGCCGATCGCGCCCATGTTTCCGCTGCCGGCCTGACCCTGGCGGGGCGGAAAAGGCTGGAGATCGGCAAGGCCCTGGCCCTCGAACCGTCCTTCCTCCTCCTCGACGAGGTGGTGGCCGGGCTCAACCCGACCGAGGCGGACCGGACGGTGGAGCTGATCCTCAGGCTCAAGAGCCAGGGGATCACTATCCTGATCGTGGAGCATATCATGCGGGTCATCATGAGTATCAGCGATCGGCTGGTGGTGCTGAATTTCGGCGAGAAGATAGCGGAAGGGGCGCCGGCTGAGGTGGCGCAGGACCCGATGGTTATCGAAGCATATCTGGGAGAGGCAGCGGCATGAAAGTACTCGACGTTTCATCCATATCGGTCAAATACGGTGACATCCAGGCGCTCTGGGACATCTCCTTTTCGGTGAAGAAAGGGCAGCTGGTGGCGCTGATCGGGGCCAACGGGGCCGGCAAGACGACGACCCTGAAGGCGATCTGCGGGCTGGTGGGGCTGGAAGAGGGGCGGATCGAATACTGCGGTACGGTAACCAGCGGCTGGCCGGTACACCGGGTGGTGGACCTGGGGATCACCCTGGTGCCCGAAGGGCGGCAGCTCTTTCCCAAGATGACGGTGGAGGAGAACCTCCTGGTCGGGGCGTATCTGAAGCGGGCCCAGGGGAAGCGCGCCCAGACCCTGAAACGGGTCTTTGAAATCTTTCCCCGCCTTGAGGAGCGACGCGACCAGACCGCCGAGACCCTGTCGGGGGGGGAGCAGCAGATGGTCGCCATCGGCCGGGCGCTGATGCAGGACCCGCAGGTGATCATGTTCGACGAGCCGAGCCTGGGACTGGCGCCGCTCATGGTCAAGGAGGTCTTCAACGTCATCCAGGACCTGCACAGCCAGGGACTCACCATCTTCCTGGTGGAGCAGAACGTCCACCAGACCCTGAAGGTGGCCGATTACTGCTACGTCATGGAGAACGGCCGGATCGTGGGCCAGGGGACCGGCAGCGAGCTGGAGGCCGACCAGTCGATCCGTGAGGCGTACCTGGGGTTCTAGCACCCTCGGGGTTAATAACGTGCAGGTGACCGTGAAGCTTTACGCCTCGTTTCGTATCGGACGGTTCGTATCGGCGGTCCGCGAGTACCCGGATCACAGCACGATCGCCTCGATTGCGCAGGATCTGGGGATTCCGGAGGAGTACCTCATCCGGTTGCGAAACGGGTACCATGCCCCATTGGACGAGGAGGTGCACGATGGCGACACGATCTCCTTCCTCCCGATGCTCGAAGGTGGCTGAACCTTTTTGAACCACAGAGGACACAGAGGTTCGCAGAGAAAACATCTGTTATGAGAGAAGACGAGTCAATCAGACCCAAGGAGAAGCGATGCGCATACTGACTCGACATCCGGCCGCTGATCCCTCGTCAGTACTCTACCGACGGTGTACGGTAGATCTGGCAACCGGGAGCTCGACCATTGAGGATATCCCCTGCCGCAACCTGGAAGATGTTCTGGGCGGTTTTGGCCGGTCGTATCAGATATTGGCCGGCCGGCGGATCACGGACGCGTACTCCCCGGAGAATCCGCTGATCCTGAATACCGGGCTTCTGACCGGCTCTACGGTCATGACCGGCCTCAGGGCCTATTTCTCCGCCTACAGTCCCCTCAAGCGCTCCGACAAGGGGCTCCCTTCCGCCATCTGGTCCACCGGCAGCGGCAATTTCGGCAGCAAGCTGAAATGGACCGGCATTGACGAGGTGATCTTCGAGCATCGCTCCGATGCGCCGGTCTATGCGGTGTTCCGTGAAGGGGAGCACGGGGCGGAGGTGGAGCTTAAGGGGGCCGGGCACCTGCTGGGGCTGGACAGTCACGCGAAGATCATGGCCCTGCACCGGGAGTATCCAGACGGCCATTTTGCCGTCATCGGCCCGGGGGGCGAAAACTATGCCCAGGTGACCATGGGGGCGATCGCCCTGAGCACCGACAACCAGCTGAAGTCCGGTGAGGCCAAGTCACGCTTCGCGGGGCGGGGGGGGATGGGGAGCATCATGGGGTACAAGAACCTCATCGCCATCGTTGCCCTGGGCACCAGCAAGCTTGGCGGCATCACCCCCGGCATGCGGGACGTCAACCGGGATGTGCTGAAGAACGGCGGTTCCGCACGGTTTCAGCCGGTCAGCCAGGGTGGACAGGGGGGGACCTGGGCCAATATCGATGTGCTGCAGGCGTTCCATGCCGTGCCGGAATACAACTTCTCGCCCCGGGGGGGGGATGAAGTCGAGGGGCTCTTCCGTACAGAGGTGGAAAAGGAGTTCGACATCCGGAGCGAGGCCTGTTTCCGGTGCGGCATCCGCTGCCACAACAATCTCTTTCACCGCAATCAGGACGGTAGTCAGGGGGCGCTGGCGGCCAAGTTCGATTTCGAGCCGCTCATCCTGTTCGGCTCGAACCTCGGCATCAACGACAGCGTCCTGGTGGCCGAACTGGTCCACCTGTGCGACCTCCTCTGCATGGATGCCATTTCGCTTGGCACCACCATCTCCTACGTGCTCGACTACAACAGTCGTCATCCCGACGGGCCGTTGTTGAACGGCGCCACCTTCGGCCAGTTCGAGCGGATCCGGTCGCTGATGGTGCAGACCGGCCAGGGGGAGTGCAGTGCGATCGGCCAGGGAGTCAAAAAACTCGCCGGACAGCTGGGGGAGAGCTCCTATGCCATGCAGGTGAAGGGGTTGGAGCTTCCCGCCTACCTCCCCGATACCAATCCCGGCTATGCCTTTGCCATTGCCGGCGGTCACATGTCCATGGGCACGCACATGTACCTCGCCAAGGAGGGGAAAACCGGGCTCGACGACTGGGTCGAGGTGATCACCCGGCAGGGACTCCTGCAGGTGGGATACGACATGATCGGGCTGTGCAAGTTCGTCGGCGTCGGCATGGGGCACGACCTGATCGCCAGGGCGATCTTGGAGGCTACCGGCCTCGAGGTGACTTCCGGGGAGATCGTCGCCGCCGTGCGCCGCGCCTACCTGAGAGGTCTGGCCCTGGAGTTGCGCCAGGGGTACACGGATGAGGAATATACGCTCCCTTCCCAGGTATTCGAGCGCCCGAATTCCAAGGTTACGCTCCCCGGTTTCATCACCCCTGAGTTCTTTGCCGAGTTGAAGCAGAGGGTCTGGGCACTGTTCAGGGAAGAGATGAAAGGGCTGTTGCCGGATTAGCAAGCCACCGCGCTTCGACTCCGCTCAGTGCACGCCGGCTCCCTGAGCGGAGTCGAAGGGAACTACATGTCGAAATTCGATCACGACATCGGGAAGAATCCCCGAACAAAAAGTAGACTTAACCCAGCGAATAAATAGGTGAGCGCATGAAAGTAGAACCCGAAACCATACTCTACGCGAACGTCAGGAAGAGGATAACCGAGTTGGGGGGGGAGGCGGACGATAGTCTTGCCTGGCTCCGGCAGCAGATGGACCCGTATTTTCCGATCACCATGCAGGAAGAGACCGGGGCCGTTGCCAGCCTGGCCACCGGACTCCGCACCCTGGGGCAGAACCAGCGGCTCCTGCTGGCGGACCGGGACAGGACCCTGATCCTGGCCCGGCTGAACCTGCCCGGCTCCCTCTACGACACCCTGCGGACGCTTCAGGAACGGGAGATTTCCTATGCCCAGTTCACCCATTCCTACGGGAACATCCCCGGCCTAGAGCACGGGCTGGAGGTCCAGCGGTTCGATTTCGACCGCAAGGCGCCCCGGGAGATCGCAGGGGCAGGGGAGGCTCTGATCCCGGCAACGATTCGGGACGGGATAGCCGCTGCCCTGGTGGAGCATTATCCCCATTTCGACCAGGACGACCTTGACCGTCTGCTCCGGATCCTCTGGCTCAACAACGAGCAGTACATCCGGCTCTCCCCCCCCAAGCGGGTGGCCCAGATCCTCTGGCTGTACCAGCAGGCCAACCGGCAGGGTGGCATCTACCTGGATGTGGAGGATGCGGAAGGGTTTGCCGAGCGGGGCGAAACCCGGGTGCTGTTCGCCGTCGGCAACCCGCCGCAGAACGACTTCCTGGTGCAGACCATGGAGGTGTTCAACCGGCTCGACTTCGGGGTCAAGAGGGCCTACTGCCTCACCATCTCCAATGGGGTTCATCCCTATTTCCTCGGCACGTTCTACGTGCGCAGGAGGGACGACCGGGCGCTGGCCAAGGGATCGGAGCTGTTCGACCGGTTGCAGAAGGAGCTGTACAACACCCAGATCCTCTCCACCGGCTCCCCCACCTACCGGGAGTTCGTCACCCGCCAGGTGATGACCGGCGAGGAGGGGTCCCTGGTGAACGCCTTCATCTCCTTCTGTCACACCAACCTGGCCCACCACCATCCCGACCCGTTCGGCTACGAGGACGTGATGCGGGCCTTCCACTCCCACCCGGACATCGCCCTGCAGCTGACGCGGCTCTTCCGCACGCGATTCGAACCGGGGATTGCGGGGCGGGAGGCGCTCTACCGGCAGACCCTGGAGGAAACGGTCCGCTTCATCGAGGAGTACAACACCGGTCACCGCTACATCGACGACATCCGGCGCGCCATCTTCCGCTGCTGCATCACCTTCATCCGGAACACCCTGAAGACCAACTTCTTCGTGCCGGAAAAGCACGCCCTGGCCTTCCGCCTGGACCCGGCCTACCTCTCCGAGCTCAACCCCGAATACATCGCCGACCTCCCCCCGGAGGTGCCGTTCAGGATCACCTTCTTCTTCGGCCGGTACGGCGCCGGCTATCACATCGGCTTCTCCGACATCGCCCGGGGGGGCTGGCGCACCATCATCACCAGGAACCGGGACGACTACGTCACCTGCGCCTGCACCCTGTTTCGGGAGGTCTACGTCCTGGCCCACACCCAGCACCTGAAGAACAAGGACATCTACGAGGGGGGCTCGAAGATGGTGGTGGTGCTGGACGCCGCCGGCCTGGAGGACCAGGAGCTGGTGAACCAGCGCCTCTACAAGCTCCAGTTCGGCCTCACCAACGCCTTCCTGGACATCTTCGTCACCGACGGCGGCACGGCGAGGGACCCGCGGGTAGTGGACTACTACAGGGAAGACGAGCCGATCGAGCTCGGCCCCGACGAGAACATGCACGACGTGATGATCGAGATGATCGCCCGCCAGTCGATGAAGCGGGGGTACCTGCTCGGCAACGGCATCATGTCCAGCAAGCGGATCGGGATCAACCACAAGGAGTACGGCGTCACCTCCACCGGGGTCATGACCTTTGCCGAGATCACCATGGAGGCACTGGGGATCGCTATCCGCACCGAGCCGTTCTCGGTGAAATTCACCGGCGGCCCCAACGGCGACGTGGCCGGCAACGCCCTACGGATCCTCCTGGAGCGGTGCCCCAAGGCGAAGATCAAGCTGATCCTGGACGGGACCGGCGCCGTCTTCGACCCCGAGGGGCTGGACCGGGAGGAGGTGGGGCGGCTCGTCCTCGCCCATGACCTGGACGCCTTCGATCCTGCCCGGCTCCATCCGGGCGGGTTCATCCTCTACCGGCGGCACCAGCGGACCGAAGGGCTCCGGGAGCTGTTCAAGCGGGTCGTCTGCATCGACTCCGGCCCCGAGGAGCAGTGGGTCACCATGGACGAATTCCACCGGGAGTTCAGCACGCTGATCTTCTCGGTCCCCACCGACCTGTTCATCCCGGCCGGGGGCCGGCCGGAGACCATCGACAAGGACAACTGGCAGCGGTTCTTCCGTGAGGACGGCACGCCGACCACCCGGGCCATCGTTGAGGGGGCCAACTCGTTCATCACCCCCGAGGCGCGGACCCAGATGCAGCGGCGGGGGATCGTCATCATGCGGGACGCCTCGGCCAACAAGTGCGGGGTCATCTCCTCCTCCTACGAGATCATCGCCAACCTGCTCCTGACCGAGGAGGAGTTCCTGGCCAACAAGGAGCGGTACGTGGCCGACGTGCTGGAGATCCTGGAAAAGCGGGCCGGGGACGAGGCGCGGCTCATCCTGCGCCGCCACCGGGAGCCGGGGTGCAACCTGCTCTACACCGAGATCTCGGACGCCATCAGCCAGGAGATCAACGCCCACTACAGCCGGCTGTTCAACTTCTTCCAGCGCAACCCCCACCTCTGTGAGGAGCCGCTGTTCCGCCAGGCGATCCTCGACCACCTGCCCAGGCTGCTGCGGGAGGAGCCTGCCTATGGCTCACGGGTGAAGGATCTGCCGGCCAAATACCAGTTCGCCATCCTGGCGGCGGAGATCGGCTCATCACTGGTCTATTGCGGTGACCGGGAGGCGGATTTCGAGGAGATGCTCAAGGGACACCTGGCCAGGAAGATGGCGCGGCAGTAATACCAGCAACTTGAGGAGGTTTGACAATGTCACTGAAGGAAATACTCGTTGTCCTGGACAATTCGCCGCAATGCGCTTCGAGGCTGGAACTGGCAGTGGCTCTGGCCCGGCAGCACGGTGCGAGCCTGGCGGGACTGCATGTGATCACCCACCCCTTCTACGAGCCGATGCATGACGATGTGCAGGTGAGGGCGGCGGAGGTTCAGGGAATGTTTGACGCCGTGACCGGCCGTGACAAGGTTGTTGCCAAATGGATCGGGGTGGAGTGGAACGTGGTCGGTGTCACCGTGGCGGAGATAGTCAACCTCCACGCCCACTACGTCGATCTGGTGATCGTGGGCCAGGACCAGCAGGGTGACGTGGACGGCAGCGTCCCGCACGGTCTCCCCGAGCGGGTGATCCTGGGGTCGGGCCGGCCGGTCCTCATTGTTCCGTATACCGGAAGTCACGGCATCATGAGCGAACGGCCCATGATCTCCTGGAAGGCAGGCCGGGAATCAACCCGGGCGGTCAATGATGCGCTGCCGCTTCTGCAGCACGCCGGGGAAGTCTGCGTCCTGGAGATGAATACCGGGGATGCCGGCAACAAAGCCGGCAGGTGGCTCTGTGAGCATCTGGCGGCCCACGGCATCAAGTCCCACCCGAAGGATGTTGCCGCAACAGACATAGGGATCGGTGACGTGCTGCTGAACCGGATCGCCGTGGAAGGAAGCACGCTACTTGTCATGGGGGCATTTGCGCACGTACGTCTCGGGACACCGTCGCTGGGCGACGTGGCGCGTCATCTCCTCAAGCATATGACCGTCCCGGTGCTCATGTCCCATTGACCGTAATCGCTCCCGACAAACCGGAGGAGAAATCAAGTGCGCAGGAAAGAGAGAGAAATTCGGGATAGGGATGCCATCGACTCTATCATCAGGCGGTGCCAGGTCTGCCGGTTGGGGCTGTGCGATGACGGTCAGCCGTACATCGTCCCCCTGAGCTTCGGTTATGACGGGCACTGTCTGTATGTCCACGCTGCTTCGGAAGGGAGGAAGCTCGACATCCTGCGCAGGAACAGCCGCGTCTGCTTCGAGTTCGACATCCTCGAAGAGGTGATCTCCTCGGATCAGGCGTGCAGCTGGGGGATGAGATACGAAAGTGTCATAGGATCCGGCGTGGCGGAAATCGTGACGGACAGCCATGCCAAGAAGGCGGCACTCGACCGTATCATGCAGCAGTACAGCAACGATAGCTGGACGTATGATGAGCAGGCAGTGGCCGGCACGCTGGTCGTCTGCATCAGGATTGAGGAGGTCAGTGGCAAGGCGCGCCGTTGAATGAGTTGGGCCGTAACCTTCGGTCCTTGCCTGATAGCGGAACCGTTCGTAGCACAATCCATATCCGGCCCATGTGCCGGAACAATAGCAGTGATGCGCTGTGGCAACCACCCGTGTTGCAGCCTTCTTTGAGCCGGATGTCTCCATTCGGGTGGGAGTGGAGCGTCCGGTACCTGATACCACACATCAAGGAGGCTAGAATGAAGCGTTTGAAACATGCAGTGACAGTTGCTGCGGCCTGCACAGTGGCCGTAGCAACGACAATCCCGGCTATGGCGCTGGAAAACGAGTTCCATGGCGCATACCGGATGAAGACGTTTGTCACGAATTTCGACGATGGCACCTTCAATCAGTACAACCCTGCCGGCCAGGACAGGAACGCCCCGACCAACAGCTATGTCGAGCAGAGGATCAGGCTCAAGTACTCGGCCAAACTGAACGACGATTTCAAGCTGAAGACCGACTTCAAGATCGATTCCCGCTGGGGTAACGGCGCCTACGATACCAAGCGCAAGCTGGGTGGTGGGATCGGCAGTGACACGGTAAACCTGGAAACCCGGGCAGCCTACCTGGATTTCAATCTCCCGGTTGGCGGGATCAACGTCAAGATGGGTATTCAGCCCTGGACCGATGCGTACGACGGCATTTTCGTCGACACACAGATGGGCGGCGTGATCGGCTCGACGACCATCAACGATCTGGCCCTCTCTCTCGGGTGGTTCAGGCTCGACGATTCCGCCACGACCCCCTTCGGCCACAACCCCAGGGATCTGGTCATTCTCGACGGCAGCTACACCGTGAACAAAGAGCTGACCATTGGCGGCAGCTACTACATGCTCAACGACCCGACAACCTCGGATACCAAGTATCTGGCCGGCAGCCCACGGACCATCCCGACCGAGACGGTCCATACGCTGGGGGTCAATTCGATGGCAAAGATCGGCGTGGCCACGCTCAATGGCTACCTGCTCTACCAGTTCGGTGATCTCACGGAACTGGCAACCGGCAAAGACCGCAACATCAGCGCGTTTGCCGGCGGTCTGAATGCTCGGGCCAAGCTGGATGCCGGCACGGTGAAGGCCTCGTTCCTCTACGCCTCCGGCGACAAGGATTCCGGCGGCAGCAAGGCGTTCCGCGATGTGCAGGACCTGGACGGCGGAACCGAAACCGACTATTCTTCCGACATGAGAATGCTCAGGAAGGACCAGTTCGCCGGGGCTTCCGGGAAGTCGTTCATCGCGACCATCAACAACCTCGACCAGGGGGTCATTTTCGGCTCTGCCGGCTACGACACCAACCTGAGCGAAAAGGTATTTGCCGGTGCCAATGTGGGCTTTGCCCTCGTTGCGGAGGAAAATGCCAACAAGCCGGTCAACCTTGCAACCGGCGTCAGGAACTCAAGCAACTACCTGGGCACGGAGATCAACGCCGCCATCGGCTACAAGTTCAATGCAAACGTGACGGCCAGCCTGCGCGGGGCCTATGTGATCCTCGGCGATTACTACAAAGGGGTTGCCTTAAGCGGCGCGACTCCCAACGACCCGTATTCGACCAGCCTGATGCTGGTGTACAGCTTTTAGTGTGGGCGTCCGGTCAAAGGCAATCAGACCTCAAAACGCAGTTCAACACGGAGACACAGAGGTCACGGAGAAAATCAACAAAAAATCTTGAAAAACTTTGTGATTACTCCGTGTTCTCTGTGTCTCTGTGTTTCAATCGCTCAATTTGTTTACTTTCTGCAAATACTCAACTCAGACGGAGGTTTTATGAAAAGGATCGGCTTGCTGTTTGTTATGGGATTGCTCCTGACCGTGTCGGTTCCGCTGTTCGCCCAGCAGATGAGCCCGGCGGAGAAGGACCAGTGTCTGCTCAGCTCAAAAGAGTGCAAGAACGAGGCGGACAGCATCCAGAAGAAGATCAAGCTGCTGCAGAAGGAGATCAAGAAGGGCAAAACGGTCTACTCGGCCGAAGAGATCAAGAAACTTCAGGATAAACTGAAGGAAGCGAACGATCTGCTCGACGACCTCCTCAAAGGCGGCGGGAAGTAGTTCATTGTTCCGCTGCCCGCACGTTCGGGGGATTACCTGAACGTGCGGGCAGCGGTTTCGCAGGTGGAGGTCCGGTATGAAGATGCGCTCGTTGTTTGTTGTCCTGCTGCTGGGGCTGGTATTTCTGCCGGTGGCCGGCGCCGGCCAGATCAGGACGTATGTCGCTGAATTCAAGGTGGTGGGGGCGGATCATCCGGACGAGATGAAAGGGCTGCTGCCCGATCTGCTCGGTTCGCGTCTGAGCAAAGGCGGGGTCACGGTCGTCGGGACGCGTGCCGACGCCGATGTCGTGGTGACGGGCCGCTACACGCAGGCCGGAAAACTCTTCAGCCTGGACGCCGTGGCCAGTGATGCAGCGGGCAGGACGGTAGGGCGGGACTATGTGGAAGGGGACGACCAGGGACAGCTGCTCCCGGCCCTGGGGAAGCTGGCCGCCGGGCTGGCAGCGCAGATCAGTGCCTCCTCGGCCGACAGGGCGTTGCCGCAGACGGTACCGGTCGCTCCCGCCAGTCGGGCCGGCAACAGCCTCGGACCGCCAGCGGCCGGCACGGTCTTAAGCGGAGCCGGAGCAGCCACCACGGGAACCCGGTGGCTCAGTCAACGGCTGACCGGGAGTTTCATCGGCATTGCCCCTGGCAGGCGGTCCGAAAACGGCGAGCGCGAGCTCTTCGTCGCCGGCGGACACGTCCTCAAGCTGTTCAGGACCGGGAAGGAGCTGCGACAGGTTGCCGAGGTTCCGTTCAGCGTCGACGAGCAACTGCTCGGCGTGGACAGCGCCGACCTCGACGGCGATGGCAGGCCGGAAGCGTATGTGACGATATTCAACGGCGATGCACTGGTGTCCCAGGTCTGGGTTGTCAGTAATGACACCCTGGTGAGAAAGGCCGACAAGCTCCCCTATTTCTTCCGGAGCATTGCCCTGGACGACGGGAACGTGAAGCTGTACGCCCAGGAGATGGCACTCAAGGCCGACTTTTTCGGCGACGTGCGGGAGGTGGCCTGGAATGGGACCGCCTACACGCTGCAGAATCCGGTCAAGCTGCCGCGGGGGGCGATGCTGTACAATTTCAGCCGGTTCAGGGACGGGGCCGGGAACGTGCTGTTCGTTCTGTTGAGCGACGACGGCAACCTGGCCGTTCATGCGGCCGATGGTGAGGAGTTGTGGCGGAGCAAGGAAAAGTACGGCGGTACGGAACTGGCCTTCAAGCGCACGGATCTGACCGACGTCAAGTACGGGAGCGATCCGTACCGGTGGATATTTCTCCAGCAGCGGATCTCCGTGACCCCGGAGGGGGAGATCGTTGTCCCGCAGAATGTCGGTTCCTGGAGCATGGGCAAGAGCCGGACATTCAACGCGAGTCGCATGGTTGGCTTGCGCTGGAACGGGTCGAGCATGGAAAAGGGCTGGCAGACCGAGGAGAACGAGCAGTACCTGGCCGATTATTTTTACGATCCCGCAGCGCGGGAGCTGGTAAGTCTGGAGGTCGTCAAACATGAGGGGATGTTCGGCAAGGGGGCCAGCGTGGTTGCCGTGACCAGGAGACGCTAGCGTTTGATCAGTTCCATACCATCCGGGAGCAGCATGTCGCCGAGGATTCCCTTGTCATAGAACCGGTTGACTCCGCATCCTACGGAGTATAAAAAACCTTCATGTAGTTCTTGTGATGGGTTTTTCCGGAGGGGACGGATGTTTTCACCGGCGTGTGACATCGTGATTTATTGAGCCGCTTAGGTCAGCATTGAGTGCTGATCGGGCGGCTTTTGTATTTGCGAAAGCTCCGAATCGGCGGTATGGGTACCGTTGCGGCCAAGGCAAACCTGAGCCGGGAAAGCCTCTACCGGATGCTGTCCAAAAGGGGGAATCCCGAGATCAAGACAGGAGTTTAAGGATATGGCGGCTAAAAAGGTGATATTTGCCTGTAATAACTG